>NZ_JARNTV010000005.1 GCF_029433115.1 Sphingomonas sp. AOB5 | reverse complement strand
GGGCAAAGGCCGTGGCGGGCGCGTTCGCGCTGGCGCCGGATGCGAGGGCGCGGCTGGCGGGGCGGACTGTGGTGCTGGTCGATGATGTGCATACCAGCGGCGCGACGTCGGCTGCTTGCGCGAAGCTGCTCAAGCGTGGGGGCGCGGCGAAAGTGATCCTTCTGTGCTGGGCGCGCGTTCTGGGGGAGGAGGCCGATTGACAAGCGGCTGGCGGATCATCACCTCGGAGGCACGATGGCCAAGGTAGAAATCTATACACGGGCGTTTTGCGGCTATTGCGCGCGCGCCATATCGCTGCTCGACAGCAAGGGCGCCGATGTCGAGGAATATGACCTCACCATGGGCGGACCGAAACGCGCCGAGATGATCGAGCGCTCGGGTGGCCGCGCGACCTATCCGCAGATCTTCATCGACGGAAAGCATGTCGGCGGATCGGACGACCTTGCCGCGCTGGAGCGTGAGGGCAAGCTGGACGCGCTGCTGAACGCATGAGCAATCGCGCCGCCCTGCTCCAGATGACCAGCGGGATCGATCCCGCCGCCAATGCCCGCACCATGGTGAAGGCTGTGGAGGATGCGAAGGCGGGCGGCGCGGCGATGCTGTTCACGCCGGAAATGTCGGGACTGCTGGACGGCAACCGCGATCGGGCGGCGGCTGCGCTTCGCCACGAGCATGACGATCCGGTGCTGGCCGCGGTGCGCGAAGCGGCGGCGAAGCATGGATTGTGGGTGCATATCGGCAGCCTCGCCATCCTGCGCGAAGAGGGCAAGCTGGCCAATCGCGGCTTCGTGATCGACGATACCGGCGAGATCCGGGCGCGGTACGACAAGATGCACCTGTTCGATGTCGATCTGCCGACCGGCGAAAGCTGGCGCGAATCGAACAGCTATGCGCCGGGCGAACAGCCGGTGACGGTGCGGACGCCGCTGGGCGTGCTGGGCCTCGCCATCTGTTACGACCTGCGCTTTCCGGACCTGTTTCGCAGTCTCAGCGACGCGGGCGCGACGATCCTGGCGCTGCCCGCCGCGTTCACCCGGCCGACGGGCGCGGCGCACTGGCATGTGCTGCTGCGCGCGCGGGCGATCGAAGCGGCGGCGTTCGTGATCGCGGCGGCGCAGACCGGCGTGCATGAGGACGGCCGCGCCACCTATGGCCATTCGCTGGTTTCCAATCCCTGGGGTGAGCTGGTGCTCGACATGGGCGAGGAGTCCGGGCTGGGCTTTGCCGAGATCGACCAAGGCCGGGTCGAGGATGCCCGCACGCGCGTGCCGGTGCTGAAGCATCGCCGGGCGATCCCCGAGGTCGCGTCGCTGTGATCGTATTCGACCTGAAATGCGGCACCGGCCATGTGTTCGAAGCATGGTTCGGATCGAGCGCGGCCTATGAGGAACAGCGCACAGGTGGCCTGCTGGCCTGCCCGATGTGCGGCCGCGGTGACGTCGAGAAGGCCGTGATGGCGCCGAACGTCGCGGCCAAGGGAAACCAGCGTTCTGCTGCACCAGCCACAGCCGGTGGCGAAGCGCCGCCGCCCGAAGCGATCAAGGCTGCGATGGCGACTCTGGCCGCGGCGCAGGCGAAGATGCTCGAAGGGTCGCAGTGGGTTGGCGGCAGCTTCGCGACGCGGGCGCGGGCGATGCACGACGGCGACGAGCCGCATGCCCCGATCCACGGTCAGGCGACGCGCGAAGAGGCCAAGGAACTGATCGAAGACGGCGTGCCCGTCGCGCCTTTGCCGCTGCCGGTGGTGCCGCCCGAGGCGTGCAACTAGGCCGGTTGCCGCATCCCGCGGGGCGCTTTATGGGATGCGCCGCGTGGTTCCGTAGCTCAGCCGGATAGAGCGCCACTTTCCTAAAGTGGGCGTCGGGGGTTCGAGTCCCTCCGGGACCACCATTTTTCGATCTCGCGCCAGTTCGCTTCGCGAACGCTCCGACAAGGGCGGCCTGACGGCCGGCGCGTGTTCGCGCTTGCGAACCCGTTGGGTTCGGACCTTCTGTCCAAAGCCATTTGCGATGAGCCGCAGCGCCAGACATATCGCGGCAACATCGCCGGGCGAAGTCTTGTGTGTCGGCGCATCCTCCCCCACAGGGCGCCGGCAACCCTCCCCAATCGGTAACGATCTTTTTTGCCGCGCGATGTTGCGCGGGTGGGTGAGGCGTCTATCGTTTCGCGGCTGAAGGGGAGAATTATGCGGCCCAATTCGATCGTCCAGTTCGAGCGCCTGTTTCTGGTGTCGTTCGTGATCAACGTCCTGATCTATGTCCTGACCTGGCATTCTTCGGTCGCGGCGCTGACGGCGCGTGGCGGTATGCCCGGCATGGATGCGGGGACGGTGCTGGCGGTGTTCGTCGGCGTGAACCTGTTGGCGCAGCTGGGCCTTTATTATCTGGTCGCGCGGCGGGCCAGCGTGATCGCGAAGTGGATCCTGTCGGTCTGGTTCGTGGTGGCTGCCACGTCGCTCGCCTATCAGGCCTTCCAGCTCGGGCTGCGCGTCAGCCTGGTTTCGGCGCTGGGCTGGATCGGCTTCCTGATCTTCGCCTGGTCGATCAGCTATCTGTTCAAGCCCGATGCCGAGGCGTGGTTGGGCAAGCGCTGATCAGATCGCGGCGAGGACGCATTCGGCCAGTTCGGGGCGGCAGATGAGCAGATCGGGGATCGAGCTGCTCTCCTTGTTGTAGACGATTTCGCTACCGTCGATCCGCGAGACATGCAGCCCGGCCGCGAGCGCGACCGCGGCGGGTGCGCAATTGTCCCACTGATGCTGGCCGCCCGAGTGGAGATAGATCTCCGCTTCGCCGCGGACTACCGCCATCGCCTTCGCGCCCGCAGAGCCCATGCCGATTGTCTCGGCTGAAATCGTGCCACAGACGCGGGCGCACAGCTCGCTGGGGCGGGTGCGGCTGACCAGCATGCGCGGCGGATTGTGTGCGGGTTTGAGCGGCGGCGGGGCGTCGCTGGAGAGGGTGATGCCCAGGCCGGGCAGGGCGACCGCGCCGATGACGGGTGCCCCGTCGATGGCGAGCGCGACATGGACGGCCCAGTCGTCGCGTCCCTCGCCGAACTCGCGGGTGCCGTCGAGCGGATCGATGATCCACACCCGGCTCTGCGTCAGGCGGCCGAGGTCGTCGGCGGATTCCTCCGACAGGATCGCTTCGCCGGGGCGATCGGCGCGCAGCCGGGCGAGGATCAGGTTGTTGGCCTGAAGATCGCCCGCATTGCAGAGTTCCTTGCCCGAAAGGCCGGACTTCTGGAGCGCGAGCAGCAGCTTGCCGGCTTCGGTGGCGATATCGGCGGCGAGTTCGGCGTCGGTCACAGCACCGGGCTCCACACGCCCATGATCTGCTCGACGATCAGCTCGGCGGCTTCCTCCGGCGACACCTTGGTCGTGTCGATGCGGATCTCCGGGTTCAGCGGCGCCTCATAGGGGCTGGAAATGCCGGTGAAGTTGGCGATCTGGCCGCTGCGCGCCTTCTTGTAGAGGCCCTTCACGTCGCGGCGTTCGGCCTCCTCGAGCGGCGTGTCGATGAATATCTCGAAGAAGTCGCCTTCGGGCAGCATCGCACGGACCAGCTCGCGCTCGGCGCGGAAGGGTGAGATGAAGGCGGTCAGCACGATCAGCCCCGCATCGGTCATCAGCTTCGCGACTTCGCCGACGCGGCGGATATTCTCGATCCGGTCGGCATCGGTGAAGCCCAGATCCTTGTTCAGGCCATGCCGCACATTGTCGCCATCGAGCAGGAAGCTGTGCTTGCCCATCGCGTGCAGCTTTTTCTCGACCAGATTGGCGATGGTCGACTTGCCCGATCCGGAGAGCCCGGTGAACCACAGCAGCCGGGCAAGCTGGTTCTTCTGCCGCGCATGGGCCTCGCGGTTGATCTCGGTCGCCTGCCAATGGACATTCTGGGCGCGACGCAACGAGAAGTTGAGCATGCCGGCGGCGACGGTGGCGTTGGTGATCTTGTCGATCAGGATGAAGCCGCCGAGGCCATGGGAATCGGCGTAAGGCTCGAACACGATGCCGCGGTCGGTATAGACTTCCGCCACGCCGATATCGTTCAGGCTCAGCGTCTTCACGCTCAGCTCGGCCATGGTGTTGATGCAGATGGCGTGGCGCGGCTGCTGAACCGTCGCGCTCACCGTCTGGGTGCCGAGCTTCAGCCAATAGGCGCGGCCGGGCAGCAGATCCTCGCCATCCATCCACACGATGGTCGCCTGGAACTGGTCGGCGACCTGGGGCGGTGCGTCGGCGAGGGCGATCACGTCGCCGCGCGAGCAATCGATCTCGTCGGCAAGGGTGAGCGTGACCGACTGGCCGGCGCCCGCCTCGGGCAGATCGCCGTCGAGGGTGACGATGCGGGTGACGGTGGAGGTCTTGCCCGACGGCAGGACGCGGACCTTGTCGCCGGGCTTCACCGTGCCGCCCGCGATCAGACCGGAAAAGCCGCGGAAGTCGAGGTTCGGGCGGTTCACCCATTGCACCGGCATGCGGAACGGCTTGGCGCGATCTGCGTCGACATCGAGTTCGACCGTCTCGAGATGGTCCATCAGCGCCGGGCCGGAGAACCACGGGGTGTTCTCGCTGAGTGCGGTGATGTTGTCGCCCTTGAAGCCCGAGATCGGGATCGGCGTGAATGCGGTGATGCCGATCGACGCGGCGAACTCGCGATAATCGGCGACGATCTCGTCGAACTTCGCCTGATCGTATCCGACCAGATCCATCTTGTTCACCGCCAGCACGATATGGCGGATGCCGATCAGGTGCGCGAGGTAGCTGTGCCGCCGCGTCTGGGTCAGCACGCCCTTGCGTGCGTCGATCAGGATCACCGCGAGATCGGCGGTCGAGGCGCCGGTGACCATGTTGCGGGTGTACTGCTCGTGGCCGGGCGTGTCGGCGACGATGAACTTGCGTTTCTCGGTCGCGAAGAAGCGATAGGCGACGTCGATCGTGATGCCCTGCTCACGCTCGGCGGCGAGGCCGTCGACGAGGAGAGCGAAGTCGATCTCCTGTCCCTGCGTGCCCACCCGCTTGCTGTCGGATTCCAGCGCGGCGAGCTGATCCTCGAAGATCATCTTGCTGTCGTAGAGCAGGCGGCCGATCAGCGTGGACTTGCCGTCATCGACCGATCCGCAGGTGATGAAGCGGAGCAGCGACTTGTTCTGGTGCTGGTCGAGATAGGCCGAGATGTCGGACGCGATGAGCGCGTCGGGGCGGTAGGAGGAGGTCATCAGAAATACCCCTCCTGCTTCTTCTTCTCCATGCTCGCGGCCTGATCGTGATCGATCGCGCGGCCCTGACGCTCACTCGTCGTGGTCAGCAGCATTTCCTGGATCACATCGCTCAGCGTCGCGGCTTCGCTCTCCACCGCACCGGTCAAAGGGTAGCAGCCGAGCGTACGGAAGCGGATCGAGCGTTCGACCGGCACTTCGCCTTCGCGCAACGGGAAACGGTCGTCGTCGACCATGAGGATCAACCCGTCACGGACCACCGTGGGGCGGGGAGCGGCGAAATAGAGCGGTACGATCTCGATCCCCTCGGCGAGGATATATTGCCAGATATCCAGCTCGGTCCAGTTCGAGATCGGGAAGACGCGGATGCTCTCGCCCTTGGCCTTGCGCGCATTGTAGAGGTTCCACAGCTCGGGACGCTGGTTCTTCGGGTCCCAGCGATGGTTCGCGCTGCGGAAGCTGAACACGCGTTCCTTGGCGCGGCTCTTCTCCTCGTCGCGGCGTGCGCCGCCGAACGCGGCATCGAAGCCATATTTGTCGAGCGCCTGCTTCAGCCCCTCGGTCTTCCACATATCGGTGTGGAGGCCGCCATGGTCGAACGGATTGATGCCGCGTTCCATCGCTTCGGGATTGTGGTGGACCAGCAGGTCCATGCCCGCATCCTTCGCCGCCTTGTCGCGCAGTTCGTACATCGCGCGGAACTTCCACGTCGTATCGACATGGAGCAGCGGGAAGGGCGGCGGCGAGGGGTAGAAGGCCTTTTTGGCGAGATGGAGCATCACCGCCGAATCCTTGCCCACCGAGTAAAGCATCACGGGCTTTTCGGCCTCCGCGACGACTTCGCGCAGGATGTGGATCGATTCGGCTTCGAGGCGTTGGAGATGGGTCAGCGACATTGCGGGTCAGGTAATGTCACATGCTCGCCAACCGCACGCGTTTTTTGTTGAGCGCGGAACAGTCAGCCTATCGGACGACCTATTTGCCGTAATGCTCGCGATACCAGCGGACGAATGCGAACACGCCCTCGCGCACGGTGGTGCCCGGAACATAGCCGGTCAGCCCCTTGAGCAGCGACGGATCGGCATTGGTGGCGGGCACGTCGCCGGCCTGCATGTCCATCATGTTGAGGCGGGCCTTCATGCCCAGCGCCTCTTCCATCGTCTCGATGAACTCCATCAGCGGGGTCGGCTGGCCGCCCGCGATGTTGACCACGCGATAGGGCGCGACGGGGGACAGGCTGTCGACGCCCGCCACGCGGTTGCTCTCATTGGGCACCACGTCGGCAAGGCGGGTGATCGCCTCGACCAGATCGGAGACATAGGTGAAGTCGCGCGCCATCTTGCCATGGCCGTACACGTCGATCGGCTCGCCCTTCAGCGTGGCGGAGACGAATTTGAACAACGCCATGTCCGGCCGGCCATAGGGGCCATAGACGGTGAAGAAGCGGAACGCCGTGGTCGGCACGCCGAACAGGTGGGAATAGCTGTGGGCCATCCCCTCCATGCTCTTCTTGGTGGCGGCATAGAGGCTCATCTGCGTGTCGGTGCGCTGGTTCTCGCCGAACGGCATGTCCTCGTTCGCACCATAGACCGACGAGGTGGAGGCCAGCATCAGATGCCTGGGCTGGATGCGGCGGGCCAGTTCCAGCACGTTGAACGAGCCGGTCAGGTTGCTGTCGATATAGGTGCGCGGCGCTTCGATCGAATAACGCACGCCAGCCTGCGCGGCGAGATGGATGATGATGTCGGGCTCGGCCAGATCGGCGGCACGGTCGAGCGCAGAGGCGTCCTCCAGCATGCCCTTCACGAAGCGGAAGCTCTCGCTCTCCGAAAGCTTGGCGATGCGCGCTTCCTTCAGGCGGACGTCGTAATAGTCGGTCACGCCGTCGAAGCCGGTGACCTGATGACCGTCGGCAAGCAGCCGCGTCGCGAGGTGGAAGCCGATGAACCCGGCGGTGCCCGTGATCAGAAAGCGCATGGATCCATCCCTATCCCGGCGGCGAGACCGCAACCCGTATCACGCCGAATAGATGCTGCAATTGCGAAGGGTCAACCTCAGCGCAGTTCGGGAAGCCGGTTTCCCGTCATGAATTCGGGCCGCGGCGACTGGCCGGCGACCTTCATGCGCGCGATCCGGGCGATCTCGGCCGTGATCAGTTCGATGCGGTCGCGCGGGGACTGGTGGGTCGGCGCGTCGAGGAAGCCGAGCGGGTTCCATTTGCCGAAGCGTTCCCAGAAGGTGACGATCGCCTGCGGATCATAGCCGGCGCGATCCATCAGGTAGACGCTCAGCCGGTCGGCCTCGATCTCGGTCTGGCGGACCAGCCGGGCGCTGCGGCCGAACTGGCCGAGCATGCCGCGGCGGATTCCCTTGGCGTCGAGCCGCTCGCGGTGGCGCAGGATATTGTGCGCCATTTCGTGCGCGATCACCGCGGCGATCTGTTCCTCGGTGCCGGCAAAACCCATCATCCCGGTGGTGATCTCGACATAGGTGCCGTCTGCGCGCGAACGGGCGGACGGGTTGATCGCGGTCTGGAAGCGGCTGGCGCAGCCGAGCGGCGCGAGGATGCGAAGCGTCATCGCCCGGGAGTCACGGCGGATTTCGAGATCGAGCGTCCGGTCGGCCGCGGCATCGTCGATCAGCCCGAGCAGCACGCTCATCCGGTCATAGGATTTGCGGGCGCCGGGCGGAGCGGCGGGCAGGGGCCTGCCGTCGATCTTCACGATCGCATCGTCGGTGCGTAGGCCAGCGGCCGCGGCTGGGCTGGCCGGGGCGATGGTGAGGATCAGCGGCGCGTCTGTGAAGCCGAAGGTGGTGCGTGCTTCGTCCTGCTGGCTGCCCGCATATTGGGAAAGATCGTGGATGGTGAAGCCTGGAAGGGGCACCTGCCGATCGCAAAGATCGCCGCCATGTGTCGCGAGGCGGTAACCGATGCCGGTCAGGATCTGATCGAAATGCTGTTGCGCGCGGAGTCCCTCGGGTTCGGCTGCCGTTGCGAGAGAATCGGTTGCGGTTGCGAGAAATATCGCGGCGAGAAGCAGGGGATAGCGTCTCAAAATAACCCACATTGGGGTGGAGTACGCGTTGCAAGGAGGGGCGGCAAGGCGGTACGGCGCACGGCCAGACCATTGGGCGGCCGTCACTTTTTTGCCGCGCTGCAAAATATTTTTAACGAAAAGCGTGTTTAGGTTGACCGGAAGCGGCCAATATGGAATTGTCCATGGCGTGCAGTAATGCGGTTCAGGGAGTAGACAATATGGGGATTGTACGTAGCAGCGTCGCCGCTTTGGGCGCTATCGCACTGATTTCCGCTTCGGCAGCGGGCGCCGCTGTCCGTCCGTCGGACTCCTTGGTCTCGGCTTCGGCTGCAGCAAAGATGGCGCCGGTTCAGGGCCGCCAGGGTGCTGCGCTCGAGAACGCCAACGAAATCAGCCCCGCGCTGCTGATCCTGATCCTGCTGGGCCTGGCCGGCGCTGGCTTCGCGCTGGAGCAGGTGCTCAACGAAAGCCCGTAAGCTTCGCAGCCTGAGTTTCAAAAGGGGCCGCGCTTGTACCGCAAGCGCGGCCCCTTTTCGTTTTTCCGCTGGTGATCCGGTCACTTGCGTTGCATGACCTGCCGCTGTTGAGGGGGGCGACGTGGACGAGGGCGAACTGAATCGGCCGGGGGCAACCCCTGGCGAAGCACGGCTGGCGCCACTGGGCCTGATGCAGCCGACCGTCCTTTTACCGCTTCTTCTGCTGCTCGCCGCGTTCCTGTTCGGTGGGGCTGCTGCGGGTCAGCCGTTGCGCGATCTTGCTGTCGGTGTCGTGGCTCTGGTCGTGCTGGCCGCGGTGGCCGCGGGCTGGATCGGAAGATCCTTCTCGCCGAGCGCGCGATGGCCGCTGATTCTGATCGGTGCGCTGGCGCTGCTGTTCGTGGTGCAGCTGGTGCCGTTGCCGTTCGGCATGTGGTCGTCGCTCGCGGGCCGCGGGCTTTCGGCGAATGTGCTCGATCTGATCGGTGCGCCGCATGCCGCGCGCCCGCTGTCGGTCGATCCCGAACTGACGGTGCTTGCCGCGCTGGCCGTCATTCCGGGCGTGGCAATGGCAGTCGCAGTGATGCGCATGGGCGCACGCCAACGGCTTGTGCTGGTATGGGCCTGTGTCGCGCTGGCGCTGGCCAGCCTTGTGTTCGGTGTGCTGCAGGCCAGTTTCGGCGCGCAGGCGGGTACGATCACTCTGTATCGACAGGCGCATACCGGCCTGCCCATCGGCGTGTTCGCCAATGCCAATCATCAGGCCGACCTGCTGGTGATCGGTTTCGTCTTTGCCGGTATCTTCGCGCCGCCGATCCGCAGCGCCATTGCTGAGCGACGGCTGGATCGCTCGGCCTGGCTCTATGGGGTGATGTTTGCCTTTGCTGCCGGGGTGGTCGCATGCGGATCGCGTTCGGGCATCGCGCTGATCGGGCTGGGGCTTCTCGCCATCGTGGTGCGCGAACGGCTGGCCGGGCATATCCGCACCATCGTGTTCGGCGGGATCGGGCTGGTTGGTGCGCTGGCGCTACTGGTGGCGTTCAATCCGATCTTCGCGCGCGCCTTTGCCGACTTCTCGAACGCCGATGACGGGCGATTCCACTTCTGGCCGAACGTACTCTACGCGATCGGCGAATTTGGCTGGACGGGCACCGGCGCGGGTAGCTTCGACGGCGTTTACCGCTCGGTCGAGACGCTCGACACATTGTCGGAGCGGTTCCTCAATCACGCACATAACGACTATCTCGAGATCCTGCTGGAAATGGGCATCCCCGGCGCGCTGCTGCTCGTGGCGTTCCTGGTGGTCATGACGATCCGGGTGATCCGCCGTCCCATGGCCGGGATCGAGGGCCGGCTGGCCTATGCCGGGCTGACCTGTGCGGGATTGGTGCTGCTCCACTCGATGGCTGATTACCCGCTGCGCACGCCATTGCTGAGCGTGGTGTTCGGCCTGTGCTGCGCGTTGCTGGTCGATCCACCGGCAAGCGGGGAGAAACCGCGGATCGCGGGCGCATGGGGCTGGGCGCGTATCGCCGGGGTGCTGATCGGAACCGGCTGGCTGGGTTATGTGACCATCGCCTATGGGCTGACCGCTTCGGCGCTGGAGGTCGGGGATGCGAAGACCGCGCTGCGGATCCGCCCGCATTCGGCGGAGGCGCTGTCGATCGCATCGGCGCAGGCGCTGGCCCGCAACGATACCAAGGCTGCGGAAAGCTATGCCCGCGCATCGCTGATGATCACCCCGCGCGACGTGCGTGCGTTGCGCGTGCTGGGCATCGCGGCGGTCGCCACCCGGCGGCAGGATCTGGGCAGCCAGTTGATGCTGCGTGCCGGTGCGCTGGGCTGGCGCGACGAGATCACCCAAGTCTGGCTGATCCGCGCGGCGCTGGCGGACAATAATTACACCACCGCGGCACAGCGCATCGACGCGATGCTGCGCAGCCGCCAGCTGTTCGAGGACATGTTGCGGCTGGCGCACGATATCGCGCGTGTGCCGGAAGCGCGCAACGAGCTGATCGCCCGGCTGGTGGACGAACCGGGTTGGCGGCGCGAATTCTTCCGCGATATCCAGTTTATCGCGCCGGAATCCGAAACCAGCCATCTGCTGCTGATCGAGGGACTGATCCAGCGCGAAGGCGGCGCGCGGCGCAGCGAAGTGGCACCGTTCATCGATCATCTCGTCAAGAAGGGCCAGTTCGGCGCGGCACGCCGCCTGTGGCTCGCCTCGCGCGGCGCCGCTGCCGAACCGCTGGCGCCGGGGATCGTCGATGGCGACTTTAAGGAGGACCCGCTGGCCGACGACCAGCAGCCGCGTTACCCGTTCGAATGGCGGTTCGAGGCGGGCAATGGCGGCAATGCGGTGCAGGGTGCCGCACCCCTGCTGGTCGGCGAGGATGCGATGTTCGTGCAGGCCAGCGCCCCCAATATCCGGCTGGCACGCCAGCTGGTGCAGGTGTCTCCGGGCGCCCGTCAGTTGCGCTATGATGCGCTGGAAACCGAAAATGGCTCGCCGGATCAGTTCCGCTGGCGTATCATCTGCGCCGGCGGTGCCGAATTGAAGCTGGGGCTTGCGCGACGCGAGGCGAGCGGCCAGCGGCGGACATCGATCCAGGATTTCGTCGTTCCGGCGAACTGTCCCGCCCTGTACGTAGAGCTTCATTCGCGTGCGACCACCGGCAATCCGGCCGAGGCGTGGTTCGATCATATCGCCGTCCAGTGACGGTGATGCGGTCTGTTTGTGGGACAAGAATCTGCTGCAGTGCAGTATACCTGCCTTGTTGCTGAAACATGCAACGTTACAATAAGGGCAGGGGAAAACGATTCGATGCGGCGGGGGAAGTAATGAACGCCGAATTGCGGATACCGATTACGGACAGCGATTCTGCGGTGATCGCGGCGGGAAAGCGGCGCGTTTCACGACGTTCCGTGCGCATCCGTCTGCATCTTGCGCTGGTGGCGCTGGATATCCTCGCCATCTTCGGCAGCCTGTTGTTCGCGTCGGTCGTCTATCCGGTGGGTGCGGATGAATCTGTCACGATCGCTCTGGCGCTGATTCCGATCTACGTCCTCAGCGCGTTCGGATCGCGCTCCTATTCGACCGAAGCGATTGCCAACGCGCCGCTTGGCGTGACCCGGAGCCTTCAGTCGCTGGCGGTGGCAACCGCGGCAGTGATCTTCATCGCCTTCTACCTGAAGGCCAGCGCCGATATTTCGCGCGCGATCTTCGCGATCGGCTTTGTCGGAAGCGTCGCCACCTTGGCCGCCGGCCGCTACTTCTTCGCCAAGCGCGCACGCGCGGTGCTGGGCGAAAGCCCGTTCATGATCGTACTGATCTCCGATGGCACGGTCAGCGTGCCGCCCGAGGAATATTCGGCGATCCTGCCTGCCGCGAGTTTCGATCCGGAGTCGGACGATCCCCAGATGTACGATCGCCTGGCGCGCGCACTACGCACCGCGGATCGCGTCGTGGTCGGCTGTGCGCCCGAACATCGGCTGGCCTGGGCGCATGCGCTGAAGGGATCGAATGTCCAGGCCGAAATCCTCGCGCCCGAGCTGCATTCGATCAAGCCGATGACCGTCGCGCGCTTTGCCGGCACGCCCACGCTGGTGGTGTCGCGCGGGCCGCTGAACCTACCCAGCCGCATGCTGAAGCGCGGGTTCGACATCGCGGTGGCCGGTATCTCGCTGTTCCTGATCATCCCGGTGTTCCTGATCGCGGCGCTGCTGATCAAGCTGGAAAGCCCCGGGCCGGTCTTCTTCGTGCAGATCCGTATCGGCCGCGCGAACGAGCTGTTCCGCATGTTCAAGTTCCGCAGCATGCGCAACGACCTGACCGATCACAATGCCAGCCAGCTGACCGCGCGCAGCGATCCCCGCGTGACGCGCGTCGGCAAGTGGCTGCGCAAGACCAGCATCGACGAGCTGCCCCAGCTGATCAACGTGCTGAAGGGCGAGATGAGCATTGTCGGCCCGCGCCCGCATGCGCTGGGCGCGCGGGCAGCGGACAAGCTCTATTGGGAAGTCGATGGCCGTTACTGGCATCGTCATGCCGCCAAGCCGGGCCTGACCGGGCTGGCGCAGGTGCGCGGCTATCGCGGCAATACCGAGGAAGAGCATGATCTGACCAACCGGCTCCAGTCGGACCTCGAATATCTCGAGCGCTGGTCGCTGTGGAAGGACATGATGATCATCCTGATGACCTTCCGCGTGCTGCTCCACAAGAACGCGTTCTGATCCGCTAGCTCAGGCGGCAGCGGCCTTCGCCGGGGCAAGCACTTCTGCATAGATTGACAGCAATCCGCTCAGGTGCCGGGCCATGTCGGGCGGCTCGCGCCAGAATTCGTCATAGCCGGTGCGGCCCATGCGGTGGACCAGATCGTCGTCCTCCAGCAATCCCAGCACCCGCGCGAGATCGTCGACGCTGCCATTTTCGAACACCAACCCGGTTTCGCGGTTGCGGACCGCGCTGGCGGGAGCGGTGCCGGAGCTGACCACGACGGGAACGCCGTTCGCCAGCGCCTCGGGCACGACCATCCCCTGCGTCTCGCGCCAGGTGGCGGGCAGGACGACCGCGCGCGCCGACCGCAGCCGTGCGGTGACGCCCGCACGGTCCAGCCACCCGGTCACGGTCGCCTGCGGGCAGCGCGCCAGCACTTCGTCCGCCAGTTCGCCTTCGCCGACAAAGACCGGGGCGAGACCGCGCCGCGCTGCCGCTTCGGCAAGGATCAGCGTGCCCTTCTCGCGCGAAAGGCGGCCGATGAAGAGGATATCGGCATTCGCCGCAGGATCGGCGGGACCAAGATCGGTGGCGTCGATCGGATTGGGCAGCACCGTCAGCGGACTCCCCTTGGGCAGCAGCGGGCGATAGATATCGGCGGCATAGGCCGTGACCGAAATCAGCCGGTCGACGATGCGCGGCGCGCGCGCGACCTGCTCCAGCGACAATTGCCGCGCGATCCGCCACAATTTGTGCAGGCGGCTGCGAGAATCGCAATTCTGCGTCAGGCACGCGGCCGACATCGGCCGGAGCATGCAGGGCTTGCCCGTCGGGAAATCGTGCAGCCCGGCATTGGGGCAGACAAAGCCGTAATCGTGCAGCGTCGCGACGATCGGGACCCCGGCGCGTTCGGCCGCGGCGAAGATGCTGGGGGACAGGCCCTTGCTCCAGCTATGGACATGCACGACCGTGCCGGGCCGGGGCAGGCTGTTCAACAGATCGGTGAGCCCGCGCGCCGATCCTCGGTTCCACAGCGCGCGGAACGCCGCCTTGCCGCGCACGCTCTCGTCGCCGATCTCCGAAGTCTCGACCAGCACGGTGCGCACACCCGCTGCATCGAGTTCGCCCCACACCGCGCTTCCGCCCGCAAACACCGTCACCGCCACGCCGGCGCGAGCCAGCGCGACCGCAGACTGGAGCGCCACCGCCGATGCGCCGCCCTTGGGCACCGCGCGATCGTTGACGATCACGACATGTTTCAGACTTGCCGGGATGGACGCCGATGGACTCGTCTGCATGCGGAAAGCGGCCTTTGGCGACGAGTTGGACCTTTGTGGGAGCCGGAACCCGCCACTTTGTCCGGATATCGCGCGAGATCATTCTTCCGCAATGCAAAAAGCACTTGTGCGGTGCGGTGCCGGAAGGGCATTCGTGGCAGGACGGGTCGGGCGGACCGGTCAGGGGCGTTAGCAGGGGAGCGGGGATCAAATGGCTGCCGGGCGACGCAGGATACTTTTCGCCTGCACCACCGCATTCACCATGGCGACGCTGTACCGTGGGCTGTTCCCCTATCTGGAACGCCATGGCTGGGAAATCGAGATCGCGATCGGCGGCGGTGACCTGTCGGGCTTCAATCCCGCCGATTTCGGCGATCCGGTGATCCACCAGCTAACGATCGAACGCGAGCTTTCGCCGATCAAGGACATTGGCGGGCTGGCCTCGTTCGTGAAGCTGCTGTCCTCGCGCCGTTACGACGTGATCCATGTCTCCACGCCCAAGGCGAGCCTGCTGGGATCGATCGCCGCGTTCCTGACGCGCAACGGGCCGGTGGTGTTCGTCTATCGCCGCCGTGTCTATGAACTGATGAGCGGCGTGAAGCAGCGGCTCTACATCAATGTCGACAAGGTGATCGCCGCGCTTTCGAAAAAGGTCGTGCCGATCAGCCGCGAACTGGGCGAGCAGCTGGTTGGCGACGGCGTGTGCAAGCGTGAGAAGCTCCACTTCATCGGCAGCGGATCGAGCAACGGCATCAATGTCGATCGCTTCGCCCCCGGTGCCGAAGCCGAGGGCGCCGCGGCGCTGCGTGCCGAACTGGGTATTCCCGCCGATGCGCCGGTGCTGCTGTTCGTCGGACGGATCATCGGCGAGAAGGGTGTGGACCTGCTCCCCGAAGTCCATGCCCGCGTAAAGGCGCAGATCCCGGGCGCGCATCTGGTGCTGGTCGGCCCCGAGGACGATCGCGACCCGGTGAACCCGGAGACGCTCGATTATTTCGCCAATGCGCCACAGGTCCACTGGCTCGGCTACCGCAGCGATCCGCGCACCGCCTATGCACTGGGCGACCTGTTCGTATTCCCCTCCTATTTCGAAGGCTTCGGCAACGTGCTGCTCGAAGCTGCGGCGATGGAAATCCCCTCGGTCGCGTTCGACGTATCGGGCGTCCGCGAAGCGGTGGCCGACGGCGTGAGCGGCACGTTGGTCACCTCGGGCGACGCGGCAGGCATGGCGGACGCGAGCATCGCCATCCTGAGCGACCCGGCGTTGCGTGATCGCATGGCAAAAGCCGGCCGCGAACGCGTGGTGCGCGAATATGCGAGCGCGGTGGTGCATGAGGAGATCCGCAAATTGCTGGAGGCGATTGCGGAGCGCGGGCGGTGATGACGGGTACGACCGGGGGATCGGATCAGACGATGGAACAGGCGAGTAATTCCAGCCGGGACAAGCTGTACAACGTACAGATATTGCGGTTTGTGGCTGCGCTGTTCGTGCTGGTCGGCCACATCTTCCTGGGGTTCGAACGCGGCTATGTGAAGTCCGAGCCGGTGGAATTCATCATCCCGGTGATCTGGGAATCCGGGGTCGACATCTTCTTCATTATCAGCGGCTTCATCATGTACTATGTCGGGCGCGACGCGTTCGGCAAATCGGGCGGAGCAGCGGACTTCATTCGGCGAAGGTTAATCCGCATCCTGCCGCTATACTGGTTCTTCACGACCCTGATGCTGCTTTCGATCCTGTTCTTCACTGGCGCCGTGAACAAGTCGTCGCTCGATGTCGTCCACGTTATCTGCTCGTACCTTTTCATCCCCTGGTATCACCCCGATGGTGGCTGGACGCCCCTTCTGGGACCGGGCTGGACGCTGAATTACGAGATGTTCTTCTATGTGATCTTTTCGATCGGCCTGCTGTTTGCGCGCCGTACCGGCCTGATCCTGATCGCATCCATCTTCTTCGGCCTTGTCCTGCTGGGCGAGTTGTTCGACCTTCCACTCGTCATGCTGTCATTCTGGACACAGCCGATCATTCTTGAGTTCGTGTTCGGGGTGGGGCTGGCGATCGCCTACCTGCAAGGGGTTCGGCTCAGCACTTGGCAGCGGCTCGCTTTGATCGTGCTGGGGTTCATCCTTGGTGGCTCTGCCGCGGTGCATGACTTCCCATTCCACACGCGCGTGTTGTGGGGAGGAATTCCATCGCTGTTGATCGCAGCCGGCGTCGTATTGGGATCCGATTTTCCGGAGATGCGCGTCAGAGGCTGGCTCGTTCTTGGTGGAGATGCCTCCTATTCGCTCTATCTCTCGCATCTGTTCACGTTGAAGGTGCTCAGTATCGTCTGGAACAAGATCGGCATCGTATCTTCGTCAGGCTATGTCGTCGTCGCATTGGTGGTGTCGGTCGCGGTGTCGGTGCTTGCCTATCGCTATATCGAGCAACCGCTGCTGGAGTTGGCGAAACGGTGGATCATGCCACGCAAGGTTGCTCCGGTCGCGCAGCGGGCATGAGTCCGCGCTTGCGCCGCAAACCGTTCGCTCGCAGGACCTCTGCGTGATGGCCACCTTTCGAATCCGGACCGTGCAATGAAAGAAGTTTCGCTTTCGGGCGAGGAGGTTCGCACACGTGCCGCGCGCGGGGCGATGAGCGTATTCACGCGCCATGCTCTGGTCCGGCTGATGGCATTCGGCGGCACGCTGGTGCTGGCGCGGATGATCGATCCGCATACTTTCGGCGTGTTTGCGCTGGCACAGTTCGTGTTGCTGCTGGCCAATGGCATCGCGGTAGGTGGCGTGACCACGGCGCTGACCCGGCGGCGCGAGACGGTGACCCCGCTTGAGTACAAGACTGCCCATTCGATCCAGTTGGCGGTCGCGGTGGTCATATTTGCGGCCGTCGCTGCGGCGACGCCGTTGCTGGCGCTGGCTTATGACCTGACGGCAAGTGAGGCGTTGGCTTTTCCTGCATTGGGATCTGCGGTTTTTCTGCTGGCCTCGCGTTCGATCCCGACCGCTGCACTCCAGCGTGGGCTACGGCATGATCTGGTCGCGGTGTCCGAGGTCGCGGAATATGTAACCTATGTCGCTGTCTCTATAGGATTGGCGCTTGCCGGCCTCGGTCTGTGGGCGCTCGTGATCGCTACGCTCCTACGATATTCCGTGGCGACGGTGCTGCTCTATCGCGCGGCCCACGCCTGGCCCGCAGTCGCATTCGATCGTCCGATCGCGCGAACCATCGTGCGCGAGACATTGCCACAGCAAGCTGCGATCCTGCTCGGGCTGGCGCAGCGTGGGATCAATACCACCGTCGTGGCTGCCGTGTTCAATCCGGCTGCGGCTGGCCTGGTCGGCATGGCGCTGACGCTGCTCGATTCACTGGTGCTACAGCCCTTGGCGCTGCTCGCGAACATCCAGTTCCGGCTGCTCGCGCGCGTTCAAGATGATGCCGACCAGTTCCGCAAGCTGCTCGGCCAGAGCTTCTTCGTCTCGTCGGTCGTGTGCATGCCGATCCTGATCGCGGCGATCATCCTGTTTCCGTTGTTCGTGACGATCCTGTTTCCGCCGGCGTGGTATGAAACCTCGTATCTGGTGCAGGTCCTGTCGATCAGCTCCTTCTGCTACCTTGTGGGAATGCCTTCACATCAGGCACTTAAGGCGCTCGGTGATGCGGGCTCGCTCATCATCTGCTACATCCTCAGCCTCGTCGCACAGCTGGTGATATTGTTGGGGGTGAGCGGGCGGTTTGGCCTGCAGGGCTTTGCGGTGGCCAATATCATAGGGACGATGATCCAGATGGTCTTCGGTCTTGTTCGGCTCAGGATGATCACCGGACGATTTCCTCCCCTCGCGCCGTTCGCAGGTGTGGCTTTGGCAGCTGCAATTGCGACTACGGTTGGTCTTGGCGCCGCGGCGCTTGTTTCCGGCACTGCCGGCGTGGTCGCTGGCGTCCTTTTTGGCGGGCTGGGCTATTTGGTGGCCTTGTTCGTTACTTCGGCGGGTCAGATGGCCACGATCCTTGGTTTGGCGAGCGAATCCCTGCCTGCGCGGCTAGCGAAGCTCCGGGGAATGATAGATGCGCTAGGGGGCATTGCTGATCGTTGCCATGTCCTGAAGAAGCGCGTGTTGCGGGATGGGCGTTGGTAGGGCGCGATTCCGGACGCCTCCGCGCAACGGCAGGCTGGGAACCACGGAGCCCGTCGCGATCACATTTCGTGACGCAGCTTTATTACCGATGACCATGCCGACACCGAGCCCGGATATCGTCCCCAGTTCAGGATGTCCATCGAATCGGTCGGTAATAACTGCCAGCAATTGCTGGACGCCTTCGCAATCGCAGCATATCTAAGTTTTCACGAAGCGATTGCTGTTCGGTAAGTAGAGGGGGTTGGCGTGCCGATCGGCTATGTCATTGGCCGCTTTCCGTGGCGTTCGGAGACGTTCGTCTCGCGTGAAGTCGCCGGGTTGCAGGCGCTGGGCGAGGATATTCGTATCTATTCGTTCGAGCGGCCGGGGCCCGACGAAGTCGCGCTGCTGACCCCGCAGGCACGCGAACTGATGGCGCAGACGCGTTATATCGAGCGGGGCGAGGCGGTGCGTGCGCTGGTCAGCCCCGCCGGTATCCGCGTGTTCATCGATGCGATGAAGACCATGCGCGAGGCTGCTGCCGGGCGGCGGCTGTGGCTGCTCGCGGCGCGCGCGGCGGCGGTGGCGCAGCTGGCGAAGCGTGACGGGGTGACGCAGCTTCACGCGCATTGGCCCTATGCGACCATCGCTGCGCATCTGGCTGCGCGGGCGATGGACGTGCCCTATTCGGTGAGCGTCCACGCGCACGAGGTTGCGCATGAGAGCGATCATTTCGCGGCCTGCTTCCCCGAACTCAGCTTTGCCAGCTTCTGCAACGGCGCGGCGATGGAGCATCTGCTCGCCAAGCTGCCGCCCGAGGCGCGGAGCAAGACGCACCTGATCTATCACGGCGTCGATACCAACCAGTTCATGCCCGGCCCCGAAGCCGGACCGCCGCCGCCCGTCCGGCTGCTCTCCGCAGGGCGGATCACCCCGACCAAGGGGTTCGACCGGCTGGTGCGGGCCTGTGCGCTGGCGAAGGACCGCGGCATCGCCAACGAACTGACCATCCTGGGGCAGGGTACCGGCACCGAGGAACTGCGCAAGCTGGCCGAGGACCTCGGCTTCGGTGCGCACCTGCATATGCCGGGCTGGGTCCCGCACGATGCGATGCCGGGGCATATCGCGGCGAACCATGCCTTCTGCCTGCTGGCCAATACCGATTTCAGCGATGGTCTGCCCAATGTGGTGCTCGAGGCGATGGCGGCAGCGCGTGTCGCGATTATCTCGCCGCTGCCGGCCGCTCGCGAGGCGATCACCCATGGGGTGAACGGCTATATCCTCGATGGGGTCGACGACATGGAGGGCTTTGTCGCGGCGATCGCTGGGCTGCAGGCGCACCCGGAAGCCGCGCGCGACATGGGGCTGGCGGCACGCGAAGCGGTGGTGAGCCTGCATGATGCCGACACCCACCTCCTGCGCATGCGCGATCTGTTGCGGGGAGGGAGCAATGGCTGATCCGCTGGCCACCGCCATTCGCCGGGAGGGCGAGCCGACCCTGGCCGCCGTCGCCATCTCGCGCGACGAGATCGTCGATATCAAGGGGTTCGTCGAGCATCTGCGCGGCTGGATCGACGAGATCGTGATCGTCGACGACGGATCGACCGACGGGACGCTGGAATATCTGGCCGATTGCGGGTTTCCGGTGACCGTGCTGCACCGGCGGATCGAGCCGGAAGGCGGGTTCGCCGCGCAGCGCAATTTCGGGCTGGACGCGGCAAAGTCCGACTGGCTGGTCCATATGGACATCGACGAGCGGATCACGCCCGAACTGGCGGCGGAGATGCGCACGGCGATCCGCGATACCGGCAAAAACGGCTTCAAATATCGCCGGTTGAACTATTTCCTGCATCGCCCCTTCGCCGCGGGCGGATGGCAGCATTGGAACGAGCCTCAGCTCGGGCGCGCCGGCGCGCATCGCTTCGTCCGGCCGATCCACGAGAAGGTCGAGGTCGATGGCGGCGACGCGGCCACCGGCCAGCTGAACGCGATGATGCTGCACCTGAACGACGACAGCTTCGGCGAGCGATTGCGCAAGAATGCCGGCTATTCCGAGCGGACGGCGCGCGAGATCCTGGCCACGGGCAAGCGGATCCGCGCCTGGCACCTGATCGTCATGCCCCTGAAGCGCGCGCTCTCCGCCTATCTGTGGCAGGGTGCCTGGCGCGAGGGCGTTCGCGGGCTGATCTTCGCCATCTATACCTTTGGCGGCACCTTCAACTGGTACGCCTGCGCCTGGGACGAACAGAACCGCATCGGACGGGCGACGCTGGAAGCGGATTTGGCGAAAAGCTGGAGCAATCGGGATGAGCGCAATGGATAACCATGCCGAGGGAGTCCAGGTCGGCGAGGGCTTCTACGACTTCGAAACCTATATGACGCGCGAGCGCTGGCAGAGCTATTGGTACCAGCTCCGCGCGGTGATGAAGTACAAGCCCAAGACCGTGCTCGAGATTGGCTGCGGCACCGGCGCCACCACACAGATGCTGCGGCGGATGGGGATCGAGGTGACGACCTTCGATTTCGACGCCAGCCTCAATCCCGATATCAGCGGCGACGTACGCGAGCTGGAGAAGCTGGCGGGCACCGGCGCCTATGATCTGGTCTGCGCATTCCAGGTGCTCGAGCATATCCCGTACAGCGATTTCGAGCAGACCCTGGCCCAGCTTGGCCGCGTGGCGCGCGAGCATGTCGTCATCTCGCTGCCGCACTGGGGTTATCCGGTCGAGCTGCGCGGTCAGTTCTTCAAGAAGCGCTTCTCGCTGTCGTTCGCACGCAAGCTTACCCGGCCGATGGAGTGGAAGTTCGACGGCCAGCATCATTGGGAACTGGGCACCAACGGCCATTCGCTGGCGCAGGTCCGCGCGGCGGTGGCCGGGCAGTTGCCGATCCTCGCCGAATATTTCTGTCCCGATTACAGCTACCATTACTTCTTCGAGTTGGACGCGCATGGCTGAGCGCGGTCCGCTCAATGGCCTGCGGATCGTCTGGCTCCAGTCGCCGCCCTGGGATGGGCTGTGGACGCGCCAGAACCATTTCTCGCGCCGTTTCGCGGCCGAGGGCGCCGAGATCCTTTATGTCGAGAATCCGGTGTCGTTCGGGCGGCGGATCAAGGAAGGACCCGGCGCGCTGAAGGCGAGCGTACGCCGCGATGTGGAGCCCGGGCTGCACGTCATGTCGCTGCCGATCCAGATCCCCGGCTCGCCGAAATCGGGCCTGATCGGCCGGATCAACGGCACGCGCTTTGCGGGTGCGGTGAACAAGTGGATGCGGCGCGAGGGATGGAGCAATCCGCTCTATTGGTGCCGCCTGCCGATCTCGGTCGAAGCGCTGGACCGGTTGCCGCCCGGCCCGGCGATCTACGACGTGACCGACGATTATGCCCATTATGCCGGCGCCGAAGGCGAGCGCGCGCTGACGATCGCGCGCGAAGACCGGCTGGTGCGTCGCGCCGGACAGATCTTCACCACCACGCAGCCGTTGGCCGATCGGCTCGGTGCGATCAATCCAAACGTCATGGTGGTCCCCAACGGCGTCGACCCCAGCTTCTTCGCCCCCGCGCCCGAAGGCGAGAGCGACCCGTTGCCGCAGGTCGCGCGCCCACGGATCGGGCATATCGGGCTGGTCGCCAGCTGGATGGACCTCGATCTGCTGGCGAAGATCGCCGCGCGCTGGCCGGGGCAGGTCGTATCGATCGGCCCGGTCAAGCCCGAGGTGCAGGCCGGCTACGAGAGCATCCCCGGGCTGGTGCGGCTGCCGCCGGTGCACAATCTGGAACTGCCGCGCTACCTGCGCGCGCTGGACGTGTGCATCCAGCCGCATCTGGCGCTGGAGGTCCGCCACCGGGCCGATCCGCTCAAGATCGTGGAATATATGGCTGCGGGCAAACCGATCGTCTCGACTTCGCTGCGCAACCTCGAGCCGTTGCGCGATGTGGTCGAACTTGCGGGGGACCATGACCAGTTCCTGGCCGCGATCGAGCGGAGCCTTGCTGCGGACGACGCCGCTGCGGACGCAGAGCGGGTTGCGCGGGCGCGAGAGCGGTCTTGGGATGATTTGTATGTGCGGGTTCGTGGGAAGGTCCCCGCTCTCACTTTGGCTGGAGCAGGTTCGTGACGCCTGCATATAGCGAGATGCGGGGGAGCGAAATGGTTGCACCGGCGACCGCAGGGAATAGTGTCATCACCGCCTTGGTAGGCCCGGAAAGAGTCTCGCGATGAATCTCACGATCCCGGAAATGGCCTTGTTCTTCTTCGCCATCCTGCTTGCGCGCTTCGGCGCCGGCAGGGCTGGATTGTTTCTGCTGTGGCCGATCCTGGTCCTGATCTTTCCGACAGCGCGCCTGTTTTTCGGATTTCCACTTTATCTCTACGACTTCATCGTAGCGTTGATGTTGTTCGAATATCGACGCGAGTATTTTTCGTTACGATGGGGAGGGGGGCGGACACCTTGGCACTATGTCTTCTTCGTGCTCATCGTGGTTAGCGGCATTGCGTGGCCGCTGGTGGCAATGCCGGTGAACGTGCAGACGATATGGGTCGCCGCACATGCTTTGCTGACATTCTCGACCATTGGTCTCGTCGCGCTCGTGTTCGCGGATTCAAACAAGGTGCGTGAGCGAAAATATCTTGGATACGGACTCATCGCCTGCGTTGTGGCGCTCGGGGTCATCGGCCTGTTGCAGTTTGGCTCGCCTGCCAGCGCTGGCCGGGTCGCGCAGTTCTTTTATCGCGATTTCGGCGCCGATGCGTTCCTGAACAGCAAATTCTACGCACAGATCGCGGCACAGCGTGCGGCGGGACCATATGGCTCGCCCAATATTCTGGGGGTCGTCGCGGTGATCGCCGCAATCGCAGTGACATTGCTAGTTAGGTCGCGGGTCTTGATACTGATCACGTTCGGAGCGGCATCGATCGCCATCCTGTCATCCGTGTCGCGCCAAGCGATGATCGGGGCGATCGTTGCGGCGGTTGCTTATTTTATCCTCTCGCGAGGGAGGTCGCGATTGAACGCCAGCGTCGTCGCCATCGCTGCAGCGCCATTGCTAGTCGTCGCGTTTCTCGCGTCCGATTATTCCACGACCGTTCTGGAGCGCTTTAGCCGCTGGGACCAGGGAATCCAACAGGATGACAATTTCACCGCTCGCTATGTGGACGGGCCTGCGCGACTGGCAGAGACGATCGGGAGATATCCTAGCATCCTGCTGCTGGGCACCGGACCCGATATCGGCAAGCTAGCGAGCAGCGGCGTGCCGACCGACGGGCGTGAATATGGCTTCGTGTCGATCAGCTATGTGCTGTTCTTGTTTCAATATGGCGTGATTGGTCTGATCGCCGGTATCGCGATGCACATTCAGGGCTGGCGAAACCTCAGATACGTGCCCGTGTCGGTGCGCGCTCGCCTCGCGGCTATGCTGGCGGCAGTATATGCTTTCTATCTGGCCGACAACGCGCCGAATGTCAGTGAATCGGTGACCATGCTCTGCCTGCTACCGATCGGCATCGGGGCTGGATGCGCGTTGCAGGCGCTGCAAGCGAGGCGAGTGGCTTCGGCAGCCCAGCCCTTCGTGCCGCGCTCCGGATCTACGCAAGCCGTGCCTGCGCTACGCTGATGCGCGTCGCCTATCATTCGGATTCCTTCGCGAAGAAGGCGCGGTTCGGCCTTGCGCGATACTCCCATTCGCTGCGCGACGAGTTGGTAGAACAGGGCATCGAGACTATCCCCTTCTCGACCCAGAGCGATTTCGGGGACGCGCCTCCCGACTGGCTGCGATCGGCGGGCTTCAGGCACCTGAAGATGCCGCGCAAGCTACTGGCGCCGGCGTGGACTCTACTCGGTCTTCCACGTGTCGAATGGATGCTGACGTCGTTCGATGTCCTTCATTCGATCGACGTCGATTACCGTGCGCCGACCGCGAAGCCATGGGTCGTGACGGTTCACGATCTTGGTCCGCTGACGCATCCGGACTTCTTTTCCAGTGCAGTGCCCTGGCTGTTACGGGCTTATGTGCGCCAGATGGCCGCGCGTGCGGATCGTATCCTGTGCGTGTCACAATCGACGGCGGACGAGGTGGCATCGCTCGCCGGTGTGCCGCTGGGAGATCGATTGGTTGTGGTCGAAGAGGGTGTCGAAGCCCGTTTCTTCGATGCGCCCCCGATCGAGGATTTGCATGCGTCCGAAGCGATCATCGCAGCGGGAACACCCTTCCTCCTGTTCACAGGCTCAATGAACCCGCGCAAGAATGTCCGCAGGGTTCTCCAGGCTTATCTTCGCATATCGCCGAAGATTGCTCAGGATCTGGTGCTTGTCGGTGCGCTGGGATGGGATTCGGAGGAATTGAGCGCGGAACTGGATGCCGCGCGGTTGACCGGCAGAGTGCACGCACCCGGCTATGTCAGCGATGAGATGCTTCGCGCGCTGCTGTGGCGCGCCGATGCCTATCTCTACCCCTCACTCTATGAGGGGTTCGGACTCCCGATCCTCGAAGCGATGGCCTCGGGATGTCCGGTTATAACGGCGACCAACTCGTCGATGCCTGAAGTTGCGGGGGATGCCGCTATTCTGGTCGACGCCGTCGACGTCGAGGCAATTTCGGACGCGATCCTCAAGGTGACGGAGAATCGGGAATTTGCGGCAAATCTTCGCGCCAGCGGGTTGGCGCGCGCCAGGCAATTTAGCTGGCGGGAGACCGCAGAACGTACCGCGAAAATCTATCACGAACTCGGTTGACCGGCCATCTGATCGCCGTTTCGGCACTGGAATGCGTTTGAACCGGTGAATCTTCGCCGCAGTGCAGCAAACCCCTTGTCCTGCATTGCTGCTCCGGTTAGCTTCGTCCCGCGATTGCGAAAGCGGGATTTGATCCCCCGCCATGGCGCGCAAAAAGGGGGCGGCGTGAAGGCAGTTATCTTGGCCGGTGGGCTTGGTACTCGGCTCGCTGAAGAGACAAGCTTGCGTCCCAAGCCGATGGTGGAGGTCGGCGGGCGGCCTATTCTGTGGCACATCATGAAAATCTATGCGGCGCACGGCGTCCGCGATTTCATCATCTGCTGTGGTTTCAAAGGCTATGTAATCAAAGAATATTTCGCCAACTATCAGCTTCACATGTCCGATGTGACGATCGATACGCGGAAGTCGGAGATTCAATTCGACCGCTCCTATGCCGAGGACTGGTCGGTCAAGCTGGTCGATACCGGTGCCAATACGATGACCGGCGGCCGTCTTGGCCGAGTGGGGCATCTGCTGCGTGATGAAGAGGCGTTCTTCCTCACCTATGGCGACGGCGTGGCAGATATCGACATTGCCGCGCTCGCCGAGCGTCATCGTTCGCATGGCGGTCTGGCGACGGTGACCGCCGTCCGCCCGCCCAGCCGTTTCGGCCTGCTCGACATGGTCGATGACGACCGCGTCGCCAGCTTTGCGGAGAAGCCGATCGAGGATGCCGGCTGGATCAATGGCGGGTTCTTCGTTCTCTCGCCCAAGGTGCTGGACCTGATCGAAGACGATTCGACGATCTGGGAACGCAGCCCGATGGAGCGGCTCGCGGAGAGCGGCGAGCTTCACGCCTATAGGCATGACGGCTTCTGGCAGCCGATGGATACGCTGCGCGACCGGACCCAGCTTGAGGAGTTGTGGAGCAGCGGGAAGGCGCCGTGGCAATGCTGGCCGTAAATCCCGAATTCTGGGCTGGCAGGCGCGTTCTTGTTACGGGCCATACCGGGTTCAAGGGCAGTTGGCTGAGCTTCTGGCTTCGCGAGCTTGGCGCCGAATCCTTTGGGCTTGCGCTGGCACCCGAGACCGAACCTGCGCTCTACGATCTGCTGGGGATCGACCGGATGCCCGGCATGATCGCCGATATCACCGACACGGCGGCGCTTGCAGAAGCGTTCGAGCGGTCGCAGCCGGAGATCGTGCTGCATCTCGCCGCTCAGGCGCTGGTCCGCGAGTCCTTCGAAACGCCGGTCGAGACGTTCGCAACCAATGTCGTCGGTACGGCAGCGGTCCTGGATGCTGTGCGGCGTACGCCGTCGGTCCGCTCCGTCGTCGTGATCACCAGCGATAAATGCTATGAAAACCGGGAGTGGGAGTGGGGGTATCGCGAAAGTGACCCGCTTGGCGGTTACGACCCCTACAGTGCCAGCAAGGGTGCGGCGGAGATCGTGGTGGCCTCGATGCGGCGCAGTTATTTCGCGCCCTATCGCAAGGATGGTCACCCGGCCCGGATCGCCAGCGTTCGCGCTGGCAATGTGATCGGCGGCGGGGACTGGTCGAAGGACCGGCTGGTACCGGACATCATTCGCGGCGCACTGTCGGACTCCGGCGAAGTCGTGATCCGCTCACCCGGCGCGGTCCGCCCTTGGCAGCATGTGATGGAGCCACTTGCGGCGTATCTCGGCTTGGCTGAGCGCCTCTACAACGGGGACGAAGGCGTCGATCAGGCGTTCAATTTCGGCCCCTCCGAAACCGACAACCGCCCGGTGCTGGAGGTTGCGGAAGCGCTGGTCGAGCAACTCGGTTGCGGTCATCTCGAGGTTCGACCGCCCCCCAATGCGCCGCATGAGGCCCATCTGCTGCGGCTCGATTGCTCCAAGGCGAGGCTTCAACTGGGATGGGCGCCCCGGCTGGACTTCGGCGATACGGTCGCATTGACCGCTCAATGGTATTCCGCGGTTGCCAAGGGCGAGGATCCCTCCGGCGTAACCGCGACGCAAATCAAACACTTCAGCACCCTCAACCCTCGCTAATTTCAGGAGTTCTTGTGCAGCAGATCACCACTTGCGAAGTTTGCGATGGCAAAGAGCTGATCCCGGTCCTGAACCTGGGTGATCAGCCGATGTGCGACGATCTGGTTCCGATCGGCAGCGACGCGCAACCGACGCCCTATCCGCTGGATCTTGCAGCATGCCCGGTGTGCCTGACGGTGCATCAGGTGGTGCAGGTGGAGAAGAAGCTCCTGTTCCCGCAGACCTATCACTATCGCGCGGCGATGACGAAGGACGTGATCGCGGGCATGCGCGAACTGGTCGAGGCGGTCGACGCCACGGTCGGTGGCCTGAAGGGGAAGACCGTGCTCGACATCGGCTGCAATGACGGCAGCCTGCTCAACATCTTCCGCGAATTCGGTGCGAGCACTGTTGGTATCGAACCGACCGGCGCTTCGGAAGACGCGCGGGCGCGGGTAGACCGCGTCATCCATGGCTTCTTCGATTCCGACGCTGTCACCGAATATCTGAAGGAAAGTCCTAAGCCGGACGTCATCACCTTCACCAATGTGTTCGCGCACATCGAGGATCTGAACGGTGTGATCGAGAATCTGGGCCGACTGCTCAAGCCGGACAGCAAGCTGGTCGTCGAGAATCACTATCTTGGCGCCGTGATCGACCGCAACCAGTTCGACACCTTCTATCACGAGCATCCGCGCACCTATTCGTGCCGTTCGTTCGATTTCATCGCCGCAAAGCTTGGGCTTCAGGTTGAGACGGTTGCCTTCCCGCCGCGCTACAACGGCAACATCCGCGTGATGATGGGGACGGGTACCGCAGGCTCCGACGCGCGCCCGGACGAGTCCGGTTACCTTGATGCGCTGAAGGAAATGGGGCCCAAGGTCGATGCCGCGCGAGTGGAGATCCGCGAGAAGATCGCCGCTCTGGTTGCCGCGCACGGCCCCCTGCCGGGCAAGGCTTTTCCGGGCCGCGCAGCGATCCTGGTGCATTGCTTCGGTCTCGACGAGACTATGATCGACCGCACCTATGAGCGCAGCGGCTCGCCCAAGATCGGCAACTACATTCCGGGCACCCGCATCGAAATCCGCGACGAGAAGGAGTTCTTCGACGAACATCTCGATGCGCCCGTGATCGTCAACTTTGCGTGGCACATCCATGCAGAGATCGAAAAGTATATGCGGGACAATGGCTATAAGGGCCAGGTCGTCCCCATCTTCGAATGATCGCAGTCCTGGGTAGCGGCTTCGGCTGCTACGGGCATGTGGCGATGCTGGCGAGCGAAGGCCGCAAGGTTGCGACGCTCGCCCGCTATCGACCCTTGTTCGAACGACGGTTGCCGCTGGCACCGCTGATTCCGGCGATCACCTGGCTCGAGGATGAGGCGGATGCTCTCTCGGCCGAAACGCTCGTGCTTGCCCGGCGGCCCGAGGATAATGCTCCGGTTGTGCTCGCTGGCGGCGGCAAAGCGCCAGAAATGCTGGTGATGGAGAAACCATTGGCAGCCGATCCATCAGCCTCGATGGACGTGATCGATACGCTCGAGGGCAGGGGGGTATCGTTCGCGACGCCGTATCTGTTACTTTACTGCCCATGGTTCGAGCCGATGCGTAGCCACCTCGCTGCGGGTGGCAGCGCGTCCATCGAATGGGATTTCCGATTGGCGGCGGCTTCCGATTCCTGGAAGCGCAACGAAGAGGCTGGCGGCGGCGCTCTCGCCTTCTACTTCATTCATTCGCTGGCAGTCGCCGAAGCGGCAATCCCGGGTGGCGAACTCAGCAGTGCGCGAGTGGCTGACCCATCCGGCGGTGAGACCATCGAAGCGATTAGCAGTGCCGGGGACGCGCAACTCCATCAGCGCTTCACTCTGGGAAACCGGCCTCACCATTTTCGTGTCATGCTGGATGAGCAGGTCCTGTTCGATGCGCAGACGCCTTTCGGTGCCCAGCCGAGCGCCGATGTGGCCGATTCAAGGATACCCTTTCTCTCCGCATTCTACGACGCGGAGGTCTTTGGCGCGGCCCGGCGACCCCCGGCCTTCCACCGCCGGGTGGTGACGATGTGGGAATCGATCGGTGTCCATGGCCAAAATTGAAGCCTTGACCAGCCTGATCGACCCTCGCCTGATCCGGTTCCTGGCGATCGGCGTGGTCAACACGCTGTTCGGCTATTCCGTGTTCGGGCTCGGAATATGGCTAGGGCTGGCGAGCCCGCTGGCACTGTTCATCGCCACCTGTGTCGGAATCCTGTTCAATTTCTTCACGACCGGCCGGTTCGTGTTCTCGAGCAGCGATCCCCGCCTGATCCCGCGCTTCATCGGCGCGTACGGGTTCACCTATCTCTTCAATCTGGTTCTGCTGGTCGCGCTCGAGCGGACCGGCCTTCAATCCCTCGTGGCGCAGGCGCTTTGCATCCCGCCGACGGTGGTCCTCTCATTCCTGATACTGAAGCGGTTCGTCTTCGGGAGACAATGATCATGCGGAAGACCATCTCGATTGTTTCGCCCTGCTACAATGAGGAGGACAGCCTCAGGGAATGCTATGAGGCGGTGCGGGACATGTTTCGCAATGAACTGCCCGGATATGATTACGAGCATGTCTTCTCGGACAATGGCTCGACTGACACGACGCCCGAAATGCTGAGAGCCTTGGCGGCCGAGGATCCGCGAGTGCGTGTGATCCTTAATGCGCGCAATTTCGGCCCCTTCCGTTCGATGTTCAATGCCCTGCGGCGGACCAGCGGCGACGCTGTCATCACCTTCCTTCCGATCGATCTCCAGGATCCACCTGCGCTCGTTCCGGAGTTCGTCCGGCTGTGGGAAAGTGGGTACGAGATCGTCGCCGGTGCTCGCACCACGCGCGAGGAAAGCTGGATGATGCGCAAGTCGCGCTCACTGTTCTACCGGACGGTGAACCGGCTGGCGGATTTTGAGATCCCGGAGAAGGTGGGCGAGTTCCAGCTGATCGACCGGAAGGTCGCGGACGCGGTGCTGTCCTATCAGGACCATTATCCGTTTTTGCGCGGCATGATCGCCGCCGTCGGCTTCCGGCGCATCGTCGTTCCCTATCACTGGGCGAAGCGTGAGCGGGGCCGGTCGCGGCTCAATCTCTTCATGCTGATCGATCAGGCGATCAACGGCATCCTATCCTACACCAGCGCCCCGATGCGGGTTTGCACGCTGGTCGGCATGGCGATCGCATCGCTGTCGATCTTCTACTCGGTGGGCGTCGGTGCTGCCTGGGCGTTGGGGCTGACCAGCGCGCCGCGCGGGATCATCACGCTGATCGTTTCGCTGTTCTTCCTGTCCGGTCTGCAGTTCCTCTTCATCGGCGTGATGGGCGAATATGTAACGTCGATCCACAAACAGGTTCGCGGCGGCCCGGTCGTCGTGGAACGCGATGCCATCAATTTTGCAGAGGTCGAGGCTGAGCCGAAGCCGGCAGCCCGGAAGTCGCGGCGCGGCTAGGCGGTTCTATCACCACTGAGCGAGGCTGGGGGATGATCATGACGGTGCGGGCTCACTTCGTTGAGTGGAAAAACCAGGTCTGCAACCTCTTCCGCGAGCGGAATCTGATACGTCAGGATTGGATCGTAGCATCGGCCATTCTGGTGGTCGCGACGCTGTTCTTCACCTGGAGACTGTACGAGTTCATCTCGCTCAACCCCGTCGACAATTCGGTATTCGGTGCCGATACGGCTGAGAATTACGGGATGATCAGCACGCATCGCTATGGCGGTCTCGGACCATCCAAGCACCCCGCAGCGATCGGCTGGACGTTGATGGTGATCGCGCCGCTTCAGTTCTTGGGTGTCCCGCCGCCGGTCGCGATTTCGATCGGCTTCGCTCTTGCGGTCGGTATCGGACTTGCGGCTCTCTTTCTGACGCTGCGGCTCCGCGGCCTGACTGCCGGACCGGCCGTGTCGTTGGTGGCGCTGGGTGCCATGTCCTACGCCTTTGTTACCATCGCTTCGGTCGTGGATACCTACAGCCTTACCGTAGCTGCCGTGTGCGTGGCCTTGCTGATCATCACGATCGTTGGCCAGATATCGATCGGCTGGGTAAGCGGGGCGCTTGCGGGAGCCGCGGTTGCCGGGGCGGCGTTGTTCAACTTGCCTGCGGCCGCCTATGCCGTTGCTTCCTGGGGCACATGGCTGGACAAATCGCGTGGGAGTGACCCGCGCGGGGCCACGCGTCTTGCTGCGATCTCGATCGGTGCGGCCTTGGCTGTGACCGCGGTCCCGGTTCTGCTCGTCAGTGCGTGGATCGGCTTTGGAGTCCAGACGGGCCTGCTCGAACGTTACGCGTCGATTTCGCACTTCTTCGACGGCAAGACGCTGGCGGATACGATCGCCACGATCTTCGCATTTGCGCACGTCGCACCGGAATCGACGCTATTCTGCCGATATCTGTGGAATGAGCTCCCGCAATATGCCGCAAGCCCGCTTCGTGGGCTGGCAATGCTCGGATGGCTTGCGCTGATCGTTTCCGGCATCGTCACTGGACTACGCTCCATTGTGTGGCGCGGGACTGTTGTGTCGATGGTGGCGATCATTGGCGCTATCGTCGCGTTCTATGTCTACTTCGCCCCGCAAGCGATGCAGCTTTATGCCGGGCAGTGGATGCCCGCCACGATCCTCCTGATCGCGCCGCTGCTGGCCGCGAAGCCGAAGCTGTGGCCGGCTGTAGCGGCATTCGCGCTGTTGAATGCCGCGCTGAATGGGCCTCCTCTGCTCAATAGCCAGGTCTGGACCTTCGACGCGCTGTGCCCCGCAGATCGGGCCGTCAACGGAGGCCTTTGAGAGGCCAGAGCTCTGCTGCTTCCGAGTGAGCCAACGCTGTTAGCTAGCGAGCGCTTTAAGAGAGCGCTCGCATCAGCTCAGTGCCCTTCAAGGTCTTCTGACCGGTCGCAACAATGCACCACGCTCTCCAAAGGCGAGCGATACGCTGATCAGTCCGTGTTGCCGTAGGTATAGTCGTAGGCATAGCCATAGCCGTACCCATAGCCATAGCCGGCGCGCTTGGCGTCGAACTTGGTCAGCACCGCACCGATCACATTGGCATTGGCTGCATGCAGGCGACGGACCGCCGCCTTGGCCTGTCCGCGATGCGAGCGGCTCGCCTGTGCGGCGAAGACAGTTGCGTCGACCTGCCGCGACAGAAGCTGGGCGTCGGCCAGACCGATCACCGGCGGACCGTCGATCACTATCGTATCATAGGATTCGCGAGCCTGTGCCAGCAACTGCGGCAGCGTATGCGACGCAAGCAGCTCGGTCGGATTGGGCGGGATGGGTCCGCTGGACACGAAATCGACATTTGCGAAGCCGCTCGGCTGAACCGCCTGGGAAAGCTCCAGGTGGTGTGCCAGCACGTTGCTCAGGCCTGCCTTCGAGCTGAGCTTGAGCACCTTGTGCAGCGACGGCTTTCTCAAGTCGCCGTCGATCAGCAGGACGCGCTGGCCGAGGCTCCCGAACTCTTGGGCGATCGCGATCGAGCTGGTCGACTTGCCTTCTTCCGGACGGCTGCTGGTGAACAGGATTGTGCGCGGCTGACCCTGCGTACTCGCAAAGCTGATGCTGGTCCGCAGCGAGTGATAGGCTTCCGCCAACGGTGATTTGGGATCGCGCAACTCGCTGACCGGATCTCCGCCGCTGGTGATGATCGGCGTGACACCCAAGAGCTGCAGGCCGAGCTTGCGCTGCACTTCGTCGGGGGTGCGGATCGCATCGTCGAAATGTTCGCGGACAAAGGCGGCGAGCGCGCCGAGGCCCAATCCGGCAAACAGTGCGAAGGCGAGGTTCATGAACAGGTCGGGCTTCGACGGACCGCCAGGTACCTGGGCGCCATCGATAACCGAGATGTTGCTGGTCGAGACGCCTGCCGTCGCGGCGAGCTCCTTGTAGCGCTGCAGAAGCGCCTCATAGAGCGAGCGATTGGTATCCACCTCGCGCTTCAGGATGTTGTAGCGGACGCGCAGGCCCTGTTCGGACAGGGCGTTGCCGCTCAGGCCCTTCACGCTGGTTTCCAGCGCGCGTTCCTGATTGACCAGAACGTCATAGGCGTTGCGGATGCCGTTACGAACATTGACCGCTTGCGTATTGATCTCGCGGTCTAGCGTGGCAAGCTCGGTCGTCGCCTGCTCGACACTGGGGTGGTCGGGACGATAACGTGCCCGGAGCTCGCCCAGCGCGGCCAGTTCGGTTGCTCGACGGGTCAGCAACTGCTGGATCACCGGGCTGGCCTGGACTTCGGGCAGCGACATCAACGGCGTGGCCTGCGCCTGGCGCCAGCGCTGTTCCGCTTTCACTCGCTCTGCACGAACTGCGACGTAGCTGGCATTGATGTCGCGCAGGTTTGAAGTCGTGAGGGTGGTCGAACCGCCGCCTTCGCCAGTCTGGCCGGTCGCCTCGGTTTCGACCAGACCTTCGGTGCGCGCATAGGCGAGCAGGGCCTCTTCGGAATCCTCGAGCCGCTCTTTCGTCTGCGCGATCTGGTTCTGGAGGAACTGACGCGCATAAGCGGAGGAGTCGAAGCGCCGCTCGAGGTTCGAGCGGATGTAATTCTCGGCATAGCTGTTGGCTACCTGCGCCGCGATCTCCGGGCTTGGGCTGGCGAACGAGATCGATGCGACGCGCGAATCTGTAGGGACCTTGATGCTCAGGTTACGCAGCAACAGGCCGACCACCTGACGATAGCGCGCGACGATGAGCGCGCGACCGGTGGCCTTTGGCGGCTCGCCGCCCATTGCTTCGATGAAGCGATCGTTGCGGGCGAGATTCAGCGAGTAGGCAACGCGTTCGGCCAGCGCACGGCTGCGCAGGATCGCGCCCTGGGTCTCGAGGAAGCGATCGGCATCCGCCATCGGGATGACTGGCTCGACATCGGACTTCTCAAGGATAGTTGCGGTCTGCTGCTCGATCTGGACCGAGGCGGTCGCGACATAGATCGGCGTCGTCAGCATCGTCACCACGACCGCCGCCAGCAGCGCCAGCGCAATCACGATCACGAAGATCAGGCGATTGCGATAGGCGGCCGCCATAAGCGCACGCAGATCGAGACCGCCACCCTCCTCAGTGGCAGGGCCGTCCGGAATCAGGCCCTGAGCCGGATAGGCTTCCGACCAGGCATCGGTCTCTTTGCGCTTCGGAAGCTCGTGCTGCACCGTTCTACTACTCACTTGTTACTTGAGACGCGGGGCGATGCGGCGTCAGCCGAAGGGGCGGAAGATCGCGACCGCAGGCAGGGCCTGGAGGAAGTCGCGCCATGCGCTGCGCAGGCCCGAGAAGCCGACCACGACGGTGTCGTTGCCCAGGATCTCGGGGTCGGGCATTTCGCCGCGGCGGATCGCGCGCAGGTCGAACTTGGCTGCGTACAGCTTGCCGCCCTGGCGGCGGAAGATCGCCACTTCGTCGAGCTGGGCGACGTTGTTCGGGCCACGTGCCAGCGAGATCGCCCCGAGCAGGGTCGTGCGGCCGCGGAATTCATAGATGCCCGGCTGGATCACCGAGCCATCGACCACCACGCGCTGAGAGACGGCGCTGGCGACATACACCGTCACCCGCGGCTCGTTCAGATATTGCAGCAGCCGCTTGCGGATCAGCTCGGCCAGTTCGTCGGTGGTCGCGCCGACGGCCTCGACCGGGCCGAGCAGCGGCATCGGCACGCGACCCTGCGAATCCACCTCGACCTGGCTGATCGAGAGTTCCGGCTCGCGATAGACGACGACCGAGACGATATCGGCCGGCTGAAGGCGATATTCGCGCAGCACGACATCGGTCGGTGCGGCGGGGATGATCGTATAGGCGTCCTGCCCGGCGGGCAGATCGGCGCGCTGGGTAGTGCAGCTGGCAAGCAGCGCACCCGCCGCGAGTACCATCAGCGTGCGCAGCGGCGCGGAAACGCGCCGGCCGAACGCCGCCATGGAGGAATGCCGTATCGAGGTTGCCCGAACGTCGCTCACTTTTCCGCCCCCTGCGTTTCAAAGCGCCCGGCCCGTACGGTGCCGTTTGTCCCTGACATTGTCCTGCCCCCGATCAGGGACAGCATCCAATCCGGACCCGTTATGGCGACCTGAGCGCTTTGTGCAAGAAAGTTTAGGCAGGTTTTGCCGCAGTGCAACAAAATGCTGCGCAGCTTGTCGCGTGCGGGCGGTATTTCGGCGCACTGTCCGGCGATCCGCGAAATCGGGCCGCGAAGCGCCTTCGAGCGCGAAATAGCCGCAAGTTTCCGCCCGTTGTGGTGGCGCGGTCGCCATTTTTCATGGTGCGGCGAGGCCCGGCCGGAGCCATCGCGACCGCGATTCGCGCAATCCCGGCACCGTGGTCGCGGCGGCAGGGCGGGGCGCAAAGGAAAGGGGCGGCCCCCCTGAAGGACCCGCCCCTGAACCCCATCGAGTGGCGGGCCGGTTCACACCGGCCCAGGCATCACTTGACGTGCTTGGCGATGTGCTTGTTCATCTCGAACATCGTCACCTTGTCGGCGCCGAAGATCGGCTTGAGCTTCGCATCCGCCAGGATTTCCCGCTTGTTTGCAGGGTTCTGGAGGTTGTTGCTCTTGATGTAAGCCCACATCTTGCTGACGATCTCGCTGCGGGGCAGCGCGGCCGTGCCAACGATCGCGGCCAGTTCGGCCGAGGGGGTGACGGGCTTGGCGATACCGCCGCGCGCTTTGGTGTCCGCCATGTTCTTCATCTCCTGTTCGTGCCCTTGGACGGGCTATTCCTTGGTCAGCGCAGACGGTTTGTGCGGGACTTCCCCACCGTAGTCGCTGTGAGCGATGTACTGTGGTTCTCAGCCCGATGCACCTACCCGAAAGCGTTTTCTGCTTCGTATCGGACACTTGCCTGTGAATAACTTCGCGGCAGACGATGCCGCAGGGCCCTCTCCAGACAATTCGATGCCCCTTCCTCGCGCGCTTCGCACTGCGGCGATAGCGCCTGCGCAACGTTTCGCCGCTGTGCCTGTTCGGCTCGCCGCGAAGTCGTGCTATCGCGATGCTCGAAACAGGGATGGAGAGCGCGATGCGAGTGGTTTTGGGCCGAGTGGGACTGGGACTAGGCGGGGCGCTGCTGCTGGCGTCGTGCGGCGGAAGCGGCACCACGGGTACCAACTATTCCGATCCGCCGCCCATGGCCGAGATCGTCGCGACCCCGACCCCCGCGCCGTCGCCCAGCGCATCGCCGTCGTCCGCGCCTTCGAATGCCAGCAACGAAGACACGATGGTCGAAACCAACACGATGTAACGCCTGCGCCGCAACTTTAGCGCGGTGCAACTTCGCTATGGTGGACAAAGCCGCGCGGCTTGGGCATTGGGATGACCATGACGATTGCGCGCGCCCTCGGCCTACGACTTATCCGCCCTTAGGGGCGAGCCGCTTGCGCGCGTGTCTCCCCTAAGGGTGACCTGGAAACCTTAGACCGACCCTGACCCGGCGAGCGCCCGGTCGAGCCGAGAGACACCGCACATGTTACGCGATCCTTCCGCCAAATACCGTCCCTTCCCGACCATCGACCTGCCCGACCGGCAATGGCCGTCAAAGACGATCACCCAGCCGCCGCGCTGGCTCTCCACCGATATGCGCGACGGCAACCAGTCGCTGATCGATCCGATGGACAGCGAGAAGAAGACCCGCTTCTTCGATCTGTTGCTGAAAGTCGGCGCGAAGGAGATCGAGGTCGGCTTCCCCGCCGCGGGCGCGACCGAGTTCGATTTCATCTCGGGCCTGATCCGCGACGGCAAGATCCCGGACGACGTCATCATCCAGGTGCTGACCCAGTCGCGACAGGACCTGATCGAGACCAGTTTCCAGAGCCTGAAGGGCGCAAAGCAGGCGATCGTCCATCTCTATAACGCCGTGTCGCCGGCATGGCGCCGCATCGTGTTCAACATGAGCCGTGACGAGGTTCGCGAGATCGCGGTCGCCGGCGCCAAGGTGCTGCGCGACGAAGCGGCGAAACAGCCCGATACCGAATGGCATTTCGAGTACAGCCCCGAGACCTTCTCGACCGCCGAGCTCGATTTCTCGCTCGAGTGCTGCGAAGCGGTGATGGACATCCTCCAGCCGACGCCAGAACGGCCGATCATCTTCAACCTGCCCGCCACGGTCGAGTGCGCGACGCCCAACGTCTATGCCGACCAGATCGAATGGTTCGGGCGCAATATCCGCAATCGCGAAAGCGTGGTCATCTCGCTCCACCCGCATAACGATCGCGGCACCGGCGTAGCTGCGGCCGAGCTGGGGCTGATGGCGGGTGCGGATCGCGTCGAGGGCTGCCTGTTCGGCAATGGTGAGCGCACCGGCAATTGCGATCTCGTGACGCTGGCGCTGAACATGTACACGCAGGGGATCGACCCCAAGCTCGATTTCTCGGACATCGACGAGGTCATCAAGACCGTCGAATATTGCAACCAGCTGCCGGTGCATCCGCGCCATCCCTATGCGGGCGAACTGGTGTTCACCGCATTCTCGGGCAGCCATCAGGACGCGATCAAGAAGGGCTTTGCTGCGCAGGCCGAGCGCAATGACGAGTTCTGGGACGTGCCGTATCTGCCGATCGACCCCAAGGATCTGGGCCGCGATTACGAAGCGGTGATCCGCGTCAATTCCCAGTCGGGCAAGGGCGGCGTCGCCTGGGTGCTGGAGCAGGATCGCGGGCTGAAGCTGCCCAAGCGGATGCAGGCCGATTTCAGCCGTCACGTCCAGGCGCTGGCCGACGAGACCAGCCGCGAACTGAATGCCGCGGATATCGGCGGGCTGTTCGACCGGACCTATCTGCCCGGCGATGGCGCGCGGTTCGTGCTTGAGGATTATGAGGAAAGCGGCGTGGCTGGCAGCCGCGTGTTCGTCGGCCGTATCGCGGTGGACGGCGAGGTCCGCTCGATCTCCGGGCGTGGCAACGGCCTGATCTCGGGCGTGATCGACGCGCTTGCGGGCACCACCGGGCCGAGCCTCGACGTGGTCGATTACAGCGAACACGCCATCGGCCATGGTGCCGATGCGCAGGCCGCCGCCTATGTCGAATGCCGCACCGCCGATGGGCGGACGGTGTTCGGGGTGGGGATCGACGCGGATATCGCGACCGCTTCGGTGCGCGCGGTGCTGAGCGCGGCGAACCGGGCCTGATTTTTCGCTGACCGTCACCCCGGCCGAAGTGCCGGGGTCCACTAGGTTGAATCTATATTCAGCGCTGACGCTTAAATCCTCCCCCGGAGGGGGAGGGGGACCGCGAAGCGGTGGAGGGGTAATCTCCACAGGCAACGTCGCTCGCGGATAATACCCCTCCGTCAGCCTGCGGCTGCCACCTCCCCCTCCGGGGAGGATTGGATGATTTCTCGAGCCCTGAGCGCTCCCTTCGCCTCCCGGTGGAGTCCGGCAAAAGGCCGGCGTGACGGGTGGATATATGATACGTTTCGTACTATTGTCAGCGCATGTCCGGCGCCTCCCAACCCGACAGCATCTGGGTCCACGCCCATGGCCGCTACCGGCGGGTGAACCCGGGCGACCTCGACTGGATCGAAGCGGAGCGCGACTATGTCCGGTTGCACACGCCGGATGGCTCGTTCCTGCACCATGAGACCATGGCCTCGATCGAGGCGCGGATCGGAACCGCGGCATTCCGCCGCGTCCATCGCTCTGCCATCGTCCGCTGGGACCGGGCGAGCGAAGTGCGGCGTGGCGCGGACGGTGCGCTCACCGTAGTGACCGGGGGCGGGGTGGAGGTGCGTGTAGGGCGAAGCTATGCCGCGGCGCTGCTCGCCGAACTCGCCAGCCGCGCGCCGTTCGCGGCCTGATCGTCGCGCAATATTGTGACAATGCTGCCACAGCTGTCACGCAACCATAATAATACGAAACGCAATATGATCGTTCTGCGCAAGCGATGATCGGATCGCGAAAGCGCATCGCCGTTCGTCGCGGCAATCACGACCCCACGCAACAGACAAGGGGCGATTACCATGCGAACGATCCATCAATTCCTTTCGGCGACCGCGCTGGCGACCGCCATCCTCCTGCCCGGCATGGCACAGGCGCAGGACGCGCCTGCCGCGGACGAGACCGAAGCCGCGCCGGACGAGGCGCCGATCATCGTCACCGGCTCGCGCATCGCGCGTCCGGGCCTGACCTCGGCAGTGCCGGTCACCACGATGCAGGTCGGCGAGCTGACCGACACCGGCAACGTCTCGCTGGGCGACGCGCTCAACAATCTGCCGTCGATGCACGCGACATTCAGCCAGGCCAATTCGGGCGGCTTTATCGGCACCGCGGGCCTCAACCTGCTCGATCTGCGCGGTCTGGGCACCTCGCGCACGCTGGTGCTGGTCAATGGCCGCCGCCATGTGACGGCGCAGCCGGGCACGCCGACCAGCATCGATGTGAACACGATTCCGGTCGATCTGCTCGAGCGCGTCGATGTGGTGACCGGCGGCAATTCGGCCATTTACGGCTCGGACGCAGTCGCGGGCGTGGTCAACTTCGTCACCAAGCGCAATTTCGAAGGCTTCCGCTTCCGCGCTCAGGCCGGCGCCAGCGGCTATGGCGATCGCGGCAGCTATCTGGTGTCGGCGACCGCGGGCAAGAATTTCTCGGAAGGCCGCGGCAACATCGCCGCGTCGCTCGAATATTCCTATGCCGACGACGTCTACTATTCCGATCGCGACGACCTGTACGGCGCCTATTCGGGCCGCCCGCAGTTCAACGTGGTGCAGAACACGCTGGGTGAACCGGCGGCGGGCGACGGCATCCCCGACAACGCCTTCCTGCGCGGCGTGCGCAACGGCAATATCTCCGAAGGCGGCACCTATGCCGCGGCCTGCCCTGCGGCGGTTGCTGCGGGCGATCCCAATTTCGCTGCGGTCCAGGCGCGCCGCGCGCTCAACTGCACCGGGGAGCGCAGCAACACCGGCGCCGAGCTGGGCGTCAATTTCCACTTCGACAGCAACGGCAATCTCGCCGCCAATCGCTGCACCCGCGATCTGCGGCCGTTCGGATCGGGCAACTGCATCGGCGGGCAGGGCTCGACGCTGCGCCTGACCGGCCAGTTGCTGCCGCGGCTTGAGCGCAAGTCGGCGAACGTGCTGGCCAGCTATGAGTTCAGCCCGGCCTTCCGGCCTTTCTTCGAAGGCAAGTTCGTCCGCATCACCGGCAATCAGGAAGGCCAGCCGACCAGCATCGCCAATTTGCAGGGCACCTATAATCTCAGCAATCCGTTCCTGACCGGTCAGGCGCGCGACCTGCTGACCCGCAGCCTGGCGCCGGGAGCGACCACCTTCAGCATCCAGCGCTTCAACGTCGATTTCGGCGGCCGCGGCGAGGAATATACCCGCGACACCTTCCGCCTGGTCGGCGGGATCGACGGCGTGTTCAACGAAGACTGGCGCTACGAGATCGCGGCCAATTACGGCCAGACCGACACGCATTTCGATGCGACCAACCGCATTCTGCTCCAGAATTTCCGTAACGCCGCCGATGCGGTGCTGTCGGGCGGGCAGATCGTCTGTGCGATCAATGCCGATGCCAATCCGAACAACAATGACGCGGCCTGCGTGCCGATCAACGTGTTCGGCAACGGCAAGCCCTCCGCCGCCGCGCTCGACTATGTCAGCGCCGATGTTTTCCGCGACGAGCGCGCGACCTTCTTCAGCGTCAGCGCCTTCGTGTCGGGCGATCTGTCGCAGCTGTTCGAACTGCCCGGCGGCCCGGTCGCCTTCGCGATCGGCGGCGAGTATCGCGCGGAGACGGCCCGCTCGATCTACGATCCGATCACCGCGAGCGGCGCGACCGACTTCAACGTGATCCTGCCCTTCAACGCGCCCACGCTGAAGGTGAAGGAAGCCTATGGCGAAGTCCGCATCCCGCTGCTGAAGGGCATGCCGGGCTTCGAGGAACTGTCGTTCGAAGGCGCCGCGCGCATCTCCGATTACAACAGCGGAGCGGGCACCACCGGCAGCGTGTGGACCTATAATGTCGGCGGCATCTATTCGCCGATCCAGGGCGTGCGCTTCCGCGGCGGCTATGCCCGCTCGGTCCGCGCGCCGACGCTGGTGAACCTGTACCGCCCGGCCTCGCAGACCTTCCTCAACGGGCTGGTCGATCCGTGCAGCCAGACCAACATCAACAACGGCACCACCTTCCGCGTGGCGAACTGCGCGGCGGCGGGCGTGCCCACCACCGAAGTGATCGCGGGCGTCACCGTGCCATGGACCAACGTGCCCTCGTCGGGCATCCGCGGTCTGAACGGCAGCAACGCCAATCTGGAAGAGGAACGCGGCACCAGCATCACGCTGGGCGCGGTGTTCCAGCCGCGCTTCCTGCCGGGCTTCTCACTGACGGTCGATTATTACGACATCAAGGTCGAGAATGTGATCTTCTCGCTCGGCGCGCAGACCGTGATCGACCTGTGCTATGACAATCCCAGCGGCATCGGGAACCAGTATTGCGCCGCGGTCTTCCGCCGTCCCGACGGCACCTTCCTCGGCCAGTCGAACCGCAATGTCGGCGGATCGACGGTGCAGTACACGGTCGGCGCGAACGACAATTCGTTCATCTCCGGCCCGTTCAACTTCGCCAAGCTGGAAACCTCGGGCATCGATTTCGATGCGACCTACCAGACCCGCATGTTCGGCGCTGATCTGAACCTGCGCGGCGTGTTCAGCTGGCTGCTGAAGCGGGACTCGTACAGCAACGTCAACGATCCCACCTTCCGCGATCGTGCCAAGGGCGAGCTGAACGAGCCGGAATATGCGGCGAGCCTCGAGGCGAACCTCGATTTCGGCAAGTTCGATGTGAACTATAACCTGCGGTACATCACGGGCATGACGGTCGATTTCTACGAGACCCAGCACCCGCTCGACGGGCGCCCGGCGACCGATCTCGACAAGTTCCCGGTCGTGTGGACGCCGGACACCTTCTACCATTCGTTCCGCTTCGGTTTCGAGCCGGTGAAGACCTACCGCTTCTATATCGGCGTCGACAATCTGTTCGATACCGCGCCGCCGTTCGGCTTCGACGGCACCTGCGGCACCGGCGGCGTCTTCTCGTGCGGTTCGGGCGGCACGGGCACTGCGGTGTACGAGAATGTCGGCCGCTTCTTCTATGCGGGAGCCGTGATCAAGTTCTGATCGCTGCCCCGCGATCCTAACTCACGGTTCCCCAGGGGCCGGCAGGGGATGCTGCCGGCCCCAATTTCTTGCGCAAACCAATCATCAACATGCGCCTGCTATCCCGTCGGGGTGAACGCGCCGGCCCTCAATCTCGAACCTCTTCCCCGCGAACCGTTCGAGGTGGCGACGGAGCGGGTGAACGCATGGCGGGGGCGCTGTGTCGATGCATTTACCCGCGCCGAGACGAGCGTGACCGAGTGCCTTGACGTCTTGGCTCAAGTCGAGGGCCGGGGCGGGCAGGTGACGCTGCCACATCTGGTAGGCCAGCGGCTCGAAGCGCTCGCTGCCACGATCAGCGCTGGTGGGCCATTCGAAGCTGAGGCGGGAAATCTGCTGGGGACACTGGAGCGGTGGCGAAGCCACACCGACTTCCGCAACATGCTTTGCCATGGTGTGTGCAAGATCACACTGGACCTGCAGGGTCGCTGGACGGTGGTGTTTCGTCTCGTAACGTTTCGGTCGAGCCATTTGTCCCGGGAAGCGTTGCCTCTGGCTGAAGCGGAAGCCGAAGCACTGTGCGAGAGCGTGATCCGGGCGTCGCACAATCTGTGTTCGCAGATCGGGCAACTAAAGGCACGGCTTCGCTGAAATAGCAGCCCGGGAGAGGCCAACGCTCGTCGCCATCAGCCGCCGTTCGTCGAACGGGCGATGGCGGAGCCGGGTAGACCCGCGCAATCTCGCGGCGATGACGATGCACGATCCGCTTGTGATCTCCGGGATCCGCACGCTCAGATGGTCCGGCGGCGAAGCGGTGCTGTGCGCCGGGGATGCGCTTGCGGGCCTGCCGGAGCGGCCCGGCGATGCGTTCGCTGCCATCTTCATTGGCGACCGGCGGATGCTCGCGGCCGGACCGGGTCCGCTGCCATCACTGGATGGCGATGAGGTGCTGCTGGTGTCGCTCGACACGGCCTTCCTGCTCGAAGCCGCAGGCCTCGAATGGCATCCGCAACTGAGCTTCCTCGGCTTTTGCGACGCGGGAGACGAGGTCGCCTGGCTGATGGCCGAGGCATTGCGGCGCGAATGTATCGAGCGTGCGCATTGCCCGGATTATGCGCGCCGCTTGGCCGAGATTGTCGCGATCCGGCTGGCCGGTCGGCATGTGCGGATCGACAGCGATCAGCCGCTTCAGGGCGGGCTGAGCGGTCACCGGCTGCGTGCCTGCATTGATCATATCGAACGCAACCTGCACCGCGACATCGCACTGGACGAACTGGCCGGATTGGTGGGGCTGAGCACCCCGCATTTCTCGCGTGCCTTCCGCCGCTCGCTGGGCGAGCCACCCTATCGCTATTTCCGGCGGCGGCGGATCGAGCGGGCCAAGCTGCTGCTCGCCGAAACCGATCAGGGGATCGCCCAGATCGCGCTGGAATGCGGCTATGCCGCCCAGTCGCACTTCAGCTCGGCATTCAAGCTGATGACGATGACCACACCAGCGGCGTGGCGGCGGGCCCGGCAGTCAACTTAATCCTCCCCCGCCAGGGGGAGGTGGCGCCGAAGGCGACGGAGGGGGAGGACTCCCTAACCTCCGTTCTGGAATCCTCCCCCTCCGTCAGCTGCGCTGACACCTCCCCCTGGCGGGGGAGGATTGATTTAGAGCGCCGCGATCCGGTGGGTCGGGGCGCTGGTCTGGGCGACCGGGAAGCCCTGTTCGGTCCAGGCGGCGAACCCGCCATTCACGATCTTCACCGCAAAGCCCAGCTCGGCGATGGCGTGAGACACGCGCACCGCGTCCAGCCGCTGCGCATCGCTGCCATAGACCGCGATGTACGGCGCGCGGGGCAGTGCCTGCAGCGCGCTGCGCGACACATTCTCCGGATCCATGTTCACCGCGCCGGCGATGTGCGCGGTGCGATAGGCGCGGCCGATCCGGGCGTCGATCAGCGGCGGTGCCTTGCCGCGGAGCTGTGCGTCGAACAGGTCGCAAACGTCGATTTCGAATTCGAGACGATGAGCCATGAGTGCCGCCATTACGCGAGGGGGCAGGGCGGGGGCGTCGATGGCTTCGGGCCGGCGATCGGGCGTGTGCTCGGCGAAATCGACCGGCATGCCGGTGATTTCCGCGACGTCCGGACTGCCTTGTTCGAATTGTTCGAAACGCGCCATTACACCCTCCTCCCACAGAGTAAGGGGAGTGGACCCTCGCGCGCGGCGCGGCTCAAGGGTGAAGTGACCGGACGGTGATGTCGGGGACGAAACGGAGCGGATCAGCCCGAGACCGCGTGCACCGGGCGCTGTGCGACCAACGATGAGGTGAGTGCCAGGCTGCGCTGCAATTCTCCTGCGGTTTCCAGGATATGTTCCTCCGCACGCACCGGATCGGCCTCGGCCAGCGCGGCGGCTTCGCGCAACTCGTGCGCCAGCCCGCGCGGGTCGTAATGCACCCGCGCGGCCTGCAGGTCGGCGGCCAGCGCCTCGCTTTCCAGCCGCGCCGCTTCGCCTGCGGCTTCCTGCGCATCGGTCGCCAGCTGCCGCGCTGTGACGATGCCGACCACCAGCCAGTAGAACAGCGAATAATAGAAGCTGCGTCCCTGAAGCTCGTAGAGATAGGCGCTGGAATAGGGGATGGGCTGCATCCCGTCGAAGCCGAACCGGGCGAACAACATGGTGATATAGGCAATCGGGATGGTCCAGATCGCCGTCGCCGCGGTGCCCAGCAATGCATGGAGCAGGATCGCGGGCTGCGGCCGCCCCTTGCGGAACATCGGCGCACGGCGCGCGACCCAGATGATCAGCGGCGTCAGCAGCGCCCACACCGTCCAGTCGATCAACCCGTCCAGCATCACGACATAGGCGCTGCGCCAGCCCATATTGGGCACGATGATCCATTGCTGCAGCGTGATCAGCGTCGAGATCGTGACGATCGCCGTCGCCGTCCCCAGAATGATACGTACCCAGCGCCGCATGCCCACTCGCTCGCTTGCACCCCGAACCGCTCTAAGACATACTACGATTAGCAATGCCGACGCCAGCCCCTGAATATCGGACCCGTTTCCGTGACGACTGAACCGCGGATGGTCGAGCCGTCGCCATGGCGGATCGCGCTGGTCGCGTTCGCCTTCGGCACCTTCGCCGCCGGGCTGTATATGACCAATGCGCTGATGGCGGTCTGGGCCTATTCGGTCCCGCATCCGCGGATCGAGATCGTCACGCGGCTGCTGCTGCTGTTCTGGAGCTGGACGCCGTTGGCGCCTTTGGTGTGGATTGCCGCGCGGCGCTGGCCGGTCGTCACGCCGCATGTGGTGCGGCGGCTGCTGATCCATCTTGGCGTCGCGCTGTGCATCTGGCTGCTGCACGCGGCGATCTACTGGACCCTGCTCAACCTTCGCGCCTGGCTGGATATCGCGCCGCTGATGCTCGGCGTGCGCTGGCCGCCGCCCAAGATCACCCAGCTGGTGGTGCTGATCGATACCGATCTGGTGATCTATGCGGTGATCGTCGCCACCGCTTCGATCTGGCGCAACCATGCTCGCGCGGTGGCATCGCGCACCTGGCGCGACCGGGTGGACAGCCGCCGTTCGACCGCGCTGCTGGAGGCGCTGCGGCGCCAGCTTCGCCCGCATTTCGTGCTCAACGCGCTCAACATGGCGCTCAGCGAGCTGGCCAACCGGCCCAAGCGCGCCAAGGCGGTGCTGACCGATCTCGCCGCGCTGCTGGAAAGCACCGAGCGGCTCGACGGGCATCTGGTCGACCTGGAAGGCGAGCTGGACATCGTTCGCGCCCATGCCGCGATCGAGCAGGCGCGCTTCAGCGACCGGCTGGAGGTGCGTTGGGATATCGTGCTGCCGCCCGGCACGGTGCAGGTGCCGCCCTTTGCGGTGCAGACCCTGTTCGAGAATGCGGTGCGCCACGGCCTCGAACGCAGCGGCGGACCGTTCACGATCTTCGTCGAAGCCCATGCCGTGCCCGGCGGCGTCCGTATCCGCGTGCGCGACAGTGGTGGATCGATCGCCCGCAGCGATAGCCGCGGTGCCGGGATCGCGCTCGACAATCTGCGGACCCGGCTAGGCCTGTTGTTCGGCGATGCGGCCAGGCTTAGCCTGCGCGTCATGGATGGCTGGACGGTCGCCGAACTCAATCTGCCGGCAAAGGCCGCATGAGCGCACGCGTCATCATCGTCGACGACGAACCGCCCGCGCGCGAGCGGCTGGCGCGGATGCTGGCGGAGATTGGCGGGCTGACCATCGTAGGCGAGGCGTCGGACGGCAATTCGGCGCTGGCGCTGCTCAACGCGACCAAGCCGGATATCGCCTTCGTTGACATCAACATGCCCGGCGGCAGCGGCCTCGACATGCTGCGCGCCAGCCCGCCCGATGCGCGCCCGGCAGTGGTGCTGGTGACCGCGCATATCGATTTCGCGGTCGAGGCGCTCGATCTCGACGTCGCCGACTATGTGGTGAAGCCCTACACGCTCGAGCGGCTGCGCCAGGCCTGCCGCCGCGCGCAATTGCTGGGCCGTCCCGCGGCGCCCGCGATCAGTTGGGTCGCGGCGCGCGATGCCGGCGATCTGGTGACGCTGTTGCCGCAGGACGTGATGGCGGTGCTGGCCGAGGGCAATTATGTCCGCATCCTCACCCAGCATGCCGGATACATGGTCCGCTCGACCCTGAAGCAGATGCAGGAGCGGCTGGCGGGGCACGGCTTCGTCGCGGTCAGCCGCTCGGCGATCGTCGCGGTGCGCTGGATCGAGCGGCTCTCGCGCGACCGGCATGGCGATGGCGAACTGACGCTGCGATCGGGCGAGACGATGCGCGTTTCCCGCTCATTCCGCCGCGATGTCGAAACCGCCTTGCAGGGATAGCGGCTATCGTGCGAATTACAGTATTTCAGCAAGGGGGCTAGCTGAATGAAGAGTGATACCGCGACGCACAGCGAGCCGGAGGCCGTATCCGAGACCGAAGGCGCTGCGGCGCTGACCGAACTCGAGGCGCATGTGCTGGCGCAGATCGCGGTGCACCAGCCGATTTCCGCTTATGACGTGATGAAGGCGCTGGCGCGCTCGCCGGTCAGTTCGCTCTCGGGCAGCACCGGCGCCATCTATCCCATCGTCAAGCGGCTGCGCGATCGCGGGCTGGTCGAGGCGACGCCGGTCAAGGATTCGCCGCGCCGTGCCGAGGTGCTTTCCGCCACCCGCAGCGGCCGTGCGGCCGCCGCGCGCTGGGTCGGCCGCGTCTCCGATGCCGATCTGCTCCCCCATGATCCGCTGCGCAGCAAGATCCTGTTCTTCGCCCTTCTTTCCAAGGCCGAGCAGATGCGCTTCCTGCTCGAGGCCAGCCGCGCGCTGGAGGACAAGCTCGAGCAGATCGAGAATTTCGCGCGTGCCCATGAGGGGCTGAATGTCGAGCTTGCCACGGCAGGCGCGGTCGTGGGCATCAAGGCGCGGCATCGCTGGCTGAACGACGTGATGCTGGAAATCTCGCAAAGCTGACCCCGTCCACCGCTTCGTCCCGCGCGCGCTCCAGTTCGCGCCATAACCCTCCCATTGCCGGTCGATTATAGTACGAAACGCAATATTATCCGTGTGCGGAGGATTTTGCGTATGTATCTGTATGACCGCGTTGCGCAGAGCCGGCCGGAACCGGGCGTAGTCGACGCCATAGGCAATGTTCATCACGTTCCGGGCGCCGCCGACGTCGCGGCGGAGGTCCGCCGGTGCAGCGCGCGCTACGTGCTCGACGACACGATCCGCGATACCTGCCTCGAACTGCTGTGCAACCGGCCCGAGACGATCCAGCCGCGCGACGATTGCTATCGCATCCCGCATCAGACGATGTGGATCGAATGGACCGATCCCTGCGTGGCAAAGGCTTCGGGATCGTCCAGCCAGCGCGCGGGCCTGTTCGTCGAAGCCGACGAAACCGGGCGGCGCGGATCGATGCAGAGCTACAGCCAGGATGCCGAGGGCAATCCCTGGGCGGCGCAGATGCTGTTCCTGTTCGATTTCGATGAGGAGATCGCGTCCGACGGGGCGCGATGCGGCGTGCATTTCGACGATGTTGCCAATCCCGATGAACTCCACCGCATCCTGCGCCACGGCCTTGGACGGATCGACCAGCGCTGGGCCGATTATTTTCGCGCCTCGGGCGGGCTGACGCACGGCGACTTGCAGACGATGATGCGCGCGACGCTGCCCGATTTCGGCATCCTGTGCGCCTTTCTGCTGCTGCTCAGCCTCGAATGTTCGGTGGCCGAGCCGCGGCAGGGGCTGGAGAAGATCAATCGCGCCCGCGCCAAGGCAGGCAAGGCGCTGCTGCTCGATCATGTCGAAGTGAGCCTGAGGCTGGCAGCGGTGGGCAGCGGCGGTGGCGCGGGCAGGGGCCATGGCGACCGTTCGGCATCGCGGCTGCATCAGGTCCGCGGCCATCTGGTGCGGCGCGCGGGCAAGACCTTCTGGCGCAGCCATCATCTGCGCGGCGATGTCGGCGTGGGCGTGATCGCCAGCCGGACGGTGCGGGTGACCGGGAGCGGGGAAGCGCTTCGCCGCCGGCTGGGATAGGAATTGGCGATTGTGTTTCGCCCCGCTTCGATGTTTCTGAGCGGTCATGAACTCCGGCGTCGACGCGAAGCATTTCATCCACCTGCCGGGCTGGGCCAAGGCATTGTGCCTCGGCCTGCTGGGCATCGGCATCGTCGCGTCGATCTCGATCGTGTTCCGGTTCTTCAACGGGCATGGCAATACCGATTGGCTGCTGATCGGCATCAGCGGCGCGCAGTTCCTGATCACCACCTTCGTGATCGCCACCGTGCTGTTCGTGTCGCAGACTGATGCGAATATCGGCAATCTGCGCAAGCGCGCCGAGCATTTCCTGGACGAAATTCTGCCGACAGCGCTGTCCCGCGTGACGCCCGACGATGCGGGTGCGACCGGCTGCGAGGTGACGCGCGGCACTCGCTGCGACATCTTCGGCTATGATTATCTGCTCCATCGCGATGGCCAGCCGCTGGCGCGCCTTTGGTGCGGGGTGAATGTCTCGCGGCTGATCGTGATCTATCGCGTCCGCAATCCCGATCCCGAAGGCGATGTGACGGCGTTCGTCGAGCGGCTGAAGCGCATCTTTCGCTTCAGCCTGGGCGGGGCGGAATCGGTCGGGTACAAGGTCAGCTACGAGCCTTTGCCCTCGTCACGCGAAGTCGTGTCGATCTGGCTAACGGTCGCGACCGAGAAGGATTTCCTGACCGATCCCGCGCTCAAGCTGTTCTGGTCTCAGGATATCGCGATGATGACCGAGTCCCTGATCCGCACCGCGTTGCGCCACAAGGACGAACTCAGGCTCGAGCTCAAGACGCTGCCCCGCCCGCAATAGGCCGGGTCAGCGATCCATGTGCATAAAGTCGCGGTCGAACGCGATCATGTGCGCCCCGCCATCGACATAGACGGTCTGCCCGGTCGTGCCCTCGGCACCGGCCAGATACAGCACCGCGTCCGCGATCTGCTGCGCGGTGGAGAGCGAACCCAGCGGCATGCGCTCGCCGAGCCGCGCGGTCTGGGCATCGCTATAGTCTTCCGTCGCCAGCGTCAGGCCCGGCGCCACGGCATTCACGCGAATACCCGGCGCCAGCACCCGCGCCATCGCCCGCGTCGCACCTTCGAGCGCGATCTTGGAGAGGGTGTAGGCGAACTGGTCGCCATGCGGATGGGCGATGCGCTGGTCGAGAATGTTGACGATCGACCGGCCGCTCCAATTGTCATCTTGGCTGCCGCTGGCGGCAAAGGCCTGGCTCAGCAGCACCGGCGCGGCGCAGTTGACCGCATAATGGGTCATCAGGTCCACATGGGTCACATCGTCGAACCGGTCGGCGCCGAAGGTCGAGGCGTTGTTGACCAGCAGTTCGGGCGGGCGGCCGAAATGCGCGCTTGCTTCGGCCATCAGCGCCGCAGCAGCCGCCGGATCGGTGAAGTCGGCGGTGAAGCCTCGCCAGTCGGCGCTGCTCGCCTCGAACGCCGCCAGCAGCTCGGGGCTGGGATCCGCGTCGCGGCTGCCATGGATCGCCACGGCATAGCCTTTCGCCGCCAGCGCAGCGGCGATCGCGGCACCGATCCGCTTGTGGCCACCGGTAACGAGCGCGAGCGGCGCCGGCATCAATAGCCCATCAGCTTCAGGACTTCCTCGCGGCTGCGCTCGTCCTCGCGGAACACGCCCATCATCCGGCTGGTGACCATGCCGACGCCGGGCGTGCGCACGCCGCGTGCGGTCATGCAGGCATGGGTGGCATCGATCACCACTGCCACACCGACCGGGTTCAGTTCGTTCCAGATGCAATCGGCGACCTGCGCGGTCAGCCGTTCCTGCACCTGAAGGCGGCGGGCATAGGCATGGAGCACGCGCGCCAGCTTCGAGATGCCGACCACGCGATCCTTGGGCAGATAGGCGATCGAGGCCTTGCCGATGATCGGTGCCATGTGATGCTCGCAATGCGACTGGAACGGGATGCCGTTCAGCAGGACGATGTCGCCGTAGCCGCCGACTTCCTCGAACACGCGGCTCAGGTGGTGACGCGGATCTTCTCCGTAGCCCTGGCAATATTCCTTCCACGCACGGCCGACACGCGCCGGGGTATCGATCAGACCCTCGCGATCGGGGTCGTCGCCGGACCAGCGGATCAGCGTGCGGATCGCCTCCTGAACGTCTTCGGGAACGGGAATCTTGGCCGGGGGTGAAACAATATCGCCATCGTCGGGGGTATCGTAATGATCGGCCATTATTCCTGTCTTTCCCGTCCAATTCTTCGTTGCCGTTACGGCAAGCTGGATTTCGGCATGTTTGCCGGTGTGACATCCCTGTATCGCCTTGGGAAAAAGCGCCGGAATGTGCTGTGTTCCGGCCTCTATTCCCGTTGACGCCCGCAAATTGGCAGCGTTAGGTGAAGCAGAAACAAAAGCAATGCGTGAGCGGCACAGACCGCTCGCCAGTCATTTTTTCAGGAGGGGGTGCACCCATGAAGAAGTATCAGCTGCTTGCCGCATCGGCACTGACCGTTTTCCTCGCCACGCCGGCGATGGCGCAGGACGCCGCGCCGCAGGAAGACGCCGCCAGCCAGGACTATCAGTCGGCCAACGACATCGTCGTCCGCGCGACCCAGCGTAACGAGACCGTGCAGACGGTTCCGATCGCGGTGACCGCCGTCGGCGCCGAGCTTCTCGAGAATGCCGGCGTTCAGGACGTGAAGGGCCTCGAGCAGCTGGCGCCGTCGCTTCAGACCACCACCGGCCAGTCGGCCGCTACGGGCTCGTCGCTTTCGATCCGCGGTGTCGGCACCGCCGGCGACAATCCGGGCTTCGAACCTGCAGTCGGCGTGTTCATCGACGGCGTGTTCCGCTCGCGTGCGGGCGTCGCCCTTGCCGAACTGCCCGAGCTGGAGCGCGTCGAAGTGCTGCGCGGTCCGCAGGGCACGCTGTTCGGCCGCAACACCTCGGCTGGTGCGCTCTCGATCTTCACGGCGCAGCCGGCGTTCGAGTTCGGCGGCTATGTCGAAGGCAGCTATGGCAACTACAACGCGTACGAGCTGGAAGGCGCGGTCACCGGCCCGGTGTCGGAGCAGTTCGCGCTGCGCCTCGACGGTGGCTATCGCAAGCGTGATGGCTACATCAACGACGCCAATTCCTCGCGCAAGATCAACAACATCGATCGCTGGAACGTCCGCGGCCAGGCGCTGCTCGACACCGGCGACATCACGCTGCGGCTTATCGGCGATTATTCGCAGACCGACGAAGCCTGCTGCGGCGCCGTCAGCATCGCGCGCGGTTCGCTGGGCACGGTGGTCAACAACATCGCCGCCTCGCAGGGTCGCGTCGGCCTGTATGTCGGCGACGCGACCACCGTCAGCGGCACCAGCTACACCTTCAACCCCGAGCATCGCACGATGGCGATCTCGCCCAATCGCAGCTTTGGCGAGCAGGTGAAGGACTACGGCTTCTCAGCCGAGTTGAACTGGGACATGGGCAATGTGACGGTGACCTCGATCACCGCCTATCGCCAGTGGCGCGCCACGCGCAGCCAGGACATCGACTTCTCGGGCATCGATCGCGCCTATCGCGACGGCTATCAGAACAACATCCGCGACATCACGCAGGAAATCCGCTTCCAGGGTTCGGCCGGTCCGCTCGACTGGCTGATCGGCGGCTTCTACCTGAACGAAGACCTCGAGCTGCGTGACACCGTCCGCTTCGGCAATGACGGCAACCGCTACGTCGACACCGTGTTCGCAGGTGCGCTGGGCGCCGCTCCGCCGGCAGGCTTCGGCACGCCGCTGCAGTTCTACGGCTCGCTCGGCTCGGGCGTGCCGCTGTTCGGCTCCGCGCTGCTCAACCCGGCGGTTCCGAACACCATCCCCGCGCTGCAGGCCGCCTATGGTCCGACGACCGGCCTTCTGGTCGGCTGCTTCCGCGCCAATGTCGGCAGCGGTCCCGCCGCGAACTGCGTGATCCCGGGCATTCCGACCGCCGTGGTTCCGGGCCTCGCCGCGCTGGTGACCAGCCCGCTGCCGGGCGTGACCCCCGGCCAGGGCAACAACAACGACAATTTCGGGGTCAAGACCAACGCCTTCGCGCTGTTCACGCACAACATCATCAACGTGACCGACAAGTTCGCGATCACGCTGGGTGCGCGCTGGAACTACGAGAAGAAGGAATTGAACGCCTCGATCAACAACAACACCGGCAGCTGCGCCTTCTTCGATCAGGTGCGTGCGGGTAACCCGGCGGCGGCGACCTATGCCTTCTATCTTCGCCAGGCGGGCATCTTCAACAACCTGTTCCTGCTGAGCTGCAACCCGGCGGTGAACACCGAGTTCAACGGCAACTACGCCCATAACAAGGACGAGAGCCAGATCACCGGTACCGCCAAGCTGGCGTATAAGATCACCCCGTCGATCCTCGGCTATGCCAGCTACGATCGCGGCTACAAGTCGGGCGGATATAATCTCGACCAGGCAACCTTCGATTCGGTGCTGCTGGGCGGCAACGGTGCGCAGGCCAGCGACCTGGCGTTCGGCCGCGAAACCGTCGACTCGTTCGAAATCGGTTTCAAGACCAGCTGGGGCCGCGAGTTCACCTTCAACATCGCGGGCTTCTATTCGAAGTATCACGACCTGCAGAACCTGGTGTTCAGCGGCAACAACTTCGTCGTCCAGAACATCGACTCGTCGACTTCGAAGGGCGTCGAGGCCGAAGCCACGATCCGTCCGTCGCAGTCGTTCACGGTGCGCCTCGGCTACACCTATCTGGACGCCCGCTACGACGCGTCGAACAACTTCACCGGCACGCCGCTGGCAGGCCTGGAAGGTCGTCAGGTCCAGAACCAGCCGAAGCATGTCGTGACCTCGACGCTGACCTGGCAGCCGCGGATCAACGACAACGTCAAGGGCCTGGTCCACATCGACATGCGCTATAACAGCGAAGTCGAAATCTCGGGCCGTAGCCCGCTGAACCCGGATCGCGGCGTCGTCCGCAACCCCGGCTATGCGCTGGTCTCGGCTCGCCTCGGCCTGCAGAGCACCGACGGCAACATCCGCGGTGAATTCTACGTCGAGAACCTGTTCAACCAGTATTACAACATCACCGGCTTTGCGGTGCCCGAGCAGACCGGCAACTATGCCGGCTATCCGGGCTACCCCCGCTTCTATGGCGTGCGGGCGCGCTTCGGTTTCTAAGACCCGGACAGCAAATCGGGAAATGGGAACGGCCGGGGTGGCAACACCCCGGCCGTTTTCTTTTGTCCGCTGGCGCAGCCGGTGGTGCCGCCACCCTCTTGTCATCGCCATGCTGCACGTGCGAGCAACGCAGGAGCAAAGGGGGGCTATATGATCGACACCCACGCGCTGGTGGCGCTGACGCTGATTTCGATCGCGGGGGTCATGAGTCCCGGACCGAATTTCGTTGTCGTCGCGCAACGCGCGCTGCTGCACGGCCGGCGCGATGCAATGATCACGGCGGCGGGCGTGCTCACGGTCAGCGCGATCTGGGCATCGGCAAGCCTGTTCGGCCTGGCCGTGGTCTTCAAGCTGTTCCCTTGGCTGCACATGACGCTGAAGATCGTCGGGGCCGCCTATCTGCTCTGGATCGGCTTCAAGCTGTGGCGCGACGCCCGCAAGCCGATGCCGGTCGTGACTGCCGAGGGACGGGCGGGGGCAGGTGGCTGGCGTGCCTTCCGCGCGGGGCTGGCGACCAATTTGTCGAATGCGAAGGCGATCGCCTTCTACACCTCGGTATTCTCGGCCGCTGCGCCGTCGCCCGAAAAGACCGCGACCTTGTGGGTTGCGCTGGTCTTGGTGCTGGCGATCGGATGCATCTGGTACAGCGTGGTGGTGTTCGCGTTCACCACCGGACCGGTCGCCGCCGGCTATCGCCGGGCAAAGACCACCATCGAGCGTGCCTGCGGTGCGCTGATGATCGCGTTCGGGGTGCAACTGGCGGTATCGCGCTAGACTGGCCCCTTAACGGGGCTCCCCCGGCAAGTGCCGGAGGAGCCCGGGTCCGGTTACTTCTTCTCGAACGCGACGGTGATGTTCAGTTCCACCTCGTCCGACACCAACGGGATGCCGTAGGCGATGTTGAAGTCGCTGCGCTTCACCTTGGCGGTCGCTTCGAAGCCGACCGTTTCCTTCTTGTTGTACGGATTTGCGCCCGCGCCGGTGAACTCGGCGTCGAGCGCGACTTCGCGGGTGACGCCGTTCAGAGTCAGGTCGCCGGTGATCACGGCCTTGGTGCCGCTGGCCGCGACCCGCTTCGAGACGAAGCGCGCGTCGGCGGGAGTGGCGCCGAAGAAATCTGCGCTCTTGCCGGCTTCGGCGGGCTTGAGCAGATGCTTGTTCAGCCCTTCGCTGGCGGTGAGGATCTTCGACACCGGGATGGTGATGTCGACCGTGGCCGCGTTCGGATTCTTGGGATCGAGCACCAGCGTGCCGCTCACATCGCCGATCAGGCCGAAATAGTCGTTGAAGCCGAAATGATTGACGCGCCAGCCGACCAGCGTGTGGGTGGGATCGGCGGCATAGGTGCCCGCGGTTACGCGCGAGGCGTCCTTGGCGCCGGGCGTGCCGGGATCCTGCTGGGCGATGACGGGTGCGGCGACCGCAAGGGCGGCGACAATGGCAAGGGCACGAAAACGCATGGGGCAGGGCTCCTGTTGGGGGGAGCCTTATCTCTGTGCGCGATCGGCTCGCGTCAAACAACGAGTGGGAAACGCAGGGTTTCCGGTTGGTCTTAGTGTGACTTTCCCTCTGGCTCTATCGGCCTGCTTGCAGGCGATATCGTTCGCATAGACGCGCCACCCGGCAATTGCGGCGTCGCGCTCGCGGTCCGATCCGCCGTTCGAGATCGAGCCGAAACTCACGCCGGTGATATGGGTCAGCACTGCGTTCAGTGCATCGACAACCTGTTCGGGTCCGTAGTGAGTGATCCCTTCGAACGCGTCCGGGTCATGGTTGATCAGGGAAATCTCCTGCGTCAGCAGCGGCCGCCTGTCATCCATCTGGGCGATGATCGCAGGTACCGCCTCGCTACCCAGTGCTTCGAGCTGCTCGAAAATACTCCGTTGTGCATCGTCACGGACATGGCCCAGGCGGGCAATCAAGGTTCTGACTTCTCCGAAGCGCGGCAGGCGGGTGTCGATCCGCCAGGCGCCGGCGATCTGTTCCTGCCTCGATATCTCCGCGCGGGTCGTTCCCACGGCAAGATCGGTGGCGCGCGTCAGCGCACCCGGCGTGTAGCCCGCGAAATAGAGGCCGTCTTCCGCGCGCGTCAGGAAAAGGATCGCCGGCACGCCCGTAAGGCGGAGAACATCGTCATTCGATGGCTTGTAAGGCGCATCCTTGGGATAGAAGCGCAGGCTCACGTGATCGGCGGCATCACCCTTCAGCACCCCATCGACTACCACCGGAATATCCAGATAGCCGGGTGATGGCTTCTCCGCTTCCCCGGCGAGCTGGGCCGGCGCCGTCATCCTTCCGATCAGGACAAGGTTCGATCCAGCCAGCAAGTTGGCTAGTTCGGGGTCGGCCGGGCAGGGTATCGAACGCGGCACGGGTTCGGATAAGTGCGGAGCAGCGCCGAAGGCGAAAATAAGACTTAGGAGAGCGGTCTGCATCAGCATATCGGGCTGACATGCCATATCCGGCACCTGACCGCTAATGATCGGTGGCGGTGATCGTTACACAATCCGCCGCCCCGTCACCCGTACCGTCGCGCAAGCCGGTGTGCCGTCCTTCCCAGTGCCGCCCACGGTCAGTTCCACCACGCCTTCGCCCGCCATCGCGCGGTCGAGCAGGTCCTGCGGCGTGTCGTGGATGTCGATCTTCATCCGGCGGGTCCAGGGCGACTGGCAGTCGCCCGCACTCTGGCCGATCCGGATATAGACGAAGCGGCGTTCCGGCCCTTCGCGGCGGACCTGATCGCCGAAGAATTTGGGGCCGGGGGCGATGCGTACCGGGAAGTCGAATGGCAGCGGCTCGCCGTCTTTAGAGTATTTCGGGTCGAGGACCTTGTCGTCGCCCTCCTGAAGGCTGTGGAGCACGCCGGTCACCGGTTGCTCGATCACGATCCGCATGCGGATCTCGGTCTGGTCTGCGCGTGCCATGCCTGTGAATACCACGATGCGGCCAGCAATCTCCTGTAAATCCGGAGCGGTTATGATGGGGCATCATAGGGAGGGTAAAGCCCATGCGACTGCTTCGTCACTTGCTTCCCACGGCCCGTCGGACCGGCGCGGCCAAGACGCGCTTCACGCTGGCACCGGCGGCCTTCGCGCCACTCGAACTGGATTACGATCCGCTGGTCGCGCAACTCGCCAACCAGTGCCGCTGAGGACATGAAAAAGGCCGCGAACGCCTGAGCGTCCGCGGCCTTCCTCTCCCCGGGGCTCTGGGCCCCAAGTCCGTCAGTTCTTTTCCTGGTCCACCAGCTTGTTGGCGCCGATCCAGGGCATCATCGCGCGCAACTCGCTGCCGACCTGCTCGATCTGGTGCCGCTTGGCGGCGATGCGGCTGGCCTTCAGCTCGGGCTGGCCGGCGCGGTTGTCGAGCACGAAGTCCTTCACGAAGCGGCCCGACTGGATGTCGGCCAGAACGCGCTTCATTTCTTTCTTGGTCTCTTCGGTGATGATGCGCGGGCCGGTCTTGATGTCACCATATTCGGCGGTGTTCGAGATCGAATAGCGCATGTTGGCGATGCCGCCCTCATACATCAGGTCGACGATCAGCTTCAGCTCGTGAAGGCACTCGAAATAGGCCATTTCGGGGGCATAGCCGGCCTCGACCAGCGTCTCGAAGCCTGCCTGCACCAGCGCAGTGGCGCCGCCGCACAGCACGGCCTGCTCGCCGAACAGGTCGGTCTCGCATTCCTCGCGGAAGTTGGTCTCGATGATGCCCGAACGGCCGCCGCCGACGCCCGAGGCATAGGCGAGGGCGACATCATGCGCGTTGCCGGTCGAATCCTGATGGATCGCGATCAGGCAGGGCACACCGCCGCCGCGGACATATTCGCTGCGCACGGTGTGGCCCGGGCCCTTGGGGGCGATCATGATGACGTCGATGTCCGACGGCACTTCGATCAGGCCGAAATGGATGTTGAGACCATGGGCGAAGGCCAGCGCCGCGCCGGGCTTCATATTGCCCTTAAGGTCGTTCTCCCAGATCGCGGCCTGATGCTCGTCCGGCGCCAGGATCATGAGGATGTCCGCCCAGCCGGCCGCTTCCTTGTTGGCAAGCACCTTGAAGCCCGCACCCTCGGCCTTCTTGGCGCTGGCCGAGCCGGGGCGCAGCGCGATCGCGACTTCCTTGACGCCGCTGTCGCGCAGGTTCTGCGCATGAGCATGGCCCTGCGAACCATAGCCGAGGATCGCGATCTTCTTGTTCGAGATCAGGTTCAGATCGGCGTCGCGATCGTAATAGACACGCATTCTAGTCAGTCCCTTTCAGCAAGTTTGCGTCATGCCAGCGAAGGCTGGCATCTCATGCCGCGGACGTTCCGCTTGTTGCCTGAGACCCCGGCTTTCACCGGGGTGACGGTTGTAATTTCAGGCCGCCTCTTTTCCTCGCGAGATCGCCACCACGCCGGTGCGCGCGACTTCGACCAGGCCGACTTCGCGCATCAGCTCGACGAACTTGTCGATCTTGTCGGTGCCGCCGGTTACTTCGAACACGAAGCTGGAGATCGTCGCATCGACCACGCGGGCGCGATAGACGTCCGCCAGGCGCAGCGCCTCGATCCGGTGATCGCCGGTCCCGGCGACCTTCACCAGCGCCAGCTCGCGCTCGACATAGGGGCCAGCCGCGGTCAGATCGGTCACCTTGTGCACCGGCACCAGGCGGTCGAGCTGGGCGATGATCTGCTCCATCACATGCGCCGAGGCGGAGGTGACGATGGTGATGCGGCTCACCGCGCGATCGTCGGTGATCTCGCTGACCGTCAGGCTCTCGATATTATAGCCGCGCGCAGTGAACAGACCGGCGATGCGGGCGAGGATGCCCGGCTCGTTGTCCACGATGACGGCGAGCGTGTGCCGCTCGCTTGCTTCCTGTTTGATATGCATGACTTACTCGTTGTGCTCGCCTGGAGGTGTGCGGTCTTGCAGGATCCACGGATGCAAGTTTTCCATGGCATCCCAATCGAGCGGTTCGATCGACAGAATGCACCGGCTCACGCGGATCGCGCCATAGGAAAAGGAGAGGAAGAACTCGGCGGCATCGAGTGGGCCGCTCGCGCGGATCTCCGAAAAGCTGCCATGCTCACCCGCGTAGATCAGGCCGTAATCCTTGGGATATTGGAATGCGAGATCACAGCCTGCCGGATCCTTCAATCGGATGCGCGCCGGCTGTCTCGTCCAATTGTTCGTGGAAACGAACGTGTCGAACGCGCAGTCGATGACGATCTCGTCCGGCCTGAGATCGATGGCGAACACGAGTCCGTCAGTGATCTCGAAACGAACGAGCAACTCATCCGCGGGTGTTATCACCTCGGGCGCGCTAATCACACCAGCGCCTTCGCTTCGTCGTCCATTTCGCCGGAGACTTCGTTGCCTTCGAGGATCATGTCGGTATGTGCCGCGCCCGACGGGATCATCGGGAAGCAATTGGCGAGCTTTGCCACGCGGCAATCGACCATGACGGGGCCGTCATAGGCCAGCATCTCGGCGATGCCGGCATCGAGCTGGTCATTGCCTTCGATCTTGATACCCTTCCAGCCATAGGCCTCTGCGAGCTTCACGAAATCGGGCAGCGCGTCGGAATAGCTTTCCGAATAGCGGCTCGAATAGGTCAGTTCCTGCCACTGGCGGACCATGCCCATATATTCGTTGTTCAGGATGAAGATCTTGACCGGCAGGCGATACTGGGTCGCGGTGGCCAGTTCCTGGATGTTCATCTGGATCGAGGCTTCGCCGGCGATGTCGATCACCAGATCGTTCGGGTTGCCAAGCTGCGCGCCGATCGCGGCGGGCAGGCCATAGCCCATCGTGCCGAGACCGCCGCTGGTCAGCCACTTGTTCGGATCCTCGAAGTGGAAATGCTGGGCAGCCCACATCTGGTGCTGGCCCACTTCGGTGGTGATGATCGGCGACTTGTCCTTTGTCGCTTCATACAGCGCGCGGATCGCCCGCTGCGGCATGATCGCATCGCCCTTTTCCGGGAAATCGAGGCAGCGGCGCGCACGCCAGCCGTCGATCCGGCGGAACCACTCGGAAAGATCGGGCTTGGGATGCTGGCGCGACTTCCATGCCGCAACCATGTCCGCCAGCGCGCTGGCACAGTCGGCGATGATCGGCAGGTCGACACGGACATTCTTGTTGATCGACGACCGGTCGATATCGATGTGGACCTTGCGGCTGTTCGGGCTGAACGCGTCGAGGCGGCCGGTCACGCGATCGTCGAACCGCGATCCGATCGCGATGATCAGGTCGGCGCGGTTCATCGCCATGTTTGCTTCGTAGGTGCCGTGCATGCCCAGCATGCCGAGCCACTTGTCCGACGAGGCCGGGAAGGCGCCCAGACCCATCAGTGTCGACGTGACCGGCGCACCGGTCAGCTCAGCCAATTCGCGCAGCAGGCGCGTGGCTTCGGGGCCGGAATTGATGATCCCGCCGCCGGTGTAGAAGATCGGACGCTCGGCCGCGGCGAGCATGTCGACCGCTTCCTGGATCTTCGCCGGATCGGCTTCGGTCTGCGGACGATAGGTGGCGTGGCGGATCGCGTTGGCGGTGCCGGGCCGCGCGGTGGCAACCTGCACGTCCTTGGGGATATCGACCACGACCGGGCCGGGGCGGCCGGTGGTGGCGATATGGAAAGCCTCGGTGACGACATCGACCAGCTTGGCCGGGTCCTTCACCAGATAATTATGCTTGGTGCAGTGGCGCGTGATGCCGACGGTGTCGGCTTCCTGGAACGCGTCGGTGCCGATCAGCGCGGTCGGGACCTGCCCGGTGATGACCACCATCGGGATCGAATCCATCAGCGCATCGGTGATGCCGGTGACCGCGTTGGTCGCGCCCGGGCCCGAAGTGACGAGCACCACGCCGGGCTTGCCGGTCGAGCGGGCATAGCCTTCCGCGGCATGGGTCGCGGCCTGTTCGTGGCGGACGAGGATGTGCTTGATGCGGTCCTGCTTGAAGATCGCATCGTAAATGGGAAGCACGGCGCCGCCCGGATAGCCGAAGATGACTTCCACACCGAGATCGCACAGCGTCTCGATCAGGATGTCTGCTCCGCTCTTCTCGGTCACGACGTGTTACTCCTTCTGCATTGTTACGGACGCGCCATAGCATTGCCCGAGCGGGGCTGCTAATCGCACGAAAACATCGCGTCAAGCGCTATTGAGATAATTTTCTTTCAAAATTACCAAGATTGACGAATGTATCTGTCTCTTCGGTGCGTTCCCAGCGTTCGGGCGGCTGATTTCGGAACAAGGTGTATTGCCGCTTGGCATATTGGCGGGTCGCGGCCTGGGCCAGCGTGACGGCTTCGGTGCGGTCTATCCGGCCCGCCAGCCAGTCCGCAATCTCGCGCACGCCGATGGCGCGGCGTACCGGGGCATTCTCCGCCAGATCGGTGCGGGCATGGAGCGCACGCACCTCGTCCACCGCGCCCTGATCGAGCATCGTTTCGAAGCGCGCATCGGTCCGCGCGGTCAGCCAGGCGCGGTCGGGCAACAGGATGGTGGCGACCAGATCGATCGTGCCGCCGATGCCGCCGTGACGCTCGTTCTGCCAGTGCGAGATGGGCATGCCGGTGGAGCGGATCACTTCGAGTGCGCGAGCGACGCGGGTGGTGTCGCTGGGTGGAAACTTTTCGGCAGCAACGGGATCGAGCCGGGCGAGCTGGGCGTGGGCGTCCGCTACCGCCATCGCGCGGACTTCCTCGCGGATTTCCGGCTCGATTTCCGGCACCGGTGCGATGCCGTCGATCAGGGTCAGCAGATAGAGGCCGGTGCCACCGACCAGGATGGGAAGGCGACCCTCGGCATGGGCTTCGGCGATCTCGCCCCGCGCTTCGGCTGCCCAGCGTGCCGCCGAATAGATGTCCGCACCGTCGATATGGCCGAACAGGCGGTGGGGGACGCGGGATTCGTCTTCCACGCTCGGCCGGGCGGTCAGCACGCGCAGATCGGCATAGACCTGTGCGGAATCGGCGTTGATCACCACGCCGCGATGCCTTTCCGCGAGCGCGATCGCCAGTGCGGACTTGCCGCTGGCGGTCGGCCCTGCAATGAGCGCGACTTTCGGGAGGGTCTTCGTGTTCATTGCGACCGTTATAGCAGCAGCCAAGGCTTTAGCAGCGGACGATATTTCTGCCGCAGCCGGCCAGATGGACGCGCTGTGCGGCGTGAAGGAGTGGCGCTGGATCGATGAGGGGCGTGCCGCGGATATCCGCTTTGCCGAGGATCCCGACTGGGCGATAGGCGTACTCGACGGCTATTTCACCAGCGATGACGTGGTGATCCAGCCCGAGGCCGGCCGCGAGAAGAAGCTGCTGGTTGCCGACATGGACTCCACCATGATCACCGTCGAATGCATCGACGAGCTGGCCGACTATGCGGGCATAAAGGCGCAGATCGCCGAAGTGACTGAGCGGGCGATGCGTGGCGAGCTGGATTTCGCCGAGGCGCTCGATGCCCGAGTGGCGCTGCTCAAGGGCCTTGAGGAAAGCGCGATCGATCGCTGTCTCGAGGAACGCGTGCGGCTGATGCCGGGTGCCGAGGCGCTGGTGAAGACGATGCGCTCGCGGGGCGCGCTGACCATCCTCGTCTCGGGCGGTTTCACCCGCTTTGCAGAGCCGGTGGGCGGGCGGATCGGGTTCGAGCGGATGATCGCCAACCGGCTGCTGATCGAGAATGCGGCGCTGACCGGCGAAGTTGCCAAGCCCATCGTCGATAGCTCCACCAAGGAGACAACCTTGCTGAACGCGATCGCCGAGCGCGGGCTGGACGCGAGCGAGACGCTGGCGGTGGGCGACGGGGCCAACGATCTGGCGATGATCAAAAAGGCCGGGCTGGGCGTCGCCTATCATGCCAAGCCGATCGTCGCCGCGGCGGCCGGTGCGCGGATCGATCATGGCGACCTGACCGCCCTGCTCTACGCACAGGGCATTCCGCAGGCCGAGTGGGTCATCGCCTGACCGCCACGCTTCTGCCCTAGTGTCGCCCGATAGGCGTTGCCTCTAGGCTCAGGGCGCGCGACCAGAGGTTCCGATCTTTCCGTGGATGATGTGACGCAGATTTCCATGCGCGAACGGCTGCGCACGTCGTTCCGCGAGCGCGGCGCGGCGTTTGTCTGCGCGGTGGCGATCGAAGTGCTGATCGCGCTGCTGTTCCTGTTCGCGCTGATGCCGGCGCTGACCACGAAGGAGAAGCCCAAGCCGCCGATGTTCGGGTTCGACGTCAGCGAAGGCGAAGCGATCGAGCCGAAGAAACAGGCCACGTCCGAAGCCAAACCCAAGGGCAGCGCACAGGAAAAGGCGCGGGTCGCGGAGAAGGTCGATCCGCCGGTCGAGACCGAGATGGAGATCCCCGAAACGCCGGTGAAGCCCGCCAATGTGCTGTGGCTTTCGCGGCGCGACTATGCCGCGTCGGACGTCGGCAAATCCAATCCGTCCAGCAACGCGCCGCCATCGACCGGAACCGGCGAGACCGCCAGCGTCGCGGGGGACAGCCGGCGGGTCGAGGGAAGCGGGCCGAACGGCGAGCCGCTCTACGCCGCGGAATGGTATCGCGAGCCGACCGACCGCGAACTTGGCGCCTATATTCCGGATCGCGCGCGGGGCAGGCAGGGCTGGGGCATGATCGCCTGCCGGACGGCCGCCAATTACCGTGTCGAGGATTGCATCGAACTCGCCGATGGGCCGCGCGGATCGGGCTATGCCGGCGCGGTGCGGCAGGCCGCGTTCCAGTTCCGGGTGAGGCCGCCGCGGGTGGGGGGCAAGTCGATGGTCGGGACCTGGGTCCGCATCCGGATCGACTATACCGTCACCCGCGAATAGCGGTTACTTCGAGACCGGCACGCAGGGCGAGACGCCGCGGCAGCCGCTGGCGGCTTCGGCGCGCGAGGCGAACGGGCCGACCAGCACGCGGGTCAGGCTGCCCTGCTTCACATAATAGACCTGGCGGCCGGGGAAGCGGCTTCCGACCTGGCTCCATAGCTTGCGGGCATTGTTCGGATCGCCGAACGCACCGAGCTGAAGGCGCCAGCCGCCGTCGCGGACCGGACCCGGCGCCGCGGCGACTTCGGTCGGCTTGGGCGCGGGCGGGGTCGGGCGCGGGGCAGGAGTGGTACGTGGCGGACGCGTGGTGGTGGCCACCGGCGGACGCGTGGCCGGCGGAATGTTGCTGGCATAATCGGTGGTCGGCTGCGGCCGGTTTGCCGATTCCTCATACTGGCGCGCGAGGGTCAGGCCCTGCTGGCGTTCCGAGAGTGAGATATAGCGGTCCATCTGCGCCAGCGCGGTCGACGCTTGAGGCAGGCCCGACTGCGATGCGCGGACGGTCAGCGCATAGGCGCGAACCCAGTCGCGCTCCACGGCGTCGCCGTTGAAATACATGGTGCCCAGCACGAACTGGGTGCGCGGTTCGCCACGCGTGGCCGAACGCTGGAGCCATTCGACTGCTTGCGGGCGCTTGCCGTTCTGGAACAAAGCGAGGCCGTAATTGTCCTGCGCCTGCGGGTGGCCCTGAACGGCGGCCTTGCGATACCATTCCTCGGCCTGATTGAGATCGATCGGCACGCCGCGGCCCAGCTTGTAGGCTTGGCCGAGATTGAACTGCGCATCGGGATTGCCGCGCACCGCTTCCGGGCGCCAGCGCTCGACCGCTGCCTTATAGTCTCCGCGTTCCCACGCATCGACGCCGGCCTTGACCGGCTCGTCGGGCGCAGTCTGCGCCATGGCAGGCGACATCGACAATGCGGCCCCGGCCGCTGCAGCCAACCAGATGGTCTTGATCAAGGTATTACTCCCACGCCCCCGCGATGATGGATAAATGCCAGTTAACCATCGAGTGTGAAAGAAATCCTTACGTCCCGTGACTCGCGCAGGAGTCCCGGTGCGGAACGCGTTAACCTCTTCTTGAGACCCCGCGTGGCAATCCGGACGACGGGATCACGGGAGTTTGAGGGGTTCAATGCGCGTTCTGGCGATGGCATCGCAGAAAGGCGGGTCTGGCAAGACCACGCTAAGCGGGCACCTGGCGGTGCAGGCGCAGCGTGCGGGTCACGGCCCCGTCGTACTGATCGACATCGATCCGCAGGGGTCCCTGTCGGACTGGTGGAACGAGCGTGACACCGAATTCCCGGCCTTTGCCCAGACCACGGTCGCGCGGCTCGCCGCCGATCTGGAGGTACTGCGGCAGCAGGGGTTCCGCACTGCGGTGATCGATACGCCGCCCGCCATCACCATGGCGATCCAGAGCGTCATCCAGGTCGCCGAGCTGATCGTCATCCCGACGCGTCCTTCGCCGCATGACCTTCGCGCCGTGGGCGCCACGGTCGATCTGTGCGAACGCGCGGGCAAGCCGCTGATCTTCGTCGTAAACGCCGCGACGCCCAAGGCCCGGATCACCTCCGAAGCCGCGGTTGCGCTGTCGCAGCATGGCACCGTCGCGCCGGTGACGATCCATCACCGCACCGATTTCGCATCGTCGATGATCGACGGCCGCACCGTCATGGAGACCGATCCCAACGGGCGCTCGGCCAGCGAAGTCGTGGCGCTGTGGGCCTATATCTCCGACCGGCTGGAGAAGAATTTCCGCCGCACCGTCTTCTCGGCACCGACTGCGCAGATCAGCCAGTTCGGCGGCGTCGCACGACCAGCAGGGGGTGGCTTTGGCCGCCGCGTGGTGAGCTGATGAGCATGTTCGGAACGCCCAAGCCCACCGCTTCGCTTTCCTCGGGCCTGCTCGCACGCAAGGGGCATGCCCGCCCGGCAATGCGCCCGCAGGGCTTCGTCTCGCACCTGCCGCCTTCGGCCGAGGATCTCGGCTGGAACGACATGGGCGATGACTTCACGCCCGCGCCGCAGCCCGTCGCGCCGCAGGTTCCGCCGGTGGTGCGTCAGCGCGAGGCGCTTGAAGAACAGCTTGCTCCCGAGCCTGCTCCGTTCGTGGCACCCGAGCCGGTGCCCGTTCCGCAGCCGGTTGCCAAGGCTCCCATTGCCCAGCCGCCAATTGCTCAGCCCAGCGTGGCCCGCGTGGTGCGCGAAGCCCAGACTGCGTCGCGCAGCAAGGCAGAGAAATCCAAGGCGGCGTTCACGCTCCGCCTCGACAATGACCGTCATTTGCGCCTGCGCCTGGCGTCGGCGGTCACCAATCGATCGGCGCAGCATCTGGTGACCGAGGCGCTCGACGCCTTTCTCGAATCGCTGACCGAGGTCGATGCGCTGGCAACCCAGCTCGACTCCCGGAAAAGCAGCCGCTGAGGATCAAGAAAATGAAGACCCGTATCCTGCTCTCGATCGGTGTTTCGGCCCTGGTGGTCACCGGCGGATTGGCCGGTGTCGCATTTCCCGGCATGATCGCCACCGCCGCCGGCACCGAGAACCCCAAGCGCGCGGCCTCCGAAGCCGCGAATGCACGCAAGGCGCTGGCCAAGCGCGACGCGAACAAGGCGATCAAGTTCGCTGAGTCCGCCGTCGCCTATTCGCCGCAGAACGCCGAATATCGCGCGCTGCTGGGTCAGGCCTATCTGCTGGCCGGACGCTTTGCTTCGGCGCGGACCGCGCTGGGCGATTCGCTGACGCTGGACCCGTCCGACGGCCGCGTCGCACTCAACTATGCGCTGGCGCAGATCGCACAGGGCGACTGGGCAGGCGCACGCGCCACGCTCGACCGCAACGAAGGCATCATCAACGCCAGCGACCGCGGCCTTGCCTATGCGCTGGCCGGCGATCCGGTGAAGGCGGTCGACATCCTCGTCCCCGCCGTGCGTGCCGCCGATGCGACCGCCAAGACCCGCCAGAACTATGCCCTCAGCCTCGCGCTGGCCGGCCGCTGGCAGGAAGCCCGCAACATCGCCGCGATGGACGTGCCCGCCGACCAGCTCGACGCGCGCATCATGCAGTGGGCCGCCTTCTCGCGCCCGACCAACGCCTATGACCAGGTCGCCTCGCTGCTCGGCGTGCGCGCGGTTGAGGATCAGGGTCAGCCGACCGGCCTTGCGCTGGTGATGCCGGGCAATGTCGGCGTCGCTGCCGTCCAGCCCAAGGCCGCCGATCCGGTCGACGCCTATATGCCGGGCGTGCCCGAAAATGCGCCGCAGGTGGTTGCCGAGGTTCAGGCCGATACGGGCGTGCCGATCGAAGCGCCGGTCACTCAGGTTGCCGGTACGGGCCCGCAGGTCGTGTTCGGCCCGCGCGAAGAGATCGTACAGGCTGTTCCCGCCAGTGCTCCGCGCCGTTCGGTTACGCCGGCACGTCCCGCACCGGTTCGCCTTGCCTCCGCTCCGGCCCCGGCGCGCACCAGCTATGCCAAGGGCAGCTGGGTCGTACAGCTGGGCGCATACGAGAATTCCGCGGTCGCCCGCGACGCATGGCGCCGCACCAGCGCCCGCGTTCCGGCACTCGCGCACCAGACCCCGAAGGGCGCGTCCTTCTCCAACCGCGGCGAGAGCTATTACCGCCTGTCGGTCGGCGGCTTTGCCCGCGCCGATGCGGACTCGCTGTGCCGCACCGTGCGCTCGACCGGCGGCAACTGCTTCGTGCGTGCGCAGTCGGGTGGCGATCAGGTAGCGAGCTGGATCAACCCGCGCCGTACCGTGCAGATGGCCTCGCGCTGACGCGGAACTTCACACTAACTTCACACTGGTCCGCTGTTTTTGCGGCGTGAGAATTCAAAGAGTGGCCGCGATCCCATGGGGGTCGCGGCCGTTTGATTTCAGCGGGTTAAATCCAACATTTCAAGTGGGTTAGGCGACAATCTCCGTGCCGCCCTTCCACATTTTCACCACCTTGCCCTGAACCGGCAGGCCATCGAACGGGGTGTTGCCGGCCTTGGCGACCATCGCTTCGCCCGAGATTTGCCACGAGGCCCTGGGATCGATCAGGATGAAATCGGCCGGCTTGCCCGGCGCGAGGATTCCGGCGTCGATGCCGAGGATGCGCGCGGGGTTCTTCGCGATCAGGTCGAACAGACGCTCGAGCGTGATCGTTTCGTTCTCCACCAGCGTCATGCCGAGTGCGAACAAGGTCTCGGCGCCCGACATGCCGGCTTCGGAGTCGGCGAAGGGCAGGCGTTTTTCCTCCGGGCCGCGCGGATCATGGCCCGATGCGAGCACGTCGATCGTGCCGTCGGCAAGGGCCGCGAGCGCGGCCTGACGGTCGCTTTCGGCGCGCAGCGGCGGGGAGAGATGGGCGAAGCTGCGGAAATCGGAGATGTCGATGTCCGACAGCAACAGGTGCGCGGGCGTGATGCCGCAGGTGACCGCAATGCCGCGCGCCTTGGCCCGGCGGATCAGGTCGAAGCCTGCCGCCGTCGTGACCTGACGGAAATGGAGCCGGGCGCCGGTATCCTCGGCGAGAATCAGGTCGCGGGCGATGGCGAGGGCTTCCACGCTGGCCGGTGCGGCGGGCAGGCCGAGGCGCATCGCAGTCTCGCCTTCGGTGGCGACGGCGCCTGCGGCAAGGCCGCCATCCTCGGCATGGGCGATCACGGTCAGGCCGCAATCGCGGGCATAGGCCAGCACCTTGCGCATCACGCTCGAGTCCGAGATCCAGCGGCGGCCGGTGGCGACGGCCTTTGCCCCGGCGGCGGCGTTGATCGCCATTTCGGCCAGGTCGAGGCCCTCCAGCGCGCGCGTGGCGGCGGCGAGGGGATGGACCCACAGGTCCGGCTTGCCCATCAGTGCGGCACGGCGGACGATGCCGGGGTCGTCGAGGATCGGCGACTGATCGGGCATTAGCCCGACGCGGGTGATCCCTCCGGCGCGGCACGCGGCCGGATCGACCGTGAAGACACCGAGATCGATGATGCCGGGGGCGATCATCCCGCCATTGCGGGCAAACTTCACGCAGTCGACGGTTTCGGCGCCGGGGGCTTCGGCGACGATGGTGTCGCCATCGATCGCGAGGCTGGTGCCGCCGCCGAGCAGCTGCGTGTTGGCGAAGATCCGCTTCATGCCCAGCCCTCGATTCCGCGCTCGCGGCGCGTCAGCACGTCGAGACAGGCCATGCGGACCGCCACGCCCATCTCCACCTGCTCGGTGATCGCCGAGCGTTCGGGGTGATCCGCGACCGACGAGGTGATCTCCACACCGCGGTTCATCGGGCCGGGATGCATGACGAGTGCATCGGGTTTCGCCAGTGCCAGCCGCTCGGGCGTGAGGCCGTAGAGCATGTGATATTCGCGGGTGGAGGGGATATAGGCCCCGTTCATCCGCTCGTTCTGGAGGCGGAGCATCATCACCACATCCGCACCCTCAAGCGCCTCGTCGAAGCGGGTATAGGGCGTCACGCCCATCCGCTCGATGGCGGCGGGCATCAAGGTGGTGGGACCTACCACGCGGACTTCGGCGGCGAGTGCGGTCAGTGACAGCATGTTCGAGCGCGCGACCCGGCTGTGCAGGATATCGCCGCAGATCACCACGCGCTGTCCCGCGATGCTGCCGCGGCGGCGGCGGATGGTGAGGGCGTCGAGCAGGGCTTGCGTGGGATGCTCGTGCCAGCCGTCGCCGGCATTGAGCACCGGGCAATCGACCTTGTCGGCGATCAGCTGCACCGCGCCCGAGCTGCCGTGACGGATCACGATCACATCGGCGCGCATCGCGTTGAGCGTGACCGCCGTGTCGATCAGCGTCTCGCCCTTCTTCACCGAGCTTTGCGCGGCGTGCATGTTGACCACGTCGGCGCCGAGCCGCTTGCCTGCTATCTCGAACGACAGGAGCGTGCGGGTGCTGTTCTCGAAAAAGGCGTTGATCTGGGTGAGGCCGGCGAGCCGCTTGTCGGGGCGTGCGCGGTCGCGGTTCGCGTCGATCCATTGCTCCGCTTCATCGAGCAGGAACAGGATCTGATGCGGCTCGAGTCCCGCAATGCCGGTGAGGTGCCGGTGCGGGAAAACGGCGCTGCCCGGAAGCTGGGCAGCGGGGCGATGATCGGAGGCTGACATTAAAGCGCTCGCCTAAACCGGTGCGGGCGGAGTGGCAAGCATGCAGCGTCTTCGCCCCGCCGCATTGCTCGGCTAGGATCGATTCGGGAGGCATCGCGGGGGCGATATGACGGGGGAACTCTGGGCCGGCTTTGCCGGCTGGCTGGAACGCGGGCTGGCGGCGCTCGACGCGAACGGGCTGTTCCTTGCGGTGCAGCTTGCGTTGATCCTCATCGCCGTGCCGCTGTGGCTGCGCTGGCTGGAGCGGCGGCGCTGGCGGGGCGCGCGGCGGCAGTTGGTGCAGGAGGCGCTGGCGCTGCATCTGGCGGGGCCGGATCATGCCGGGACGGTCGCAGAGCAGTTGCTCGACTCCCAGGCGCCGCCGCTGGCGCGGCTGAGCCATGTTCGTGAGGCGATTGCATGCCAGCGGGCGGCGATCGGGCGGTTCGACCGGATGGGGACGCTGCACGCCGCGGCGATGGATGCGCGGTTGATCGGGCTTTCTGTTGGCGCTTCGGCGGATGCTGCGCGCTGCCTCGATGCGATGCAGGGGCTGGCGCGGCTGTATCTGAAGGAAGTGCAGGTCGAGGTGGCGCCCAATGTCATGCATGGCGCGGACTGGCTGGGGTTCGATGCGGGCCAGATCGTGTCGATCGACGACAGGGCGCGGATCGAGGCGCTGGCCGGGTTGGCCGCGTTGACCGCGGAGGGCCGGAAGCGGATCGAGAAGGCGCTGGGGCGGCGCGGGCGGGCGGAGGCGGCGGAGCGGCTCGATCTGGCGGACGAGCAGAGCCGCTGGTTCGATGCGCAGGTGACTGGTTTTGCCGCCGGGCTGGTGCCGATGGATCCGGAGTCGACCAGCTATCGCGACCGGAAGGGCCGCGAGCGGACGGTGCGGACGCTGGAGGGGCTGATCGCCCGGTTCGACCGGGGCGGGGTTTCCTAGGCGCTGACCAGCCCGTCGATGGCGCCCTGAAGGATATGGGCGGCGGCCATATTGTCGATCATCTCCGCGCGGCGGGCGCGGCTGAAATCCTGTTCGATCAGGGTGCGCTCGACCGCGACGGTGGACCAGCGCTCGTCCTGCAGCAGGATCGGCAGGCCCATATCGTCGAGGTTGCGGGCGAAAGCGCGGGTCGACTGGGTACGCGGGCTATCGGTGCCGTCGAGGTTGAGCGGCAGGCCGATGACGAGGCCCTTCACCTGCTGCTGCGCGATCAGTTCGGCCAGCGCCGCCTTGTCCTTTGTGAACTTGGTGCGGCGGATCAGCAGGGCAGGCGAGGCGAAGCTCCACCCGGCGTCGCACAGCGCGGTGCCGATGGTCTTGGTGCCCACGTCGAGGCCGAGCAGGCGGCCGCCATCCGGCAGGGCCTCGCGATAGGCATGGCGATCGGTGGTGATCACCCCTGATACGCCGCCATGCGCCGCTCGGCGTCCTTGCGGATATTCGCCCAGAACAGGCTGTAGTCGAACACATGGTAATTCTGGCCCGACAGGACATAGGGGCCCATGTTCGGCAGGTTCGCGCCGATCATCAGAAAGCCGCGTCCGTCGCAGCGGGCCGGGACCACACCGGCCTCGATCCGCGCGTTGCTGAGGTCCTTGGTGGGGATCAGCGTGCCCAGATTGGCGGCGGCGGGGGCGGTGTCGCCGGGCTTGCCGGTGATGGGATTGGTGCAGACCAATGGCGTGCCCGCGCGCGGCTGGCCGGTATAGCCCCTGGTCGCATCGAACACGTCGGTGACGAGCGCGGTGTTGGTCGGATCGTCGAACGCGGCGGCGGGCTCGCCGAAGCTTTGCCATGAGAGGATGCACCCGGCCTGATCGGCGGCGGTGCAGGCGGGCAGGCCCATTTTCGGCAGATCGGCGGTGACCGACACCGGCCAGCCGACGACATAGGCAGCGACGATCCGCTTCGCGAGCGGCGTGCCCGCCACGCGCTCGGTCAGCAGGCGCGAGAGGTGGAGCGCGCCCTGGCTGTGCCCGGCGAGGATGATCGGGCGGTCGCCGGCTTCCTTCAGGAACTGGTCGAACGCCGCCAGCACGTCGCCATAGGCGATGTCGAGCGCCTGCTGTGCCTGCACCTTGTCGGTCAGGAACGCGCCGAAGGTCGCCTGGCGGTATCGCGGCGCCCAGATCGCGCCGACGCCGTTGAACGCGCTGGCCTGTCCGCGCAGGAACAGTTCGGCGCGGCCGTTGGCCTCGACATTGTCGAGTGGCGCATTCCACTGGGTGCGGTCGAGGAACGAGGTCGGGTGGATGAAGAATACCGCCGCCTTGGGCTCGGTGGTCGGCTTGTAACCTTCTGGGGTCCACAGCGCCGGGTTGCCAGGCTTGTCAGGCCGGGCCATCCACATCTCGATCCGGCTGTAATCGCCGTGCGGCGGCAGCTTCGCCACCTCGACGCCGGGTACCAGCGCGGCGCGCATCAGTTGCGGCCCCCAGAAGCGGTAGGCGAAGGTGGCGGCGAGCGCGAGCACGATCAGGACGGCGATTGCATAGAGAAACTTGCGGGCCAAGTGGACCACTCCATTGTGCAATGCAGCATAACCGCGGGCGCGGCAACCGCGTTCCCCTGAGCCATGCGTGCGAAACATGCAACCGGGATGTCCGCACCGAATCTGCACGGCGGATGCACCGCAATTTCGCTTTACCGCAGGGCTGCGATCCCCGACTCTGCGCGCATCAAGTCATGACGTGGCCGCGCCCTGCGCGGGGAGGGGAAGATCATGAGCGACTCGCACGAATTCGAGGCCGACGAGAGCCTGCCCACCGAGCATGAGCATTGGCCGCTGCGCCCGGCACTGCTGGCGCTGCTGGGGCTGGCGGCGGGACTGACCGTGTATTTCCTGCTGGGCGATGAACCCTATTACCGGCACACGCCGACCGCGCTGACGCTGGCGCTGGCGGCGACCGTCACGGTGACCGCGGGCCTGATCGGCTTCACCAGCGAACGGCGGCTGTGGTGGGCCTCGCTGGCCTTTTCCGCCGTGATGGGCGTGATGGCCGGCGCGGTGGTCTGGTGGAACGGGGGACCGGACCAGTGGAGTGGTGGCGATGGCTGGCGGACGTTCAGCCTGTTCCTGGGCATCATCATCGCCGCGCCGCTGTTTCAGGCGGCACGCGACGCGGTGGCGTTCGAGGGGCGGCCGCGCTTTCCCTATGCTTCGGTCCATGACCATGCCTGGACCAACGTGGTGCTGTGGGGCGCCTGCTGGGCGTTTGTCGGCGTCACCGCGCTGCTGAGCGTGTTGCTCGCCCAGCTGTTCCACCTGATCAAGATCGATATCCTGCGGGATCTGCTGGAGAAAAGCTGGTTCTGGCACGCGCTGATCGGGACTGCGTTCGGCGGCGCGCTGGGGATGCTGCGCGAGCAGGACAAGGTGGTTCATCTGCTCCAGCGCGTCGTGGCGATGGTGCTGGCGGTGTTGGCGCCGGTGCTGGCGATCGGGCTGATCCTGTTCGTGCTGGCGCTGCCCTTCACCGGCCTTGGCGCGCTGTGGGAAGCGACCAGCGCGACCACGCCGCTGCTGCTGAGCTGCTGCGTCGGCTCGCTGATCCTCGCCAATGCGGTGATCGGCAATGCGCCCGATCAGGAGCGGCGTTTCCCGGCGCTGAAATATGGCGCGATGGGGCTGGGGCTGGTGATGCTGCCGATGGCGGTAATCGCCGCCATCGCGACCGGGCTGCGCATCGGGCAGTACGGCTTCACGCCGGACCGGTTATGGGCGCTGACCTTCGTGGTGATCGCCTGCGCCTATGGGCTTGCCTATCTCGTCTCGCTGCTGCGCGGGCGGCTGGACTGGGCGGAGAAGGCCCGGCCGGCGAACCTCAACCTCGCCTTCGGCCTGTGCGCCATCGCGCTGCTGCTGGCGACGCCGCTGATCAGCTTCAACGCGATCTCGACCCGGGATCAGGTCGCGCGGCTGGAATCGGGCAAGATCGCGCCCGACAAATTCGACTGGCGCGCGCTGGCGTTCGAGTTCGGGCAGGCGGGACGCGATGCTCTGGAGCGGCTGAAGACATCGCCCAACGCCGCGATCAAGGCGAAGGCGATCGAAGTCGCCAAGGTCGAGAACCGCTGGGACATTCAAGAACCGGATCGGAGCCACGTGCAGCGCGAGCAGATGACCAAGAACCTGCGCGTCCTGCCGGACGGAACAGCAATCCCCGATGCGCTGCGGGATGTGCTGGTTCAGGATGAGCCCTGCTATGGCTGGAAGTGCACGCTGATGATCCAGCCGGACGGCAAGGAAGCCCTTCTTCTGACAGATTCCTGCTTCGAACAGCCGAGGCCCTCCAATGGCCGGGCAAACGAGAAGATCGCGGTCGGGAATTATTGCGGCCTCGCGGCAAGGTATATGCTGATCGGCGGCAAATGGTCGACCGGAGAGCGTGGATCGATCACCGCGGCCGAGCTCAAGGCGAAAGCGAACGGTTACGCGCAAGGTCAAATCGAGGTTCGCCCGGTGCAGCGGCGCCAGGTGTTCGTCGGTGGGCAGCCGGTGGGCGACGCTTTTGAGTGATGGGCTCGTAACCGGCGCTTGATGGCATGGGGGCGTGCCTGCTAGGCGCGCTCCCATGTCCGTAGACACTGCAACCGTGAAGAAGGTCGCGAGCCTTGCCCGCATCGCGATCACCGACGCCGACGCCGAACGGCTGGCGCCGGAGCTCAACAACATCCTCGGCTGGATCGAGCAGCTCGGCGAGGTGGATACCTCGGGCGTGGCGCCGATGACCGCGGTGATCCCCAATACGCTCCGGCTGAGGGACGATGTGGTCACCGAAGGCGGCCAGCGCGACGCGGTGCTGCAGAATGCGCCGCAGGGCGAGCATGGCTTCTTCACCGTGCCGAAGGTGGTGGAATAATGGGCGACCTCACCGATCTGGGCGTCGCCGAACTGCGCGACGGCGTGCGCGGCGGCAAATTCTCCGCGCGCGAAGTGGCCGATGCGTTCGTCATCAAGGTGAGCCGGGCCAAGGGACTGAACGCGTTCATCGTTGAGACGCCGGACCATGCGATCGCCGCTGCCCGTGCCGCCGACGAGGCGCTGGCGCGGGGCGAGACGCTGAAGCCGCTGGCCGGCGTGCCGATCGGCATGAAGGACCTGTTCTGCACCAAGGGCGTGCAGACCACCGCGGCCAGCCACATCCTGGAAGGCTTCAAGCCAGTCTATGAATCGACCGTCTCGCAGAAATTGTGGGATGCGGGCGCGGGCATGCTGGGCAAGCTGAACCTCGATCAGTTCGCGATGGGTTCGTCCAACGAGACCAGCTATTTCGGCAACGTGATCTCGCCGTGGCGCAAGCAGGGCAGCAATGTCGCGCTGGCGCCGGGCGGTTCGTCGGGCGGCAGCTCGTCGGCAGTGGCCGCGCGGCTGTGCCCGGGCGCGACCGGCACCGATACCGGCGGCTCGATCCGCCAGCCCGCCGCGTTCGTCGGCATCAGTGGCATCAAGCCGACCTATGGCCGCTGCTCGCGCTGGGGCGTGGTGGCGTTCGCATCGTCGCTCGATCAGGCCGGGCCGATGGCGCGCGACGTGCGCGACTGCGCGATCCTGCTGGAGAATATGGCGGGGTTCGATCCGAAGGACTCCACGTCGCTGAACCTGCAGGTGCCCAAGTGGGAGGACAATCTCTCGGGCGATCTGCGCGGCAAGAGGATCGGTATCCCGAAGGAATACCGTCTCGACGGTTCGCCGCCCGAGATTCTGGCGCTGTGGGATCGTGGCATCGAATGGCTGAAGGATGCCGGGGCGGAGATCGTCGAAGTCTCGCTGCCGCACACCAAATATGCGCTGCCGGCCTATTACATCATCGCGCCGGCCGAGGCCTCGTCGAACCTCGCCCGCTATGACGGCGTGCGCTACGGCCTGCGCGACCTGCCCGAGGGTGCGAACCTTCAGGACATGTATGCCGCGACGCGTGCGGCGGGCTTCGGCGACGAAGTGAAGCGCCGCATCCTGATCGGCACCTATGTGCTGTCGGCCGGTTTCTACGACGCCTACTTCACCCAGGCATCGAAGGTCCGCACGCTGATCGCGCGCGATTTCGAGAACGCCTTCACGCTGTGTGACTATCTGCTGACCCCGACCGCTCCCAGCTCGGCCTTTGCGCTGGGCGAAAAGTCGGCCGATCCGCTGGCGATGTACCTCAACGACGTGTTCACGGTGCCGTCGAGCCTTGCGGGCCTGCCCGCGATGAGCGTGCCGGGCGGGCTGGACAAGGACGGGCTGCCGCTGGGCCTGCAGATCATCGGCAGGCCGCTGGACGAGCAGGGCGTGCTGAACGCGGGCCTCGCGATCGAGCAGCGCGCGGGCTTCACCGCGCGTCCGGATGCGTGGTGGTAACGCTTCGGCACCTTTTTCTGCGGTCGATCCAGCGCAGCGGTCAGCTGCTGAACCGTATGGGTCTCGATCTTGCGCGGATCGAGACGCCGGGGTCGCGCGCGGCGGGCCTCTCGTTCCAGTGGAAGCGGGATCCGGCTGGCGTGACGCGCGGCGCGGTGGTCGAGACGAGCGAGCAGGGTAAGCCGGTCCGCTTCTTCGTCGAGGACAATAGCGACCTGATCCAGCGCTATCACCTGCGCGGCAAATTCTACGAGGCCGAGGAGCTGGCGCTGCTGGCGCCATGGTTCAAGGGCGGGCTGTTCGTCGATGCGGGGGCCAATGTGGGCAACCACACGCTCTATGCCACGTTGGTGCTGGGCGCGGAGCGGGTGATCGCGTTCGAGCCGAACCCGCCCGCGCTGAAGGTGCTGGGGATCAACGTCGCCCTGAACGGGCTGGCGGACCGCGTGACGATCCATCCGGTCGGCCTGTCGGACAAGCCCGGCCGCGCCAGCGTGCATCTGCCCTATGCCAATCTGGGCGGCGCTTCGCTGGAAGTGAGCGACAGCGGCGAATTCGAGATCGTCGCGGGCGACAGCCTGTTGGCGGACAAGCCGGTGACCTTCATCAAGATCGATACCGAGGGTCTGGAGATGCAGGTGCTGGCCGGGATGCGCGAGACGATCGCGCGGCATCGCCCGGTGATCTTCGTCGAGGTAGAGGATGTGAACATCCCCGCATTCGAAAGCCTGTGCGCCGAACTGGGCTATCGCACCGAGAAGACCTACAAACGCTATCCGGTGAACACCAATTATCTGGTGGTGCCGAACGAACCCGCGCCGGCCAAGCGCCGCGCGCCCCGCAAGAAGCAAGGTGAATAAGATGGCGAGCGAATCCGCTTACCGCATCAAAGGCGAAACCGGCGAATGGGAGGTCGTGATCGGCCTGGAAGTCCATGCGCAGGTCACGTCCAACGCCAAGCTGTTCTCGGGCGCGGCCACGGCGTTCGGTGCGGAGCCGAACAGCCAGGTTTCGCTCATCGACGCGGCCATGCCCGGCATGCTGCCGACGCCGAACCGCGAGTGCATCCGTCAGGCGGTGCGCACCGGCATGGCGCTGGGCGCGGTGATCAACAAATGGTCGCGGTTCGACCGGAAGAATTACTTCTACGCCGATCTGCCGCAGGGCTATCAGATCAGCCAGCTCTATCACCCGCTGGTGGGCGAGGGGCAGCTCGAGATCAGCTTGGACGAGAAGGATCCCGATGCCGAGGTGAAGACCATCGGGATCGAGCGGATCCATGTCGAGCAGGATGCGGGCAAGCTGATGCATGACCAGCATCCGACGCGCTCGTACGTCGATCTCAACCGCGCCGGTGTGGCGCTGATGGAGATCGTGTCGAAGCCGGACATGCGTTCGCCGCAGGAAGCGGGTGCCTATGTCGCCAAGTTGCGTTCGATCCTGCGCTATGTCGGGTCGTGCGACGGTAATATGGATCAGGGCTCGATGCGCGCCGACGTGAACGTGTCGGTCCGCCGTCCGGGCGAGGAATTCGGTACGCGAACCGAGACCAAGAATGTCAACTCGGTCCGCTTCGTGATGCAGACGGTCGAGATCGAGGCGCGGCGTCAGGTCGAGGTGCTCGAGGCCGGTGGCCGCATCGTGCAGGAAACCCGGTTGTTCGATCCAGACCGCGGCGAGACGCGGTCGATGCGATCGAAGGAAGATGCGCACGATTATCGCTATTTCCCCGATCCCGACCTGTTGCCGCTCGAACTGGACGATGCATTCCTGAACGAGTGCCAGGCGAGCCTGCCCGAACTGCCGGACGCCAAGCGCCGCCGCTACGAGCAGGATCTGGGGCTGACCGCCTATAACGCTGCGGTGCTGACCGCCGATGCCGATACGGCGCGCTGGTTCGAAGCGCTGCTGGCCGAGGGTGCGCGCATCCAGGGCAAGGGCGAACAGGAAGTGGCGCGGGCGAGCGCCAACTGGCTGATCTCCGACCTGTTCGGCGCGCTCAACAAGCTGGGCAAGGGACTGGACGAAAGCCCGGTCAGCCCGGTTCAGGGCGCCGAGCTGCTGGCGCTGGCTGCCAACGGGACGCTGAGCGGTCCGCTGGCCAAGCAGGTGTTCGAGATCATGCTCGAAACCGGCGACGGCGCCGAGAAGATCGTCGAGGAACGCGGCCTGAAGCAGACCAGCGACACCGGCGCGATCGAAGCCGTGATCGCGGAGGTTCTGGCCAAGAACCCCGGCCAGCTGGAACAGTATCGCGGCGGCAAGGAAACCCTGTTCGGCTTCTTCGTCGGCCAGACGATGAAGGCGATGGCGGGCAAGGCGAACCCGGCAGTGGTCAACGAACTGCTGAAGAAGGCGCTGGGTTGATCGTTGCCTCCGCCTGACGAGGCATTATGGTGCCTCGTCAGGGGGGACGGATGCGTATCATTCCAATGATTCTGGCGGGTGCCTGCTCGCTGCTGGCGGTGCCTGCGAGTGCGCAGGAGGCGGCGCCGTCGCTCGATCCGGCGACGATCACGATCCCCGATCTTTCCGGCGGGCGCGATCCCGACGTGATCCGCAACGGCTGGAAATATTTCTATTTCTGGCGCGCGGACACCCGTTTCGAGGAAGCGCTGGCCGACTTCACCGAATGCTATCGCTTCCTGCCGGTGGGGATGACGCATCCCGGCACGCCGATGTTCGCGCCGTGGGAGGACAAGCCCGCGGCCGAGACCTATACGCCGGTGCCGGCCTATGGGTTGGTCGGGGTCGCGATCGGCGCGATCATCGCGGGGCCGCTGGAACGGCGCGCACGCCAGTCGCGCCTGCGCCGCTGCATGGAGCCGCGCGGTTATCAGCGCTACCCGCTGCAGGAGCGCCGCTGGGAAGTGCTGACCGATAACTTCTCGCCCGCTTCCATCGCCATGCAGGCCAAGGCAGCCTCGGGCAGCGTGCCCGATGGTGCCGCGCTTCCGGAGGATCGCTGATGTTCGCATTGCTCGCCGCCGCACTGGCCATGGCCGGGCTGCCCGCACAGGCGCCCGCCGCCGCGGGTCCGGAGATCGTCCAGATCCGCGAAGGTGCGCCGGTCACGATCCGTCCCGACCGCGCCTATTTCATCATCCGCGTCCACAAGCCCAAGGGTGTACCGACGTTCGAGCCGGTGATGATGCGCATCCCGAGCGCTGCCGAGATGGAGGACTATCGGGCGGCCAAGGCCAAAGCCTTCGCCGAAGCCGAGCCGAAGCTGAAGGCGGAGCGCGAACGCGCGCTGGCGAGGAAGTCGCAGGCCGAAGCTGCGGGCAAGACGTTCAACGGCGATATTCCGCCGGTGCCTTCGCTGGAGACGTTCAACTTCGTCTATGCCGGCACGCTCAACGTGAATGCAGTCGCGAACAACTGGCCGTTCGTGAAGGGGCAGCCGGACAATCTGTTCCTGGTGGAGACCGTGCCCGGCGATTTCGTGCTGTATGGCGCGTCGTGGGGCATGGGGTGGCAGGGGCTGCATGTCTGCTTCTGCCTCGGCACGGTAGGCTTCACCGCGCCGGCCGGGCAGGTGATCGATCTGGGAACTTTCTATGCCGATGCGGCCAAGAGCAAGTCGAGCGTGCCCGAACTGGCCGCGGAAACCGGCTTCGGCCCGAGCAGCGACACGCCGAACGTGCTGATCGCCGGAACGGTGCGTCCGGTCGTGCCCGGCACCGCGCTGCCTCCGGCGCTTGCGGGCGTTAAGGTGGTGCCCGCCGAGTATCGCGCGGTCGGCAAGTTCTTCAATCCCAACGCTGGCGGCGTGAACCGGCTGGTGCCGGTGCCGGGCATCCTGGCCTATGACCGCGGAAAGGTGATCGATGTGCGGTCCGGGCGTGAGGCGGCGGGGGCGTATCCGTTCCGGTGACGTACGATCGGTTTTGCCGGACGATGAGGGAGATGGCGGGTAAAGCAAACCCGGCGGTGGTCAACGAACCGTTGAAGAGGGCGCCGGATTGACGAGCCAGTTGGGCGGTTCCGAAATGGCTTGGCCCATCGCGTCCTGATAGCGGGTCGCGCCGGGCCAGCGCGCCTCGAGGCGATCGTGCAGCGCCCGGAACGCGGGTTTCCAGTCCTTGCCATCCTGCAATTGGGTGACGGATATGCTGACCGGCACGCCAGCCTGCTGCATGGCTGGCGCGGCAAGCACGGATATCTGGGCATCGTTCGTTTTGCAGAGGCTGAAGTCGAGCCAGGGATAGTCGCGATCGGCTGCCAAGGACTTTCGCGACCACCAGTTACCCTGATGCCCGAGCCGTCGAGCTCGCGGGCCAGTGCTGGCCATTGATCGGAGGGAATTTCCAGACCCAGTTGCGCGACCGTTGGGCCTGACGGGACGCCGTGGCACGAGCGGTCCTGCCTTGCGAAGGGATACAGGATCGCGCCGCACACGGCCAGGCCGACCATGAGCCAGGTCGATCGCTGCACGTTCCGCGAGAGGGTGGTGCGCACAAGGAGAAACCAGAAGAACAGGCCGGAGATCAGGCCGATGATTGCGATACCCGCGATCGGGATCAGTCTCTCGAACCATCCGGGTAGCGTGTACCGGCCCTCGGTAATCATCGCCACGCCATCGAACCATTGCTCGTCGAAGCTGGGCGCGTGGAACAGGTCGGGCAGCCAGATCACCATGCTGGTAAGCAGCCCTCCGAGGCTCGCAGATATCCAGCCTGCGAGCTTCGTCGCCCGCGCGGCGGCGTAGAGCACCATCCCGATGGGCATCGTTACGAGCAGCGCGGTAGGGAATGCGACCGGAAGCAATTGCAAGGCACCGATTCCTGCGCTGACCATCACTGCAGTCAGTGCCGTCGCCCCGGCCATCTCCCTGGCGACGGAAGCCCAGGAGGGGAGTGTCTCAGCGCGCTGCACTGAGTTTCTCGAACCGCGCGCTCGTGACCTCCGGCGTCCGCACCTCCCACGCCAGCCCGGCCTGCTCCAACGCCCGGATGAACACGAACCCCAGATCGCTCTGTCCCGGATACAGCCCGATCCGCGCGGATCCCGGGAAGGCGTGGTGGTTGTTATGCCAGGCCTCGCCCATGGTGACGAAACCGGCCCAGGGGACGTCGTGCGCCTGAATGCCAGCGCCTTCGACGATCCAGTGCTGCGGTCCGCGATTATGGGCGAGATAGCCGATGAACCAGTGACCGTGGACGCAGATCGCGACGCGGGCGCACACGCCCCAGACGACGAAGCTCCAGCCGCCGATCCAGAACAGCAGGGCGGCGATCGGGAGTTGCTGCCACATCCATGTCGCTTCGAGGATGCGATAGAAGCGATCGCGTCCGGCGCGGCCGAGGTCGAAGGTGGGCGGGTTATCGAGTTCGAGGCGGCAATGGAGTTGCCACCATGCATCCTTCGCCATGCCCGATCCGTGGCTGAGATAGGGGTGGCAATCGGCACGGCGTTGCGCCCAGTCGCGCAGATCGTGGGTGCGGATGATCCAGTGCGGGCCGCTCATACCCACGGCCGTGCCGAACCAGACGAGGATGCGTTCCAGCCAGAGCGGGCATTCGAAGCTGCGGTGGATCAGGCGGCGATGGAAGCCGACCGAGTGGCCCAGCAGAAGCGCGGCGCCGGTGGTGATCACGAACACGCCCAGAGCGGGGAGCGAGAAGGTGATGGGACCGAGGAGCAGGGCAGCGGCCGCCATGCCGCCATTCCATAGCGAATGCACCGGATCCCAGCGCACTCGCCCCGCGACCGGATCGGCGCCGGGAGTTTCGACCAGATGGTTCACCGCGTGCGCATCATGCATGGCATCGACTCGCAAGGTAATTAAGGAAATACCTAATTACTCGATCCGGACTGGAAAGCAATGAAGGAATTGCTTAAATGCTGCCCATGCAGCGCGTGTTCGAAGCCCTTTCCTCGACGGTCCGCCGGAAGATCCTGGCCTATCTCGCCCATGCCGAGCTGACCGCGGGGGAGATCGCGGCGCGGTTCGACCTGTCGAAGCCGGCCATCTCGCAGCATCTCGCGGTGCTGGAAAATGCGGGGCTCGTGACCAGCGAGAAGCGCGGGCAATATGTCCATTACCGGCTGGTCGAGCAGCATCTGGCGAACACGCTCAACGGCTATCTGCAGGAAGTCTGTCCGGTGTCCGGCCCGCTGAAGGCCGAGAGCGCGGAGATCGCGCGGCGCAAATGGGTGGGCGAAGACTGACCCCGGATTGCTTCGCGAAATGGGCCGGAAAGGCTCTTGTCTAATGCTCCCGGCCCGGTAGCTTCGGCGCCACTAGGGGGGAGTTACCATATGATTCCAAGGCGATTCGCCGCGGCGGGGGCCGCGGTGCTTGCGATGTGCGCGTTTGCGGCCGTGCCGTCCGCGCATGCGCAGAAGAAGAAGGCCGTGGCTGCGGAACCGGCTGCGGAAGAGACGGAGGATCCGTCGAAATTCTTCCTGTTCCATCTCGATGGCGTGTCGACCGAAATTGCCCGCGCGGACCTGATGTACTGCATCGGCCAGGCGCGGCCGATCCTGTCGATGCGCGACCGCACCGGCGGCGGTGGCGGTCTGCTCGGCGCGCTGATCAACGGTCGCATGGCCGAGATCGACCGCACCCGCATGCGCAACGCATCGATGCGCAAATGCATGGCGGCGCACGGCTATGCCCGGTACCAGCTGCCCTCGACCGATTGGAAACTGCTGGTGAAGGAAGGCGATATCGTCGTCGCCAATAACGGCCAGACCGATCCCGAAGTGGTCGATCGCATGGCTGCATGGGCCTCGGGCCCTACCCCTAACAGCCGGAGGCTCGAGCCATGATCCGCGCAATCGCGAAATTCTGTTCGATGCTGGCCGTGCTGATGCTGGCCGGCGTGTCGATACCCGCATCGGCACACAAGGGCCTGAAGCCCAAGGAACTGGTCAATCTGGATCCGACCAAGGGCTATATCCTGGTCCGGATCGGGCTGAACGGCAGTTCCAAGGGTTCGGCGCCGGTCATCGTGCTGGCCCGCATGAATGTCGAAACGGGGGTTCCCTATTTCGGCAACGGGGCGAGCAAGAAGGAATTCAACGTCGCGCTGGCAGGCGGCGGCAATTTCCTGAGCACCGACGGCAAGACCAGCCTCTATGTGATCCCGGTCAATCCGGGGCGTTGGGCGGTGACCGCGGCGGGCAACACCGTCTTCTCGCTTGGCACCTATGGCTTCGATGTCGCAGCCGGCGAGATCGTCAATGCCGGCACGCTCTATACCGGGCGCGAGGACGGCAAGTCGCCGGTGCCGGAGATTGCGGCGGCCAAGCTGTCGCAGGATCTGGTCGAGTTCGGCACGCTGATGAACATCGTGATGACCGACGCGCTGCTGCTCAAGCCGCCGGTGGTGGTCGAGCAGGTGCCCGCGGGTCTTGCGGCGTTCCCGATGCGCCATGCGGAGATCATCGCCGATATCCGTTTCCCGAACACCTACACGCTGCTGATCAACCGCGCGATCGGCCTGCCGCAGATGGCGCACAATGTGCCGGAACCAAAGGAAGTTCAGGAGCCGGCGCCCGCGCCGACCAGCTGAACGAACCGCTGACCGCGCCGTCCCGGTTCCCTGGGGCGGCGCGCGTCACCACTTCATCGGCGTGTAGCGCTCGATCACGATGAGCTGGACGCGGAGATCGGCGGCGATGGCGGCTGCGCCGGGATCGCCGGTGGCCTCGAGCCGCTTCGCTTCGCCTTCCAGTACCGCCGGGAGCCGTTCGGCGGGGGTGTCGGCGAGGCCGGCATAGAGCGTTGCGGCGCGGACCCAGAGGCCATCTTCGCTCTCCACATCCTCCACCGCGCGGGCGAAGGGTGACCAGATCTGGCTATAGCTGCCGTCGCTGGTCTTTACGAAGGTCGCGACGACGAGCGTACCCTTCGCATAGACCTGGCGAATGCAGCCGCCCCACAAGGTGGAGGGGTGTACTTCGTTCAGCGCGGTGGGGTGCGGCGGAACCGGCTCCCCGCGATTGTTGATCGTGCCGATAAGGCCGAGCGGCGCGACCGGTAGCTCGCCCTTGATCGCACGGATCGGAAGCAGCCGGACATTGGGCTTGTTCCAGTCGGCCGGCTGGGCGGCGATTTCCGATTCAACCCTTCCGAGCACCACCAGATCGGCGCGCTGGACCAGCTCGAAATTGGTCGGCGGGCGATACTCCCCTGCCATGGAGCAGGCGAGGGCGGGCGGTGCGACGACCAACAGGGCAGCGGCGAGGAAAAGGTTGCGCATCGCGCGACGATCTCACCGCTTCATGGCGCTTGTTGGGCTGGGCCGTTTCCATCTTCAGTGGTGCCGCCGTTCGGTTCGGGCGGCGCTTTCGCGTTGCCATCCTTCGATTCGGCGGCTTCGGATGCGTCGCCGGTGACCGTTTCCGGCACGGCGCGCGGATCGGACTTCTGACGGTCGAGATCGGGATCGCGAGCGATGTCGCCCATGGCGCTGCCTCCTCTACGCGACCGGCTGGCCCGGCGCCGGATCGATGCCTGGCTGTGGCGGGGCGGGTACGTCGATATCGGGTGCGGGCGGCATGACCTCGGGCGGGGCCGGGTCAGGCTGTCCCGGCTGCGGGGCAGGGGGCGCCTCGGGCGGGGGCGTGGTCGGCTGGATCGGCGGTTCGACGGGCAAGACTGTCTCCTTTCCCTGCTCAACGCCTGTGTGCCGTTTTGGGTTCAGCTTCGCTGAACGCGGTGCCGGCCCGCTCCCCACCCGGCTATCCAACGGGAGTATATTTTATGGGTGGCCGGGTGGGGGAGCGGGCAGGCACCGCCAATTACAAAGCTGGCTTGCCCCGGGACCCCTGACTGCTATAGGAGCCGCCGACCGGCGGTGCCCCTGCGGGCGTGGCGGAACTGGTAGACGCGCCAGATTTAGGTTCTGGTATCGAAAGGTGTGGGGGTTCGAGTCCCTTCGCCCGCACCAGCACCGCCGTTTCCAGCAGCGTCCGGACGCCGCTAATCCGATTCTTTTTGAAAGCCGTGAAATGCAGACTGTCGAGACGTTGAACGAGGGCCTCAAGCGCGCCTACACGATGACGATCACCGCCAAGGATATCGACTCGAAGGTCGATGCCGAGGTGAAGAAGGTCGCGCCGCAGATCCGGATGCCCGGCTTCCGTCCCGGCAAGGTGCCTGCCAACCTCGTCCGCAAGATGCATGGCGAAGCGATCGCCGCCGACGCGCTGAACAGCGCGATCCAGGAAGGCGTGCAGACGCTGATCGCCAAGAACAAGCTGCGCCCGGCGATGTCGCCGTCGGTAAGCCTGGGCGAAGGCTATGAGAACGGCAAGGACGCCGAAGTCACCGTCGAGCTGGAAGTGCTTCCCGAAGTGCCGATGCCGTCGATCGAGGGCCTGAAGCTCGAGCGTCTGGTGATCCCGGTTGCCGATTCGGCAGTCGAAGAGCAGCTCAAGCAGCTCGCCGGTCAGCAGAAGTCGTGGGAAGACGCCCCGGCCAAGCACAAGGCCAAGGAAGGCGATCAGGTCACGATGGATTTCGTCGGCAAGACCGCTGACGGCGTCGCCTTCGAAGGCGGCACCGGCACCGACATGGCCGTCGAGATCGGCTCGGGCCGCCTGATCCCGGGCTTCGAAGACCAGATCGTTGGCGTGAAGGCTGGCGACGAGAAGCAGATCAACGTGACCTTCCCCGAGGATTACGGCGCCGCCGATCTCGCCGGAAAGCCCGCCACGTTCGATCTGGTGATCACCGCGGTGAAGACCGCCGGCGAGATGAAGATCGACGACGCGTTCGCGACCTCGCTCGGCCTGCAGAGCCTGGAGCAGCTCACCGGCCTGCTGAAGGGCCAGCTCGAGCAGCAGAATGGCGGCCTGACCCGCACGCACATGAAGCGCAAGCTGCTCGACCAGCTCGCCGCCGGTCATGACTTCGAGGTTCCGCCGTCGATGGTGGAGGCCGAGTTCGAGCAGATCTGGGCGCAGCTGGAGCATGAAGCCGGCCATGAGGAAGATCCGGCAGCGGCGATGGCCGAGCTGGAATCCGAGCGTGGCGACTATCGCGCCATCGCCGAGCGCCGCGTGCGCCTGGGCCTGCTGCTGTCGGAAATCGGCACCGCCAACGGCGTCGACGTGACCCAGCAGGAAATGAACCAGCTCGTCTCGCAGGCTGCCCAGCAGTACAGCCCGCAGGACCGCGAGCGTTTCGTCCAGTATATCCGTTCGGAGCCGATGGCCGCCGCCCAGCTGCGCGCGCCGCTGTTCGAGGACAAGGTCGTCGACTTCCTGTTCGACAAGGCCGAAGTGACCGAGCGCGAAGTGACCCGCGAGGAACTGGAAGCTGCGATCGAATCCGAGGAAGGCGCTGTGCCGCACGTCCACGGCCCGGGCTGCGGTCACGACCATGATCATGACGCGAAGCCGGCCAAGAAGAAGGCTGCCGCGAAGAAGGCCGATGCCGACGAGGCAGTGGCTGAGGAAAAGCCCGCCAAGAAGGCGAAGAAGGTCGAAGCCGCCGATATCGAGCCGGCCGCTCCGGGTGACGACCTCGTCGCCGCCGAGCCGGTGAAGAAGGCCGCGACCAAGAAGGCGCCGGCCGCCAAGGCCGACGATGCCGAGAAGCCTGCCAAGAAGGCTCCGGCGAAGAAGAAGGCCGACTAAGGCTTTTTTCTCCCGAAGGAATCGAACCCTCCGTCCCGACCCCGGGGCGGAGGGTTTTTCTTTTTTACGAGCCAGGGAATGGGCTCGGCCCCTTGCGGCTCCTCCCGGTTTTTGTCTCTACTGCGGTCATGAAGAACGGGATCGCCGTAGCGCTTGTCGTGGCCGTGGGTGGCTTGGGGGTGCTCGGCCCGGTTCCGGCTGCGACGGCTCAGGTCGCGAATAGCGAACGCCTGTCCGCAAAGGCGGTGCGGTCCGATTTCGCGATCCTCTATACGACGCTGCAGGAGGCGCATTTCGACCTGTACGCGCACCGCTCCCGCCGGGAATATGACGCCTATTACCGGTCGCTTATGGCATCGATCCGCGGGCCGATGGATCGGGTAGAGGTCTCGAAGCTGTTCCAGAAGTTCGTGGCCTATGGCCGCATCGGCCATGCCCATATCGATGCGCCGATCACCGCTTTCGTGAGCCATTTGCAGGCTGGCGGGACGGTGCTGCCGATTTTCATCCGCGTCGATGGCGGCCGGGTGTTGCTGACCGAAACGGCGGAGGCGAGCGGGACGCTGCGCGCCGGCACCGAAATCACCGCGATCGATGGCGTGCCGATCCGCAAGCTGATGGATCGTGTGGGAGTCTATGTGTCGGCGGAGCGGCCTTACATGGCCCATGCCCAGATGGAGCGCAGCTTTCCCGCGCTGCTATGGCTGGATCGCGGTACGGTGGCTTCGGCGCTGGTAACGGCGAATGTCGCGGGAAAGCGGGTGACGGTCCGGGTCCCGGCCGTGACGCGCGATGGGCGACGGGCGCTGGCGGCGAAATTTCCTGCTCCGAGCCTTTCCATCGACTTCGGCACGCGCGAGTACAGGCAACTGGAAGGCGAGATTGCCTATCTGCGTCCTGGGCCTTTCTACGAAGCCGGACAGGCGGTTGGCGGCAGCGGGCCTTCCTATCAATCGGCTTCGTTTATCGCCTTTATCGACGATAGTTTCAGCAAGATCCTCGCCAGCGGCGCGACCGACCTGATCATCGACCTGCGCGACAATCCGGGCGGAGACAACAGCTTCAGCGATCCGATGATCGCCTGGTTCGCGAACCGGCCGTTCCGGTTCGCATCGTCGTTCATGTTGAAGGCAAGCGCCGCGACCAAGGCGGACTATGCGCGCCGGCGATCGACGGGCGAACCGATCGATCCCGATTTCGCGAAACAGATGGACGCGGAGGACGCCCAGCCGAACGGCGTCCGCTACAGTTACGAACTGCCGCTGAAACAGCCGCGGAGCAGGCCGCGTTTCCAGGGGCGCGTGTGGGTGCTGGTCAACCGGCACAGCTATTCGAATGCGGCATCGGCCGCCGCGCTGATCCAGGACTATGGCTTCGGCAAGGTCATCGGCGAGGAGACCGCCGATGTCGCGTCGAACTATGCCTCGGTTCAGTCCTTCACCCTGCCGGACACCAAGATCGTGGTGACCTATCCGAAGAGCCATTTCATCCGCCCCAACGGCAGGGACGAGGTGGCGGGGGTCCTGCCCGATATCGTGATCGGCCGCCCACCGATCGAGGCGACCGACGATGTGTTCCTCAGCGCGGCGCTGGCACGCATTGCCGCCCGTTAGGCACCGGCGGATAAAATTATCGAATCGAAACGGTTTCCCCCTTATGGCGGCGGCATGAAGCACAACGTCGCCGTGATCCTGCCCTGCTATAACGAGGAAGCCGCGATCGCGCAGACGGTCGCCAGCTTCCGCGCTGCGCTGCCGGGCGCGACCATCTATGTCTATGACAATAACAGCCGTGACCGGACCATCGAGGTCGCGCGCGAGGCCGGGGCCGTGGTCCGCAGCGAGCGGATGCAGGGCAAGGGCAATGTCGTCCGCCGGATGTTCGCGGACATCGATGCCGATATCTATGTGATGGCCGACGGCGACGCGACCTATGACGCGACGTCGGCCCCCGCGATGGTCGCGCGGCTGGTGGAGGAGGGGCTCGACATGATCGTCGGCACCCGCGTCCATGAGGAGGCCGAGGCGTACCGGCGCGGGCATGTGCTGGGCAACAAACTGATGACCGGGTTCCTGGCAGGGCTTTTCGGGCGCAGCTTCACCGATATCTTCTCGGGCTATCGCGTCTTTTCGCGCCGGTTTGTGAAGAGCTTCCCGGTGCTGTCCTCGGGGTTCGAGATCGAGACCGAGATCAGCGTGCATGCGCTGGAACTCAAGATGCCGGTGGGTGAGGTGGAGACGACCTATTTCGCGCGGCTGGAGGGGTCGGTTTCCAAGCTCAACACCTATCGTGACGGGTTCCGCATCCTGCGCGTGATCGTGCAGCTCTACCGGATCGAGCGGCCGATGCTGTTCTTCGGCTGGATCGCGGCGCTATTTGCGGCGCTGGCGGTGGTGCTGAGCATTCCGCTGGCGATCACCTATGCCCAGACCGGGCTGGTCCCGCGCTTCCCCACCGCGATCCTGGCGACCGGCCTGATGATCCTCGCCTCGCTCAACCTGTTCGCCGGGCTGATCCTCGACACAGTGGTGCATGGCCGCCGCGAAGTCCGCCGGCTGGCCTATCTGGGCCAGCGCGCGCCGCATGCGGATCCGGAGGAGAAAGTGAGTAACTTCGTGCCGGGCCTGACCCCGCGCGAGGCGGCGGAGTAGCCTAAACCAACCCCAACTTCTTCAGGCTCTCCGCTGTGGCGAGGATCGCTTCGGCATTGCTCAGCGGTTCCCAGCCGAGCGCCTTGGCCTTGACGTTGCTTGCCTCGCCGCGAATGCCCAGCCGCGGCACCGCCTCGCGGGCCATCGGGTTGAAGATCGCGAGGGTTCGCACCAGCCAGCTCGGGAGCCGGCGCGGCAGTTTCGTGCCGATCCGGTCGTGCAGGATCACCGCCATTTCGTGCAGCGAGGTGGACTTGCCTGCGACCGCGAGGAAACGCTCGTTCTTCGCTTCCGGCGCGGTCATCGCCAGCAGCTGAAGCGAGGCGACGTCGCGCACGTCGATCACGCCGAACCACAGATCGGGCGTGCCGGGCAGCTTGCCGCTCATCATCTGGCGCACCAGCTCGATCGAGGTCGAAAGGTCGTTGTTCAGCGCCGGGCCGAAGATGCCGACCGGATTGACCACCGCCAGCTCCAGCCCATTGCCTTCCTGGCCAATGAAATCCCATGCGGCACGCTCGGCCAGCGTCTTGGACTTCATATAGGGCTGGACCGCGGGGCCGTTCACATCGGTCCAGTCGGCCTCGGTATAGGGAGTGGCGCGCTGGCCATGGCCATAGCCGATCGCGGCAAAGGACGAGGTGAGCACGACCCGCTTCACCCCCGCATCGCGTGCGGCGCGCAGGACGCGCAGCGTGCCTTCCACCGCGGGGCGGATCAGTTCCTGTTCGTCCCTGGGTTGGTTGAGCGGGAAGGGGGAGGCGACATGCTGGACATAGTCGCAGCCCGCGACCGCCTCGGCCCAGCCATCGTCCTTTTCCAGATCGGCGGCGAAGAAGGTCAGCCGCTCGCCGGGATCGGCGCCGTTCGCCTTCAGCGTCTCGCGGACCTGGGCCTCGCGGGAAAGGTTGCGGACGGTGGTGCGGACATTATGGCCCGCTTCCAGCAGCTGGAGGATGACATGGCTTCCGACGAAGCCCGAGCCTCCGGTGACGAGGACATTGATCATCCACACATGATGGTTACGCAGCCGTGCCGATACAAGCACTGCCTTCGCAACAGGATCATCGCGTCACATTGGGTCGACATTCTCGCACAGGATGTCCTCTTGCCGGCCCGGTGTGAACTTTGGGGAGCCATAACTGCCCCCGCCCTGATGATATTCGAACAGATCGAGCGTCATGAACCTGCACCTGCCATCCGGCATCCTGAAGGCGATGCGGGTGCCTATCTGGCGATATTCGGGCACGCTCGTCACCGGGTTGTGCTTGATGAACCAGTCAGCGTTGTAGATGCCTTGCCGGATAAAGACGTAATCCGGGTGGTTCGCTTCGAACCAGTCGCGGAAGCGCTTCTGCCATGCCGGGTTGGTGCTGCGTGCTGGGGGCAGGCGGACCGAGGCGATCGCGGCGTTGCGATTCTCACCGGCCCGCGCGGCGGCCTGGTTGTCCGATCCCGCGGCGGCGAGCGAAGATTCGATCGCCGCCAGCACCGTGCGCGCTTCGGCCATGTCGGGGAAAACGCGGGAGATCGCCGCGACGAAGCTGCGCCGCGAAAGGATCTCCATCCGCGCCGAGCGAACCGTGCAACTGTCGGTCTCGCCCTTCATGATGTCTTCCCAGCGCCGCACCTCGTCATGCGCGGTGGCCGCGGCGCGGAGGTAGCGGGCGCGTTCGAGGCCGGTTTTCTTCGCATCGACCGGGCCGGCGAGGAAGCGATCGACGAACGCTTCGAAATCGCGGCGCTGTCCCTCGAACGCGGCGATGCCCGCCTCGCAATTGCTCGTGTCGCGCAGATAGCGGGGCTGGGCGAAATGGCGGAAGAATGCCCAGGTGCGCGGGGTTGCGGCGCCGGACAGATCGACCGAGGCGAGGCTCCGGTCGTTCGATGCGATCGTGCGTCCGCCACGCTGGGCGAGCGCAGGCGTGACGATCAGGCATGCGGCGATGCCGATGGCGAGCGGCTTGAGCATGGCAATTCTCCTCCGGCACAGGAGATCGCGCGAAACCGGCGGCTACCCCATCCCATGAAATCGGGAGGGGCGAGTGGGCGGCTTCGTGGTGAACGCGGCAGCCGCCCCCTTGCGCGCCGCGTTCGGAGCGCCGATGTATCAACCGGGCAAAACGACAAATGAGAAATTACCCATGCATCCGCTTTCCGGTCAGATGACCATCGATCCCACCACCGGCTACCTGATCCCGACCGTCGTCGAGCAGTCGAGCCGTGGCGAGCGCGCCTTCGACATCTACTCGCGCATGCTGCGGGAGCGGATCATCTTCGTCACCGGCGGCGTCGAGGACAACATGGCGTCGTCGATCACCGCCCAGCTGCTCTTCCTCGAGTCCGAGAACCCGAAGAAGGACATCTGGATGTACATCAACTCGCCGGGTGGCGTGGTGACCGCCGGCATGGCGATCCACGACACGATGCAGTATATCCGTCCGCGCGTCGGCACGGTGTGCATCGGCCAGGCGGCGTCGATGGGCAGCTTCCTTCTGGCAGCCGGCGAGCCGGGCCTGCGCGTGGCGCTGACCAATGCCCGCATCATGATCCATCAGCCTTCGGGCGGTGCGCAGGGCATGGCTTCGGACATCCAGATCCAGGCGAAGGAAATCCAGCGCATCAAGGACCGGATGAACGGCCTGTACGTGAAATATACCGGCCAGACCCTCGAGCGCGTCGAGCGTGCGATGGATCGCGACACCTTCCTCGAAGCCGAGGAAGCCAAGGAGTTCGGCCTGGTCGACGAAGTCTATGACAAGCGCCCGAGCGTTTCGGAAGACGCACCGGCGGCCTGATCGTTTCGTAACCGGCCCCTGCCGTTCGCGGCCGGGGCCGGCTATCGGCGTTTCACGGGTCCGGCGCAGGGACACCCGACGCCGCATCCTTGCCCTTGTTTCGCCCCGCAGCATGGGCATATTAGGTTTCTTGTTAGGGATGCCGGTGTATCCTCGGCTCCCCGCGCGGCAAGGCGCGAGCAATTGCGTACCAATGGCCTCTGCGGAGGCTCGTAAGGAATTTCTATGACGAAGCTGAGTGGCGGCGACTCGAAGAGCACACTCTACTGCTCGTTCTGCGGGAAGTCGCAGCACGAGGTCCGCAAGCTCATCGCCGGCCCGACGGTCTTCATCTGCGACGAATGCGTCGAGCTCTGCAACGACATCATCCGCGAAGAGACCAAGTCGGCGCTCGTCAGCAAGAAGGACGGCGGCGTGCCCACGCCGCAGGAAATCTGCGACGTTCTCGACGATTACGTCATCGGCCAGAAGCAGGCGAAGCGCGTCCTCTCGGTCGCGGTGCACAACCACTACAAGCGCCTGAACCATGGCGCGAAGGGTGCGGACGTCGAACTGGCCAAGTCGAACATCCTGCTCGTCGGCCCCACCGGCTGCGGCAAGACGCTGCTGGCCCAGACGCTGGCGCGCATCCTCGACGTGCCCTTCACCATGGCCGACGCCACCACGCTGACCGAAGCCGGTTATGTGGGCGAGGACGTGGAGAACATCATCCTCAAGCTGCTCCAGGCGTCGGATTACAACGTCGAGCGGGCGCAGCGCGGCATCGTGTACATCGACGAGATCGACAAGATTTCGCGCAAGGCCGAGAACCCCTCGATCACGCGCGACGTCTCGGGCGAGGGCGTGCAGCAGGCGCTGCTCAAGCTGATGGAAGGCACCACCGCCAGCGTTCCGCCTCAGGGCGGCCGCAAGCATCCGCAGCAGGAGTTCCTGCAGGTCGACACGACGAACATTTTGTTCATCTGCGGCGGCGCCTTCTCGGGTCTCGAAAAGATCATCGGCGACCGTCTGGAAGGCAAGTCGATCGGTTTCGGCGCGCATGTCGCCGCACCCGACGAGCGCCGCACCGGCGAGCTGCTGCGCAAGACCGAGCCGGAGGATCTGCTCAAGTTCGGCCTGATCCCCGAATTCGTCGGCCGCCTGCCGGTGATCGCGACCCTCGAGGATCTCGATATCGATGCGCTGATCAAGATCCTGACCGAGCCGAAGAACGCGCTGGTGAAGCAGTATCAGAAGCTGTTCGACATGGAGTCGGTCGGCCTGCGCTTCACCGACGATGCGCTGGTGGCGGTTTCGAAAAAGGCGATCGAACGCAAGACTGGCGCCCGCGGCCTTCGCTCGATCCTCGAAGGCATATTGCTCGACACGATGTTCGACCTGCCCGGCATGGACGGCGTCGACGAAGTGATGATCGACAAGGACGTGGTCGTGGGCTCGAAGGAACCGGTGCGCGTCTATGCCAAGAAGGAAAAGGCGGGCTGATAGGCCTCGGGCCGTTCGCTAGCCAAACGAAGGGGCGTCGCTGAAGCGGCGCCCTTTTCGTTTGGGGGCAACCGTCAGCGGATCGGCCTCGCATCGTCGTGGCGGATCATCGGCGGTGGCGTCCACAACTTGGTCAGTTCCATGGTCCCCAGCGTGAGGCGGCCAGCGGCGTCCTTCGCCGGATCGAACCGCGCGCGGCGGCGATAGATTGCGCAGGTCGCGTCATCGAGCACCTTGTGGTCCGATGAGTCGATCACCGTGCAGTCGCGTACAAAGCCATAGACGCCGACCGTCAGCCGAACCCGTACGCGCCCGCCGATCTCTGCCCGGCGCGCCGCCACCGGATAGTCGTCTTCGGTCATCAGCGCGTCCTGCGTGCCGCGCAGTTTCGGCGGCGTGCGGGCCGGGGCGCCCGATCCGGCCTCGCGCTGCTTCAGATCGGCGATGCAGCGATCGAGATCGGCCAGTGCCAGCGCGCCCGGCGGCATCGCGATGGCGGGCTTGTCTTCGCCATCCGCCCGCACCGCGATCGATCGCGCGGCCAGGAGCTTCGCCGGTTGCGCCTGATACACCCCGATCCGAAACCCGCGATGATGCGGCCCGTCGTCAATGCCCCATCCGATGCCGTGGACGATCATCAGCTGGCCGTCCGCATCCAGTTCGATCGGGTACTGCCTGTCCTTTTCGAACGACCATCCCGCGCCGCTGGCCGAAAATTCGGTCGATCCGACCACCGTCCTGCGCAGCTCGATCCGCGTCGCCGCCACATCCTTTGCGCTGTGCCCCAGCGTGCAGGCGCCGCCCTGCTGGGTGATCTGCCAGCTGCCGCTCCATCCGAACGGCGTCTGCGCCGCAGCGGGCGTGGCGATCGCGATCAGCGGGATGGCGAAGGCCAGCGTCCTCATTGTGCCAGTGTCAGCCTGTCCCATGCCGGGGTCAATCCTTCGCTGGCAACCGGCTGGGTGCGAGCTATGCTCGCGCCTCGTGACGGACGATGCGATCCAGCCCGGCGAACCGACGCCCGATACGGTGGCATCTGCCGAGCCGCGTCCCGAGCGCAAGCCATGGTTCGCGCCCTATCGTGGGGTCCGCTTCTCGATCTCGCTCAAATGGCTGCTGGCCGGCACGCTGATCTACGCATTGCTGCTGCTGGTGATGATCCACGCCAATCCGCGCGAGGCGACCTTCCCGATCGTGGGACCCAGCCTCTACCTGACTCCGATATTCGGCCTGCCGCTGGTGCTGCGGCTGATGCACCGGCCGGGGCGGATACGGCGGCTGCTCTATTTCCTGCTGCTACTGCCGCTGGCGCATATCGCCGCCAATTATGTCGCCTGGTATTATGCGGTCAGCAATTTCTACCAGCTCGACGCGCAGGCTGTGCTGATCCGCAATTTGACCGCGGGTGCATGGGGCGGGGTGACCGGTGCTACCTTCGCCTTCACCCTGTTGTACCTGACCGGGCTGACCGCGCGCCGCCGGGCCGAACTGGCGACGATGGCGGTGGCCACCATCGCGCTGACCGTGATCGGCGCGCTGGGCATGGCGCAGGGGCTGGTCTTCACCGGGCAATCGGCCGACACGCATGATCGCGAGGCGCTGATCCTGTGGTTCGAGACGATCCATTTGCCGTGGCAGATCATATTCAGCCTCGCGCTGGCATGGCTGATGCGGCCGCCCCGGGCGGTGAAGAAACCGGTCAGCGGTTGAAGCCGTCCGGCCAGGTAAAGGCCTTGAGCAGCGTCATCGCCTCGCCGTCGAAATTGGCCGGGCCGCGCCAAGTGGCGTAATATTTGACCAGCCATTTCCCGCCGGGCACGCAATAGAGATAGATGCTCGACTTGAGCGTGGGATCGGGTTCGCCGCCGGTCGGGAAGCGTGCGCTGGCGTGATAGGCGGCGCTCGCAGTGCGTCCGCTGGGAGAAGTGAAGCGGTCCTCGGACAGGATTGCGCCGCCGCCGCCAGTCACTTCGTTCTTCACCGCGGACCAGTCAGCCGCGCAGCCGCCTGAGGTGGCCGGATAGACATAGACCGCGACCAGACCGCGCGTGCCGTCCGCACCGTCGCGGAAATAGGTGCTGCTGACGTCGTTGCCGGCGGTGTCGTACTGGTTGACCTTGTCGCGTGAGAGCTTGCCGTTCAGTTGGGGGAAGCTCACGCCCGAGGCGTTATGCTTCCACGGGCCGGCCGGGTTCGCCTGCTCGCCGGCCTGCGCCATGGCGGGGGTGGCGGTGAGGGTCAGCAGCGCTGCTGCGGCAGCGATCAGGATCGACTTCATCTTGGACTCTCCTCAAGCGGCCGGCGCGCGGACTCGCATCAGCAGCGTATAGATTGCCAGCGCAATTCCCAGCCCCACGAACCATGCCCAGGTGTAGATCGAGAGCCATGGCTGACCGACCCAGCCGAAGCTGCCGGGAAAGGCGATGGCGAGGAAGCCGGGCAGGTTGGGCAGTACGCCCGCCGCAAAGGCGATCAGCGCCGCGGGGTTCCAGCCGCCGCGATAGGCGTAGCGGCCATCGGCGCGGTACAGCGCGTCCACGTCCAGCTCGGTCTTCCGGATCAGCCAGTAATCCGCGATCAATATCCCCGCGATCGGCCCCAGCAGCGCGCTGTATCCCGCCAGCCAGACGAAGATATATCCGCCGCTGGTTTCTAGCAGCTTCCACGGCATGATCAGGATGCAGATGACGGCGGTGATCATGCCCCCGGTCCGGTAGGAAATCCGCTGCGGCGAGAGCGACGAGAAGTCATAGGCCGAGGAGACGAGGTTCGCGGCGATGTTGCACGAGATGGTGTCGATGCTGATGACGAGCAACGCGAGCAGCACCAGCGGCCCGGCAAAGGTGCCGGAGAGCGCGACCGGGTCCCAGATCGCCTTGCCATAGATTACGACGGTGGCCGAGGTGGTGATCACGCTGGCGAGGGCGATCAGGCCCATCATCGGCGGCAGGCCGACCGACTGGCCGATGATCTGGTCCCGCTGGCTGCGGGCGAAGCGGGTGAAATCGGGAATGTTCAGCGCCAGTGTTGCCCAATAGCCGATCATCGCGGTGAGCGCTGGCCAGAAGACCAGCCAGAACTGGCCCTCCTTCGCGCCGCCCGCGACGAACTGAGACGGTGCCGCGAAGATCGGGCCGAACCCGCCCGCGGCGTCCACCGCCCACCACACCAGCGCGACGCAGACGAGCAGCTTGAACGGCGCGGTCCATGTCTCGAGCCGGCGGATCGTGGTCAGCCCCTTGCGGACGAAGAAGAGCTGGAGGCTCCAGAAAGCGAGGAAGCCGAGCAGCTGGCCGAAGCCGATTCCCAGCACCGGCAATGGCGCGCCGCGCAGATCGCTGCCCAGCGCGATGCCGAGCAGGGTCAGCAGCGCCTCGCCCCCGATCCAGGTCTGGATGCCGTACCAGCCGCACGCGACCAGCGCGCGGGCCAGCGCCGGCAGCCGCGCGCCGATGGTGCCGAACGACGCGCGGACCAGCACCGCATAGGGGATGCCGTGCTTGGCGCCGGCATGGCCGACCAGCAGCATCGGGATCAGTACGATGGCGTTGCCCAGCAGCACGGTGAGCGCCGCCTGACCCGCCGACATGCCCGCATCGATCAGCCCTGCGGCAAGCATCCACGCCGGGACCGCGACGATCATGCCGACCCACAAAGCGGCATAGTGATACCAGGCCCAGTTGCGCTGATCGGGTCCGGTCGGCGCCAGATCGGCATTCCAGAGTGTCTCGTCGGTCATCGCGCGCTCCCCCGAGGCGTTTCGGCGAGTGTCCTTCGTTACGGGGCCGGTTTCAAGAGCGCGGGCAGGATATGCTTCTCGATCAGCGCGGTGGTCAGATCGTGCATGTCGCGGCGATTATAGTTGGTGCTCAGGATCACCACGACCGCGTTCAGATCGGGGAACAGCACCACCTTGTTGCCGCCGTTGCCGGACATGTAGAAGCCGGGCCAGGGCTTGGGATTGCCCGGTTCGCGCCAGTCGCGCACCCACCAGAGATAGCCATAGGCGTCGAGCGGGGTGGCCCTGGCGCGCGGGCGGAGCATTTCGCGCAGCCATTTGCGTGAGACGATCTGCTCGCCGCCTTTCACCGTGCCGCCATCCATCACCAGCTGTCCGATCGCGGCGAAATCGCGGACACGCAGGCTCAACTGGCCGCCGGACTGGATCTCGCCGCTAGGGGAGGTCCTCCACTCCGCCCCGGTGATGCCCAGCGGATCGAACAGGCGGCTCTGGACATAGGCATCGAAGCGCTGGCCGGTCGCGCGTTCGACGATGCGGCCGAGCAGGAAGGCGCCGGCGGTGCAATAGGAGTAGCGGCCAAGGCCCTGAAGGTCGCGCGCATAGTTTGTGGTCAGCGGGATATCGAGCGCGAACCGGGTCCAGTCGCGCGTGTCGTACATGCGCTCCTCATTGCCCGGGCTGGCATCGGCCCAGTCGTCGCAATCGAGCGCGGACGACATGGTGAGCAAGTCGCGGATGGTGATCGTGCGCTTGAGTGGGCCGTCATGGGCGAAGGGTTCGCGGTCCTTGAAGAAGGCGAAGACCGGGGTGTCGACGCTGGCGATCTTGCCCTCGTCGATCGCGATGCCGACCGCGATGGCGGTGATCGACTTGCCCGCGGACCGCGCATCGATGCGGGTCTCGGCGGTGTTGCCGCGATAGCTGGCCTCGAACAGCACCTCGCCGCCGCGCTGGACGCGGATGCCCTCGATATTGCGATACCGGCCGGCCTCGATCTCGGCGGACATGGCGGAAAGGTCGAGCGGAGCGGGGCGTGCGATTGCGGGGGTGGAGAGGAGGAGTGCGGTGGACGCGATCATACGCAGGAACATCGACCGTCTCCGGGATATGCGGGTTCGGGAGGTGGTCTTAGCTTGCGCCATATCCGCGCGAAAGCTCGGTTGACCATGCCTGCATGGCTGCGCAGGATGGCGGCAGGCGAAGCGGGGGCAGCCGATGGCGGATATTTTCCTGAGTTACCAAAGGAACGATCGTGCGTTGGCCGAACGTATAGTCGCGATGCTTCGGACCGAAGGTCTATCTGTCTGGTGGGACGATGACATCACCCCGCGCGAGCGGTGGGACCGCACAATCGAGCGCGAGATCGCGGCAGCGAAGCATGTACTTGTTCTTTGGACGCGAAATTCAGTCAGTAGCGATTGGGTGAAAGAAGAAGCCAATTACGCCAAGGAAAGCGATCCGTGTAAGCTAGTTCAGATAGTATTCGATGATTTGTCGGTGCCGTTTGGTTTTGGAATGATCCAATTCACCAGTATGCCGCGGCGTCTCTCCTCGAGATCTTCGGGCTGGGTTCGTTTGCTTCGATGGCTTGACGATGGAACGGAAGATCGTGTGCCAACAGCATCTGTTGAGGGTAAGCCGTCTCGATCCGAGTCCATCTATGCCTTCCGCCTTCTGCTGGTTGGGATTCTACTCGATATATTTGCCCTCGCTCCTTCTTTCCCGGCTGCGCTGAAGGGCGACCCTCCGTTGGTGGGAATATATGCCTTTCCGTTGATTCCATTTCTATTTGGTGTTCCTTATGCAATCTTCACGCGACATCGGCCGGGGGCATGGAAAAGGTCAGGTTTCTTCATCGTAGGCATAGGTGCTACGGGTATTGTGGGATCACTCTTGGGATTGCTGAGTACCTATTTATTCGTTCTATTGAGTTTTCGCCTCGCAGGAGGTCCTGGCGGCTTACATTCTGACACGCAGAATTTCCTATTTGGTGGGTTTCTCGTAGGCAGCGCTGCTTTGTTCGGTGCAATAGTCTGTATCGGTTTCGGTAAAGGTCTGCGCGTCTTGCGCGGTAAAATATCAGCGAGAGTTCGACTAGGAATCTTGTTCCTTACGTTGCTAGCGACGCTCGTGGGTTCTCTCGGTTTCGGGCTGGCGGGCACCAATGGAATCGACAGCTTCGAGGCTATCCCAATCGCGTGCGGACTGGTCGCGTGCCTAGTTTGCTTCGCCTATATCCTGTCTCAAACTATTGAGGCTGCGGACGGTCGAGAGGGGGGGCACTTAGACCACCCACCTCGTACCCCTCACCGCCGCCGCTGCGCCGCCTCCACCGCTTCGCTCCGCTTGAGGATCCGCGAGTACGGATCCAGCACCACATGCGCCCCATCCGGTACGCTCAGCGTTGCCGTCCCGCCGGTCATCGGCACCAGCTGGACTACGCCATCCACCTGTACTTCCACCGGCAGCGGGAAGGGCTTATCCTTCGGGGCCTTCCAGCGCAGCGTCATGCGGCCCGCGCCACGTTCCATCAGCAGTTCGGGCAGGGCGGCTTCGCGCAGATAAACGTCGAAGAACCAGCCATAATCCTTGCCGGTGGTGATCTTTACCGCTTCGATGAACTCGTCGGACGAGCTGAAGCGCGGCTTGAAATTGCCCGGTAGCGGATCGGGGCGGCCATAGACAACGCGGCGGGTGACTTCCCAGAAGGCCTTGTCGCCGATCGTGTTTCGCAGCGTGTGGAGGATCCACGCGCCCTTCATGTAGATGTCGCCGCCCGGGCCGCCATTCTCGTCCTGATAGACTTCCTCGCTGGTAGGGTTCCTGCCCGAGATCAGCGGGGCGCGGTTGGCGATGGACATGCGGAACTCTTCCATCATCACCGCATAGCGGGCCTCACCCTCGCGCCAGCGGCCGTAGAGCGGCTGCATGTACTGGGCATACCCCTCGTGCAGCCAGAAATCGTCCCAGCGGGCCGCGGTCATCTGGTTGCCGAACCATTCGTGGGCGAATTCGTGCTGGAGCAGCCAGTCGAAGCCGGTCGCGTCCTTGCGATACTCGTTGCCGTACGCGTTGATCGTCTGGTGTTCCATGCCGAGATAGGGCGTCTCGACCACGCCCATCTTCTCGTTTGCCCAGGGGTAAGGGCCGACATTGGCCTCGAAGAAATCGAGGATTGGCGCGAATTCCTTGAACAGGCCCTCGGCCTGGCGCTCGCGGCCGGGCAGGTACCAATAGGTCATCGGGAATTTGTTGCCGAAGCGGCTGGTATAGGTCGCGGTGATTTCCTTGTACGGCGCGACGTTGAGCGAGACGAGGTACGGGTTCACGCTGCCCGAGCGCCAGTGCCAGGTGGTGCGGCCGTCGGCGAGTTGCTCCTTCTTCACCAGAACGCCGTTCGAAGGCGCGGAAAGGCCCGCGGGCACGGTGATGTGCAGATCGACCGCGGCGGGCTCGCCTTGCGGAAAGTCGAGGCACGGCCAGAACAGGTCGCAGCCATAGCCCTGTGCGGTGGTGCTGAGCCATGGCTTGCCGTCGCGAGTCTTGGACCAGACGATCCCGTCGTCCCACGGCGCGCGGATCGCGACATGGGGCATGCCGGCATAGGTGATCTTGACCACCGTCTTCGCACCCGCGCGCAGCGGGCGGGCGAGGGTGATCGACAGGCGGCCCTCGGGATTGGTCCAGGCCGAACTGGGCAGGGCGCGGCCATCGACGCTGATCGCGCTGACGGTGAAATTCTTGTCGAGATCGATCAGCAGCTTCGATTGCGGCGCCGAGGTGGTGAGGCTGAGCGTCGCCACGCCCGACAGCGTCTTCGCGTCCGGGTTCACGTCGATCGTCAGATCGGCATGGTCGAGCCGCAGCGCCATCCGCGCCGGCTCCACATCGCCGCCGGTGCGCATGGTCAGCGGGGTGATCGCGGGAAGGCCGGGGCGCTGGGCATGGGCCGCCTGCGGGGCCAGCAGGGTGAGGGCCAACACGCCGCCCACAGCTTTCATGCCCCTAAGGGATCGCCGCGATTGATGGAATCGTCCGGCTCCCCATATAGTGTCGAAAGAGGTCCACTTGGGCTTCGCCGGAGTCTTCATGAAGCAATCCTATCCCGTACTGCCGCTTCGCGACATCGTCGTATTTCCGCACATGATCGTGCCGCTGTTCGTCGGCCGCGACAAGTCGGTTGCCGCGTTGGAAGCGGCGATGGCCGACGACAAGGAGATTTTCCTGGTCGCGCAGCTCGATCCCAGCGAGGACGATCCCGGTCGCGAGGACCTGTTCGACACGGGCGTTTCGGCCGAGGTGCTTCAGCTGCTGAAGCTGCCGGACGGCACGGTGCGCGTGCTCGTTTCGGGCAAGGAGCGCGGCAAGCTGGACGTGCTGACCGAGGATGGCGCGTTCCTGACCGCAACGGTGCTTCCGGTCGAGGAGGATGATTCCAGCCTGGAGGATGCCAGCGCCGAGCTGAAGGCGCTGATGCGTTCGGTGATCGACCAGTTCGAGAATTACGCCAAGCTCAACCGCAAGCTGCCGGCCGAGACCGCGGTCCAGCTTGCCGAGCTGGATGAAGCGTCGCGCCTTGCCGATGCGGTCGCTGCCAATATCGCGGTGAAGGTTTCCGACAAGCAGGCGCTGCTGGTCGAGGCCAATGCGCAGAAGCGGCTGGAGATGGTGTTCGCCTTCATGGAAGGCGAACTGGGCGTGCTTCAGGTCGAGAAGAAGATCCGCAGCCGCGTGAAGCGGCAGATGGAGAAGACCCAGCGCGAATATTATCTCAACGAACAGCTCAAGGCGATCCAGCGCGAGCTGGGCAATGAGGGCGAAGAGGGCGATGGCGACGAGATCGCAGATCTGACCCAGAAGATCGCCACGCTGAAGCTGTCGAAGGAGGCCCGCACCAAGGCCACCGCCGAGCTGAAGAAGCTCAAGACCATGGCGCCGATGAGCGCCGAGGCGACGGTGGTGCGCAACTATCTCGATGTGCTGCTGGGCCTGCCCTGGGGCAAGAAGTCGAAGGTCAAAAAGGATATCGCCGCCGCGCAGGCGATCCTCGACGAGGATCATTACGCACTGGAGAAGGTGAAGGACCGGATCGTCGAATATCTCGCGGTCCAGGCGCGCACCAACAAGCTGAAGGGGCCGATCCTGTGCCTCGTCGGCCCGCCGGGCGTGGGCAAGACCTCGCTGGGCAAGAGCATTGCCAAGGCGACGGGCCGTGAGTTCATCCGCCAGTCGCTGGGCGGCGTGCGCGACGAAGCCGAGATCCGCGGCCATCGCCGGACCTATATCGGCTCGCTGCCGGGCAAGATCGTGTCGAACCTGAAGAAGACGGGGACCAGCAACCCGCTGTTCCTGCTCGACGAGATCGACAAGCTGGGCCAGGACTTCCGCGGCGATCCGGCCTCGGCGCTGCTCGAGGTGCTGGATCCGGAGCAGAACAACAAGTTCAACGATCACTATCTGGAGATCGACATCGATCTTTCGGACGTGATGTTCGTGTGCACCGCGAACTCGCTGAACCTGCCGCAGCCGCTGCTCGATCGCATGGAGATCATCCGTCTCGAAGGTTATACCGAGGACGAGAAGGTCGAGATCGCCGAGCGCCATCTGGTCGCCAAGCAGGTCGAGGCGCATGGCCTGAAGGATGGGGAGTTCACGCTCACCACCGAAGGGCTGCGCAAGCTGATCCAGCAATATACGCGCGAAGCCGGCGTCCGCACGCTGGAGCGCGAGATCGCCAAGCTGGCCCGGAAGGCGCTGCGCCGCATTCTGGAAGGCAAGACGGAGAGCGTGACGGTCACGCCCGAAAACCTGGCCGAGTTCGCCGGGGTGCAGAAGTATCGCCATGAGCTGGGCGAGGAAGAAAACCAGATCGGCGCGGTCACCGGGCTGGCCTGGACCGAGGTGGGCGGCGAATTGCTAACCATCGAAAGCGTCACCGTGCAGGGCAAGGGGTCGATCAAGACCACCGGCAAGCTGGGCGACGTGATGAAGGAGAGCGTGGAGACCGCGTTCAGCTTCGTCCGCGCGCGGGCACCGACCTATGGCATCAAGCCGAGCCTGTTCGGGCGCAAGGACATCCATGTCCATCTGCCCGAAGGCGCGGTGCCGAAGGACGGCCCGTCGGCGGGCATCGGGCTGGTCACCGCGATCGTATCGACCATGACCGGTATTCCGGTGCGCCGCGATATCGCCATGACCGGCGAGGTCACGTTGCGGGGCCGCGTGCTGCCGATCGGCGGGCTGAAGGAAAAGCTGCTCGCCGCACTTCGGGGGGGCATCAAGACGGTGCTGATCCCGCAGGAAAATGAGAAGGACCTGGCCGAAATCCCTGCGAACATTCGCGAAGGTCTGGAGATCGTTCCGGTCAAGCATGCCGACGAGGTGCTGGCCCGCGCGCTGACCGAGCCGCTTCAGTCGATCGAATGGACCGATGCGGACGAACTGGCGGCGCAACCACCGGCCGGGGTGCCGGGAATCGAATCGGCGCAGCGGCACTGAAAATGCGTCCCTCCCTCGCTTGAGCGGGGGAGGGATTCCGCTTCCGTAACGGTCCGCGGGCAACGTCATCAATTCGCCATTTACGGCAATTTGCCGCCTGATTCCCTTTGACAGCGATATCCGGGGCGTGCTGACTGGCCCTTCCGGCTCGCGCCGCGACTCAATTCAGAAACATTAACGGTTTGACGAAATTACAGGGGGTTATCCGCGAATGAACAAGCAGGAACTGATCGGCACGGTCGCCGATACTTCGGGCCTGGGCAAGGGCGACGCCAGCAAGGCGGTCGAGGCCGTTTTCGACGCGATCACGGCGGCGCTCAAGAAGGGCGACGAAGTGCGCCTGGTCGGCTTCGGCACCTTCTCGGTCAGCAAGCGCAAGGCCTCGACCGGCCGCAACCCGCGCACGGGCGAGGAAATGACGATCAAGGCGTCGAACCAGCCCAAGTTCAAGGCCGGCAAGGGCCTGAAGGACTCGGTCAACTGATTGGTTAGGCGGCACCGGCCCGCTCCCCCACCCGGCCTCCCACAGAATATGCTGGATGGGAGGCCGGGTGGGGGAGCGGGCCGGTGCCGCAAAAGAACAGGGCCTAGGGCTGGACAGCCGGTCCGGCCTTGCCTAAAGGCCCGCTTCCGGTTTTTCCGCTTGGGCGGTCCGGGCGCGTAGCTCAGCGGTAGAGCACACCCTTCACACGGGTGGGGTCACAGGTTCAATCCCTGTCGCGCCCACCATTAAAAGCCCGCCGGTCGCAGGATCGGCGGGCTTTTTGGTTTCCGGTTTCGCTCCGCTATAGCGGCGGACCGCTCAACTCAGGCATCCGGATCGATATGGCCCGCAAGCATTCAAGACACGATCCCTATGATGACCGGGACCAAGAGGACGAAGCGCCCGCGGCACCGGTCCCGTGCTGGCTGTGCGGCCGACCGACCGGCAAGACCATCATCTGGCATCACCCGGTGCCCAAGAGCCGCGGCGGGCGCGATGTCGTTCCGATGCACTCGATCTGCCAGCAGACGCTGATGGCGAACTTCACCAATTCCGAGCTGCAGCGCCACGGCATGGATGTGGAGGGCCTGCTGTTGAACCCCAATGTGCGCAAGTTCGTCGACTGGGTCGCGAAGAAGGACCCGGATTTCACCGCGACCATCGCGAAGAAGCAGCGCTGAGCGTGAAGGATCCGGCGAAGCCCTGGGACGGCGCATTGGTCCGCAACTGGCTGGAGCGCCGCTTTGAGGCCGCACGGCTCGATCAGGCCACGGCGGACAAGCGCGGTTATTCGGCGCAGGACGATTATGACAAGGCAGCGGCCGAGGAATGGGTCTGCCGCGCCCTGAAAACCGCCAACGCCGACGATCAGGCGGCGTTCGCCGCACGCATCAAGGAACTGCTCGTGCAGGACGAGTATCGCGTCACCGGCATCTATGACGACCGGCGCTTCGAGCGGCATGTCCGCGCCAGCCTCAGGAACGTCGCCAAGATGACCAAGGCCAATGAGGGGTTCGGGAACACGCTACACTATCAGTGAGCGTTGCCCGTTAAGCAGTTCGGTTCATCGCCCGGATTGGTTGTCCATGTCATCCTTGCCGGATGAGAAACCCCGCAGCCTGGCTCTGGTGCGCTTTTATGCTCGTCTCGGCCTTCCCGGCCGCGGCGCAGAACGCTTCCCAGCATAAGCCGCCACTCAAGCTGGACCGGCCCGGCTGGCTCCCGCTGACCGGGCCGCAGATCATGCAGACCTTCGCGGATCGCATGCTGATCCTCGACGAAGCGTTCGAGCCGTATCCCGGTGTTCGCGTCGTCACCTTCGGGATGGGCGGCTGTCCGCCGACCGAGACATTCTCGGCGAACGGCGGCTGGACCCGATTTGAGTGTCGGCGCGGCCCGCACACCTATCAGGGTAGCTGGACCACCGAGAAATTTCGCGGCGGTGAGCGGCTGTGCGTACAGGCGCCGGACTTTCCCCGGCTATGCCGCTTCGTATGGGCGGGAATTGCCGGCGACCGGATCATCATGGGGGCGAACCGGGAGCATCAGGACGATCCGCAGACCTACAATCCCTACCGGCTGACCCGCACGCGATAAAGCGCGCGGGTCAGAGGAGCATCAAAACCGCACCCGGATGCCCGCCGAATAACGCCGCTCCGACAGCGCATAGCTGTTCAGCGCGATCGGGCCGACAAGGCTGTATTCGACCGTCGCCGATTCATCGGGCATCAAATTCTGCGCGTTGAAGCTCAGCGAGAAATTGTCGGTCAACGAGATGCCGATCTGCGCGTCGAGCTGGGCGCGGGGGCCGATATAGCTCGGGCGGCCTTCGGTGAACTCGAACACCGCCTCGTCGCGCCAGTTATAGGCGATGCGGGCCGAGAAGGGGCCTTTCTCGAACAGGCCGATGATGTTGTAGCTGTGCTTCGAGGTGGCGACGAGCGGGAAGCCGTTCGAATCCTTGGCGTCGGAATAGGTGTAGTTCGCGATCAGCCCCAAACCGTCGAACGGCGCGGGCAGGAAGTCGAAGAATTGCTGGATGCCGACTTCGAAGCCCTTCACCTTGGCCGAAGCGACATTGTCCGGCCGGGTGAAGGGGATGATCCCCAGCGATTCATAGCCCGGGAACACGCCCAGCGTTGTGTTGGTGGCAATGAAGTTGCTCACGTCCTTGTAGAAGATCGCGCCGGAGATCAGCGACGTGCGTCCGGTATAATATTCGAACGACAGGTCGAGATTGGTCGCGCTGGGCGGGATCAGTTGGGCATTGCCGCCGCTTGCGGTGCGATTGGTGGTGTTGACGAAGATCGACGGCGCCAGTTCGGCGATGCCCGCGCGCTGCATCGTCTGCGAGGCGGAGGCGCGGACCAGGAAGTTATCGGTCACGTTGAACACGATGTTCGCGCTGGGCAGCACGTTGGTATAGCTGCTCTTGTCGTTGACCGGATTGAACACCGGCGCGGCAGTGGTGCCCGACTGGAGCAGTGAGTCGACCGAGAAGTCGGTCGAGATCAGCCGCACGCCGGCATTCACCTTGGTCGGCATGCCCAGCACATGGCCCTCGGCCGCGAACATCAGATAGCCGCCGATCGTCTTTTCGATCAGGTCGTAATCGCGCGCTGGATTGGGCAGCAGGCCGCCGGAGACCGCCGGATTGGGCTGGGCCGCCTGGGCGCGATTGAAGACATAGTCGTAGGTCGGGCCGGTGCTGAGGAAGATGCGCGGGAAATCGCCGGGGATATCGGGCAGGAAATAGCCGTCGCCCGTGACACGCAGATACGGTTCGATCTCGGCCCGGGTCGGTGTCACCTGGCTGCGATAGGCGTTCGAGCGGGCCTTGAGCGCGGTGTAGCGCACGCCGCCATACAGGGTGACGCCGCCATCGAATTTATAGCTGAGGTCGATCTTGCCGGTCCATTCCTCCAGCACGCCGATCAGCCGGTTGCTGCGCACGCCGCTGGTGGCGGGATTGTAGCTGGAATAGCTGGTCAGGTTGAACGGGGTGCGGACGCCGGTGGGACTGATCGTGCCGAGGAACAGGCTGGGTACCGGTCCCGCGCGGAAATCGAAGGTGCCGGGCACCGCCGCGGTCGCCTGCAGCGTGATGATCTGGATCGTCTGGTCGATCGTGCCCTTGCTGTAATAGCCGTCGCCGACGATCGTCAGGCGGCCATTGTCGTATTTGCCGTTGAGCGCGAACAGATAATTCTTGGTCGGCTCGTTGCGGATCTGGCCGGCAGTGGTCAGCGTGCCATTCGAGGTGCCGGCCACGATCACGCCATCGACGATGGTCGGATTGGTGACGATCACCCCGCTGGTCGGCAGGCGCCAGGCGAGGAAATCCTGGAAACGGCCGGTGGTGAGCTGCGAATAGAGGCCCTCGGCAGTGAATACGAGTTCGGGCGTCGCCTCGAACTGGACCGCGCCGTTGAAGCCGAGGCGCGAGCGATCGACCACGAAATGCTCGTACTGGAGCAGGGCAGGGGCGAGCAGGTTGGTCGCGCCGCCATTGTTCTTCGTGAAGAAGTTGTTCCGCTCGAGTGTCTGGGTGGTCGAGGTGCGCTTCTGATATTCGCCCGAGACGAGGATGCCGATGCGCCCGTCGGCGATGCGGGTGGAGAACAGGCCGGTGACGGTCGGTTCGAACTTCTCGCTGTTCTGGCCATAGGTGCCCTGGGCGTTGAGCGAGAACTTGTTGCCCTTGAAGTCGAATGGCTTGGGCGTGACGAGATTGACCGTGCCGCCAAGACCGCCCTCGACCTGGCTGGCGAGGGGCGACTTGCGCACTTCCAGACGGCCGAACAGGCTGGAGGGGACGGAATCGAGTCCCGAGGAGCGGCCAAGCTGGTCGTTCTCCGGCGGCGAGAGGCGCGCCGACCAGCCGAGCAAGGTGCGGCCATCGACTTCGACGCGGACCTGCTGGAGGCCGCGGACCGACACTGCCTGACCTTCGCCGAATACGCGGGTGATCTGCACGCCGGTTACCCGCTGCAGCGCTTCGGCGACGTTCGCATCGGGCAGCTTGCCGACATCCTCCGAGGTAATGACATCGATCACCTGCGGCGCTTCGCGCTTGATCTCGGCGGATCGGGCGAGCGAGCCGCGGATGCCGGTGACGACGATCGCTTCGCCCTCTTGCGCGTCTGCAGACTGCGGCTCCTCGCTGGTCTGGGCCAGCGCGGCCGGCGCGGTCAGCATCGCCGCCAGGATGACACCGGTCGCTGCACCGGATCGCACGAATGCCTTGAACTTCATCAGCTCCACCCCTCTTCAACGGCGGCTTGGTGCCGCTCGCAATGCCGGTTCGTGGAGGGGCGGGCGCGGATTCGCGGTCCCGTGACGGTCCTCTCCACTCATTGCCCTTATTGGGCTTGCAGCGATTGGTAAGGCCAATATGTAACCGGTGTCAATGCAATTGTCCTGACCATTGCGCGCGCGGTGCAGGCTTCCGTTTCCGCCGTGTTGCCCGGGCATTTCCCGCGGATGTGCGCAGCTGTGGTGCGGTGGCCACGTCACGAACTTGTCATGAAATCGTCTCGCGAAAGACTTCGATCTCGCACCGACGAGTCACGCACCGTCCCTAGCGGGAGGCCTGCGACCGGCAGGGGGAACACCGAGTCGCGCTTCACAGCACGACCCCACCCCATGCCCGGCACCCGCCCGGAACGGAGATTTTATGGCCAGCTTCAAGCGTCTCAGCCTCATCCTCATGACCAGCTGCTGCGGCGGCGCTTTGCTCTCGGGCTGCGACGGCGCGCTCAGCGTTGCCTCGCCCGGCGAGGGCGTGATTGTCGTCCCGGCGCCGACCCCGGCTGCCCCGACGCCGACCCCGACTCCGACGCCGACCCCGGGTACGCCCGCGGCTTCGTGCCCGGCCGGCACCATCGATCGCGGCGTCGTCGGTTCGTTCCGCGGCTGCCGTCTGCCGTCGCTGATCACCGGCACCACCACCCTCGCGAAGCTCCCGGGCGTTGCGTATGAAATCAACGGCCGCGTCGATGTGGGCATCGACATCGGCGGCGCGGGCACCGCGCCGGGCGGTTCGTCGGCGATCCTCACCGTCGCTCCGGGCGTGATCTTCTACGCCAACGAACTCGACGCCGATAACGACTATCTGATCGTCAACCGCGGCTCGCGCATCCTCGCCGAGGGCACCGAAACCGCACCGATCATCTTCACTTCGGGCCAGAACCTGCGCGGCACCGCGACCGACGAGTCGCAGGGCCAGTGGGGCGGCGTCATCCTCGCCGGCCGCGCGCCGATCTCGAACTGCAACCTGGGCGGCGTCTCGGGCGGCGATGCGGGCTGCGAGAACGTTGTCGAAGGCACCGGCACCGCGCTGTACGGCGGCAACGCCCCGGCCGATAACTCGGGCGTCTTCCGCTATGTCCAGATCCGTTATTCGGGCACGATCCTGGCCGAAGGCGTCGAGCTTCAGGGCCTGACCCTGGGCGGCACCGGCTACGGCACCGCGATCGATCACGTCCAGGTCCACAACAGCTCGGACGACGGCATCGAAATCTTCGGCGGCCGCACCAACCTGAAGCACATCGCGATCACCGGCGCAGACGATGACTCGCTGGACTACGATGTGGGCTGGCGCGGTCAGGTCCAGTTCCTGCTGGCGATCCAGAAGCCGACCAACACCCAGAGCGACAACTACATGCTCGAGATCGACTCGAACGGTGGTGAAGACGCCCTGCCGCGCACCTGGGGCCAGATCGCGAACTTCACGTTCGTGCACACGACCACCGGCACCAACGCCGCGATCCGCATCCGCGGCGGCGCCGACAGCCGCTTCATCAACGGCATCGTGACCACGCCGCAGGCATGCCTCAACATCGTCGCCGGCGCCGATGCGGGCGGCAAGACCACCATCCGCGCTTCGGACTCGACCCCGTCGACCACCAGCCCGCTGGTGACCGGCTCGCTCGGTGCGCTGCAGGAATATGGCCCGCCGCTGTTCCACTCGATCTACTTCGCCTGCGGCACCAACAAGTATGCCGCCAGCACCGTGAACGGCATCACCGTGACCACCGCCGAACAGCAGACGGTCGTCGAGAACGCGCCGAGCACGAACATCGTGATCGGCGGCACCATCGGTGCGGCTCTGGTCAACATGTACCAGATCGGCACCGGCCCGGCTGCAGTCACCGCGACCAACGCGGCGAACTTCAACCCGGCTCCGGCAACCGGCCTGGCCGCCTTCTTCGTCAACGCGCCGTATCTCGGTGCGGTCTCGCCGACGGCGGGTGACTCGAACGCGACCTGGTTCCAGCGTTGGACCTGCAACTCGAACCGCGCCAACTTCGGTACGACGAGCGGCAACTGCACCGCGGTGCCCGTCAACTAAGCGAAGCGTGAACCTGCGGGGCGGCGGCATGACCGCCGCCCCGCTCGTCACATCGAATTCCCTGAACTCCGACCGGACAGGCACATGAAAAAGCAGCTCGCTTTCGGCACGCTCCTCCTCGCCACCACGATTCTGATCGCCCCGGCCGCGCTTGCGCAGGACGCCGCTCCCGCCACGCAGGACGAACAGGCCCAGGACCCGGCCACGGAAGATCAGGAAGTTGAAATTTCCGCGCCCGGCGCAGACGATACCGGTGAGATCGTCGTTCAGGGCCGCAATATTCCCAACGTCGTTCGCGCCACGCCGCAGGTGGTGTCGGTGCTTTCCTCGGAAGACATCGCCCGTACCGGCGAAGGCGACATTGCCGGCGCGCTCGAGCGCGTCACCGGCCTGTCGGTCGTCGGCGACGGCTTCGTCTATGTCCGCGGTCTCGGCGATCGCTACTCTTCGTCGCTGCTCAACGGTTCGCCGCTGCCGAGCCCCGAGCCGCTGCGCCGCGTCGTCCCGCTCGACATCTTCCCGACCAACGTCGTTGCGTCGGCGCTGGTGCAGAAGAGCTATTCGGCCAACTATCCCGCCGAGTTCGGCGGCGGCGTAATCAACCTGACCACGCGCGCGGTGCCGAAGGAATTCTTCTTCCAGTTCGGCGCCTCGATCGGCGCGGACACGATCACGACCAGCAACCTGGGCTATGTCTATGATGGCGGCGATGCCGACTTCTTCGGCTATGACTCGGGCGAGCGTAACGTTCCCGCCTTCATCCGCGATGCCGGCCGCAACCGCACCGCGATCCTGCCGTCGAACGTCATCACCGGCCTGACCAATGCCGAAACGACGCTGGCGCAGACCAACTATCACATTCCGCCGAACCTCAGCTGGGATGCCAGCCTGGGTGGTTCGGTCGATGTCGGCGGTGTCCGGCTCGGCCTGATCGCCGCGGGCGGCTTCAGCAATTCGTGGCGCACCCGCGACGCGATCCAGCAGTTCGCGATCGACAATGACGGCGGTCTGGCGAAGGACTTCCGCACGGTCACCACCGACAACCGCATCCTCGTCAACGGGATGGTCGGCCTCGGTGCCGAATTCGGCGAGCACAAGATCCGCTGGACCAACATCTATATCCACGACACGCTGAAGCAGACGTCGCTGGGTGCTGGCGGCCAGGGCAATAACTTCGACGTGATCGACGGCAAGCAGTCGTTTCTCGATCAGTCGACCAACTGGTTCGAGCGCCAGCTGATCAACACCCAGCTGGTCGGCGAGTTCAAGTTCGGCGACCTGAGCGTCGACCTGCGCGGCGCCTATGCCAACACCAAGCGCAAGTCGCCGTACGAGCGCTATTTCCGCTACACCTATGTCGATTTCCGCGGCACCGTGCCGATCCACGATTACATCAACAATCTCGGCACGCTGACCCCCGCGACGATCGCGTTCAGCGATCTGAACGAGGATCTGTGGTCGGGTCAGGCGGACCTTTCGTACCGCTTCAACACCAGCTTCCCGTTCTCGGTCTCGGGCGGCTACGCCTATAGCGACGCCGATCGTACCTCGAGCCGCTACTCGTTCCAGTTCTTCGGACCGGGCGGCGTGGCGCTGCCGGACGTGCTGGCCCAGCTGCGGCCGGACTATCTGCTGTCGGACGACACGATCCTGAACGGCTGCCGCCGCTTCATTCCGGGCTTCGATCCGAACAGCACCAACTGCATCGAACTGCGCAACACCTCGGCAAACTCCGGTTCGGCGGAATATACCGCCCAGCTGAAGATCCATGCCGGTTATGTGCAGACCGAAGTCGAGCCGATGGACGGCCTGCGCTTCAACCTGGGCGTGCGCTATGAAAAGGCGGACGAGAGCGTCAACACGGGCGGGGCGGTCAACACCAACCTGAACAACGCCTATTGGCTGCCCGCGGCCACGCTGACCTGGAACTTCGCCGAGGACATGCAGCTGCGCGTCCATGGATCGAAGACGATCGCTCGCCCGCAGTTCCGCGAACTCGCGCCGCAGCTTTACCAGGATTTCGAGAGCAACCGTCAGTTCTTCGGCAACCCGCTGCTCAACGACTCGCAGCTCTATAACGGCGAAGTCCGCTTCGAGTGGTTCTACGCCCGCGAGCAGCGCATCACGCTGGCCGGCTTCTTCAAGAAAATCGACAAGCCGATCGAAACGGTGGCCTTCTTCCCGGGTGGTTCGACCACGCCGCAGGTCGGCTTCTCCTATGCGCCCAGCGCCCGCCTGTACGGTGCCGAAGTCGAAGCGGTGAAATATATCCCGCTCGAGTTCATCTCGCCCGCGCACCGGCTGTTGCTGATCGCCAACTACACTTACACCAAGTCCGAGCTGAGCGTGGACGACAGCCTGGTGCCGAGCCCGCTTCAGGGTGCGGTGGCGACCTATGTCCGTGCGAACCAGCTGTTCGTCGATGGCGATCCGCTGGTCGGCCAGTCGGATCACCTGGTGAACCTGCAGGTCGGCATCGAGAATCGCGATCGCCTGTCGCAGGTCACATTCCTGGTGAACTATGCCAGCGAGCGCGTGACCAATCGCGGTCCGGTTCCGCCGTCGGGCACCGGTATCCCCGAGCCGAACATCATCGAGAATCCGGGCTGGCGCTTCGATATCGTCGCGCGTCAGGGCTTCACCATCGGTGGCCTCGATCTCGAGCTGAAGTTCGAGGCGCGCAACCTAACCGCGCGCCGCTACGAGGAGTTCCAGATCTTCCCGAACGGCGTTCGCCGCGACGTGAACACCTATGACATGGGCCGCAGCTTCTCGATCGGGATCAGCGCGAAGTTCTGATCGCGCCTCGCGATAAAAGGGGGATCAGGCCCCGGAGCGAGGACAGCCGCTCCGGGGCCTTATTCTTTGTGCCGCCGATGGCTTGACGCATCCCGCGTGCTAGTGTCTTATTCATATAAGACAGTTGTGGCGATGGATCGAGGGCGGGACATTATCCGATGATCGAGAATCCGGTTTTGGAGATTGCTGGGCTCAGCAAGACCTATGGCCGCGGCGGCGTGAAGGCGGTGCAGGACGTGTCGCTGACCGTGCGCGCTGGCGAGGTCTATGGCTTTCTTGGCGCGAATGGCGCGGGCAAGAGCACCACGATCCGCATGTTGCTGGGCCTGATCACGCCGACATCGGGCAGCATCAAGCTGTTCGGGCAGGATCTGCGATACGGCCAGCCGTCGCGGCGGCTCGGCTCGCTGGTCGATGGCGGAGCATTCTATCCCTTCCTGTCGGGCCGCAAGAATCTGGACGTGCTGGCGCGGACGCAGGGGCTGGGGCCGGAGCGGATCGACGGCCTGCTTGCGCAGGTCGGGCTGGAGCGGGACGGCAAGCGCAAGGTGAAGGGCTATTCGACCGGCATGCGGCAGCGGCTGGGGGTGGCGGCGGCTCTGCTCAACGATCCCGATCTGGTGATCCTCGATGAACCGGCCAACGGCCTCGACGCAGCGGGAATCCAGGAAATGCGCGGGCTGATCCGCTCGCTGGCCGAGGAGCAGGGCAAGACAGTGTTCCTCTCCAGCCATCTGCTCAACGAAGTGCAGCAGGTGTGCGACCGCATCGCGATCATCGATCGCGGCGTGCTGATCCGCGAGGATACGGTGGCTGGCATCTTGGCGACCGAGGAGCGGTTCTGCATCGTCGCGACGCCGCTGGAAACGGCGCGCGCCACGCTGGCCGGCAAATGGCCGTGCGAAGTGGAGGGCGACGCGTTGCAGGTTCGCGCGGGCAATGCCGATGCGCCCGAAATCCTCCGGCTGCTGGTCGCCGCCAATGTTGATGTGTTCAGCCTCGCGCCGCACCAGCGCACGCTGGAGGAAGCCTTTCTTGCAATCACCGGAACGGAGACGGCCGATGCGTAACACCATCTCCGCCGAATGGACCAAGCTGCTGCCCCACAAGGGCACCTGGATGCTGGTGTGGATCTATCCCGCGCTGTTCTTCGTCGTGCTGACCATCGCGATCTTCGCTGAGGGCAAGAACCCCGATGCCGCGACGGTGAAGGGCTGGATCGATGACACGACGATGGTCTGGTACACGCCGACCATCACGCTGGGCCGCTATTTCATCGCCGCCTATGTCGCGCTCGTCTTTGCGGGCGAATATGGCTGGAACACCTGGAAGCTGGTGGTGCCCCATGCCGCGCGATGGAAGCTGGTCGCGTCCAAATATGCTGTTGCGCTGGGATTGCTCTATATCGCGTGGATCGCGACGGCTCTGCTGTCGACCGTCATGCAATATATCCGCACGGCGGTGGTCGGCGGATCGGTTCCGGATGGCGTGACGTTCGGCGGTCTGCTGGCCGGACACTTCGACCTGATCGTGCTGGGCATCGCGCCGCTGCTGATCGCCGCGACCTATGCCAGCCTGGTCGCAGTGCTGACGCGATCGACGCTGGCGGCGTTCATCGTCTCGCTGGTGCTGATCACGCTCGACGAGCTTTATGGCAAGATCGTGCTGTGGCTCAGCACCTTCGGCATGGAATGGCCCGCCATCCCGTACCGCATCCTGCCCGGCTACCATCTGGAGAATCTGCACAACTGGATTCAGAGCGGCGCGGGATTCCAGTACAAGCTCGTCACCGGCACGACGATCGCCTATTCGCAGGCAGCCTCCCTGCTGACGCTGGGGGTCTGGATCGTGGGGCTGGCCGGGCTGACCTTCTTCCTGTTCCGGCGGCAGGACATCAACTGAGGGCGCTGGCGGGCCAGGGCAGGGGACCTACGCCCAGGGCCGCTCGCGATACCATTTGGTGATCACGTATTTCAGGCCCTTACGCACCGGCATCGCATGGTGCAGCGTCGAGGGATTGGGCGTGCCGTTCACGCGCAGATTGTTCCAGGCGAGCACCTTGCCCGTCTCGGGCTGGACGATCTTGTCGATCGCCTTGAAGCGCGTCGCGCCGCCAGCCTCGACATCGTTGAGGTAGATCATCACCGTCCAGGTCCGCTGGCCGGCGACCGAGCAATATTTGGCGAAATCCTGCCCAGCCGGTTCAAAATAGTCGGTGTGCGCCTTGAACTCCTGCCCGATCTCGTAGCGCTGGCCCTGCATCGGTTCGCCATGGGTGGGATCGAGGCCGGTCAGTTCGGTGATGCGCCGTTCGACTTCCATCACCACCGCATCGCTCGACGGCAGGTCGCAGGTCTCGCTGGTGCGGAAGGCATAGTCGCCATTGCCGTCGGCAATGGTCGAGGGGCGCCGGTCCTGATCGATCTTCATCATCAGCAACTGGCAGATTTCCGGCTCGATAAACGCCTTCCGGATGAACATCGCCACCTTCGGGCTCGGCACGCGCTGCACGCCGGGCTGGCCGCTCATATAGTCCATGAGCGGTTCGGAAGGGTGGCCGCAGCCGAGATTCGGGACGAGCGTGGTTTGCATGCGCTGCTTTTGCCAAATCGCGGGAGCCGATTCCAGCCCGGCGCACGGTTGCAACGCTAACGTCACAAAAGCGCAAGGCACGTGTCACACCCGCTGCCTAGGCGAGTCACATGAGCGCCGAATCCTCGATCCAGACGCTGTCCGCGCCCAATCCGGGCGTCGATCTTGCTGGCGAGATATTGGCGCAGGCGCGCAGCCGCGACGCGACTCACGTCCATATCGAACCGCATGCCGGCGGAACGCGGGTCCGCATGCGGATCGGCGGCCAGTTGAGCGAGGCGCTGAGTCTGCCCGCGCCGGTCGATCTCGACTTCGCCGATCATGGCGTCGACGTGGCCCGGCTTGCGACCCCGCATGGCGAACGCATGGTCCTGCATCTGCCCGAACCGGCGATGCGCTTCGGAGAACTTGAGGCGCTCGGTATGCCCTCGCGGCTCGCGCTGGCGCTGGGCAGCGACCTTTCGCGCGGCGGACTGATGATCATCGCCGGGCCGGACGGGTCGGGCAAGGCGACGACATTGCGCGCGCTGCTGCGTGAGGCCGATGACGGCACGCGCAACGTGCTGACCGCGCAGACCACCGACGAGATCCGGGCGGCGCTGCGTCAGGATCCCGACGTGCTGATGATCGCGAGTATCGCCGATCGCGAGACTGCGGCGCTTGCGGTTCAGGCGGCGGGTGCCGGCCACCTCGTTCTGGGCGGTATCGATGCGCGGGATGCCGTTGCCGCGATCCACCGGCTGCGCGACTGGCGGGTCGAGCCGTTTCAGCTTGCTTCCACCCTGCGCGCCGTGGTGGCGCAGCGGCTGGTGAAGCGCCTGTGCCGCAGCTGCCGCGAGCCGGTTCAGGCGCAAGGTTCGGTTTCCTCGCTGCTCGGTTTCGATTCGGGCGCGGTGGTCTATGCCCCGGTCGGCTGCGACCAGTGCGACGGCGGCTATGCCGGACGGACGGCCGTGTTCGAGGCGATCCATGCCGACGCCGCCTTGCGCCGGCTGATCAACGATGGCGGCGACGGCGCGATAATCGCACGCCATGCGTTCCTCAACGCGCCCAATCTCGGATCCGCGGCGCGGACGCTGGTGCGTCAGGGAATCATCACGCCGGAGGAGGCAGTACGAATTTCGCGAAGCTGACTGCGACACTATCTTGCGCTTGGCCTAAGCGCCCGCTAAGCGCGCATCCTTCGCGGCGACCGTAGTTCAATTGGTTAGAGCGTCGGCTTGTGATGCCGGAAGTTGCGGGTTCAAGTCCCGTCGGTCGCCCCATCGCTTTTTTGTCGGCTAACGCCGACAAGCGGCACCAGCCCGCTCCCCCACCCGGCCTCCCAACGGAAGGGTATTCTATGGGAGGTCGGGTGGGGGAGCGGGCTGGTGCCGCATCCGCAGGATCAATAGAAGTGCTCACCGATTGGGGTTTCCCCGACTTCGACGACCATGAGGGCGTCCACCTGTTCAGCGACCGCGAATCGGGGCTGAGCGCGGTCATCGCGATCCATTCCACCAAGCTGGGCCCCGCGGCCGGCGGCGTGCGCTTCTGGCATTATGCCGACAGCGCCGCGGCGATCACCGACGCGCTGCGCCTGTCGCGCGGCATGAGCTACAAGAACGCCATGGCCAATCTGCCGCTGGGCGGAGGCAAGGGCGTTGTGCTGGCGCCGGAGCCGGGTGCGGTCATCACCACCGCGCAGCTCGAGGCTTTCGGCCGTGCGGTCGAATCGCTGAGCGGGCGTTACGTCACCGCCGAGGATGTCGGCATGTCCGAAGAGCGGATGAAGGTCGTCGCGACCCAGACTCGCCACGTCTCTGGCCTGCCGGTCGCCGATGGCGGCGCGGGCGGCGATCCCGGCCCGGTCACCGCGATGGGCGTCTATCTAGGCGTGAAGGCGGCGGCGAAGCGCGGTCTTGGCGTCGATGGCATGAAGGGCGTTCATGTTGCGATCCAGGGCGTGGGCAGCGTCGGCGGCGGGCTTGCCCGGTTGCTGGCCAAGGATGGCGCTCGCCTGACGCTGGCCGATGTCAATCTCGACCGTGCGAAAGCGCTGGCAGCCGAACTGGGCGCCGAAGTCGTCGCGACCGATGCGATCCTGGGCCTCGACGCCGATATCGTCAGCCCGAACGCGCTCGGCGCGATCCTGACCGAACAGTCGATCGCGGCGTTGAAGACGAAGATCGTCGCGGGCGGCGCCAACAACCAGCTCGCCACGCGCGCCGACGGCAAGCGGCTTCAGGAACGCGGCATCCTCTATGCGCCCGATTATGTCATCAACGCTGGCGGCATCATCAATGTCGGCCTCGAATATCTGGGGCAGGGTGACATGGCCGAGGTACAGGCCCGTGTCGCGAAGATCCCCGAGCGGCTGATCGAGGTGTGGGACGAAGCCGATCGCACCGGCGATCCGCAGAGCGATGTCGCCGATCGCATCGCCCAACGACTGATCGGACGCGGCTAAAGTAAGTAAATTGTCCTAAGTAAAACCACGTAGGTAATCACCCCTATACGTAGTTACCGAAATCCTACGAACACTACGTATCGTGGTTACTACGGTATAAGGAAATGCAGCCGCGGTTAACCTTGTGAGCACTACCTGAGCTCGGGCGACGTTATTGTCGCGAAACGAGTTTGGGGGCTTGGGGTGGACAGGTTCGCGTCTTTTGAAACTGAGGTATCTTCGGCTGGCGAGGCCGTGGTTGATACGACCGGGTCGTCGTCGTTCGGCGCCGCGCCGATTGCCATTGCCGCAGCGCTGACGCTGAGTGCATGCGACTCCGGCTCGTCCGGCGGCATGACCGGCGCAACCACCCAGTCGCCCGCGACCGCGACGCCGGCTGCCGCGGTTGCGCCTGTCGGGATCACCCAGGTGCAGGCCAGCCGGTTTCTGGCGCAGGCGACGATGGGGGCGACGCGCTCCGAAATTTCCAAGGTCCAGTCGCTCGGTTATGAGGGGTGGCTCAATTCGCAGATGTCGATGCCGCGCGCGATCACGCACCTGGACTGGATGGTGGGCAATAGCGCCAACACCGCGATCACCTTTGACAACAGCATGTGGCGCCAGCTCATTTCCGAGCCTGACCAGCTGCGCCAGCGCGTCGGCATGGCCCTGCTCGAGATCATGGTGGTCGGCTTTGCCGGCGTGGATCTGAGCTGGAGGCAATATGCGATGGCCGCCTATGTCGACATCCTGCTCGACAATGCGTTCGGCAACTATCGCACGCTGCTGGAGAAGATCTCCACCAACGCGGCAATGGGATCGTTCCTGACGTTCCTCAACAACCGCAAGGCGAACCCGACGACTGGCGCGCAACCGGACGAAAACTACGCTCGTGAACTGATGCAGCTGTTCACCATCGGTGTGTACAAGCTGAACATAGACGGTACGCGCCAGCTTTCGGGCGGGCTGCCGATCGAGACCTATAGCCAGACCGACGTCAGCCAGCTGGCACAGGTTTTCACCGGCCTGGTGCTCGATACGACCGACACGACCACGCCGGAACGCTACAAGCGGCCGCTGGTAGCGAACGCGTCGCTGCACGAGACCGGTGCATCCAGCTTTCTTGGCACCACCGTCCCTGCCGGAACTGCGACGATGGACGCTATCGGTATCGCGCTCGATGGCATCTTCGCGAATCCGAATGTGCCGCCGTTTATCTCGAAGCAGTTGATCCAGCGTTTGGTGACCAGCAATCCGTCGCCCGCTTATGTCGGTCGCGTGGCGGCTGTGTTCGCTGACAATGGCTCGGGCGTGCGCGGCGATCTGAAGGCGGTCATCAAGGCAATCTTGCTCGACAGTGAAGCTCGCGGCGACGTGGCGTTGACCGCCACGACCACCGGCAAGCTGCGCGAGCCGGTGATGCGCTTCACGGCTTGGGCACGTGCGTGCGAAGTCACTTCGCCTTCGAATGTTTGGGCGATCGGCGACACTACCTATTCGATTGGACAAGCGCTGGGCCGCAGTGGTTCGGTCTTCAATTTCTTCCGTCCCGGCTATTCACCGCCGGGCACTGCGATCACCAATGCCGGGCTGGTCGCACCTGAATTCCAGCTCGTCAGCGAGGTCTGGACGGTCGCCTATGTCAATTACATGACCTATGTGATCGACAAGGGCGTCGCGGATCTGACCCCGGACTATTCGAACCTGATCGCCATTGCTTCGGACGCGCAGGCGCTGACCGACAATGTCAACATGCTGCTCGCCGCAGGGCAACTTGGAGCCAGCGCGGTTTCGACCATCCGTTCGGCTGTAGCCTCTGTTAGCGCAAGCAACACCACGCAGCGCGTCCAGATCGCGCTCGTGCTGACGCTTGCCGCACCCGAATTCCTGACGATCAAGTGAGAGTATCGGACATGACCAGCATTCAATCGCGCCGTGCTTTCCTGCGTCGTGGCGCTGCGCTCGGCGGGGCGTCGCTCGCAGCGCCCTTCGTCACCAATCTTGCCGCGATCGGTGAGGCTGCGGCGGCCACCTCGCCCGATTACAAGGCGCTCGTGTGCATCTTCCTGTATGGCGGCAACGACTATGCCAACACGCTGACGCCCTATGATCAGGCCAGCTACAATGCCTATTACGCCGCGCGTCCGACGCTGGCGCATCGCCGCGATGCGCTGGCCGCGACAGCGCTGATGCCGACCAACGCGCTGGCCGGCGGCGTACAATATGCGCTGGCACCCTCGCTCGCGCCGCTGTTGCCGCTGTTCAACGGCGGTCGGCTTGCCCCGGTGCTCAACGTCGGCACGCTGATGCGGCCGACCACCAAGGCGCAGTTCCTTGCGAAGTCGGTGCCGTTGCCGCCGAAGCTGTGCAGTCACAACGATCAGCAGAGCATCTGGCAGGCTTCCAGCCCGGAAGGTGCTTCGTCGGGCTGGGGTGGCCGGATGGGCGATCTGTTCCAGAGCGGCAACGGCAGCGCAGCGCTCACCTGCATCGGCACTCAGGGCAACGCGGTCTATCTCACCGGCCGATCGGCCGTGCAGTATACTGTCGGTACCGGTGGTCCCCTGCGCCTGAACAATAACGCCACCTCGATTTTCGGCTCGTCGCAGGCGGCCTCGGCGATGCGTTCGCTGATGACCTCAAGCAGCGGCAATATGCTCGCCGACGAACATGCGATTGTGAGCAAGCGTGCGCTGGAGACCTACAATCAGGTGAGCTCGGCGCTCGGTACTGCGCCGGAGAGCGATTTTCCACTGTTCCCGGCGAACAACTCGCTTGCGACGCAGCTCAAGATCGTAGCGCGGATGATCGCGGCTGCGCCACAGCTCGGCGCGAAGCGGCAGGTGTTTTTCGTCAGCATGGGCGGGTTCGACCTGCACGATAATCTGGCGACGCAGCATCCTGTGCTGCTCGCGCAGCTTGCCGAGGCAATGCGCGCATTCCACGATACGACAGTTGCGATGGGCGCATCGAACAACGTCACGACCTTCACGGCTTCTGACTTCGGCCGGACGTTGCTGACCAACTCGGATGGTTCGGACCATGGTTGGGGCAGCACGCATTTCGTGATGGGCGGTGCTGTGAAGGGAGGCCGCATCTATGGCACCCCGCCGGTGATCGGCAACAACACCCAGGACGATATCGGCCAGGGCCGCCTGCTCCCCACCACCTCGGTCGACCAATACGCCGCGACGCTCGCCAACTGGTTCGGCGTTTCCGATGGCGATCTCTCCACCGTGCTGCCCAATATCGGCAGCTATGATCGCTCCACCTGGAATCTCGGCTTCGTCTAAGAGGCTGATCCTTAACGGTTAAGTCACCCCAATTTACCCGGTGAACCGCTCCGGCCTTGCGCCGGGGCGGGAAGCCGTGGGGCGATCCGCGCGTTTTTCCCGAGCGTAGCTTTCCGGATGGATGCGTTCCGACGCCGTTCAGCCGGGATGCGGGATAGGGACATCATGCTCGAACCACGAATCAGCCGGAACCGGGACAAGCGCGAAAGCGTGATGTTGCGGGCGACCGTCTGGTCGCCCGGCGCGCGGGTGCCGAGCGAGCATCGTCTCCGCAACCTTTCGATCTCGGGCGCGGGCATTTCGCATGACGGGCGCCTGCGTCGCGGCGACGAACTGCGCGTCTCGATCGGCCAGGTGGTCGATGTGCCCGCAATCGTGATGTGGGTCACGCCCGACGCGGCGGGCATCCGTTTTGGCTATCCGATCGATGTTGCTGCCGCCCGCAAGCGCGGTACCAGCTATATGCCCGCCCAGTCCGGCTGGGTCGGCACGATGAACGACGCCTACCGCAAATAGGGTTTACGCGGCTCTGACCATTTTTCGACGGAACAACTGGCGCGCTCGCCGATTGGCGGGTTGCGTAGTTTCCCGAAGCGTAGTGCTACGGGGCGTATTCTACCGGGACATCTGGTTTAACTTCCGGAGACTCTGAACAGGCAAATTGAGGCTCATGCACGAGCGTATCTTCACCCGCAGCGACCGCGAAAGCATGAACGCTCGCGTCTGGCCGGCCGGTGCGCCGGCAGCATCCGTGCACGAGATCCGTACGCTGACCATGTGCGGCGCTTGCCTCGATCATGACGGCGAGTTGCAGATGGGCGCCAACACCCGCGTCTCGATCGGTGGCCTCGCCAATGTCCCGGCAATCGTTACCTGGGTGCGTGAGGGGCGAGCGGGGATCCGCTTCGACTATCCGATCGATCTGATCGTCGCGCGCCGCGGAGGCCTTGCCGCGGCCTGAGCCGGCACTTGCGCGGTTTGTCACGGTTCCGTCGCATCGGCGCAAACCGGCGATGGATTCCCTAGTCGAACACCGCTATTCCGCCCGCGTGGCCACGCTCCATGCCCTTGCTAACCCGGCGCGCTTCCTGAAGCTCGCGCGTCCGCTCACGCCCGTGCTGTTCTGGCTCGGCGTGGCGCTGGCGGCGTTCGGGGCGTGGGCGGGGCTGACCCAGACCCCGCCCGATTATCTGCAGGGCGAGACGGTCCGGATTCTTTACATCCATGTCCCCTCGGCCTGGCTCGGTCTTGGCGGGTGGAGCGGGCTGGCGATCGCGAGCTTGTGCTACCTGATCTGGCGGCATCCGCTGGCGAACCTTGCCGCGCGAGCGATGGCCCCGGCGGGTGCGCTGTTCGCGGCGCTCTGCCTCATGACCGGATCGATCTGGGGGCGCCCGGCATGGGGCACGTGGTGGGAATGGGACGGGCGGCTGACCTCGATGCTGATCCTGTTCTTCGTCTATATCGCCTATATCGCGCTGGCGAAGGCGGATGCGGAGCGCGGCGGCGACGGGCGCGTGCCCGCGCTGTTCGGCGTGGCGGGCACGGTGCTGCTGCCGATCATCCGTTACTCGGTGGTGTGGTGGAACACGCTGCATCAAGGACAGAGCATCGGGCTGACCAAGTCGACCATCGATTCATCGATGCTGTGGCCGCTGTGGTTCACGCTGGGCGGCTTCACTCTGCTCTATGCGGGGATCGTGTTGATGCGGATGCGCGCGGCGCTGGCCAGCCAGAAGGTCGAGGCGCGGATGAAGCGGATGGCCGCATCATGACGCATTGGGATTATGTGACCGCGGCCTATGCCGTGACGATCATCGGGACGGTGGGCCTGGCACTTGCCAGCTATGTCGCGATGCGTCGCGCGGAAGCGGCCGCGGAGGAATTGAAGCGGAAATGATGAAGCCCAAACATCAGCGGCTCGCGCTGGGCCTTGCGGCGCTGGCGGCGATCCTGGGCGCGAGCGGGCTCGCGCTCTCGGCGCTGAAGGATGAGGCCGCGTTCTTCTATTCGCCCGGAGATGTCGCCGGTAAACCATTGCCGCTCGGCAAGAATGTCCGGCTGGGCGGCATGGTCGAGAAGGACTCGATCGTGCGCGGTGCCGATGGCGTGTCGATCCGTTTCACCGTGACCGACGGCAAGGCGAAGACGCTGGTTTCGTTCCGCGGCGTGACGCCGGACCTGTTCCAGGAAGGATCGGGAGCGGTCGCCGAAGGGCAGTTCCAGCCCGATGGCAGCTTCGTCGCCGACAATCTGCTCGCCAAGCATGACGAGCGTTACATGCCGCCGCAAATGGCCGGCAAGATGCACAAGACGGACAGTCTCGAGAAATGATCGCCGAGGGGGGGCTTGCCGCGCTGTGGATCGCCGCCGCGCTGGCGCTTGTGCAGTTGGCGCTGGGTGCGGGCGCCGCGCGTTCGGGTTCGGAAGAGCTGATCCTCGCCACACGGCGGATCGCGGTAGCGCAGGGCCTGTTGGCGGCATTGGCCTTCGGCATCCTGATCCTGCTGTTCCTCAATTCCGATATGTCGGTGCTGCTGGTCGCGACCAACAGCCATTCGGCCAAGCCGCTGCTCTACAAGTTCGCCGGCGCATGGGGGAACCATGAGGGGTCGATGCTGCTGTGGGTCACCGTGCTCGCCGTGGCCGGGGCAGGCGTCGCGATGTTCGAGCGCAAGCTCGCCGGACGCGCGCTGGCCGCGACCTTGGGCGCACAGGCAGCGATTGCGCTGGGCTTCTACGCATTCCTCGCCTTCGCTTCGAACCCGTTCCTGCGTCTCGATCCCGCGCCGGCGGACGGGCAGGGGCTGAACCCGCTGCTGCAGGACCCCGGCCTCGCCTTCCATCCGCCGACGCTTTATTTCGGCTATGTCGGGCTGTCGGTCGCGTTCAGCTTCGCGGTGGGTGCGCTGCTGATGCGCGATGTCGGACCGGCCTTTGCCCGCGCGATGCGGCCATGGGTGCTGGCGGCGTGGATATTCCTGACCATCGGTATCGTCGCCGGGTCCTACTGGGCTTATTACGAGCTGGGCTGGGGTGGCTGGTGGTTCTGGGATCCGGTCGAGAATGCCTCGCTGATGCCCTGGCTGGCCGCGACCGCCTTGCTCCATTCGGTAACCGTGCTGGCGACCCGCGACGGGCTGCGCGCCTGGACGCTGATGTTGGCGCTGGTCGCCTTCGCCATGTCGATGCTCGGCACCTTCCTGGTGCGCTCGGGCATCCTCGTATCGGTCCATGCCTTTGCCGTCGATCCTGCGCGTGGCAGCTTCATCCTCGCGCTGCTGGGCATCTATATCGGCGGCGCGCTGGCGCTGTTCGGCGCGCGCGTCGGCACGGTGAAGCAGGGCGCGACCTTCCAGCTGGTCAGCCGCGAGGGCGCGCTGGTGCTCAACAATCTGCTGCTCACCGTGCTGCTCGGCATCGTCTTCATCGGCACGCTCTATCCGCTGGTCGCGCAGGCGATGGGGCAGCAGCTTTCGATCGGCCCGCCCTTCTTCAACAAGGCCAGCATCCCGGTGACTTTGGTACTGATCGTCGCCACCATGGCGGGGCCACTGCTCAAGTGGCGCAAGGACAAATGGTCGGCACTGGGCCAGCAGATGCTGTTGCCCGCCGCCGCCTGCGCCACCGTCGCGGCGATGCTGCTGATCGTGGCGCCGGGGATCGACCTGTTCTCGATGCTGGGCCTTGTCGCCGCCGGCGGTCTCGCCGTCGCCAGCGTGGTGCCGCTGTGGAAGCGCAATTTGCGCCGCACGCCGATGCACATCTGGGGCATGGTGATCGCGCATGTCGGGGTGGCGGTGAGCATCGCCGGCATGGCCAGCGACAGCGCGTTCAAGCTCGAGCGGCTGGCGGCGGTGCGCGTCGGCGAAGTCGTGAAGGTCGGCCCGTTCGAGGTGAAGCTGCACGAGGTCCGCCCGACGCTCGGCCAGAACTGGTCGGCGGTCGAGGCGATGCTGATCGTCCGCCGTGGCGGCGCGAAGCCGTTCGAGCTGCACCCGCAACAGCGCTTCTTCACCGATCCGGTGACGACGACCAGCGAAGCGTCGATCAAGACGATGTTGGACGGCCAGCTCTATACCGTGCTCGGCGCGGGCGAGGGTAGCGGCAAGGACGCGCGCTGGCAGCTGCGCTTGTGGTGGAAGCCGTTCGTCACCTTCATCTGGTTCGGCGGTTTCCTGATCGCGTTCGGCGGCCTGCTGGCGATGGTCGGGCGGCTGCGGCGCGAGCGTCGCACCGAGGAGGCGAGCGAATGAGGCGGGTGCTGATCTGGGCGCCGCTGGCGCTGTTCGTGCTGGTGTTCGGCCTGGTCGCCAGCGGCATCTTCGCGCCGGGGGACCGGGTGGTGAAATCCGCGCTGATCGGCCAGCCCGCGCCGGCCTTCACGTTGCCTGCGCTGCTGCCGGGCAAGCCGGGCTTCGACAGCAAGGCCTTTGCCGACGGCAAGCCGCGGCTGGTCAACATCTTCGCCAGCTGGTGCGGCCCGTGCATCGCCGAAGCGCCGCAGCTGATGAAGCTGAAGGCGATGGGGATCGAGATCGTCGGCATCGCCACCGCCGACACGCCCGAAGCGATGCAGGCCTTCCTGACCCGCAACGGCGATCCGTTCTCGGCAGTCGTTGATGACCGTAACCGCAAGGTCCAGTTTGCCTTCGGATCGGCCGGCGTACCCGAAACCTTCGTGATCGACGGGCGGGGCAAGGTCACCTTCCAGCATATCGGCTATGTCAGCGAGGACGATGTGCCCAAGCTGCTCGAAGCGCTGGCGGCCGCCAAATGAAGCGGGTCGCGATCCTCGCGGTGCTGCTTCTGGCCGCACCCGCGCTCGCGGAATCGAGCCTGCCGCCGCCGGAGCTGGCCTATACCCAGCTCAAGGACCCGGCGAAGGAAAACCAGGCCAAGGTCCTGATGGAAACGCTGCGCTGCCTCGTCTGTCAGGGCCAGTCGATCGCGGACAGCGATGCGCAGATGGCCGGTGACATGCGCGCGCTGGTGCGTCAGCGGATCGAGGCGGGTGAAACCCCCACGCAGGTCCGCGAATGGCTGATCCAGCGCTATGGCGATTACGTCACCTATGACCCGCCGTTCAGCTGGTTGACCGCGCCGCTGTGGGCCACGCCGCTGCTGCTGATCGCGCTGGGCCTGTTCATCGCGCGCCGATCGTTCGGCAAGGTCGATGACGAAGTCGAAGGGATCGAGGCATGAGCGGCTGGATCATGCTGGCGATCCTCGGCGCGCTGACGCTGGCGTTCCTGTGGGCGATCGGTTTTCCGAAGCGGCTGTGGACCGTTGCGGCGACCGCGGTGACGCTGGGCGCCACCGGCTATGCGTGGCAGGGCAGCCCGGCGCTGCCCGGCCATTCGGTGCTGACCGTGGAGAAGCGCGGCGAAGTCGATCCCGGCATGATCGAACTGCGCGAGGCGATGTTCGGCCGCTACAACTTCTCGTACAATTATTTCGCCATCTCGGATTCGATGATGCGGCAGGGCCGCCCGGATCTGGCGGTCACCGCGATGCGTGGCGCAATCGCCAAGGGGCCGGGCGATTCTGCCGTCTGGACCGGCCTGGGCATGGCGCTGGCCGAACATGATCGCGGCGTCTCGCCCGCGTCGCGGCTGGCGTTCGACCGGGCGATGGAGCTGTGGCCTCAGCATCCCGGGCCGCCCTATTTCCTCGGCCTCTATTACGCGAAGATGGGCCAGTTCGTCGAAGCGCGCCGCTGGTGGGCGAAGGCGGTCGAACTGGCGCCAGCCGACGCATCCTATCGCCCGGCGCTGGTCGAATGGCTCGGGCGGCTCGATCAGGTGATCGCGCAGCAGTCCGGCCAGCAGTCCGGCCAGCAGGCGGCGCCGCAAGCCGGGCCGAAACAGCCCTGATTTCCTAAACGCCCTCTCCCATTGGGAGAGGGAGGGGACCCGCCGCGAAGCGGTGGGGAGGGTGAGGGTGGCTCGTCGCTCTGCCCGTCACCCTCACCCTTCCGCCGACTTCGTCGGCTCCTTCCCTCTCCCAAGGGGAGAGGGATTTAAGCTCAGCCCGCCCAAGCCTCGTACGGCAGGTCCAGATCGTCGGCGACTGCCTTGAACGCGATCTTGCCCTTGTAGACGTTCAGGCCGTTGGCGAGGTGCTTGTCGGCCTTCATCGCCGCCTCGGCGCCCAGATTGGCGAGGCGCAGCACGAAGGGCAGGGTGGCGTTGTTCAGCGCAAACGCAGACGTGCGGGCAACCGCGCCCGGCATGTTCGCCACGCAGTAATGGATCACGCCATCGATTTCGTAGACCGGATCGTCATGCGTGGTGGCATGGCTGGTCTCGAAGCAGCCGCCCTGATCGATCGCGATGTCGACCAGCACCGATCCGCGCATCATCGTCTTCAACATGTCCTTGGTGACCAGCTTGGGCGCTGCGGCACCCGGCACCAGCACCGCGCCGATCACGACCTGCGAGCGGGCGACCGCTTCGGCGATCGCGGCCTTTGAGGCGTAGGCGGTCTTGATCTGGCTGCCGAAATGCATGTCCAGCTCGGCCAGACGCTCATTGTTGATGTCGTAGATGGTCACGTCGGCGCGCTGGCCGACCGCCATCTGCGCCGCGTTGATGCCCGAAACGCCGCCGCCCAGGATCGCGACCTTGCACGGCGCCACGCCGGGAACGCCGCCGAGCAGTTCGCCACGGCCGCCCTGTTCCTTTTCCAGATAGTGCGAGGCCACCTGGATCGACATGCGGCCCGCAACTTCGCTCATCGGCTTGAGCAGCGGCAGCGCGCCCGAGTTGGACGTAACCGTCTCATAGGCGATGCAGGTCGCGCCCGACTTCATCAGGCCCTCGGCCTGCGGCTTGTCGGCGGCGAGGTGGAGATAGGTGAACAGCGTGTGGCGCGCCTCGAGCATCGCGATCTCGCCCGGCTGCGGCTCCTTGACCTTCACGATCATATCGCTGCCGGCGAACACCGCGGCGGCGTCCGGGGCGATCTTAGCACCGACCTTGGTATAGGCGGCGTCATCGAAATCGATGCCCATGCCTGCCTTGGTCTCGACCAGCACTTCATGGCCGGCATGGATCAGTTCGGCGACCGAAGCGGGGGTCAGGCCGACGCGATATTCGTGATTCTTGATTTCCTTGGGAACACCGATGCGCATGGCAACTCTCCTTGGGATTTTGATGGTGTAGCCTATCGCGAATGGCCTGCGCGAATCCCTGCAAAGTTCCGCGTCAAACTTGGCCTCGATGCATGAAATTACTATATGTGGTGCTTCGAACGGGGATATTTGCCGAATGGACCGGATCTTCACTTCGATCCTGAAATTGCTCGCAGCCGATGCGCGTGCGCCGGTCAGCGGAATCGCGGCCGATGTCGGGCTGTCGCAATCGGCCTGTACGCGGCGCATCCAGGCGCTCGAATCCTCGGGCCATATCCAGGGCTATGGCGCGCGGCTCGGCCATCGCGAGCTGGGGTTCAAGGTGACGGCTTTGGTCGACATCACGCTCGGTACCCAGAAGGAGGAGGACCTCGCCCAGTTCGAACGTGCGGTCTCGGCGATCGAGGGCGTGGTAGAATGCGCACTAGTCTCGGGCGGTCAGGATTACCGGCTGAAGATCCTCGCCCGCGATCTCGACGATTATGAGCGACTCCACCGCGAACATCTCGGCCGCTTGCCCGGGGTGGTGACCATCAATTCCAGCTTCGTCCTGCGCGCGGTGCCGACCCGCAGCGAGGCCGACGCGCTGTTTGCCGCGCGATGACCGGAACCCGATTGGCCCCGCGGCAGTTGCGCTTCCGAAACGCGTTGCTAGCCCATGCTGCACATGCTAACGCGCGCCACCATTTGAAGGCGAGAAACCGGGTCGCATGACCACGTCCGTTCCCCTCTCACCGGCATGTCAGTTCCGCCCGTGAGCACCCCCGACAGCGCTGCAACCGATCCCGCACAGACCCCTGTGCCCGGGCACGATCACTCGCAGGACGGACTGCTGAAGCTCGCCATCGGTGCGATCGGCATCGTCTTCGGCGATATCGGCACCAGCCCGCTCTACGCCTTCCGCGAAACCTTTGCGGGGCATCACCCGCTGGCGCTCGACGAACTGCACATCATGGGCGTGATCAGCCTGATGTTCTGGTCGATGATGGCGGTGGTGTCGCTGAAGTACGTCACGATCATCATGCGCGCCGACAACAAGGGCGAGGGCGGTTCGCTGGCGCTGCTCGCGCTGATCAATTCGAAGAGCGGGCAGAAGAAATGGACGGCAGGCATCGTTCTGCTCGGCGTGTTCGCGACGGCGCTGTTCTATGGCGATTCGATGATCACCCCGGCGGTTTCGGTGCTGTCGGCAGTCGAGGGTCTGGCCATCGCCGCGCCCGGGTTCGGCGGGCTGATCGTGCCGATCGCGGTGGCGATCATGGTGCTGCTCTTTTCGATCCAGAGTACCGGTACGGCGCGGGTGGGCGCGTTCTTCGGTCCAATCATGCTGCTCTATTTCCTGGCGATCGCGACGCTGGGGACGCTCAGCTTCATCCAGACGCCCGAGATCCTCTGGGCGCTCAATCCGTGGCACGCTGTCCAGTTCTTCATGGACGATCCGTTCAAGGCGTTCCTGGCGCTCGGCTCGGTCGTGCTCGCGGTGACGGGCGCGGAGGCGCTGTACGCCGATATGGGCCATTTCGGGCGCAAGCCGATCCGCGTTTCGTGGCTGTGGTTCGTGCTGCCGGCGCTGATGTGCAACTATATGGGGCAGGGCGCGCTGCTGATGCGCGATGCCGGAGCGATCAACAGCCCCTTCTACAATCTCGCTCCGCAGGCGCTTCAGCTGCCGCTGGTCGGCCTTGCCACGCTGGCGGCGATCATCGCGTCACAGGCGGTGATCTCGGGTGCCTTCTCGGTGACGCAGCAAGCGATCCAGCTGGGCTTCATCCCGCGCCTGCGCATTCAGCACACCAGCGCGTCGACCGCCGGCCAGATCTACATCCCGCTCGTCAACTGGGCGCTGATGGTGATGGTCATCCTGCTGGTGCTCAGCTTCAAGACCTCGTCGAACCTCACCGCGGCCTATGGCATCGCGGTCACCGGCGCGATGTTCATCGATAACTGCCTGCTCGCTGTCGTGCTGTTCACCCTGTGGGGCTGGAAGAAGCGTTATGCGGTGCCGCTGCTGGCGCTCTTCTTTGCCGTCGATCTGGCCTATTTCGCCGCGAACCTCACCAAGGTGCCCGACGGCGGCTGGTTCCCGCTGCTGATCGGCCTGATCATCTTCACCCTGCTCACCACCTGGGCCAAGGGCCGCAAGCTGATGATCGAGCGGCTGCGCGAGAGTGCGATGCCGATCAAGATCTTCATCGAAAGCGCCGCCAATTCGGCCAGCCGGGTTCAGGGCACGGCCGTGTTCATGACCTCGACTCCCGACGGCGTGCCGCACGCGCTGCTCCACAATCTGAAGCACAACAAGGTGCTGCACGAGCGGGTGGTGCTGTTGACCGTCAAGATCACCGATTCCCCATTCGTCGCCGACGAGAACCGCATCTATCTCGAGGATCTGGGCAAGGGCTTCCACCGCATGGTGCTGAAATACGGCTTCATGCAGGAGGCCGATGTGCCCGCCGCGCTCAAGATGGTCAGCAATTGCGGGTCCGAGTTCAAGATGATGGACACCAGCTTCTTCTTGGCCCGCCAGACGCTGCTGCCCTCATCCAAGCCGGGCATGATGATCTGGCGCGAGAAGCTGTTCGCCTGGATGCTGCGCAACGCCGAAAGCGCGATGGAATTCTTCCGCCTGCCGACCAACCGCGTGGTCGAGCTGGGGAGCCAGGTCGAGATTTGAGCGCGCTCGCGCCGATCATAGTGACGGCGCTGTTCGGGCGGCAGGATCAGGCATGGTTCGACAGCCTGCGCCGCGAGCATTTTCCACCCGAGCGTAACCAGCTCGATGCGCACCTCACCCTGTTCCACCATCTGCCGCCCTCGGCCGCGGAGGAACTGAAGCACCGGCTGACGCAGGAAACCCGCGGCATCCGTGCCCCGCGCAGCCGGGTGACCGGTCTGATGACGCTGGGCCGCGGCGTGGCTTACCGCATCGAGGCACCGGAACTGACCGCGATTCGCGAAGGGCTGGTCGAAGCGTTCGCCGGCCTGCTCACGCCGCAGGACGCTGGCCGCTGGCGCCCGCACGTGACGATCCAGAACAAGGTGACCCCCTCGCTCGCCTCGGCGCTGCTGAAGACATTGTCGCGCGATTTCGTGGCGCGCGAGGTCGAGATCGCAGGTCTGGCGAGCTGGTATTATCGCGGTGGACCATGGGAGCCGCTGTCGCGTCACATGTTCGCTTGACCGGCTCGCGGACCCTGCCTATGTGGCCCCCTCGCTTCGGCGACGCCCGGTACGGCGGAGTAGCTCAGTTGGTTAGAGCACGGGAATCATAATCCTGGGGTCGGGGGTTCAAGTCCCTCCTCCGCTACCACCTTCCCCCAATAGGCAGGGGCATCAGCAAGCGTTGTTTCGAGCAGGCGTTCCGCGTTTGGACAGGCATGTGCTAAGCCTGCGGCCGATGCGAATGTTCAAATCCATCATCGCCTGGCTGGATCGCGACTGGGAGCATCGCGGATACAATCCCATCTTCGCCGTGGGTCAGAAGCTCTTCTGGTTCTCGCCGCTGCTGCTGATTGGGATCATCGGTATAATAGCCGGGGTGAAGCCCGGCGACTTCCTGTATGACAAGGGCCTGCTCATCGGCCTTGGCCTGTGCCTGATCCCGTTCTCCATATCGAACTATCGCTGGTTTCGGGGATATGGCCGCAACTCCCGGAATGAGGAGCAGACGCAAAAGCGGAAAGAAGGTCGGGGCTAAGGCTCGACTGAGCGAAGTGCCGCCGTCGGTCTCACGGCACACGCCGTGCAGTGATTATCCGGACCGGCGGGGCCAGCATTTCGCCCTTGAAGTGGCCGCCCTCGGCAACCGGCGATTCCTGGATCTTCACCACCACGTCGAGCCCCTCCACCACGCGGCCGAAGGTGGCGTAGCCCAGATTGTCGCCCGGCTTGGTCGGGTCGGCGTCGAACGAGGGCTGGTCGCCCACCATGATCGTGAAGTCGCCGCGTGCGGTGCCCGGGGTCGTTCGCGCGATCGAGATGCTGCCGTCGAGATGCTTCAGTCCCGTCTGGGTGGTCGGCTCGTGACGGATCGGCGGCAGCACGCGTTTGGCGGCGTTCTGGACGCCGAACTGGACGAAACCGAAATGCGGCGCGACGCGAACGGCGCGATAGAAGACCGTGCCGTCCAGCCGCTTCTGATCGACATAGCGCAGGAAATTGGCGGCGGTGACCGGTGCCTTGGCGCGGTCCACCTCGATCACGATCCGGCCCGCGCTGGTTTCCAGCGCGACGCGCACCGGCGCCGGCGGGGTGGGGGGCGTGGCCGGGGTCTGTGCAGCGGCAGGAACCGCGATCAGGGTGAGGGCCAACAGGGCAAGCAAACGCCGAATCATTCCATCCTCCGCACTATGCTGAGGGCAGGCTAACCGCGGCGGCGGATGCTGTCATGGCGGGACTTCGTAACGCTACCATAAGGAGTTTTCCGGGAACGAAATGTTCGCCTCGCGCATCTATACCCCAAATGGAGGGTAACAAGCTCGCGTAAGGAGAGGTCAGTCATGAGGTCGCTTCACGAAAATGCCGAGGCATTTGCCGGTTCGGATGTCGAGCGCGCATTGCCGCCCGGCGGTGGCCTGCTGATCGCGATCGCCATCTCGATGGGCTTCTGGGGCACCCTGGCCTGGTTCGTCTTCTAAGCGACGCGGAAGCCTGATTTTTCCGAGGCGAATGCCCGAAACGGGTAACATGCCCCTTGTCCGCCGGTGTCATCGCCGCGCATCCTCCTGAAAACGGGAGGGGAAATGCCGAAACATGTGCCGGAGATTCCGGAGTCGTGGCTCGAGTCCGATAGCGACCGCAGCCTGCCGCCGGGAGCCGCATTGCTGCTCGCGATCCTGATATCGGCGGTGTTCTGGAGCTGGGTCGCCTGGTTCGCGCTAAGCTGAGCTTCGCCGCCCGACAGCTTTTCCCGCCTTTGCCGAACCTTCCGCGCAACCCCATGTTGCGTCGTGACGCCCGCACCTCCTAGATGCGGGCCACATGAATTTCGGACGGATTCGATGACCGCTACCCATTCCACGCGCATGCTCATTCTCGGCTCGGGCCCGGCGGGCCTTTCCGCCGCCATCTATGGCGCGCGCGCCGGCCTCGCGCCGATCGTCGTGCAGGGCATCCAGCCCGGCGGCCAGCTGACCACCACCACCGATGTCGAGAATTATCCCGGCTTCCGCGACGTGATCCAGGGTCCGTGGCTGATGGAGGAGATGCAGGCCCAGGCCGAGCATGTCGGCGCGCAGATGATGTGGGATACCATCGTCGATATCGACCTGACCCAGCGCCCATTCCGCCTGATCGGCGATGGCGGCAATGTCTATGTCGGTGACGTGCTGGTGATCGCAACCGGCGCGCAGGCCAAATGGCTGGGTATGGACTCGGAAGAGCTGCTCAAGGGCAAGGGCGTCAGCGCCTGCGCGACCTGCGACGGCTTCTTCTATCGCGGCAAGAAGGTCGCGGTGATCGGTGGCGGCAACACTGCGGTGGAGGAGGCTCTGTACCTCACCAACCATAGCCATGACGTCACGCTGATCCACCGCCGCGACAGCTTCCGCGCCGAGAAGATCCTGCAGCAGCGCCTGTTCGCGAACGAGAAGATCACGGTGTCGTGGAACAAGGAAGTGTCGCGCTTCATCGGCGGTGGCGATCCGCACGGGTTGGTCGCGATCGAACTGAAGGACACGGTGACCGGCGAGTTGTCGCAGATCGAGGTCGATGGCGGCTTCGTCGCGATCGGCCATCATCCGGCGACCGAGCTGTTCCGCGGGCATCTCGAGCTGGACGAGGATTCGTACATCAAGGTCGAGACCGGCAGCACCCGCACCAGCGTGCCGGGCGTGTTCGCGTGCGGCGACGTGATGGACAAGGTGTACCGCCAGGCGGTGACCGCGGCCGGCACCGGCTGCATGGCCGCGCTGGATGCCGAGCGGTTCCTGGCGGAAGCGGATTTCGAGCAGGTGGTCCAAGCGGCGGAGTAAATAGGCCCTCTCCCAAAGGGAGAGGGAATCAGATCAACGCCTCGCGCACCCGTTCGAACAGCCACGCCTTGTCAGCCACGCTCGCAAAGCTGTGGCTGTCGCTGGTCAGTTCGATCACCGTCGTCCGCTCGCGCGCGGCGTCGAACGCCGCTCCCTTCCACGCATCGATGAAGGCGATGGCGGTGTTGTCGCCGCTCGCGATCAGGATCGTTATGGGGAGCTTGCTGGCCTTCATGGCGGCGGCGAGGCGTGCGGGCAGGCTGGCGGGCGGTTGCGACGGCTTCTTGGCTGCCTTCAGCAAGCCTTTGAACAACTTATCGATATTCACGCCGCCACGGATCAGTCTCAGCCATTCCTTGGGATCGCGTAACCGTTCGGCATAGCGGGCGCGGATCGCGGCGGCGGGGGGCAGATCGTCGGTCGCTTCGATCACCCAGGGGTTGGCGATCAGCAGTGCGTCTACGCCGGACGCGGGGCCGAACATCGCCAAGGCGGTGGCCGCATCGCAATTGCCGAACGCGACGACGCGCGTGACCCCCGTTGCTTCGGCGCGGAAGGCGGCGACCGCCGCGGCAATGTCTTCGGCGGTGCTTTCGAACCCGCCATTGCTGCCGGTCGAATCCCCGACCCCGCGCCGGTCATAGCGGAACACCGGCGCGCCGAGCTCGCCCGCCACGCGCGCCGCAAGCAGCGCCATGCCGCGATGCGCGCCCATGCGGACCTCGTTGCCGCCGGAAACAATCAGCAGGCCGGTGGTGCCTGCTGCTTCGTCGAGCGTTGCGGCGAGGCTCTCGCCCGCGCAGGGAAATTCGATCAGCCTTCGCATGTGCGCACCCATGCCGCGATATCGACGGCCAAAAGTTCGGCCAGTGTTGGATCATTGTCGGGTTCGGCGCGGCGCCATAGCGGGCTACCCGGAGCTTTGAGGTCGGCGGGCTTCGGATCGGTTTCCAGCCGCACCGTGCGTAGCTGTTCGCCGTCGAACGGGATCGCCGCGCCCAGATCGGTCAGCAGCTCGGCCGAAACCAGATTGCCGGCGATCGCCACCGGCGGGTCCGCGCTTTCTTCTGGCAGGCTCGAATCGAGATACCAGTAACCGCGCAGCTTCGGCGTCTCGCCGACCTCGGCCTGCTTGATCCGGGTCAGTTCGCGCAGCAGCTCCGATCCGGTCTGCGGCGTCAGGTGCCAGCGCCCGCGCACGTCACCAAGGGCATCGAGCAGCGTGCCGCTGCGCAACGACACCGCATAGGTGCCGCGATCCGCAAAACGCTGTGCCGCCGCCTGATATGCCTCGCGTAGCCGCAGCATCGTGGCCGCTTCGGTGGGCAACAGGCTCTCGCCCGTTCCCGGCAGATCGGGCAGCGCGCTCGCAATCCCGCGTTCCGCCAAGGCACGCAGGATCGTCACCACGAACGCGCGCGTGCGGTTCGCTTCCTCGAACAGCGGCAGCGCCGCCACCACGACCGGGCCGGTATCGGGTCCGAAGCACAGCATCGCTTCGCGGCCGCCCGCCCAGTCGTAATGATCGATCATGTCAGGGCCTTGTCCGCGGCGAAGCGGGTGAGCGCGCCGAACGTCTCCAGCATCTCGCCATCGACTTCGTCGTCTTCGATCAGGATGCCCAGGCGATCCTCAAGCTCGGTCAGCACGCCTGCCACCGCGAGCGAATCCAGCTCGGGCAGGGCGCCGAACAACGGCGTGGTCTCATCGAACGCGGCGGCGCGATCGGCGCTGATTCCCAGCACGTCGCGCAACACGCCGCGAACGGTATTCTCGACTTCGACATAGCCGTCGGGCTGCAATGGACTTCCCCTGCGACAAATTTTCGCTCCCGTAAGGGTTGGCGAAGGTGCTGCCAAGTATATGGTCGCTCCATGACGCCGCTCGACCCCATTCCGAGGCCGATCGACACGCTGACCTTGCGTGGCGCGAGCGACGCCGTGGCGCTGGAAGATAAGGCCGGAACGCTCGATTTCGGGGGGCTTGAGGCCGCGGTCGGCGGTATGGCGCATTGGCTGAGCGGGCAGGGGCTGTCGGCGGGCGACCGCGTGGCAAGCTGGCTGCCCAAGACCCGCACCGCCTGCCTGATGCCCCTTGCCGCGCCGCGTGCGGGGCTGGTGCATGTGCCGGTCAACCCGGTTCTGAAACGCCATCAGGTCGCCCATATCCTGGCCAACAGCGGCGCGCGCATCCTGGTGACGCAGCCCGGCCGCATCGCTGCGCTGGAGCCGGGCGATGTGCCAGAGGGTTGCCGGATCGTCACCGAGGAGGAACTGGCGAGCGACGACGTGCTGCCGCCCTCGTCCGCCGATCCTGCTGCGCTTGCCGCGATCCTCTACACCTCCGGTTCGACCGGACGGCCCAAGGGGGTGATGCTCAGCCACGCGAATCTGTGGCTCGGTGCGGTCAGCGTCTCGCACTATCTTAAGATCGAGTCTGAAGATCGCGTGCTCGGCGTGCTGCCGCTCAGCTTCGATTATGGGCAGAACCAGCTGCTTTCCACCTGGTATGGCGGTGCCCGGGTGATCCCGCTCGATTACCTCACCGCGCGCGATGTGGTGAAGGCGGTCGAGCGGTTCGATGCGACGACGCTGGCGGGCGTCCCGCCGCTCTGGGTGCAGGTGCTTGAGGCCGAATGGGGCGAGACTGCGCTGAAGCTGCGGCGCCTCACCAACTCGGGCGGTGCGCTGACGACGCCGATGGTCCGCGGGCTGCGCGAGCGTTTCCCCAACGCGCGGCTCTATCCGATGTACGGGCTGACCGAGGCGTTTCGCTCCACCTATCTCGATCCCGATCTGGTCGACGCCAATCCCGATTCGATGGGCCGCGCGATTCCCTTTGCCGAGATCATGATCGTCCGCCCCGACGGCAGCCGCGCCGCGCCGGGCGAACCGGGCGAGCTGGTCCATGCCGGGCCGCTGGTCGCGCAGGGTTACTGGCAGGATCCCGAACGCACCGCCCAGCGCTTCCGCGACGCGCCGGACTTCGCGGCGAGCGGCGGGATGGCAGTCTGGTCCGGCGACACGGTGAGCGAGGGCACGGACGGGCTGCTGCGCTTCGTGGGGCGTGACGACGAGATGATCAAATCCGCGGGCAATCGCATCAGTCCCACCGAAGTCGAGGAAGCCGTGCTGTCGGGTGGCGAGGCGGCCGAGGCGGCGGCGTTCGGGGTGAAGGACGAGCGGCTGGGGCAGGCCATCGTGGTGGTCGCGCGCGCCAAGGGCGATCCGGCACTTGCCGAGGCGTCGCTGCGCGAGCGCTTGCGGCGCGAACTGCCCAGCTTCATGCAGCCCATGCGTTACGACTGGCGCGAAACCATGCCGCGCAACGCCAATGGCAAGCTCGACCGCGCGGCACTGAAGGGGGAACTGGCATGAACGGCGCCAAGGCCATCGGCCCGATCCCGGCCGAGTTCGCGAACGGCTTCCCCGCCGAGCAATGGATCGCGCAAGCCGGCGGCACGCCGCTGTTCGTCTATGACTTCACGATGATCGCGGCGCGGGTTGCGCGGCTGCGTGCGGCGCTTCCGGCCGGTGTCGACGTGCATTTCGCGATCAAGGCCAATCCGATGCCCGAATTGCTGGCCGCGATCGCGCCGCTGGTCGACGGCATGGACGTCGCCTCGGCGGGCGAGTTGGACAAGGCGCTTGGCGTCATGGCGGCGCAAGCGATCAGCTTTGCCGGCCCGGGCAAGCGCGATGCCGAACTGGAGGCCGCGATTCGCGCGGGCGTGACGATCAACCTCGAATCCGAAGGCGAAGCGGTACGCGCGCTTGCCATTGCCGATCGACTGGGCGTCCGGCCTCGCCTGGCGGTGCGGGTGAACCCCGATTTCGAGCTGCGTGGATCGGGCATGCGCATGGGCGGCCGTGCCTCGCCCTTCGGCGTCGATGCCGAACGCGTGCCCGCACTGGTGAAGCAGCTGATCGCGGCAGGTGCCGACTGGCAGGGCTTCCACATCTTTTCCGGCTCGCAATCGCTCGATTCGGCGGCGATCAGCGAGAGTCAGGCGCTGACGCTGGCGCTGGCCGGGCGGCTCGCGGCGGAAATCGACGCCGGTCCGCCTTTGGTCAATCTCGGCGGCGGCTTCGGTATCCCCTATTTCTCGGGCGATACGCCGGTCGATGTCGAGGCCATCGGCCGCGCGCTCGGCTTCCAGCTGGAGCGCCGTTCGCCGATGCTGGCGAACAGCCGCTTTGCCATCGAACTGGGCCGCTGGCTGGTCGGTGAGGCCGGGGTCTATCTTGCCCGCGTGATCGATCGCAAGGAAAGCGGCGGCGAGACCTTTCTCGTCATAGATGGCGGCCTGAACCACCATCTCGCCGCCTCGGGCAATTTCGGCACGGTGGTGAAGCGCAATTATCCGGTCGCGGTGGCGGGCAAGATCGGCGCTGCGCCCGAAGAGGTCGCCTCGGTCGTCGGTCCCTTGTGCACCCCGCTCGACCGGCTGGGCGACCGCGTCGCACTGCCGAAAGCCGAAGTCGGCAATATCATCGCGATCTTCGCCTCGGGTGCCTATGGCCCCACCGCCAGCCCATCGGCATTCCTCGGCCATCCGGCGGCAAGGGAACTGCTGGTCGGCGCCTGAGCCGATTTCGTTTCGGCCCCGGCTTAGGTAGCAATACCGGTTGCGCCGGTGGGATTTGCGCAAGCAGTAGCTCCTATCTGCGCCGTGATGCGTTTCAGGACCTACCCGATCATGCTGGCGGCATGGGTCCTCGGACTCGCGCCGGCCAATGCGCTTGCCTGCGACGTCACGACGCCCACCAACGTCTCGGTAGGCAGCCATTCCCCTGCCGCGCTCAAGGCGGCGGCAGTGCCCCTGACGCCGACCCTGGGCGGGTTCAGCTGCAGCAGCGCCAACATCCTGACCCTGCTCAGCGGCAATTTCCTCAAGGCAACTGTGCCCGCCGATACGGTGCTGAAGCTTAGTTCAGCGACGACCGCGGATACCGTGCCGTTCAAGCTCTATGCCGATGCCGCCGGCACCAACGAGTTGAAGCCGGGTACCGAGGCCTATTACATCAACGGCACGCTGCTCAATCTGCTGAACCTTTTCGGCAACGGCGCGATCGATGTTCCGGTCCATTTCAAGCTGGCAACCGAGGGCTATGTCGCGCCGGGTACCTATACCGGCAGCTTTTCGATCCGGTGGGACTGGTATTTCTGCTCGGGCATCGGCCTTCTCGGCCTGTGCATCGGCGCGCCCGACAGTGGGGGTAAGTCAGCCACCGTCAATGTCACGCTGACCGTGGCGCACAAGCCGCCAACGGTCATGGTCGAGACCGGCGTGACATTGTGGAACCCGATCGAAGGCATCCTCAATCCGAAGGCGATTCCGCGCAGCAAGCGACGGATCAGCGTGACGATCACCAATACCGATATCGTGCCGCTGGAACCGGGGGTGCTGAAGGTCCAGCTCCCGACGCCGAACCGGCTGGCGATTGTGCTGGATGGCGACGGCACGGGTCTAGGCCCGGTGATCCAGACGCGCCAGGGCAATCCCGCCTCGGGCCTGACGTTGAGCTATGCTGCGCCCGGCAGCACCACCGACGATGTCGATTTCTCCTCCGATGGCGGCGCGACCTGGGGCCATCTGCCGGTCGCCGGAGACAGCGCTTCGCAGGGGGCGGTGACGCATGTCCGGTTCCGTCCGGCTGGAAACATGGCGCCGCAATCCTCGTTGACGATATCCTTGCCCTATTCGCTCAAATAGCCCGAATCGAGCCATGTTCCCGCCGCGGGACAGGCCCGGGAGGTTGTGAGAAGGCGCCGGTCGGCCAAGGCCGCATTTCCTCGCAATTCCGGCCAACCCCTAACGGTATGTTTACCTCTACCGCTCCATAGCTTTCCCCGATCCAGCACGGGTGCGGCCGAGACGTCGGTTGCGAATGCCTGCGCTCGGAAGGGAGCTCGAGCATGCGTTTCTTCGGTAAGAGCAAGATTGTCGCGGCGCCGCTGATGGCTGCGCTGGCCCTTTCGGGCTGTGTCGGAGGCGGGGGCGGACGCCCCGAGCTTCCCTCCGCGACGCTCGTCGGCAGCCGCGAGGCGCCGAGCGAGGAATATGTCATCGGCCCGTCGGACCAGCTCAACATCTTCGTGTGGCGCAATCCTGATCTCTCGGCGAAGGTCACCGTGCGCCCCGATGGCCGTATCACCACGCCGCTGATCAACGACATGCCGGCCGTGGGCAAGACGCCTGCGATGCTGGCCGACGACCTGCGCTATGCGCTCAGCGAATATATCAAGGACCCGATCGTCTCGGTGATCATCGAGAATGCGGCCGGCGTCCCGAGCCAGCAGATCCGCATCGTCGGTGCGGCCGAAAAGCCGGCGCTGGTGCCGTATCGCGCCAGCATGACCTTGCTCGACGCGATGATCTCGGTCGGCGGCCTGTCCGAGTTCGCGTCGGGCAACCGCGCGCGGCTGATCCGCAACGACAAGCGCACCGGCCGTCAGGTGGAATACCGTCTGCGTCTGGGCGATCTGCTGAAGAATGGCGACGTCTCGGCGAATGTGAAGCTCGAGCCGGGTGACGTCATCATCATCCCGGAAAGCATGTTCTGAGCTGATGGGCAGCATCTTCGACGAGATTCGCGCCGCGATCCACGCGGTCTGGATGCGCCGGTGGATCGCACTGGCGGTCGCCTGGGGGCTGTGCCTCGCGGGCTGGCTGGTCGTGTCGCAGATGCCCAACAAATATGAGAGCCACGCGCGCGTCCTGGTGCAGCTGCGTCAGGTCCTGCCGACCGACAATGCGATCACTGAAGCGGCGCAGCAGCGCGATATCGACCGGGTCCGCCAGATGATCACCTCGGCGATGAACCTCGAGAAAGTCGTGCGCGGCACCGATCTGGCCAAGACGGTCGCCAACGATCGCGATGTCGCGGATCGCATCCTGGCGCTGCAGGGTATGATCAAGATCACCGCCCAGCAGGACAATCTGTTCGAGATCACCGTCACCGCGGGCAATGGCCGTCTGGCCAAGCAGATCGCGCAGAAGCTGATCGACCTGTTCATCGAGGACAATCTGGCCGGCTCGCGCGACGAGACCAGCGCGTCGCTGCGCTTCCTCGACGAGCAGATCGCTTCGCGCCAGAAGGCGCTGCAGGACGCCGATGCCAAACGCGCAGACTTCCAGGCCCGCTATCTCGGTTCCCTGCCGGGCACCGGTTCGCTCAGCGAGCGGATGAGCCAGGCACGTCAGCAGCTTGCGCAGGTCGATTCGGATCTGGCGGCGGCACAGAGCGCGCTCAACACGATCAACGCCCAGATGTCGGGCACCGCGGCCAATGTGCCCGGTGCCGGCGGCGGCGCGACCGCGGGCCCGGCCCGCG
>NZ_JARNTV010000049.1 GCF_029433115.1 Sphingomonas sp. AOB5 | reverse complement strand
GGACACTCGGCGTCGGTGTCGGGGCTGGCGCAGGCGCGGGTTGCGTGCCCGACCCAGGCAGGCTGAACCGCTCGGTCCCCGGCAGGGTGATGATTGCGGGCGCGCGCGTAGGCGATGGCGCGGGCGTGGGTGCCGGGGTTTCCTGCGCATAGGCGTACGGCGTGAGCGCCATACAGGCGGCCCCCGTCAGTCCCCCGATCCAGTGTCTCCCTGACTTCACGATTACAGACGTAGGCAGCCCAACATGAACAATAGCTGCAAGCCGCGATCGGTTCGCCGCGCGCAGCTTCCCGTTCGCCGACAAGCCGGGTAGGAGGACCCGACGAGGGGACTTTCCAGACGTGAGCGGCGGACAGAGCGAACAGCGCAGCGGGTATATCCCGGCGATCGACGGGCTGCGCGCGATCGCGGTGGCATCGGTCGTGCTCTACCATTTGTGGCCCGCGGCGCTGCCGGGCGGGTTCACCGGAGTCGACATCTTCTTCGTGATCTCGGGCTTCGTGGTCACCGGATCGATGACTGGGCGGAGCTTCGCCAGCCTGAAGGAGCTGCTCGCCTTCTTCTATGCACGGCGGCTGGTGCGGATCATGCCTGCGCTGATCGCGATGCTGCTGGTGGCGATCCTCGCGACGCAATTGTTCGTGCCCGATGCGTGGCTCAGCCGCAGCGTGGCGCAGACCGGCGTCTCGGCCTTTGCCGGCCTGAGCAACATCGCACTGGCGCTGGATTCGGACACCTATTTCGGCCCGCAGGCGTCGTTCAATCCCTTCACCCACACATGGTCACTGGGCGTGGAGGAGCAATTCTACCTGCTGTTCCCGTTCCTGATCTGGGGGCATTTGCAGGGCAAGCGGGATGCCTTCCGGCTGGTCGCGTGGCTGAGCATAGCCAGCCTGATCCTGTGCGCCGTCCTGTCGCACATCCAGCCGCGTCTTGCCTTCTATCTGATGCCGACGCGCTTCTGGGAATTGGGGCTGGGCATGCTGCTGTGCCTGTCGCTGCCGCGCTGGCAGCCCTGGGTTGCGGCACGCGGATGGATCGCCCTGCCTGCGCTGGCCGCCATCGCCGCGGGCTTCGCCATTCCCTATACCAAGACCTTCCCCTTCCCGGTCGCGCTGCTGCCGGTACTGGGCACCGCGGCGCTGATCGCCTTGGTCTGCGCGCAGCCCGGATCGGTGACGGCGCGCCTGTTCGAGACGCGGCCGATGGTCGCAGCGGGCAAGCTCTCCTACTCGCTCTATCTGTGGCACTGGCCGGTGTTCGTGCTGTTCCGCTGGACCAGCGGGCTGGACACGCTGCCGCTGCAGCTTGCCACGCTGGCGCTGTCGATCGCACTCAGCATCGCCTCCTATTTGCTGGTCGAGCAGCCATTGCGCACCAGCCAGCGCCTGCTCGCCTTGCCCCGTCCGCGCGTGGTGAAGCGCATGCTGGGCGCGACGCTGATCGCGATGCTGGCGGGCACGGCGATGTTCGTGCTGCACGACCGGATCACGCTGAGCGTCACCGCCAACCGCGCGGACTGGTATGCCGAGAGCGGACGGCCGGTCCCGGCGGGCAAGTGCCGGGTGCGCGAGGAAGTCGCCGGCTTCCATGGCGGCAAGGTGACCAGCTGGATCCCGGAAGGCTGCACGACGACGCCCGCGGGCTTCACGCTGTTCGCGATCGGGGATTCGCATAACCTCGCCTATGCACCCAACTATGCGCGGCTGGCGGCGGAACAGGGCATCACGGTGCGCGCCTGGTTCAAGTCCGGCTGCCCCTTCCTGCGGTTGAACGACGCGATCCCGACCAGCGGCACCTGCAGCGACTATGAAGCCGCCCTGCTGACCGAGATCGGCGGCAAGGCGCGCAAGGGCGATGTCGTCTTCCTGCCCGGGCTGCGGATCATGCGGCTGATCAACCAGTTCGACGGGTCGGATACCTATCACCAGTTCCCGGCATCGGTGTCGCCAGAAACGATGGCGCAGGCGCGCAGGACGCTGGCGGCACTGGCGGCAAGCAAGGTGACCGCGATTTTCGAAGCGCCCAAGCCGGTACTCCCTTCCCCGCCCTTCCGCTGCTCCGACTGGTTCAACCGCAACAGCCCGATCTGCCGCGGCGGGCTGACCATGTCCCGCGCCGAGCTGGAGGCGCGCCGCGCACCGATCCTGCGGGCGATGGGCGAGCTGGGCACGCGCGTGTGGGATCCCTTCCCCCTGCTCTGCCCCGGCGCGACCTGCGAAGCGGTGTCGGGCGGGCGACCGCTGTTCTTCGACGGCGACCATCTGAGCGGTCATGGCAACGACCTGCTCTATCCCGCGATGCGCGACGCGATCCTCGCGGCGCACCGGCAGTAAAAGGCCCGCCCCTCGCAGGGAGGGACGGGCCGGGTTGGTGCCAAGGTTGGCGATCGTCGCGGGATCAGGCGTGGGCCGGAACCCCGTGCAGTTCCGCCGCGACATTGTGGTGCATCTCCCGGTCGCGGGTATCGATCGGCTCGAGACCCTCACCCTCGTTCCACAGGCCGACACGGAAGGTGGCCGAGGTGCGGCCCTCACTGCCATCGGCCATGGTGTAGCGGGCATCCGCCACCACCACCGGCGTGAACTTCTCGTCCAGTCCGTCCTTGCGCAGCGCCAGCGTGGCGTCGACGCGAGTGCCGCGGCCGGCCGGGATGGTGACCGGCGGAACCGAGCTTTCCGGACGGTCGAGCAGCATATTCTCCATCTCGCTCGCCTCGGTCTCCGAAAGGAGGAAGGTCGAGATGCGGACGTCCTTCGCATCGATGTCGCCCGCATTGGCCACGGTCAGCTCGATATCGACCAGCGCCTCGTCCAGGCTGGTACCGGCGCGAACCGGACGCATGCCGAATTCGAGCCACGGACGCTTGGCGACCGGCGCCGCGGCGGTGAGACCCGCCAGATCGTCGGCATCGGCGCGAACGATCTCGGCATCCTCGATCGTCTCCGGCAGCTCGGCTGCCAGCGGGATCGCCGCGGGGATGGACTCGGCCAGGCCGATTTCCTCGCGATACTCCTCACGCGCCTCACGCGCCGCGATAAGTTCCGGATCGCCCGCAGTCTCCGAAGCGACATAGGGCTCGTAATAGACTTCCTCTTCTTCCTCGCGACGGCGGCGCATGAACAGGAAGGCAAGCGCGGCCAGCACGATCAGCGCACCACCGGCGATCCAGGGCCACAGGGCCGTCTGGGTCGTGGCGGCTTCACTCGTCTGGGTCGTGGTCTCCGTGGTTTCGGCGACCGGAGCCACAGTCTCGGGCGGCGGTGCAATGGCCTCGACCGGGGGCGTGGTTTCAACCGGAGTTGCCGGCGGAGCAGCGGCTTCGGGCGCCGGAGCGGCCGGAGCAGTCGTCCTCGTGGTCTGGCGCGTCACCGTGGGGCGCGGCTGGGTGCGGGTCTGGGTCCTCGTGGTCGTGCTGGTGGTCCGCGCACGCGGCTCGGCCGTTGCCGGTTCGGGGGTGGCCGGAACCGTCTGGACCTGCGGCGTTGCAGGATCGAACTGGATCACCCGCGCAGGTGCAGCGGGAGCCGGAGCCGGGGTTGCCGGCGTCGTGCTCACCACCGGCGGCGGGGTGACGGTCTGGGTTGGCGCGTCCTGAGCGAACGCGGGGGTTGCAAGGAGCGCGGCACCGATAAACAGCGCGGCGCGGGGGCTAAGCGTTACAGGTTTCTTCTTCATGACGCAGGTTAAATGAATGGAACCCGTATCAGGCTCCGAACCATCGCGATGAATCGAGATTAATTGACGACGAGACGATATTTTCGTTGCGCAAAGGTCACAATGGAACCGATCATTGTTTCGAGTGTTCAATGAACCTCGCGCGCGAGCATTATAACTGTGCTTGCAAATTCGGATCGTACCCGAAATATTCTAGGGATACTCTCCACTTTATTTTACCTAGACCCCATTCGCTCATTGTCGCGAACAGGCGCTCTGCAGCCGTTTGACAGTTTCCAACACGCTACCTATATGCGCACCCACACCACAGCTCCGGGAAATGACGCGCCGTCGCGCAGCGTGTCGATCGTATTGGGGTTGGGGTTTCTGTAAGGACGCTGGAGCTGCCGAATTCCGCAAGGAAGTCGAGCGGCTTTTTCGCGTCCTTTCGCACGTCCCGGCCCCGGACAGGGGCACCGAAATACACGGCTGACGAGGCAAAAAAGACCCATGGCAACCAAGGCGATTGAAGGCGGCACGATGAAGCGCCGCATCCGCAAGGTCTTCGGCGACATCCACGAAGTGGTGCAGATGCCGAACCTGATCGAGGTTCAGCGCGAATCCTACGAACAGTTCCTCCGCAGCGATCCTTCGATCGGCTATGTGTCGGGCCTGGAAAAAACCCTGCGCTCGGTCTTCCCGATCCGCGATTTCGCCGGCACCGCCGAGCTCGACTTCGTGACCTACGAACTCGAACAGCCCAAGTTCGACGTCGAGGAATGCCGTCAGCGCGGCATCACCTATGCGGCGCCGATGCGCGTTACCCTTCGCCTGATCGTGTTCGAGGTGGATCCGGATACGGAAGCCCGCTCGGTGCTCGATATCAAGGAGCAGGACGTCTATATGGGCGACATGCCCCTGATGACGGGCAACGGCACCTTCTTCATCAACGGCACCGAACGCGTCATCGTGTCGCAGATGCACCGCTCGCCGGGCGTGCTGTTCGATCATGACCGCGGCAAGACCCATGCCTCGGGCAAGTATCTCTTCGCTGCGCGCGTGATCCCGTATCGCGGCTCGTGGCTGGACTTCGAGTTCGACGCCAAGGACATCGTCAACGTCCGTATCGACCGCAAGCGCAAGCTGCCGGTGACGACGCTGCTGTATGCGCTGGGCCTGAACTCGGAAGAGATCCTCAACTATTTCTACAACCGCGTGACCTATGTCCGCGGCCCGAACGGCTGGCAGATCCCGTTCGACCCCGCCAACTGGCGCGGTGCGAAGCCGATGTTCGACATCGTCGACGCCAAGTCGGGCGAAGTGATCTTCGCCGCCGGCACCAAGATCAGCCCGCGCGCCGCCAACAAGGCGCAGAAGGACGGTCTCGAGACGCTGCTGATCCCGACCGAGGAAATCTTCAACCGCTACTCGGCCTATGACCTGATCAACGAGTCGACGGGCGAGATCTATATCGAAGCCGGCGACGAAGTTTCGGCCGAGAATCTCGAAAAGCTCGACAAGGCCGGCATCGACCGGATCGAGCTGCTCGACATCGATCACATCTCGACCGGTCCGTGGATCCGCAACACCCTCGCTGCCGACAAGGCCGAGGAGCGCGAGCAGGCACTGAGCGACATCTATCGCGTCATGCGCCCCGGCGAACCGCCGACGCTGGAAACCGCTGAATCGCTGTTCGGCGGCCTGTTCTTCGATCCGGAGCGCTATGACCTGTCGGCCGTGGGCCGCGTGAAGCTGAACATGCGCCTCGAACTCGACGCGCCGGACACGATGACCACGCTGCGCGCGGAGGACATCCTGGCCGTCGTGAAGACGCTGGTCGACCTGAAGGACGGCAAGGGCGACGTCGACGATATCGACAATCTCGGCAACCGCCGCGTCCGCTCGGTGGGCGAGCTGCTGGAGAACCAGTACCGCGTCGGCCTGCTCCGCATGGAGCGCGCCGTGAAGGAGCGCATGAGCTCGGTCGACGTCTCGACCGTCATGCCGAACGACCTGATCAACGCGAAGCCGGCGGTTGCCGCGGTTCGCGAGTTCTTCGGTTCGTCGCAGCTCTCGCAGTTCATGGATCAGACCAACCCGCTGTCGGAAGTCACCCACAAGCGTCGCGTCTCGGCCCTTGGACCGGGCGGTCTGACGCGTGAGCGCGCAGGCTTCGAAGTCCGCGACGTTCACCCGACCCACTATGGCCGCATCTGCCCGATCGAAACGCCGGAAGGCCCGAACATCGGTCTGATCAACTCGCTGGCCACCTTCAGCCGCGTCAACAAGTATGGCTTCATCGAGACGCCGTACCGCAAGGTCGTGGATCACAAGGTCACCAACGACGTCGTCTATCTGTCGGCGATGGAAGAGGCCAAGCACACCATCGCGCAGGCGAACGCCGACCTCGATGGCTCGAAGGGCTTCACCGAAGATCTGGTTTCGTCGCGTCAGGCAGGCGAATTCCTGATGGCGATCCCCGACAACATCACGCTGATGGACGTCAGCCCGAAGCAGCTGGTTTCGGTCGCGGCCTCGCTGATCCCGTTCCTGGAGAACGACGACGCGAACCGCGCACTGATGGGCTCGAACATGCAGCGTCAGGCCGTGCCGCTGGTGAAGGCGGAAGCGCCCTTCGTCGGCACCGGCATGGAAGAGACCGTTGCGCGTGACTCGGGTGCGGCCATCGCCGCACGCCGTTCGGGCGTGATCGATCAGGTCGATGCCGCCCGCATCGTCATCCGCGCGACCGGCGACGTGTCGGCGGAAGAAAGCGGCGTGGACATCTACACGCTGATGAAGTTCCAGCGTTCGAACCAGTCGACCTGCATCAACCAGCGCCCGCTGGTGAAGGTCGGCGAGATCGTCAACGCCGGCGACATCATCGCCGACGGCCCGTCGACCGAGTTCGGCGAGCTGGCGCTGGGCCGTAACGCGCTCGTCGCGTTCATGCCCTGGAACGGCTACAACTATGAGGATTCAATCCTCATCAGCGAGCGGATCGTGAAGGACGACGTGTTCACGTCGATCCATATCGACGAGTTCGAAGTGATGGCCCGCGACACCAAGCTGGGGCCGGAGGACATCACGCGCGACATCCCGAACGTCGGCGAGGAAGCACTGCGCAACCTCGACGAGGCGGGCATCGTCTATATCGGCGCCGAAGTGGAGCCGGGCGACATCCTGGTCGGCAAGATCACCCCCAAGGGTGAATCGCCGATGACCCCGGAAGAGAAGCTGCTTCGCGCGATCTTCGGCGAAAAGGCTTCGGACGTCCGCGATACCTCACTCCGTCTGCCCCCGGGCGTGTCGGGCACGATCGTCGACGTTCGCGTCTTCAATCGTCACGGCATCGACAAGGACGAGCGCGCGATGGCGATCGAGCGCGAAGAGATCGAGCGCCTGAAGAAGGACTCGGACGACGAGCGCAACATCCTGAACCGTGCGACCTGGTCGCGCCTTCGCGAGATGCTGATCGGCCAGACCGCCACTGCGACCCCCAAGGGTCTCAAGAAGGGCGCCGAAATCGATCAGGATCTGCTCGACAGCGTCGATCGTCACGAATGGTGGAAGTTCGCCGTCGCCGACGACAAGGTGCAGGGCGACCTGGAAGCCGTGCGTGCGCAGTATGACGAAGCCGTCAAGCGCATCACGGACAAGTTCCACGATCGCCGCGAGAAGCTGGAGCGTGGCGACGAGCTGCCGCCGGGCGTGCTCAAGATGGTCAAGGTCTTCGTCGCGGTGAAGCGCAAGCTGCAGCCGGGCGACAAGATGGCCGGCCGTCACGGCAACAAGGGCGTCATCTCGCGCATCCTGCCGGCGGAGGACATGCCGTTCCTCGCCGACGGGACCCCGGTCGATCTCGTGCTGAACCCGCTGGGCGTGCCTTCGCGCATGAACGTCGGTCAGATCTTCGAGACCCATCTGGGCTGGGCCGCGCGCAACCTCGGCATGCAGGTTTCGGCAGCGCTCGAGGATTGGCGCGAAGCCAATCCGGACGCGGTTGCCGGTACCATGCCGGAGGTCGTCCGCGATCGCCTGAAGGAGATCTATGGCGATCACTACGCCGCCGAGATCGACGCACGCGATGCCAGCCAGATCATCGAACTGGCGAACAACACGAAGACCGGTATCCCGATGGGTACCCCGGTGTTCGACGGCGCGCGCGAAGCCGACGTGTCCGACATGCTGACGCTGGCAGGCCTCGATACGTCGGGCCAGTCGACGCTGTATGACGGCCGCACCGGCGATGCGTTCGATCGCAAGGTGACCGTGGGCATCATCTACATGCTGAAGCTCCACCACCTCGTGGACGACAAGATCCACGCGCGTTCGATCGGGCCTTACTCGCTCGTCACCCAGCAGCCGCTGGGCGGCAAGGCGCAGTTCGGCGGACAGCGCTTCGGTGAAATGGAAGTGTGGGCGCTCCAGGCCTATGGCGCGGCGTATACGCTCCAGGAAATGCTGACGGTGAAGTCGGACGACGTGGTCGGCCGCACCAAGGTCTACGAAGCGATCGTCAAGGGCGACGACACCTTCGAGGCCGGCATTCCGGAGAGCTTCAACGTGCTCGTCAAGGAAATGCGCTCGCTGGGCCTCAACGTCGAACTCAAGGCCAACGAGCCCGAGGTCGATGCCGACGGCATCACGGCCGAGGCAGCGGAATAAGGGACCCGGGGCGCTGCCTTCGGGCGGCGCCCTCCCCTACCCTTCGCCTGAGATTTTACCCTCCTGAGGGAAAAAGAAATGAACGAACTGACCAACTTCGCGAACCCGGTGGCAAAGCCGGAGACCTTCGACCAGATCCAGATCGGTATCGCTTCGCCGGACCGCATCCGTTCGTGGTCGTTCGGCGAGATCAAGAAGCCGGAAACCATCAACTATCGCACGTTCAAGCCCGAGCGTGACGGCCTGTTCTGCGCGCGCATCTTCGGTCCGATCAAGGATTACGAGTGCCTGTGCGGCAAGTACAAGCGCATGAAGTACAAGGGCATCGTCTGCGAAAAGTGCGGCGTCGAAGTCACCGTCTCGAAGGTCCGCCGTGAGCGCATGGGCCATATCGAGCTGGCCGCCCCGGTCGCGCACATCTGGTTCCTGAAGTCCCTGCCGTCGCGCATCGGCCTGCTGCTCGACATGCAGCTCAAGCAGCTTGAGCGCGTGCTGTACTTCGAGAGCTACATCGTCACCGAGCCGGGCCTGACCCCGCTCGAGAAGTTCCAGCTCCTCACCGAGGACGAACTGCTCGACGCGCAGGACCAGTATGGCGAAGACGCCTTCTCGGCCGGCATCGGCGCTGAAGCCGTCAAGGTCATGCTGATGGACCTCGACCTCGAGGGCGAGCGCAAGGAGCTGCTCGACGAGCTGGCAGTCACCAAGTCGGAACTGAAGCCCAAGAAGATCATCAAGCGCCTGAAGGTCGTCGAATCGTTCATCGATTCGGGCAACCGTCCGGAGTGGATGATCCTCGACGTGATCCCGGTCATCCCGCCCGAGCTGCGCCCGCTGGTGCCGCTGGACGGCGGCCGCTTCGCGACTTCGGATCTCAACGATCTGTATCGCCGCGTGATCAACCGCAACAACCGCCTGAAGCGCCTGATGGAGCTGCGCGCGCCGGACATCATCGTCCGCAACGAAAAGCGCATGCTGCAGGAAGCCGTCGACGCCCTGTTCGATAACGGCCGCCGCGGCCGTACGATCACCGGCGCCAACAAGCGTCCGCTGAAGTCGCTGTCCGACATGCTCAAGGGCAAGCAGGGCCGCTTCCGTCAGAACCTGCTCGGCAAGCGCGTCGATTATTCGGGCCGCTCGGTCATCGTGACCGGTCCGGAGCTGAAGCTGCACCAGTGCGGCCTGCCGAAGAAGATGGCGCTCGAGCTGTTCAAGCCGTTCATCTACGCCCGTCTGGACGCCAAGGGTCTCTCGATGACCCTGAAGCAGGCCAAGAAGTGGGTCGAGAAGGAGCGCAAGGAAGTCTGGGACATCCTCGACGAAGTCATTCGCGAGCACCCGGTCATGCTGAACCGCGCGCCGACGCTTCACCGTCTGGGCATCCAGGCGTTCGAGCCGGTGCTGATCGAAGGCAAGGCGATCCAGCTTCACCCGCTGGTCTGCTCGGCATTCAACGCCGACTTCGACGGCGACCAGATGGCCGTGCACGTCCCGCTGAGCCTCGAGGCCCAGCTGGAAGCGCGCGTCCTGATGATGTCGACCAACAACATCCTGTCCCCCGCGAACGGCAAGCCGATCATCGTGCCGTCGCAGGACATGGTGCTGGGTCTCTATTACCTGTCGATGCTGAAGGAAGGCGAGCCGGGCGAAGGCATGCTGATCGGTGATATGGCCGAAGTGCACCAGGCGCTCGACGCCGGTGTGGTGACGCTGCACACCAAGATCATCAGCCGCGTTCCGCAGACCGACGAGGAAGGCAAGCCCTACCTCAAGCGGTACGAGACCACCCCGGGCCGCATGCTGCTGGGCGAGACCCTGCCCAAGTCGCACCGCGTGCCGTTCGAGACCGTCAACCGCCTCCTCACCAAGAAGGACGTGGGCGACGTGATCGACGAGGTCTATCGTCACACCGGCCAGAAGGAGACCGTGCTGTTCGCCGACGCGATCATGGCACTGGGCTTCCGTCACGCGTTCAAGGCGGGCATCTCGTTCGGCAAGGACGACATGATCATCCCGGACTCGAAGGACGCGATGGTCGATGAGACGCGCGCGCTCGTGAAGGATTACGAGCAGCAGTATCAGGACGGCCTGATCACCCAGCAGGAGAAGTACAACAAGGTGATCGACGCCTGGAGCCGTTGCGGCGACCAGGTGGCGAGCGCCATGATGGACGAGATCAAGGCGGTGAAGCGCTACGAGGACGGCCCGAACAAGGGCCGCGAGAAGCCGATCAACTCGATCTACATGATGGCCCATTCGGGTGCCCGCGGTTCGCAGGCGCAGATCAAGCAGCTGGCCGGCATGCGCGGCCTGATGGCCAAGCCGTCGGGCGAGATCATCGAAACGCCGATCATCTCGAACTTCAAGGAAGGCCTGACCGTCCTTGAATACTTCAACTCGACCCACGGCGCCCGCAAGGGTCTGGCCGACACCGCGCTCAAGACGGCGAACTCGGGTTACCTGACCCGCCGTCTGGTCGACGTGTCGCAGGACTGCGTGATCATGGAGAATGATTGCGGCACCGAACGTGCGCTGGAAATGCGCGCGATCGTGCAGGGTGGTTCGACCATCGCTTCGCTCGGCGAGCGCATTCTCGGTCGCACGACCGCGGAAGACGTGGTCGATGCGAAGACCGGCGAAGTCGTCATCGCTTCGGGCACCCTGCTCGACGAGCCGATGATCGCGCAGATCGAAGCCATCGGCATCCAGGGGATGAAGATCCGCTCGCCGCTGGTCTGCGAAGCGAAGATCGGCGTCTGCGGCAAGTGCTACGGTCGCGATCTGGCCCGCGGTACGCCGGTGAATATCGGCGAAGCCGTCGGCGTCATCGCGGCGCAGTCGATCGGTGAACCGGGCACGCAGCTGACCATGCGTACCTTCCACATCGGCGGTGCGGCACAGCTCAACGAACAGTCGAACCTTGAAGCCACTTCGGACGGCAAGGTCGAGTTCCGCGACGTGCGCATCATCGTCGATCAGCGTGGCCGCCGCGTGGTGACCTCGCGTTCGGCCGAGCTGGCGATCGTCGACATGGACGGCCGCGAGCTGGCGGTGCACCGCATCCCGTACGGCGCCTATGTGCTGTTCGACGATGGTCACATCGTCTCGCAGGGCGACCGCATGGCGGAATGGGATCCGTTCACCATGCCGGTGATCACCGAGAACCCGGGTATCGTGAAGTATGTCGAGCTGATCGAAGGCAAGACGATGACCGAACAGGCCGACGAGGCCACCGGCATCACCCAGCGCGTCGTCACGGAAAACCGTGGCGTCTCGGCCAAGAAGGAAGACCTTCGTCCGCGCCTCACCCTCACCGGTGAAAGCGCAGAGGAAGCCGGCCGCTACATGCTGGCGGCAGGCGCGGTTCTTTCGGTCGAGGACGGTGCGCAGGTCCAGGCCGGTGACGTGCTCGCCCGTGTTTCGCGTGAAAGCGCGAAGACCCGCGACATCACCGGCGGTCTGCCGCGCGTCGCCGAGCTGTTCGAAGCACGCAAGCCCAAGGAAAACGCGATCATCGCGAAGGTCTCGGGCCGCGTCGTGTTCGGCAAGGACTACAAGGCCAAGCGCAAGATCGGCATCCAGCCCGAGGACGGCGGCGAGGTCGTGGAGTATCTGGTTCCGAAGTCGAAGGTGATCGACGTTCAGGAAGGCGACTACGTGAAGCGTGGCGACAACCTGATCGGCGGTTCGCCCGATCCGCACGACATTCTCGAGGTGCTCGGCATCGAGCCGCTCGCGGAATATCTCGTGTCGGAAATCCAGGAAGTCTATCGACTGCAGGGCGTGAAGATCAACGACAAGCACATCGAGGTGATCGTTCGCCAGATGCTGCAGAAGGTCGAGATCATCGAGTCCGGCGACACCACCCTGCTGGTGGGCGAGCAGCTCGATCGTGACGAAATGGACGAGCAGAACGCCAAGCTCGCGCCGGGTCAAAGCCCTGCGCAGGGCAAGCCGATCCTGCTGGGCATCACCAAGGCGTCGCTGCAGACCCGCAGCTTCATCTCGGCGGCGTCGTTCCAGGAGACCACCCGCGTCCTCACCGAGGCGGCGGTCCAGGGCAAGCAGGACATGCTGAACGGCCTGAAGGAGAACGTGATCGTCGGTCGCCTGATCCCGGCGGGCACCGGTGCGGGCATGAACCGCCTGCGCGTGGCTGCTTCGTCGCGTGACGCCGCACTTCGCGTGCAGCAGCGGGCGCTTGCCGCTTCGCTGATCGCGCCGAATTCGGCTGCAGAAGAGCATGCCGCCGAACTGGCCCGCTCGGCACGTGACGCCGGCGGCACCGGCGAGGACGCGCTGGCCGCTGTCGTCGCATCGGGCCATGGCACCGATGCGGACGCAGGCGACTATCTGAACGAAGCGGAGTGATCCGCTGAGTTCAGCGCGCGAGCGTTGAAGAACGAGAAGCCGCCGTCCGGGATGCCGGGCGGCGGTTTTCTTTTTGCCTCTGGCCGGTCTCCCGATGCTGAACGGGATTTGGCGCAGGCTGAAAGCCCGGTACAAACGCCGATGATGGACGCGGAACTCAAACGGGCCAGCTTCTGGATCGCTGCCTTTGCGGGGATCGTATCGGTGGCAAGCATCCTGTTCGATGCCGTGCGCCCCATCGTCTTCCCGGTCACGATCCTGGCCGGCGGAACGGCCGTGCTGCTATTCGTGAGAATGCTCTTCAGCCGAACCTATCGGCAGGGCGTCTATGCCGTAAATCGAGAGGCGCAGGGCAATGATCCTTGGCCAGGGCGCGCGAGGAAGTTTCGCGATCCGGAGTGGGGGCTGTTCGGTAGCCGGGCCGGGTCTCCCGCCCTGCTTTGGCTTCGCGCCGTATTCATTCTCGGGCCCCTCCCCATAGGGCTGCTGCAAAACTGGCTCGATCCGGAGGTCCTCTGGCTATGGATTGCCGGTGCGTTCGTAGCGATGGAACTCAGCGTGATGCACGCGGCGCTATCGAAGCCTCGATAAGGGACACTCGCATTAATGCGAATGGTTTGCATTAGCTCCGACCTCCTGTTAGCAGCCGCAGCAGGAGACAGATATGACCCGTCGCACCCGCTTCTCGTTGCCCCTTGTTGCTCTCGCGCTGCTCGCCCCGGGCGTGGCACTCGCTCAGGCTGGTCCGGCCAAGGACGAGGATGGTACCAAGGAGGACGAGATCGTCGTCACCGCGGCACGCACCATCCTGCCGCCCTCGGCGCTGCCGCTGACGATCGACGTGATCGACAAGAATGCGCTGGACCAGCAGATCAGCATGTCGGGGTCGGTCACCGATGCGGTCGCCAACCTCACCCCGTCCTTCTCCCCTACCCGCCAGAAGCTGTCGGGCGCGGGCGAGACGCTGCGCGGGCGTTCGCCGCTCTACGCGATCAACGGCATTCCCCAGTCGACCCCGCTGCGCGACGGCAGCCGTGACGGCTTCACCATCGACGGCTTCTTCGTCGATCGGGTCGAGCTGATCTACGGATCGAACGCGCTGCAGGGGATTGGCGGCACCGGCGGCATCGTCAATCAGGTGACGGTCGGCGCGCCGAAGCAGGAAGGCGTTTCGGGCCGCGTCTTGCTGCAGGGCAGCAGCAACGACAATTTCGCGGGCGACGCGCTGGGCTACAAGGCCGCGGGCCTCGTCCAGTATCGCGCGGGCCGCTTCGATGCGACGGTGGGTGCTGCGTACGAGAAGCGCGGCGCCTTCTACGACGCCGACGGGCGCCGCATCGGCATCAACCTGACCCAGGGTGAGAGCCAGGATTCGAGCACGCTCTCGATCTTCGGCCGCTTCGGCTATGCGGTGACGGAGACGATGCGGCTCGACCTGATCGCCAGCCGCTTCGAACTGAAGGGCGATGGCGATTATGTCGCGATCGCCGGCAACCGCACCACCGGCATTCCCACCAGCGCGGTGCGCGGCACCCCGCCGGGCGTGCCGGGTGCGAGCCGCACCGAGAGCCTGGCGCTGTCGCTGACCGATACCGATCTGGGCGGCGGCAACTTCGTCAGCCAGGTCTTCTTCAACCGCACGCACGACACGTTTGGCGGCGAGGTCAATCCGATCGCGACCTTCCAGGATCCGACCATCGCCCCGGTTGGCACGCTGTTCGACCAGTCAGAGAACCGTTCGCGCAAGATCGGTGGCAAGATCAGCTATGAGCGCGGCATTCCCGGCTTCGAGGATCTGACCGTGACGCTGGGCTTCGACGCGCTGCACGACAGCACCGAGCAACGCCTGATCGCAACCGACCGCGTGTGGGTGCCGCCCACCGATTTCCGCAGCTATGCGCCGTTCGCCCAGGCCAATCTGGCGCTGTTCGACAAGAAGCTGCGCATCGCGGGCGGCGTGCGCTACGAGAACGTCAAGATCACGGTGGACGATTACCACACGCTGGCCTCGACCACCTTCCGCAACAACAATCCGGCCACCTATGGCGGCGTCGCGGTGTCGGGCGGATCGCCGACCTTCTCCGACGTGCTGGTCAATGGCGGCATCATCCTGGAGCCGGTGCAGGGCATCCGCTTCTATGGCAGCTATGCCGAGGGCTATACCGTCCCCGATGTCGGCCGCATCACCCGCGCGGTGAGCGCGACCGGCGTGGATATCGACACCTATCTCGACATCGCCCCGATCGTTTCGAACAATCGCGAGATCGGTGCCGAAGTGAAGCGCGGGCCGCTGGACGCCAGCGTCACCTATTTCTGGTCGTCGAGCGACAAGGGTCAGCTGCTGATCGCCAATTCGGGCGGCATCTTCGACGTCCAGCGCCAGCGGGTCGAGATCGAGGGCCTCGAGGTCAATCTGGGCGTGCGCACGCCGATCGAGGGCCTGCGGTTCAACATCGGCTATGCCCATCTCAAGGGCCGCTACGACAGCGACAGCGCCAGCCCGGACGGCGTGGTGGATACCGATCTGGACGGCACCAACATCTCGCCCGATCGCCTGAACCTGTCCGCCAGCTTCGCGCGCGGGCGCTTCTCGGGGCTGGTCCAGACGCAATATTTCCTGTCGCGGACCTTCCACGGCAAGGCCAACCCGGATCAGCGCAACAATTTCGGCGGCTATGCGATTACCGACGCGACCGTGCGCTACGACACCGGCTTCGGCAATCTGACGCTCAGCGCGACGAACCTCTTCGACAAGCAATATATCGATTACAGCTCGGACACGCGGCTGCCGACCGACAATTTCGCCTTCTTCGCGGGGCGCGGGCGGACGCTGACCCTGGGCTGGGACTATCGCTTCTAACCGGATGAAGACGCTCGACCTTCTTCACCGCTGGGCCGGCGGGCTGATCGGACTCGTCCTGTTCGTGATGGGGCTGACCGGCGCGATCCTGGTGCACAAAAATGCCTGGGTGATGCTGCCGCATGGCGACGATGCGCTGGTGCGCGACGCCGGCATGCTGGCGACGGCGACCGACAGGCTGCTGGACGGCGCGAACGGCAAGGCCAGCGGCATCGTCTATGCCAATCCCGATTTCGGGCTGCACCAGCTCCGCATCGGGCGCGAAGCGGGCGCCTATGCCGATCAGGCGGGCAATATCGTCACCAGCTGGCAGAGCCAGTGGCAGCGGCCCGAGCTGTGGATCTTCGATCTCCACCATCACCTCTTCACCGGCGATTTCGGCGAGACGATTATCGGCATTGCGGGGCTGTGCGCGATCTTCTTCATCGTGTCCGGCGTGATCCTGTGGTGGCGCACACGGCGCACCTTCAAGTTCCGACTGTGGCCCGCGCGGATGAGCCGTCCGGCGATAGTGATGCACCATCGCGATCTGGGCGTGGTGATGGCGCCCTTGCTGTTCCTCGCCGCGCTGACCGGCACGATGATGATCTTCGATCCCGTCAAGGCGATCGTGATCGCGCCCTTCTCCTCGCCCGCCGAAGTGGACAAGGCGATGGCCGTGCCCAAGCTGAAGGGCGGGCCGCTCAATCCCGATCTCGACTGGCGTGCGCTGCTGGAGACCGCGGAGAAGCGCTTCCCCGGTGCCGAGTTCCGCATCCTCTCGCTGCCGCGAAAGGCTGGGGATCCCATCGCGCTGCGGATGCGCCAGCAGCAGGAATGGCTGCCCAATGGCCGTACGACCCTGTGGTTCGACGCGGCGACCGGCGAGCTTCTGGCAGCGCGCGACGCGCTGGCGATGCCGATGGGCGCGCATGTGTTCAACACCGCCTATCCGCTCCACGCCGCGAAGGTGGGCGGGCTGGCCTATCGGCTGGTGATGACGCTGACGGGTCTGGCGATGGCGCTGCTCGGCAGCCTCGCCGTGTGGAGCTTCTGGTTCAAGCGGCCGCGCATGAAGCCGCGCCGCACCTGAAAAGAAAGCCGCCGCTCGCGGGTGGGCGAGCGGCGGCTCCTTACGCATTGCCGGCCGGGGGGGGATGGCCGGCGGGTACTGGGGACGCAGCCCGGGGAGGGAAGCGTCCCATGGGATCGGGTTACGGCATCAGCACGGAATCGATGACGTGGATCACGCCGTTGGATTGGTTGACGTCGGCGATGGTGATCTTCGCCTTGCCGCCCTTGGCATCGACCACCCACCAGGCGCCGTCCGGCCCCTTGGTGACGGTCAGCTTCTCGCCCTGAACGGTGGTCAGCATCGCCTTGCCGCCATGCTTCTTCGCATTGTCGGCCAGCATCGCCGCGCTCATCTTGCCGGGCACGACATGGTAGGTGAGGATCTTGGTCAGCGTCGCCTTGTTCTCCGGCTTGACCAGCGTCTCGACCGTGCCGGCGGGCAGCTTGGCGAATGCCGCGTTGGTCGGCGCGAACACGGTGAAGGGCCCCGGGCCCGACAGGGTATCGACCAGCCCGGCAGCCTTCACCGCCGCCACCAGCGTGGTGTGATCCTTCGAATTGACCGCATTCTCGACGATGTTCTTCGTCGGATACATCGCGGCTCCGCCGACCATCGGATAATCCTGCATGGCGGCGGCGGCACCGCTGGCGAGCATCAGCGAACCGGCGGCAATCGCGAGTGTCTTGAAGTGGCGCTTCATGTTCTGGCTTCCTCTACTGGCAACCCCGGGGGGCGGGTTGCGAAGGAAGCTACGGGGCCGGGTGCGCTGCGGATGCAGCTCCCGTTCAGATTGTGGAGATTTTTCCGGCGGCGATCGGCGCGCTGCTGGGCGCGGCGTGCGGGGCGCCGTCGCGCAGCTCCATGGTGATCGCCAGCGTGGCGCCGTCATGGATCATCTTGCGATGCCCCTCGGCCACGGTCATCTTGCTCATGCCCTCAGCCGAGACGAGGCCCAGCGAGCGCGGCACGCCGTCTTCCGGGATCACCCACAGCTCGGGCGCCAGCTCGCTCGTCGGCATGGTGACCGCGCGGATGCGCAATTCGCCCGCAACAGGATCGTAATTGGCGGCGAGCAAGGTGGCGCCCTCCCCGCCCGCAAGCTGCGCGACCGCCATCTTGTCGGGCATGCGGACGATCTCGACCGGCTGGGGCAACGGACGGAACAGCAACACCGCCGCAAGCGACGCGGCCAGCGCGCCCGATCCGATCGCGCTCCAGCGCCAGATGCGCAGCGCACGGACATTACCGCCGGTGCCGAGCCTGCGCTCGATCGACGGCCACAGGTTCGAAGGGGCCACATCGCCGAAGCCGAGGCAAAGCGGTTCGAGCCGGTCGCGCCACGCATCGACCTCCGCCGCGAAACCGTCATCGGTCAGCATCAGCCGCAGCGCCTGCGCGCGTTCCTCGCCCTCGAGCACACCCAGCGCCAGCTCGCCGGCCAGCGTGTCGCGTTCCTCGGGGGTCATCGCCGCCTCAGCCATCGCCCAGGCAGACCTTGAGCTGCATCAGGCCGCGCCGGACCCAGCTCTTCATCGTGCCCAGCGGCACCTTCATCGCATCGGCCAGATGCGCATAGGTCAGCCCGTCGAAGAAGGCGGCGCGGATCGCCCTGCCCTGCTTCTCCTCCAGCCCGTCCAGGCATTCGAAGATGCGGGCGCGGTCCTGATCGGCGGCGATCAGTTCGGGCGCGGTGGCGCGATCGTCGGCGACTTCGGCAGCGAGTTCCTCGGGCACCAACACCGCGCCGCCGCTCGCCCGGCGCGCGTCGATCGCGGTGTTGCGGGCGATGGCGCAGAGCCAGGTGATCGGGCTCGCCCGTTCCGCATCGAAGCGGCCCGCCCGGTTCCACACCTTAAGATACACGTCCTGCAAGATATCCTCTGCGCCCTGCCTGTCCTGGCAGATACGGAGGCACACGCCGAAAAGTTTCGCGGAGGTGAGATCATAGACTTCGCGGAGCGCAGCACGATCGCCATCGGCAACCCGCGCCAGCGCCTGTGTGAGCCTTGCCCGCCCCGAATCCGCGCTCTTGCCCATTATGGGCAACCTAACCCTGCGGACGGGTGGATGGCAAAGAAAAGCCGCCGCCGGGCATTCCCGGCGACGGCTCGAAGCGTTTCAGCGGCTTGCGCGGCTTACTTCTTCTCTTCCTTGTCGTCCTTCTTCTCCCAGATCTTCATCTTCTTCGCGCGCGACACGAAGGTTGCGCGATCCGAAGGCGAAACCTGGGCGCGGCCGGACATCACGCCCATGCCGATGGCGCAGCGGACATAATAGGTCTCGTCCGGCTCCAGCTCCATGTTGAGCTTGTCGGTGGCTTCGCCGGTGGTCCAGTAGGTGTGCTTGCCGGGTTCGGCGACATGCACCCAGTATTTGCCCGAGCCGAGGCGCGCGATCTGCACTTCCTCGGTGCCTTCGCCTTCACGCACGGTGCAGCCCAGCGCCGCGCCGATGAAGGTACCCGGACGCCAGAAGACGATCTGCGCCTTGCCCGCGGGCGGCGCGCCGATCGTGCCGGACTTGGTGGTGATCGGCTCGAAGTCCGAAGCCGGTGCGGCAACGGCGGTGGTGGCGACGGCTTCCTGCGCCATTGCGGGCGCTGCGGCCGTCATCCCGGCCAGTGCGGCCAGGCTCACCAGTGCGATCTTCTTCATTGTCGTCTTCCCCTCAGTTTGAAGTCGTAGTCGCCGTGACGGCCGGCACAGCCGCAATTGGCTCGGGCACCGGCGCAGGCAGATCGGTGTCAGCGGAAATGATCGCATGGGCACGGGTGCCGGGAACGATGGTCTTCTCGCCGCCATTCATGACGAAGCCGGCCAGCGGGATCACCGATGTGACCGCAAAGGCTTCCTGCGTCCGGTCATCGCCGATGGCGGGTTCGCCCATGCGGAGCCGCCGCAAGGGAATGCGCACCCCCTGATGCTCGACATAGCGGACGGTGACGGTCAGCTCGCCTGCCTTGCCGCCCCAGCCGGCCTTGGCGGCGTGAACCACCTGTCCCTCGCCCATCGCACCGGCCGGCACGACGATGCGGCCGTCGATCACGATCGGCGTGATCAGGCGGATCGGGAACATCTCGTCGATCTTGCTGGTCTTCGAATTGAGCTCGGTGACGAATTCGAACCGGACCGACGTGTTCATCGGCAGGCGGATCGCCACCGGCGCAGCCGCGACCTGCGCAGCGAGACTTGGCGCAGCTTCAGCGGCGCTTGCCCCGGCAGTCTGGGCACAAGCCGGCGTGACATTGAGCGCACACAGCATAACCGCGCAGCTCAGCGCGTAGTAACTAGATTTCATGGGTCCCCACCCTCTCCGTTGCCAGTCTAGTCCAGCAAAAGCGGAGGAAGCAAGTTACTTTATACGCGTCATTTTTCTGTCACATCGCGACAGGCGGGGCAAAGCTGATCGAAGGTCCGGATCCCGGCCGCGCGGCCCCGCATGGCAGGCCGGGACCCGGTGCCCGGCGGCTTCAGGCGGGGTCGCCCGTCGCCAGCCAGTGCGCGCAGTCCGGTCCCAACTCCAGCAGCGCCCTTGCCTCATATTCCGCGATCTCGCGCACGCTCAGCACGTCGCGCCAGCGGCCGTTGATGCCCTTGTGGATGAAGGTCTCCGCGCCGCCTTCCCAGAAAGCGCCGGCTGCCGGAGCGACCCTGGCGGCGTTGGCCTTCATCCAGTCGAACCCGCAATATTCGACGATCGCCGGCCAGCGCGCCGGATCGACCTCGATCTCCAGAAAGTCCGCGATGCGGCGCATCTCGCCTGCCATGTCGCGCTTCAGCGCTTCGAAATGCACGAAATGGACGTTGGGCAAATGGCGGACCGCCCACCAGCTGCGGACATTTTCCCAGAAAGGCCAGAAGGGCCCGCCGCCGGTTTCGAGCCAGCCGCAGAAGTACGCGCGGATGTCAGGATCGGCCTGGGGGATTGGCGGGCCCACGCGGCCGGGCGTGTCGTTCAATACTTCGAACCACGCCGCGGTTGCGTTCAGATGATGATTGTGGAGGCTCCACAGCACATCGCGGCCGTCACGCCCGACATAGATATATTTGGCCTGCTCGCTGAACACGAGCGCGTCGACCGGCAAATGGGTCTTGAGGAAGCGCCGGTGAGTCTGCGCCGCCACCGCCCCCAGCTTCTCCGCCGCGGGAGGCACGCGCAGATCGAGCCAAGGGGACAGATCACCGATGCACAGTTCGGGATCGCCGCCGAACAGCATCTGACCGACAATCTGTTGCGCCCATGTGGTTCCGGACTTCGCATAAGTTGCGACAACGACATCGTCGCTCCGGAACGCGAAATCGTTCCAGATCGTCGAATCGAAATGATGATTGTGCATCTCGCGTATCTTGCGCGGATATTCCGCCCACGATCCAGCGAGCGCCGGAATCGTCGCCACTTTCTTTCTCGATTTTCACTTTGTCTTTGGAGCGACGCGCCGATAGGCACGCTATGGTTAAGGGTCAACAAAAAGTCGGTTCGGCAGCGTTCCTTTTTGCGCCCTATGGTATAGGGTGCGGCTATGGCTACCGAACTCTATGATTTGACCGTCCCGGTTTTCATCCGTGGCTTCAATGCGCTGTCGACCATCCTTGAGAAAGGTCGCGCGCATGCCGACGAGCACCGGATTCCGCACGAAAAGCTGCTCGGCGCGAAACTGCACGAGGATATGGCGCCGCTGACCTCGCAGATTCAGCGCGCGAGCGACGCGGCGAAGTTCACCGCGGTGCGCCTCGCCCAGATCGACAATGTGCCGATGGAGGATAACGAGACCAGCTTCGACGCGCTGCTGGATCGCATCGCACGCACCGTCGCCTTCCTTGAAAGCGTCGATCCCGCCGCGATCAACGGCCGCGAGGATGCCGATGTCGAGTTGAAGACCCCGAACAAGAGCTTCGCGTTCAAGGGCCGGGCCTATGCGCTCAATTTTGCGCTGCCCAATTTCTATTTCCACATCACCACCGCCTACGCGATCCTGCGCATGAAGGGTGTGCCGCTGGGCAAGATGGACTATCTGGGCGGGATCTGACCCATGGCCCGCATCGCAGTCATCGGCGCCGGCGCGATCGGCGGCACCCTCGCGGCTTGGCTGGCGCAGACGCATGAGGTGACCTTGTGCGCTCGATCGCCGCTGACCGACCTCGAAGTCGAGACGCCGTCCGGAACGATCCGCGCGACACCGATCATCCTCACCGATCCAGCGGCGGCCACGCCGGTCGACTGGGTGTTGTGCACCACCAAGACCTATGATTGCGCCGGCGCGGCGGTGTGGCTGACCGGGCTGATGGGACCGGAAACGCGGCTTGCGGTGATCCAGAACGGCGTCGAGCAGCGCGAGCGCTTCCCGATGGTCCCGCGCGACCGGATCGTGCCGGTGATCATCGACCTGCCCGCCGAGCGCACCGCACCCGGCCGGATCGTCCAGCGCCGCGACGGCACCATCACCGTGCCGGACGATGCCAATGGCGAAGCCTTCGCCGCGCTGTTCGCCGAAACCATCGTCGCTGCCGCGACCACGCCGGACTTCGTTACCGCGGCGTGGAAGAAGCTGGCGATCAATTGTTCGGGCATCGTCAGCGCGATCACCCTGCGTGCCGCCGAAGTCGCCAACGATCCGGAAGTGGCCGAGGTGATGCGCGGGCTGGTGCGCGAATGCATCGCGGTTGGCCGGGCCGAGGGCGCAACCCTGCCCGACAAGCTGGCGGATCAGGTGGTCGAATGGACCCGCCGTGCCCACCCGCAATCGGTCAATTCGCTCCACGCCGATTTCGCGGCCAAGCGCCAGACCGAAGTCGATGCGCGCAATCTGGTGATCGTGCGGCTGGGCGAGAAGCACGGCATCCCCGCGCCGCTCAACCGGGCGATGGCTGCACTGCTGATCGCAGGTGGTGAGCGCTAGATCTCGACGATCCGCGTCGCCAGCCGCTCGGCTTCGGCGCGGTCGTGGGTGACCATCAGAATCGGCAGCCTCACTTCGTCGCGCAGCCGCTCGATCACCCCCATGATCTCCTCGCGCCGCGCACGGTCGAGCGAGGACAGCGGCTCGTCGAGCAGCAGGAAGCGCGGGCTGGACAGCAAGGCCCGGCCGATGGCGACCCGCTTCGCCTCGCCGCCGGACAGGGTGCGCGGCCAGCGGTCGAGCAGGTGCGCGATGCCCAGAAACGCGATCGTCTCGTCCACGCCCAGCGACGCGCCTTCGTCGCGATGGCCGTAGCGCAGATTGGCGAACACCCGCAGATGCGGGAACAGCCGCGCCTCCTGAAAGACATAGCCCGCGCGCCGCTCATCGACCGGCACGTCGATGGCCCCGTCCCACAGCGTCTCGCCGCCGACGCGGATATGCCCCGCATCCGGCTTCACCAGCCCGGCGACCATGTTGAGCACCGTCGTCTTGCCCGCGCCGGAGGGGCCGAACAGCACGGTCAGCCCGTCCTCCGCTTCGATCCGGCAGCGTATCTCGGTCTCGCCGATGCGTTTGGTCAGGTCGAGATCAAAGGACATGCATGCCCCTTCCCGCCCGGCGCGCGATCAGTTCGGACGCCACCAGCGCTGCCAGCGACAGCAGCACCGAGATGACCGACAGGCGCAGCACCATCGCCTCGCCGCCGGGCACCTGAAGTGCTGCATAGATGGCGAGCGGCAGCGTCTCGGTCTCACCCGGTACATTGGAGACGAAGGTGATCGTCGCGCCGAACTCGCCCAGCGCGCGAGCGAAGCCGAGCACGGCACCCGCGAGGATGCCCGGCAGGCTGAGCGGCAGGGTGATCGTCAGGAAGGTCCGCCAGCGTGAGGCACCCAGCGTCCGCGCTGCCCCCTCCAGCCGCCGGTCGACGGCTTCGATGGACAGCCGCATCGCGCGGACCATCAGCGGCAGGGCCATCACCGCCGCGGCAATCGCGGCGCCCGTCCAGCGGAACAGCACGCTGACGCCGAACCAGCTTTCCAGCCAACCCCCGAACGGCCCCGCGGGCGCGAAGGCCAGCAGCAGCAGCCAGCCGGTCACCACCGGCGGTACGACGAGCGGCAGATGCACCAGCCCATCGAGCAATATCTTCCCCGGAAACCGGCCCCGCGCTAGCACCCATGCCAGCGCGAAAGCGAAGGGCAGGCTTGCCAGCACCGCCACCCCGCCGACCTGTAGCGAAAGTGACACGATCCCCCATTCGGCGGCGGTCAGCATGTCAGAGCGCGGAAAAGCCGAAGCGCGCGAAGATCGCCTTGCCTTCGCGCGAGATCAGGAAGCGGCGGAATCCCTCCGCGTCCGGACTGGTGGAAGCCTTTAGCCGTGCGATCGGGTAGCGGATCGGCGGATGGCTGTTCGCCGGGAAGATACCCGCGACACGCACCTTGCGCGATGCCCGCGCGTCGGTGGCGTAGACCACACCATATCGAGCCGCCCGGCGCTCGACGAACGCCAGTGCCGCGCGGACATTCTCGGCCCGCACCACCTTGGGCGCCAGTGCGGGCCACAGCCCCCACTGCACGAACGCGGCCTTGCCATAGCGACCGGCAGGCACCGAGTCCGGATCGGCCATCGCCAGCCGCCGGTCGCCCAGCATCCCGACAATGGGCGATCCGCGCCCGAGCAGCACGTTCCGGCGATCGCCGGCGATCGCCACCAGCACCAGCCGGTTGCCGAGAAAGTCCGCACGCGTGCCGGGGACGATCAGCCCGCGGCGTTGGACATCGTCCATCCATTCCTCGTCGGCCGAGACGAACAGGTCGGCCGGCGCGCCCGCCGCGATCTGCCGCGCCAGTGCCGAGGAGGCTGCGAACGAGATGACCGGCCGCGCATGCCCCTTGCCCGCCCAGGCGTCCGCAGCAGCGTTCATCGATTCCTGCAGGCTGGCCGCAGCCAGCACGAGCGGCGGCTTGCGCGACTGGGCAAAGGCTGCGGTACCGCCGAACAGCCCGGCCATCAGCGTCATCGAAAGGAAAGTGCGGCGTTCCATGCGCGGACCTTGGCCCGCGCCGCGCCTCAACGCAACGAGGCGCTCGATCCGGGACTCGGGCGCACCGCGTCGGTGCCGCCGCCGCTGCCGTTACCCGCTTGCCGCCAGCCCTCGAGATCGGCCATACGCCGCGTGTCCAGCGCCTTGCGGCACGGCGTCGGATCCGACACCGCCTCGCACCGGCCGCGCTGGGTTTCCCACAGTCGCTGGCCATCGGAGAGATAGGCGCGGTCGAACCCCTGGGCCTGAGTCAGCAACTCGCCGTAACGCGCTTCGATCGCCCGCTTGCCGGCCGCCACTTCCTGCTCGTCGCACGGCTCGCCGCCCGCGCACATCTCGCGCCCCGCATTGGCCGCCATGGCGCCGGGTTGTGCCCGTTGCAGCAGCGCCTCTTCGCTCAGGAACCCGGCCATGCCGTCGCTCGAACGGGTGACCCACACCCAGTTCTTGCCGTCCCGACTCTTGCGCACGCCGCGGCCGATCACCGAGTCATGCAGGCTCAGCCGGTTGATCACCGGAAAGCCCTCGCCCGGCCCCTTGCGCAGCGCGACCGTCAGCGCGCCGCCGGTGGGCAGCACCAGATAGTCGCGCGGCTCGACAAAGCTGGCCACCTCGGCATCGGGCGTCGCGGCGGTCGTGGCGTTGGAGACGTCCAGCGGCGGGATCGCAGCCGCGTCGGCGGACTGAACCACGCTGTCCAGCCCGGCGATCATCGGCCGCCAGTAATCCTGCGTCATCAGACCGACCCCGAGCAGCGCGACCAGCGCCGCAATGCCGCCCCATCCGCCACTGCGCGAGCGCGGTGGCGCGGCCATCCCCATCGGCGCCATTGGGCGCATCGGCCGCATGCTCATGCTCATCGCCGGTCCCTGATAGCGGACCTGCGGCGCGGCACCGGTCATCGGCGGGCGTGAAGGC
>NZ_JARNTV010000048.1 GCF_029433115.1 Sphingomonas sp. AOB5 | reverse complement strand
GCCGACGCGACGCCGCTGGCCCGGATGCGCGCAGGCGCCCGCGGCGCGCCGATCGAATATAACATCGACGTTATACCCGCCGCCGCGCGTGCGGCGCTGGTCAAGATGGGCGTGGCCGCGGTCGCGCATGTCGCCGCCGAGCCGGAAACCCGCGCCGAAGCGCAGTGGCGCTGGTTCGCGGGCCAGAGCGATTCGGTGAAGGCGGCGGCCGAGCATCGCATGATCGTGGTCGCGATGATCGAATCCTTCCGCGCCGCGGGCATGACACGCACGGCGGCGATCGCCAGCGCGGCCGCGCACCATGGCGACGGCGTCTCGACGATCGAGGAATGGCTGGAGCTGATCCGCGGCGTCGCGGACTGCGACCGGCTGGCGTTCATCGCCCCCCAGCGCGGCGGCGGTGCGCCCAAGGCCGATGTGGACCCCGAGATCTGGGAGCTGCTGAAGTCGGATTTTCTGCGGCCCGAGCAGCCGAGCTTTTCCAGCTGCTACAAGCGCGTCCGCGATCTCCACGCCAAGCCGCGCGGCCTGACGCTGCCGCACGAGCGCACGCTGTTCCGCAAGCTGGAGCGCGAAGTGCCGCGCCAGGTGATCGTATCGTGCCGCGAAGGTGCCGAGGCGCTTCGCCGCACCATCCCGGCGCAGAATCGTACGGTCGCCGGCCTCCACGCGATGGAGCTGGTGAATATCGACGGCCATGAATGGGACGTCTGGGTGATGTGGCCGGGGGACAAGGTTCCGGTCCGACCGGTGATGGTCGCGATCCAGGACGTGTACAGCCGGAAGTACCTCGCTTGGTCGGTCGGGAAGACCGAGAGCGTGATCGAGACGCGGCTGGCGTTCGCCCACCTGTTCGAGCGCTACGGCATCCCCAAGGCCTGTCTGATGGACAATGGCCGGGCCTTTGCCAGCAAGCAGATCTCGGGCGGCATGCCCACCCGGTTCCGGTTCAAGGTCCGCGAGGAGGAGCCGTTGGGCCTCCTCGCCTCGCTGAACATCGCGAACCATTGGGCAAAGCCGCGCCGCGGCCAGTCCAAGCCGATCGAGCGCGGCTTCGGCGAGTTCGCTCGCGTCGTTGCCAAGCACCCGGCCTTTGCCGGCGCATGGACGGGCAACCGCCCTGACGCGAAGCCGGAAAATTACCGCAGCAAGGCGGTGCCGATCGACAAGTTCATTGAGATCGTCGAGTCCGAGATCGCGCGCCACAATGCGCAGCCGGGCCGCCAGACCGAAATGGCGAAGGCGGACGGCCGCAGCCTGGATGAGGTGTTCGCCGAGAGCTATGCGACCGCGCCGATCGGCCGGGCCGATCCCGAGCTGCTGCGCCGCGCGCTGTTGGCGGTCGATAACCGCCCGACCGACCGCAACAACGGATCGATTACGCTGCACGGCAACCAGTATTGGACCGAGGCGCTGTCGGCGATCGCGGGCGACCGGGTGACCGTGCGGTTCGATCCCGACGATCTGCACGCGCCGATCCATGTCTATGACGCGAAGGGCGCGTTCCTGTGCACGGCGCCGGTCTGGTCGGCGGTGGGCTTCCTCGACGTGGCGGGCGCCAAGGCGCGCTCCCGGCAGGAGAAGGACGTCCGCAAGAAGACCAAAGCGCTGGTCGATGCGGAAAACCTGCTCGACGCAGCGCGCGTGGCCGATCGCTACACGCCGGTTTCGCCGGTCACCGCACCGGAACCCGGCGCGACCCGGCTGATCCATCCGCGCGGCACCACCGCCGCCGCGCTCAAACCGACCGCTCAGAGGGTTCCGAGAGCCGCCCAAGAGGCCGCTCAGCGGGAGGCGCTGCGCGATCAGCGCGCCGGGCTGAAGCTGCTCAACGGCGGCCGCAACTGATTTTCGAAGAAGGGCACCAAGATGAACAATCCCGAGGACATGCCGGTCGATATCGACGAAATGATCGCGTGGCTGCTCGCGCTGCGGCAGCGCACCGGCATGAGCTGGAGCGCGATCGAGAAGGATAGCGGCATCCCGGCAGCGACCCTGTCGGCGTTCTGCAACGGCACCTATCAGGGCCGCCTCGACAATATCTCCAGGCGGCTGTTCCAGTACCGGCAGAAGCGCTCCAGCCAGGACAATCGCGCGCGCGAAGTGATGGCGGCCGGCCCCTTTGTCGAGACGCCCACCGCACAGATCCTGCTGTTCCTGCTGGAGCAGGCGCACGCCGGTGGCATGACCGTCGCCGCCACCGGACCCGGCACCGGCAAGACGCGATCTGCCGAGCACTACCAGCAGAGCATGGGCGAGACGGTGTTCCTCGCCACGATGGAGAAATCCACGAAGACGGTCAGCGCGATGATCGCGGAAGTGATGCGCGCGATGCGCATCACCTCAAAGAGCGGCTGGACTCAGCAGCGATCGGCCCAGGTGATCGACCATGTGAAGGGGCGTCGCGCGCTGCTGATCGTGGACGAGGCGAACCATCTGGACCTCGATTCGATGGAGCAGCTGCGCAGCTGGTACGACAAGGCGGGCCTCGGCATCGCGCTGTGGGGCAATGAGGAGCTGAACATGCGGCTTCTCGGCCAGGCCGGGACGAACCGGCATGCCTATCGCCGCCTGAACGGGCGGATCGACAACCGCCTGATCCAGGACACGCCGACCGCCGAGGACGTCGCCGCATTCTGCGACGCGATCGACATGATCGAAGCGCCGATCCGCGACATGCTGACCGAAGTCGCGCTGTCGCCGATCAACGGTGGCTTTCACGAGGTCCGCAAGGTGCTGAACGCGGCGCGCCTGAACGCGCTCGGGCTGGAGCAGTCGCTGGGCGAAGACCATGTCGCCCGCGCGATCGCGAACCGCGTCATCCGCATCGAGCGGAGGGCCGCATGAGCGCCGACCAGAAGCATTGCGAGTGCGGCGAGCCGGCGATCGGGACCATCCGCCAGATCGGCTGCCCGGTGCGCGAGCCGATCTGTGGCGCGTGCATGGCACGGCTGACCGGCAAGCCCGTGCCCCAGATCGCCAAGCTGGACGCTGCGCTGCGCGGCAATCCCGTCCTCGGCATCGCCATGCTCGGCACGGCCGGCGCGATCGGCACGCTGCTGGGCGAGTGGTATCCCGCCATTTGGATCTTCGCGTCGTGAGGATCGGCCTCATCGTCTTCGACAGCCCGGTCAATTCGGCCGAGGTCGCCTCGCTCGCCGTCCTCCTGCGCGAGGCCGGCGTGTCCATCGAACAAATCGACACGATCGCTCGCGTTCGAAGCGCGGCGAAGGTCACCGATATCCTCGCTGCCGTCGCGGCCGAGACCGGCTTCCTGATTGGGGAACTGGTCGGCGAGCGCCGCCATAATGCGGTTTCGGTGGCGCGCTTCGCCGTCTCGTGGGTCGCGGCTCGCGCAGCGGGCGCGTCGACCACGACGATCGGCCAGGTGCTCGGCAATCGCGACCACACGACCATCATTCACCAACTGCGCCGGGCGACCGACCTGCGTCAGACCGATGCGGATTTCCGCGCCCTGACCGATCGCCTGCTCCAGCGCTTTACCGGGAGCATCCAATGAAAGCCGGTGCCCGTCTGTTCGGCGCGGGGCGCGCCCATAATCCGCTGACCTTCGGCCGCGAGGACGCTGAGTTTCCGCTGACGCCCTATCGGCGATCGCTGATCGCGAAGATCCATGTGGCGAAGAAGGAAATCGGCCTGATTGATTCCGATTATCGTCAGATCCTGATCAACGTCGCGAAGGTCTCCAGCTCGAATCTGGCCAGCAACGACAAGCTTGTCGCTGTGATCGAGCACTTCAAGTCTCGCGGATGGAAAGAGGCGGCCCCGAAGGGCAAGCGCGGCAAGGGCACGCCCGCCAGCTTCCCCGGCGCGCTCAAGGCGCGGGCGATGTGGATCTCGCTGCACCAGCTCGGCGTGATCGATGATTCCTCCGATGCGGCGCTGGATGCGTTCGCGTGCCGTCAGCTCGGCTGCACCCGCTTCCAGTGGGCGAAGCAGGCCGAGATCTACAAGCTGGTCGAGGCGCTGAAGGCGATGGCCGGCCGCGCAGGCTGGGATCAATCGACCAAGGGCCTCGATCCCGCGGCCGTGCCGATCGTGCTGCGTCGCCGCCTGGTCGATCGCCAGCTGGAGATCCTGATCGCGGCGGAATGGGCCGATGCCGATTGGGACGTGGCGCGCGCGGCGCGATCCTTTGGCGGCGTGGAGATCATGGGCGTCATCACCGCGACCAGCAGCGAGCTGGACCAGGTCGCGCAGGCGCTGGGCAAGGCGATCCGGGAAGCCAAGGCAGCGGGAGCGGTAAAATGAGCATGAATGGCCGGACCCATGCAGAGCTGCTGCCCGAAATCCGCGCGGAAAACGAGGCATGGAGGGCGCGGTATTTACCCCTCTTGCGGGAACGTACACGCCAAGCCGAGGCGCGCCGCGCCGCTGGTCGCGAAGCGCTGGCAAAGCTCGCTCCCGAGGAACGCGCGAAGATCGTGCTGGCGTACGGAGGCGAGCTGTGACCGATCCGCGCTTTCTGCGAACCGGCGATGTTCACTTCGCCATGGCCCATGCCGCCGAGGAAGCGGGCGAAATGCTGGCCGCGCTCGGAAAATCTCTGCGTTGGGGCCTCGAAAGCGTCAATCCTCTCCTTCCGCCTGCCGAGCAGGAAACCAACCGTGAGTGGCTCGAGCGTGAGATTGGCGACCTGCGCGGCGCACTTGACCGCCTTGATGCTGAACTCGCGGCCTACGGGCAGGAGACGCCGGCATGACCGCCGCTGTCACCCTGCTCGATGGCCGGGACGAGCTGCGGCTCACCGTCGTCCTCGGCCAGCGCCGCCCGATCTATCGCGCGGGCACCCATTGCCCGAGCTGCGACGGCGCGCACTGGTTGCTCGGCCGCGCATCGGCAGAGTGCGCCGCGTGCGGCGACGTGCTGCCGCTGGCCCCGGAGGCGCGGCGCCAGTGAACTTCGCACGGCCCAATACCGAGCGCCGTCAGCTCCTGGACGAGATCGCCCAGGTGATCGGCCAGGAAGCGGTGGATCTTCTGATCTCCCGGCTCGGCGGGTCGTGCACCTATATTCCGCGCAGCCTGGGCGTGCATTCGCCGATCGCCGTGATCATCGGCGCGAAGCGGGCCGCCAAGCTGGCCGAGTTCTTCCACGGCCGCGTGCTCGATCTGCCCAAGGCGCATCATCGCCGCCAGCGCGCGCTTGAGACGGCTCTGGACCTTCCGGATGGCATGACGCTGAAGGATGTGGCCCTGTCGTTCGACTATACCGAGCGCGGGCTTTACAAGATGCTTGAGAAGCACAAGAAGGAGCTGGCCGAAAATCGGCGGCAACATGAGTTGTTTGGCCTGAAATAGTTCAGGTTAGAGCGACCCCCGGACCCGGCCCATAGACCCGTCCATGGGCGGGACTTCAGACGAGATCGTTGTGACGGCTTTCGGGCCTCGGTACCGGCGCGCCTACAAGGTGCTGGCTCCGATCGAAGGCCTGTATTCGAACGACAAGGACGATCGCGGCGGGCCGACCAAATACGGTGCGTCGCTTCGCTTTCTCGTCGCCGAGGGCCAGATCGACCTGGACGAGGACGGCATCGCCGACTTCGATCTCGACATGGACGGGGATATCGACATTGACGATATCCGCGCGCTTCAGCCGATCGACGCCATGTACCTGTTCCAGCGCTGCTTCTGGAACCGGCTCGACTGCGACAATATCCCCGCGCCGCTGGGCGAGGCGATGTTCGATCAGGCGGTCAATGGCGGCCTGGTCGCCTCCGCAAAGCTGCTTCAGCGGGCGATCAACGCCAGCTTCAGCCGGGCGCGCAGCCAAGCCGCCACGCCCCCGGCGATCCTGCATGTCGACGGCGATATCGGCACCGCCACCCGCGGCGGTCTCGACTGGGTGCTGCAATATCCGGCACTCGGCATGCCCTTCCTGATCCAGAAGTATCGCGATGCCGCGGCCGACCGGTACCGCGCGATCGTCGCCGCCTTGCCTTCGCAGCGCAAATATCTCGACGGCTGGCTGCGCCGTGCCCGTGAACTGGGGAGAATCTGATGTGGCTGAAAGCTCTCAAGATCGGGCTTCCCGCCCTGATCGGCATGTTCCTGATCTGGGCGGTGGTCGACCGGTTCGACCAGGCCGGCAAGGTGCGCGAACTGACGCTCCAGCGCGATAACTGCATCGCCGTGGCCGAAGGCAAGCCGGGCGTCCCCGAAGTCTGCCCGGCCCAGATCGCCGTGCATATCCGGGCGAGCGCCCGCGCCGCGATCTGCGAACAGGCGCTGGCCGGGCGCGATCTCTATGCGATCCGCGCCGCCTGTTCCGAGCAGGTGAAGCGCGCCGTCGCAGAGCGCGATGCGGCGATCGCCGAGCGCGCCGACCTGCGCACCCAGCTCGCCCAGGCCGATGCCCGCACGGCCGATGCCGTCGCCCGCGCCGAGAAGCGCGCCACCACCACCGCCACCCGAAAGGCCGACAATGACCGCACGATTTCGACTGCTCCGCGCACTGCCGATGGCCTTGTCCGCTGCGATGCTGACTGCCTGCGGCGCCTCAGCGGTGAAGCCGGAAGCGACGCTTCCCGCCCCTGATCCGATCGTCGAGAGGGTCACGGTCCGTGAACCGTGGTGCCCGCCCGAGGTGATGGCGGATCTGCCCGCGCGTCCCGCGGTGCCAGCTGAAGCCGTGATCGAGGGCAATCCGGCTGGCCTGTCCTATGTCGGCGATCTCGCCGCCTGGGCCGAGCAGCTGCGCGCTCGCCTGATCGACGCGCGGGAGGTCTGCCCGCGGTGAGCGTGTTTGGAAGTCCCCCTGCTCCCGGCAGTTCGGTCGAGGTGCGCGTGGCGTGGCTTGAGAGCGCGCTTACGGCGCTTCTCGGCACGGTCACGACCAACGCGTCGGCCGCGGCCAGCGCGACCGCGCTCGTCTCGCAGCAGCGCGCGCAGGGCGATACTGTCAGCGCGAACTCGATCGCGGCGGAGATCAACGCGCGCGTCCTGGCGGTCGCCAATGTGCTGACCCAGCTCGGCGCCGAGGTGCAGGCTCGCGTCGCGGGCGACCAGATCAATTTCGACCAGGTCAACCTGCTCGCGCAGAAGCTCGCCCAGGCGCTCGGCGAATCCCTCGCCCTGGCCGGCTGGGTGCAGCTGGAAGCGATTTCGACCACGACAGTCACGCCGGGCAAGGCGGCCAAGGTCTATGGTCCCGATGCCGGCACCCATGTCGATCCCGTCCTGGGCGGTGCGCCGGTGCCCAATACCGGCGTCTATTCGGCGGTGCCCGGTGTCGGCTGGAAGCGGATCGCCAATCTGGAAATGGCCGATATCGCCGCGGCGATCGCGGCGGCCACCGCGTTGCTGGTCGAGGCCGAGGAGACGTTTACCGAGGGGCTGGCGGCAGCGCTGGTGGATCTCGGCGCCGCCAAGATCGGCGCGATCGAGCAAATCGCCGATGCCGAGGGCCTGGGCGAGATCTACCATATCCCCGACGTGATCCCGTCGACGGGCCGGGTCTGCGTCACGCTGACGGGTGTCAACAACACCGTGTTCGGCAGCTTCGGCGACTGTGCCAATGCCTCCCGGGTTTCTCGCCGAGCTGGGAACTTCGCCATCGTCATGGGTCGCGAGCAGACGCTGGAACAGTGGATCGGCTATCAGTTCACCTGGGGCGGCGTCCCGTTCCTCACCTCGCTCGCCGAGTATCGGCCGGGCAAGCTGATCCCGTACAGCAACGGCGCGTTCACCAAGGATCCCGGCGGCACCGCGATCGGCCTGCCATTCACGAATGTCGGCGACACGATCGTTGGCAATATCGGCGCGGTATCGACCGACGTGAACCGCATGGCGATGGTCATCTTCTACGCCGAAGACAGTTACGCGATGACCAGCGTGTCCGCGATCAACAATGTCACCGGTGCGCCGGTGATCCCCAACCTGATGCCCAATGCCACCCAGCTGGTTGCAGCTGGCGGGCTGGCTGCCGGCGACGTCGGCACCGGCGCTGGCCAGATCGACCCGCTTGCCTATGTCCAGGGCACCAACATCAACGACATCAACGTCGCCAACCGGACCCGCTATGTCGAACAGCCGATCTACTATGCCGACGATGGCGTAGGCCGATCGCTGACGATCAGGATCAAGGTGTGGCCGATCAAGGGCAAGTCGCCCGGTGCTGCCACGCCGAGCCGCACCTATTTCGGCGGCATCGTCTATGGCACGCCGACCATGCTGCACACCGATCCCGGGTGCAGCCTGTTCCGCTCCAGGTTCATTTCTGCCGAGAATGGCGGATCGACCAGCGAGATATTCACCGCGGATGCGCGCGTCGCCGCGGGCTTCAGCCGCGCGATGACGCATCGGGCGCGGGCGGGCAACGTGGCGACCCTGACGATCGGCGCCCATCCGCTCGTCATCGGAAACCCGGTCGCCGTCACCGGCGCCGGGGGTACCGGCTATAACACCACCAATGTGAAGCTGACGGGCGTTGCCGGTACGACGATCAGCTTTCCCTCGGTCGGCCCCAACGAGGGCACGACGGCCGATGCGGGCGGCACGGTGAAGTCGGCGATCGAGCTGCTCGGCGCCGGCCACACCGGCGAGAGCGTCGATGCCGGGACGCTGAAGCTGCTGATCGATGGCGTGGAGAAGACGCCGCGCAACGTCGTCACGCATCGCGAGCGCAGCGGCAACGTCGCCAAGATCTACGTCCCCGCGGGCCATACCCATTTCGTCAACGAACCGGTCACCCTGACCGGCTCGGCCGGCGCCGCCTACAACGCGGAAGGCAAGGTGCTGAGCGAGGTCGGGACGGACTATGTCCGCTTCCCTTCGGTCGGCAGCGACGAAGCGAAGACAGCCGACGCCACCGGAATCATCCATTCCGAGCATGTCTTGCTCGGCGGTACTTCCCAGCTTCGGTATAACAGCACCTTCACCCATCCGATCGATGGCGTTTTCGGCACCAGTCAGGTTCGCATCACGCTCGACCGGCATAAGCTCACCCATTGGTGCCGGTTCACCTCCACAGTCGCGCTGGAGACCGGGCGGCAGTTCTACGTCAACCTGGCGACCGTCACGCAGGGCGATCGCACCATCCTTGGGCCGCGCTATCCCGGCGACAAGCGCTGGCGCCAGATCAATTCTATGGTGAGCCGGGTCTTCAACCTCGGCAACAACAGCGAGAACTGGTTCGGGCAGGAGTTCGAAGGCGTCATCGTCTGGGGTGCCGAGACCGGCCACCTGACAGTGATCCTGGTCGACAGCCCCTATCTTTGGAATGGCGGACTGGTCAGCAAGGGCGGCACCAGCGTCATGCTGGTGCAGGACCGCCTCGGCGGTACCACCGCAAAATGGTATATCCGCCTCAATGATATCCAGGGCGCGGGGATGCCGGCGGGCACCGTGCTCGAATGCAGTTACACGCGCTACGACGCGATCCTGCCGCCGAACTTCGCATCGGCGATGCTGTGGGCATGATGGCGCCCGGCGAACTCCTTCGCAGCCAGCTGGCCGTGCCGCTGGTCGCCGCGCTCAGCTCGGCGGGCGGCAACATCGTGCTGCCGGTGCCCGAGTTGCTGATCGTGGGCGGCGTGACCGTGCCGATCGTCTCGGCGATCGCCGGCATGCTCGGCGTGCTGCTGGGCGAGCTGATGGCAGCGCCGCCCGCCGCTCCGCTGACCGCGCGCCGCCGCTGGGCCGTGCGGATCTCGCTGCACCTCCTGATCGTGGGCATCGTCGTGCTGACCGGCCAGCAGCTGCTGGTCGCGCTCGGCTGGGGCATCGGCCTGGGCTTCTCCGGCCTGGCCGTGGCCGAGACGCTGGGCAGCCAGGCGATGGCTGGAATCAAGATGATCACCGACGCGCTGCTGACGCGCATCGCCGGCAGCGCCGGTGGGAAGGATAAGACCGATGATAGTTGACTGGATCTCGCTCCTGGTCGGGCTGTGCATCATAGCGGCCGTGCTGTGGGTCTATTGGAACGGCCGCCGTGACGCCGGCGTCGCCGACGCACCCAATCGCCAGATCCGCAAGCTGTTTGCTGAGGTGAAAGCCATCCAGAAGACGCTGGAGAGCACTGCTACGGCGGACGACCTGAATCTCATTCGCAGCGAAATGAAGCGGGTGGAGGGCGCTGCCGCGAGTAGTGGCGAAGTGCTCGCGCTGGAAGGCAAGATCAACGTGCTTCGTGCCGAGATGCAGGGTGCGAAGGAACTGGCTGGCAGAACCCATGATGCCGTCGACCGGATCGAGCGCCATCTGATCAGGAAGGCGATGGACCAGTGAGCTATCTCGACGAACTCAACGCCGAGCGTCGCCTGGTCATCCTTCAGCTGATGATCGCCGAGGGCGGCAAGTCGAACGACGGCTCGCTGCTCACCGCCCTGCGCGAAATGGGCTTGGGCAAGGCGCTCGACCAGCAGGCGTGCCGCCAGCTGCTGCGCGAGCTGGCCGAGCGCGACTGCGCCACCACCACGATGTTCCGCGACACGGTGATGGTCGCCACGGTGACCGAGCGCGGCCGCATGGCCGTGGCCGGCGACGTGTCGATCGACGGGATCAAAAGCCCGCACCGGGGGCTGTAGTGCGCAAGCCGCGGCGGCACACGCCTTCCACCATCGACCGGCTAGATCCCGAGATCCGCGACCTGATCGGCAAGCTGCGCATCGATCGCGGCTTCACGATCGACGAGATCCGCGCCGCGCTGGAGAAGGTCCTCGCAGCCGAGCACCTGCCGTCGCGATCGGCGCTGGGCCGCCACGTCAAGTCGATCGAGGAGGTCGGCGCGCAGCTGCGTCAGGCGCGCGAGGTGGCCGAGGCGCTGATCGCGCAGGTCGGCGAAGGCGGCGAGGATCGCCTGCTCGAACTCAATATCGAGCTGCTGTCCACCAGCGTGCTACGCCTGCTGACCGCGACCAACGATGAAGGCGATGGCCAGCCCGTCACGCTCGATCCCATGCAGTCGATGCTGGTCAGCAAGACGATCCAGCAGCTGGTCTCGGCCCGCAAGGCGAATGCCGAGCTGGTCGTGAAGACACGCGAGGCTGCGATCAAGGCGGCCGCGGGGAAGGCACGCGACGCGGCGAAGACCAGAGGTCTGGGCAAGGACACCGCCGACTGGATCTACCGGGAAGTCCTGGGCGTCGAAGTATGAGCCGGCGTGAGCTGAGCCGCGAGGAGCGCGCCGCCGATCGGGAGGCCAGCGAGAGCGTTCTGGCATCGGTCGGCCGCGCGGCCGTGTTCCTGCTCTATCAGGCGATGGTCACCGCTCGCGCGGTGGCGGGCGTCTCGCTGCTCGTCATCGAGAAGTCCCGACGCATCGGCCTGACATGGGCGATCGCCGCGTTCGCCGTGCTCACGGCCAGCAAGTCCGCCCGCGATGGCGGCGATAACTGCTGGTACATGGGTTATGACATGGAGATGGCGCGCGAGTTCATCGAAGCGTGCGCCATGTGGGCGCGTGTCTTCGGGATCGCAGCCAACGAGGTCGACGAGGAGCTGCTCGAAGGTGACGGCGAGAAGCCAGTCATGGCCTTCCGCATCCGCTTCTCGGCGGGCCTCAAGATTGTTGCCCTTCCCAGTGTGCCGCGGGCGATCCGCGGCAAGCAGGGCAAGGTCCTGATCGACGAAGCGGCGTTCCACAAGAATATCGGCGAAACGCTGAAGGCGGCGCTGGCGCTGCTGATGTGGGGTGGCCAGGTGATCGTCTGGTCGACGCACGATGGCGTCGACAACCCGTTCAACACGCTGATCGATGATATTCGTGCCGGACGCCGCAAGGGCGAGGTGCTGCGGATCGATTTCAAAACGGCGATCGCGCAGGGCCTGTACGAGCGGATCGCGCTCGTCGCTCAAGCCAAGGGGCGATCGATCCTGCCCAAGGACGAATGGATCGCCGATATCTACGCCACATATGGCGACGCGGCCCGCGAGGAGCTGGACTGCATCCCCAGTGCCGGCAGCGGATCGCTGATCAAGCCCGAGGATCTGGCGGCGGCCGAGCATGCGGATGCCGGCAAGCCCGAGCTTTATATGGGCGGCACCTATGGGATGGGCAGCGACGTTGCCCGCCGTCGCGATGGCCAGATCCAGCTGGGCGGCGAGCTGATCAGCAACGTCATCTGGATTCGCGACGAGTATAACGAGATCGGCCAGACCTTCGCGCACCAGGATGCGTGGTTCGATGCGCGCATGCGCGATCGCCGGGTGCTCAAGGCACTGATCGACCAGACCGGCATGGGCGAGAAGGTGGTCGAGGACCGCCAGACCAAATGGGGCAGCTTCCGTGTCGAGGGCATGCTGCTGACCGGACCGAACCGGCTGGATCTGGCGCTCGGCCTCGCGACCGCATTCCAGATGGGCCTTCTACGCATTCCCGCCAACCGTCCGGATATTCGTGCCGATGTGCGGGCGATCAAGCGGATCGGCAGCGAGGAAAGCGGATCGATCCGTATCGTCAACGATGGCGAGGTCCACGCCGACTGGTTCTGGGCGGCCGCGCTGCTGGTGCGCGCGCTGAGCTTCCCCGAGCAGCTGATCGCCTATCGCTCCGTCGCGAAGATCGGCTTCGGCGACGATGGCCGCGGCGAACGCGACGATGACAATTTCTCCCGCCGCCACGGCGGCCGCCAGCGGAGCGGCGGCCGGTTCGGGCGCGGCGGCACCTGGTAGGAGTTCCCATGTCCGACAGCCGCGCCCTCGTGCCCTATGCGGCCCCGCCGCCGCCCGCCCTGGTCGATCGCAACGGCATCCCGTTGCGATCGGGGCGCGACGTGCTCACGCGCGAGATCTCGGCGCCCACCGTTACCGGCATCCGCTCGATCGTGTCGGGCCATCCGGCGCAGGGCCTCGATCCGGCGCGCCTCGGCTCGATCCTGCGCGCGGCCGAGAACGGCGATGCCACCGCCTATCTGGAGCTGGCCGAGGAGATCGAGGAGAAATACCCGCACTATCTCTCCGTCCTCGGCACGCGGAAGCGCGCGGTCGCGCAGCTGCCGATCAACGTCGAGGCGGCCGGCGACAGCCCCGAGGAGGAGGAGGACGCCCAGCTGGTCCGCGACTGGCTGAAGCGGCTCACGCTCCAGGGCGAGCTGTTCGACATGCTCGACGCGATCGGCAAGGGCTACAGCGTCACCGAGATCATCTGGAACCTGGACGAAACGCCTTGGCTGCCCGAGCGGCTGGAATGGGTCGATCCGCGCTTCTTCGAGTTCGACCAGGTCACCGGCAAGCAGCTGCTGCTCAAGGGCGGTATCGATGGCGATAGCGGGCTGGCCCAGCCGCTGCCGCCCGCCAAGTTCATCACCCATTTCGCCCAATCTAAATCGGGCCTGCCGATCCGGGGCGGCCTCGCCCGCACGGTGGCCTGGTTCTACCTGTTCGCAAACTTCGCGCTGAAGGACTGGATCACCTTCCTTGAGGTGTACGGCCTGCCGCTGCGTGTCGGCAAATATGCCAACGGGACCAGCGAAGCCGATATCCGCAAGCTGGCCCAGGCGGTGGCCCAGATCGGATCGGACGCCGGCTGCGTCATTCCCCAGTCGATGATGCTGGAGTTCATCACGTCGGGGGGCGCTACGGCCAACCCGGAGATGTTCCACACGCTTCTGACCTACGTCGATGATCTGACGTCGAAGGCGACGATCGGCCAGACCAGCTCTGCCGATGCGAAGCCGAGCGGCATTGGCTCGGGCATGGCGAACCAGCACGAGAATGTCCGCGGCGATATTCGCGATGCAGATGCTATGGGCCTTTCGGTGACGCTGACGCGCGACGTGGCGAAGCCGATCGTCATGTTCAATCGCGGCCAGCGGAAGCGGTACCCGATCGTGAGGGTCGGCGAGCCGGACGCGATCGACATGGATCGTGGGCTGAAGGCGATCGACGCTGCGGTAAAGCATAAGGTTGCGGTAGGCGTGAACCACTTCCGCAAGGTGACCGGGCTGCCGGCGCCTGAACCGGGCGAGGAGCTGTTGGCGGCACCGGCGACGGAGAAGCCCGAGAATGGCGATCCGGGCGTAATCGCCCCGAACGGACCCGAAGATCCTGAATCGCGCCAGAAACCCCTCTTAAACCCTCTTAAGACGCCATCGAAAGTCGATGACGACGACGCGGATGCGGTTGCAGCGGCGGCCGCGGCGGAAATGGTGCGCGAACCCGATGCGCTCGACCGGCTGGTCGACGACGCGATCGGCCAGCTCGGCGGACTGGACGATGCGCTGCTCGGCGGGTTCGAGGAAATGATCGCTTCGGCCGCGTCGCTGGAGGAAGTGCGCGAGCTGATCGCGGTGCGCGCGGGCGAGATCATCGACCGGATGGACGATAGCACGCTGGTCACCGCACTGGCGCGATCGAGCTTCGCCACGCGGGTGGCCGGGCTGATCGAGAAGCCGGGCGCGTGAGCGAACCGAGGACGCTCGCGGAGGCGATCGAGCGGTTGCAGGTTATCCCGATCCCCGCGGCCGCCGAGGGCGTGCTGCGCTTCGACGACGGCCGTCGCGTGCCGGCAGTGCTGATGAACACGCCATGGCTTGTCGCGATGGCGCGCGATCGGGGGCTGATGTGAGGTCGCCGCCGAGGCCGCAGCCACCCAAGTCGGTACGGCCGGAGACGCTGGCGGCCGCGCAGGCTATGGGACGCACTCGCCCACGATCCACCGCACCATCGGGCGCGTCGGCCGAGGAACAGCTGGCGATCGCGAAGATCCTCTTGCGCCGGTTGTGGCGCACGCTGGAGCACCGATTTCCGGGAGCGGCGGCCGAGTATTGGGACAGTTTCGACTGCGACGCGCATGCGCTTGTCGATCGCGCCTTTGAGGCAGCGGCTCGGTTGTGGGAGCGCGACCGGATATATGTCGAGCCGTGCCGCCGCATCCTGGACGAACACCGCGCCGGTAGATTTCGGTACCTCGCGACGTGGGGCAACGGCGAAACGCGGGTGCTGACGGAGATCGAATTGGTCCAGCTTGCCGGATTGCCGATCGAGGACGACGAGCGCACCACGCCTGACGACGAGATCCCGTTCTGATGGCCGGTCCCGAGGATCTGCCGCCCGCGGGCGTGCCGCCGCATGAGGCGATCGCGTTCTTCAAGTCGAAGGGCTTCCGCATCGGCTTCGCCTGGGAGGACGTGTTCCAGGGTGAGCATGTCCGCGCCTTCACCGTGGCGAAGGCCATGAAGCAATCGGTGCTGGAGGCGATCCGGGCCGAGGTCGATCGCGCGATCAGCGACGGCACCACGTTCGACGATTTCCGCAAGACGCTGCGGCCCAAGCTGGAGGCGCTAGGCTGGTGGGGCCGGAAGCAGATGATCGATCCGGCGACGGGCCAATCGAAAAAGGTACAGCTGGGCAGCAACCGGCGTCTTAAGACCATCTTCGACACCAATTTGCGCACCTCTTATGCGGCCGGACGATGGGAACGTGCCCAGCGGGTGAAGTCGGCCTTCCCGTTCATGGAATACCGGTCGATGGAGGACGACAAGGTGCGGCCGGAGCATAATGCCTGGGACGGCACGATCCTGCCGATCGATGATCCGTGGTGGGATACGCATTACCCGCCCTGCGACTGGGCATGCCGGTGCACCGCGATCCCGCGCAGCCAGCGCATGCTCGATCGCCAGAAGAAGAAGTTAACCGAAAAGCCGCCGCGCTTCCCCGATGTGACATGGGTCAACACGCGGACCGGCGAGACCGGCGTCAGCGAACGGGGCATCGGCAAGGGCTGGGCCTATAATGTCGGCAAGGAGCATCTGCGCGGCCTGGCGCCGAAGCCGCTGCCGGAAAGTTTCGGCAGGGATGAGGGCGAGGTTTCCGCGTCGGCCCAGTTCCGCAATGTCCAGCTCGCCCTGGTCGATCGCTTCCTGAAGCGGTTCGGGATCGATCCCGGCCGCTATGCGATCTGGATGGATCGGGACGGCTGGCCGCTGCCGATCGGCCGCAGCTGGTTCATCGCCGAGAATGGCGCGGTGCGGATGCCGGGCGGCAGCTCGGCCGGCGTGGTGCTCGATCGCATCGCCGCGGCGATCGTCACGCCCGATTCGATCCGCTGGATCTGGGTCCGTGCCGAGAATGGCGAGCTGGTGCTGATGCGCCGCTATGCGCGGATCTCGGCCGGGCTGGCGACGATCGTCGATATCGGCCGGATCGGCTGGCGCTGGCGGATCGCGCGGGCGGCCGACGTCGAGCAGCTCGTCGCCGCGGCATATAATCCGCACCAGAAGCGCGATCGAGCAGGCCGGTTCGCGCGGATGCATGGGCCGGAGTTCCTCGCCGCCGTAGCCGATCCGTCGCTGCCGCATGTGCGGCCGCTGTCGATCGGCGTGGCCACCGAGGCGACGTTCGGCAAATTGCGCGACATGGGCATCGCGCCGCGGGGCGAACACATCGTGCTCGAGCGCAGCCATGCGCGCCATATCCTCAAGCGGCACGGTCCCGACGCGTGGCAGCAGCCGGGGCATCGGCCGGTGACCCTTCGTAATATCCTGGGCGCGCATCGCGTCGTGAACCAGGCGGACCGGCTGGTGCGGGTCGAGGATTCGCGCGACGGCAATCCCGGCGTGCGCGCAATCAAACGCACCGGCCGCACCGAGACGCATGTGATCTTCACCGTGCGCCGCCGCGGCCTGGTCGTGGAGACGATGTACCGGCGCGAGATCGGCCCGGCCGGCGAGCGGGTGAAGAAGCGCAGCGGGGGGAAGAAGTCGCCCGCCTGATGACTAGCCCCAGGCACACGTCCGAAACGCGAGCGACGGGCAGCGATATAGACTCGATCGGCGTTTCGATCAATGAATGGCGGCAGCCCTGATTTGACCTGAATTAGTTCAGGTTAGAGCGCGCATTCAGGCAACGCATAAGCCCGTTCATGGGCGGGGTTCCGGATCAGTTCGAGCTTGTAGCGGCCGGCGCGTCGAGTGCCGCCGACCGGCTGGTCGACGCGGTCGCGGCCAGCGCCGAGATCTCGCTGGTCGATGGCAAGGCGCCGACGCGCTTCATGCTGATTCCGCTGGGCGCGATCACGCTGCGCGACGGGCGCGGTCCCTATCGCATCCGCGACAAGGCGCACGCCGCCGAGATCGTCGCGGCCACCGCCAACTTCTACGGCTCGGCCGACATGCCTGGCGACTATGATCACCAGACGCTCGCCGCCGATCCGATTCATGGAAAGGGCGGCCGGGCGCCTGCCTCGGCCTGGGTCAAGCCCGCGAACCTGACCGTCGAGGACGACGGGATCTACGCCAACGATGTGCGCTGGACCCCTGCGGCCGCGGCCGCGATCGAGGGGCTGGAGTATCGTTACATCTCGCCGCTGTTCAGCGCGCGGAAGCCTGCCCAGGGCGGTGACGTCGTCCGCCTGCGTAACTTCGCCCTGGTTGGGACCGGGGCCATCCGAGATTTGCCGGAGCTGATTGCTGCCGGCGTCACTGAGGAAGACCAAATGGATCTGACTGAAATTGCGGCGGCGGCCGGCCTTGGTGCCGACGCCGACGTTCCCGCGATCGTGGCTGCGATCGCGAAGCTGAAGGCTAGCGCGTCGATCGTGACGATCGCCGCGGCGGCCGGCTTGGCCGCGACCGCCACGGTCGAGGAAGTCGCCGCGGCCGTTACCACGCTGAAGGCCGGCGCGGCGCCGGATCTGTCGGGCTATGTCCCGGCGTCGGTCGTCGAGCCGATGCGCGACCAGCTCAAAAAGCTCAATGGCGAGCGTCTGGACAACATCGTCGACGATCTTGTCGCTGCCGGCGTCGTTATCCCGGCGAAGCGCCAGAGCACGCGCGACTGGTACGAGGAGAACGAGGTCGCGGCGACCGCCTTCTTCAAGGATATGCCGCCGATCATCGCGCCCGGCGCGCAGCTCGAAGGGCACCGTCCCGGTGAGAAGATCACCGTCCTTTCGACCGATCAGGTAGCCGCGGCTGCCGCTGCCGGCATGTCGAACGACGAGTATCTCGTCGCACTCAACGAGGAGAACGAGTAATGGCCCTCGCTTCGGGCAAGATGACGGTGCGCGGCGGCGAAGGCGGCATGCTGCACCTGGGCGTGACGACTGCCGTCGCGCTGATCCAGGGCGGGTTCGCCATGGCTGCCAGCGGCTATGTCCGCCCCGCGCGCATCGGCCAGGGCGGCAGCGATTTCGCCAAGGTCGGCGACGTTGCCAATTGCCGCGTCTTCGGCGTGGCGATCGACGGCGCGATCGGCGGGGTGACCGATGGTCTCGTCACGACCAATGTTCAGTCCGGCTTCTGGCTGGCGAAGAACAGCGCCGGTGTCGACGCGCTGAGCGTCGCCGATATCGGGCGCTACTGCTTCATCATCGACGACGAGACGGTGGCGAAGCACTCGCTCGCCGGCATGCGTCCGCGTGCGGGCATCGTGTGGATGGTCAGCTCTGAAGGCGTGATGGTGCGCATGGGGCCGGAGATCGCGGCGCTGCCCGATCGCGTCTTCCATCTGCCCTATGACATTCCGGCGACCGAGCTGGCGGCCGGGACGCCGATCGACCTGATCTGCCCGATCTCCGGCTTCATCGCGCGCAACACCACGATCGTGCAGACCGCGATCGTCACGGGCGGCGATGTGACGGTGAAGAACGACACGACCGATGTGGTCGGCCTCACCAACTCCATCGCCGACGCGGCTGCCAAGGGCAGCATCGTCACCGACACGCCGACGCTGGGCGACGCGACCACCGCAGTGGTCGCCGGCCAGCGCATTCAGATCGTTCCCGCGGCTGCCTTCAACGGCGGCGGCGCGGTGCGCGGTCTCCTCGAAATTCGATACTAAGGGAGCAATCCGTTGCAGATCACCGCACCCGCACTTCAGGCGCTTCGCACCGCCTACAACTCGATGTTCAAGCGGGGCCAGTCCACCGCCAAGCCGAAGCTCCTGCTGCTGGCGACCCGCGTCACCTCGTCGACGAAGACCGAGACATACGGGTTCCTCGGTGCCATGCCGATCTTCCGCAAGTGGCTCGGCGAAAAGCGCTGGAAGGCGCTCGCCGAGCGCGCCTACCAGCTGATCAACGACGCCTATGAGGCGACGACCGGCATCCACAAGCACCAGCTGGCCGACGACAATCTGGGCATCTTCCCGGCCATCTTCGAAGGATGGGGCCAGGAAGCGACGCTGTGGCCGGACCGCGTCCTGACGATCGCGCTTCAGCAGGGCCACCTGACCGCCTGCTTCGACAATCAGAACTTCTTCGATGCGGCGCACCCGACCTATGACGCCGCGGGTTCGACCTATTCGAACACCAACACCGCGGGCCAGGTGGAGCCGTGGTTCCTGGTCGACCTGTCGAAGCCGCTCAAGCCGCTGATCTGGCAGGAACGCGAGGCGCCGCACTTCTGGATGATCACCGATCCCCAGGACAGCAAGGTCGCCGACACCGGTATGTTCGGCTGCTACGCCGAAGCACGCGGCGCGGCCGGCTATACCATGCCGTTCCTCGCCTATCGCTCGACCGCCACGCCGAACGCCGCCAATTTCGTCGCCGCGCGCGATGCGATGGCAGCGTACAAGGACGAGAATGGCGATCCGCGCGGCATTACCGCCACGCACATCGTCTACGGCGTTTCGACCCGCGCCGCGATCGAGGATCTGATCAAGAAGCAGAACCTGGCCGGTGGCGAGAGCAACGTGCACTGGAACTCGGTCGAGTGCGTCTTCGCCGAGCGGCTGGCATGAGCCGCGGCGAGATCCGCATCGTCAGCCAGCGGTCGCCCTATCTCCGGGCGGGCCTGGGCTGGCCGACGCGCGAACCGGTGGTCGTCGATATCCGCGAGCTGGACGGCGCGCGGCTGCTGGAGCTGGTGCGCGATCCGGTGCTGACCGTGACCGCGGGTGCCGAAGACGGCAGCTTCCATCCGTTCCCGCAGCTGGCCGACAATGTCGATGCCGCGGCGTGCCAGCTGATGATCAATGCATTCGTCGCCGAATTCGGCCCGCTGCCCGATAGCGCGCCGCCGATCGCCAGCGAGCCGACGCCGGCCGAACCCGATCCCGACGTCGCGGTCGTCATGGGGCGGCTGAAGGAACTCGGCTTCGACACGGTCGGCCAGGCGCTGGATCAGCTCCAGTCGTTCGCCGGTCAGGTGCGCGAGCAGGCGTCGACCATTTCGACCCAGGGCGCGCGCCTGGACATGGTCGCCGCCGCGGCATCCGAGCGCGGCCACCCGTCGATCGAGAACCTGTTCGAGGTCTACGACCGCATCCGCGAGGCGCTGGGCAAGATCATCGCCCTCGGCAACCAGGCGGGTTCGGATGGCGTGTCGCTGGATGACGTGACGGTTGTCGGTTGGGTTGTCGATCGTATGGCCCAGCTCGCCGGTTCTAACGCATTGATGACCGCCAATCGGGTGCGGATCACGGCGCTCGAAGCCGAGATCGAGAAGCTGAAGACGGCGAAGGCGGCCCCCAAGCCGAAGGCCGCGCCCAAGAACTGAGCTTCCGGCCGGGAGCGCGGGCGGTGTCACGAGCCGTCCGATCGGGCCTGGCCAACCCGGCGATCCGATGCAGTCACGGGGGTGTCTGCGACGGAGCGCCATCCCCCCGGCGCCGAAGGTGCCCCGACTGCGCCGGGGGCTTCATTCACGAGGATCGATCGCCACCATGTACGCCACCGCCGACGATATGCGCGCAGAATATGGGGAGCAGGCACTCGTCCAGCTCGCCAACGCGCCGTCGTGGGATGCGACGGTGATCGCGAAAGTCGAGCTTAAACTGGCGACGGCGGCCGCGGAGATCGATGGCTATGTCGCCAAAGTTCATGCCCAGGCAATGGGCATCGCAGTGCCGCCGCTGCTCCGCGCGATCAACCTGACGCTGGCCTTTGCCGCGATGCACAGCACCCGCACCGAAGACGTCAAGGATCGCGAAGCCGAGGTCCGGCGCCAGCTGCGCGAGATCCGCGACGGCATCCTGAAGCTGGACGAAGGCCGCGGCGATCTGCCCGCGCGCGATGGCGCGGTGATCGTGCCGTCGCGCGATCGCGTCTTCAGCCGCGACACGCTGGGTTCGTTCTGATGGCGGGCGCGGACTACACGATCGCGTTCAAGGGCGAGCAGGAGGTCGAGCGCCAGCTGACCGGCATCATCGGCCGGCTGGAGAACCCCGAACCGCTGCTCGATATCCTCGGCCAGGTCATCGAGAGCGATATCGACGACAATTTCGACGGCGAGCATACGCCGGCAGGCATCCCCTGGCTGCCGGTGTTCCGGCCCGAGGGCGACAATCGCAAGATCCTGCACGGCAAGCCGCCTCGGCTGCGCCCGTCGATGAACCGCGAGGTCGGCCGCAGCTATGTCCGGGTCGGCACGAACGTGATCTACGCGCGGCGCCAGAACGACGGCTTCACCGGGACTGAGCAGGTCTCTGCGCATCGCCGCATCATGAGCGTCGTGTTCGGCGTGCGGCTTCAGTCGCCGATGGAAGTGATGGTCCGCGCCCATTCGCGCCAGGCGAACACGCCTGCTCGCGAGTTCCTCGGCGTCTCGCCCGGCGCGCAGGAGGACATGATCGGCATGGCCGGCGACTATGTGGCGGGGGAGGCAGCATGACCGCGCTGCTCACCTGCTATATCGGTGGTGTCGTTGCCAGCCTAGCATTCGGCGTCGAGGATGCGCGCTTGCAGCGGCGTCCAATGGAGCGGGACGACTGGATCGCCGCGCTTGGCTGGCCGCTGCAAGCGCTGGGCATGCTTTTCGAGGACATCGGCTGGTGACCGGCTTCGAGATCCTCGGGCAGATCGTTGCCGGATGGCTGTTCGCCGATTTCGTCGGCGGGCTGGGCCATTGGTGGGAGGATCGCGCCGCCGAGGCGCGCTGGCCGATCGTCGGCCGGTGGATCGTCGCGCCGAACCGGCTGCATCACACCGATCCGGTGGCGTTCACGCGCGCCGGCTTCCTCACCCGCAACTCGACCACCTGGGCAGCGGTCGTGCCGATCTCGGCGCTCGTCTTCCTGCTGACCGGCCCGTCGCCCTTCTGGGTCGCGGCGACGATCGGCGGGCTGATGATGAATCAAGTTCATTTCTGGGCGCACCGGCCGCCGCTGGGGTTGCCGTACATCGTGCGCACGCTCCAGACCGCCGGGCTATTCCAGTCGGGCGGCCACCATCACGGCCACCACAGCATCCCGAGCCGCCGCTATTGCGTGCTGACCAACCTGCTGAACCCATTCCTCGATCGCTACGGCTTCTGGACCGTGCTCGAGCGCGGCCTCTCCGCGATGGGCATGCCGGTGAACGGGGGCACGCGATGATCGCGGCGATCGAGCAGGCGATGCTGGCGCGGCTGCGCGCGGTGGAAGGGAGCCTCGGCTTCAGCTGGAAGACGCTGACCACCTTCCCCAATCCGTGGGAGGCGGATCTCTACTCCGACGCACTCGTCCAGTGCCCGGCCGCCTGGGTCACCTTCTCGGGCTGGAACGGCGCCGTGCAGGCCTACAATGCGGAGACCGGCGAAGACGAGCTGCACGTCACCGGATCGTTCGGCCTGATGATCGCCGACGAGAACCGGCGACCGGGCGAGCAGTATCAGCGCCATGGCGGCCCCAATCCCGCAACCGAACCGGGCAGCTATCGTCTGTTGCTGGGCGCGGTCGCCGCGCTGGAGGGGCAGTCGCTGAACCTCGGCCTGGTCAAGCCGCTCTCGTGCGGCCCGGCCCGCGCGGTGGCGCCGCTGGTCGGCGACACCAAGCGGCCCATGTCGCGCTATGCGGTCGAGCTGACCTGCACCTTCCCGATCGCCGTCACCGGCGACGGCGAGACCGATCCCGACGCTCTGCTGCGGCTGCATGCCAACTGGGACCTGGCGCCGTTCGGCGATCCGGTCCCGGTCGATCGCGACCCGCTCGAACCCGGGACGCAGTTGCCCGACGACGATCACGCCGACGCGACAAGCGTCGTTTCCCTGGGAGTTGAAGAATGACCGACCGCCGCTTCATCAAGCCGGCCGAGGGGCGCGATGTCCGCGATCCCGCGGCCGGCAATGCCCTGGTGCCGCCGCATGGCAAGGGCGTGCCCTGGGACAGCTTCTGGCAGCGCCGCCTGGACGATGGCGACATCGAGATGACCAGCGAGGCCGCCGTGCTGAAGGGCGAACGTGCCGCCGATGGCGATGCCGGCGTCGAAAGTGACGCGGCCGACACCGCGAGCAAGGGGAGCAAGGCCAAGTGACCATCGCATTCGACAGCATCACGCCTCGCCGTGTGCCGGGAAGTCGCGCTGAGTTCTCTGCGCGTCGCGCAATCAGCGGTCTGCCCCCGGCGCTCAACAAGCTTCTGGTCGTTGGCTATCGCCGCGCGGCTGGCACCGTCGCCGCATTACAGCGGCGGCGTATGGTGACCGCTGACCAGGCCGCAGAATATTTCGGCCGCGGCTCCCAGCTGCACGGCATGGTGGCCTCGGCGCTTCTGGCGAACTCATCGATCGAGATCTGGGCGATGTCGATCGATGAGAATGCGGGCGGCACCGCGGCTGTCTGGACGATCACGCTGACCGGGCCTTCGTCCGCCGCGGGCGAGCTGTCCTACATGATCGGCGGTGTGAAGGTCCCTGTCGTGGTCGCGAGTGGCGATAGTGCGACCGCCATGGCAACCGCGACCGCGGCAGCGATCAATGCCAGCCTCGATCTTCCGGTTACCGCGACCAGTGCCGCGGGCGTCGTCACCGTCACGTTCCGCCATAAGGGTACTGCCGGCAACGAGCTGGATCTGCGCCAGAACCATTTCGAGAACCAGGCGCTTCCCGGTGGCGTCACCAGCGTCATTGCGTCGAGCGTGGTCGGTGCGACCAATCCGGATCTCTCGGCGGTGTGGGCGGCCCTGGGCACCGAATGGTATCCGTACATCGCGCTTGGGCTGAATGATGCCGCCAATCTGACGACGGCGGATACCGAGCTTGACAGCCGCTGGGGCGCGGCGCGGCAGATCCCGGGCCGCGCGTTTATCGGCGTCACCGGGACCTTGAGCACCTGCGTTTCCTTCGGCCAGACGCGCAATGGCATCCATACGACGGGCATCGGTGTAAAGAAAATGCCGTCACCGCCCTGGAAGCTGGCCGCCGCCGTTGCGGCCGTCGCAGGGAACGCCCTCGCGATCGATCCCGCGCGACAACAGACCGGGCTGAAGCTGACCGGCATCGTCGCGCCGATCGCAACCGACCGGTTCATCGACGCAGAGCGCGAGCAGCTTCTCAATGCCGGTATTTCTACCGTGACTTTCACGTCCTCCGGCGACGTCGAGATCGAACGACTGATCAGCTTCCGTCAGGTCAACAGTTTCTCGGCGCCGGATCGCAACTGGCTGGATATCACCCGCACCTCGACCCTCGGATACTTGAGCTACAGCTGGCGAGAAATGATGGCGCGCAAGTTTCCGCGCTCCAAGAACACCGCCGGGACGCGCGATAGCGGTCGCTTCGAGACCATCGCGCTCGCGCGCGACTGGGAGGAGGCCGAGCTGATCGAGAATATCGACACGTTCATCGCCGGCTTCGTGATCGAGCAGGACGCTACCGACCCGACCCAATGCAATCTGCTGCTCACGCCTGATCTCGTCGATCCGCTCTTCAATTGGGCGGCGCGCTTCGAGTTCATCGGCTGAGCGGCGCTTTAGAGGCATCTTAGAGGAAGTTCAGAATGGCCAATCCCAACCAGCACACCGGCCGCGCGACGGTAAAAGCCGATGGTCGGACGATTCATGCGGGCAACGTGAAGCTCGATCCGGGCGGCCCGGTTCGCGAGCCGGTCGGCGGCGACTATAGCGCCGGTGGCTTCAAGTACGGCGAGCCGAAGCCCGCAAAGGTCGAGCTGGATGCGCAGTCGAAGGGTTCGTTCAGTCCGACGGCGATCGCCGCGATGGACGATGTGACGCTCAGCGTCGAGTTCGATACCGGCCAGGCCTTTGTCATCCGCCATGCCTGGACCGAAGGCGCGCCGACCGTCGACACCAGCAGCGGCAAGGCGCCGGTCGTGTTCTACGGCCCACCGGCCGAGGAGGTGCGCTGATGTCCGAGGAGAAGAAGGTCGAGCGGCCGGCTTATCTGACGCCCGACAACCGTTGCCCCCTACTGCTGCCGATCGAGGTGATCGAGGGCCAGCAGTCGCGCACCGTGTCCGAGCTTCAGCTCAAGCGGCTGACCGGCGCGGACATGCTCATCCTGGACCAACCGGCCACTTACTATGAGCGGCTGCTTCGCCTGATCGAGGCGCAGACCGGGCTGCTCCGCGTCTCGACGCTGAAACTGGATGCAGTGGACCTGGACCGCATCGATGCGGTGTTCGGTTTTTTCATGGCGCCTGGTTCAGCGACTGGCGGGACCGCTTAGGCGATCTCGTTCTGGGCTTCGGCTTCCCGCCCTCCGAGGCGTGGGCGCTGGACGATCAGATGCTGGAGTTCTGGCTGAGCCAGGCTGAGCGAATTGCCAAAGAGGGGCGGACGTGAGGCTATCGCTTCTACTCGATATCCGCGAGCGCGGCGCGCGGGCGCTCGATGCGACGCGGCGCACGGTGCAGGGCATCGGCCGCGCCGCGATCACGGCCGGCCGCGAGGTC
>NZ_JARNTV010000047.1 GCF_029433115.1 Sphingomonas sp. AOB5 | reverse complement strand
GGCGGCTTCGGCGGCGGCGGCGGCGGTGGTTTCCGCCGCGGCGGCGGCGGTGGCGGCGGCATGCCCCCGCAGGTCGTTGGTGAAGCGACTGGCGTGGTCAAGTTCTTCAACGCCCAGAAGGGTTTCGGCTTCGTCGTGCGTGATGACGGCGGCGAAGACGTGTTCGTTCATATCTCGGCAGTCGAGCAGGCCGGCCTGACCGGTCTGGCTGAAGGTCAGCCGATGGGCTTCACGCTTGTCGATCGCGGCGGCCGTATTTCGGCGACCGACCTGAAGATCGATGGCGAGCCGATGGCAGTCGAAGACCGCGGTCCGCCGCGTGACCGCGATGCGGGCCCGCGCGGTGGCGCCGGTGGTCCGCAGCGTCAGCTGACGGGCGAGAAGGCGACCGGCACGGTCAAGTTCTTCAACGCGATGAAGGGCTTCGGCTTCATTCAGCGCGACGACGGCCAGCCCGACGCATTCGTCCACATCAGCGCCGTCGAGCGCGCCGGCATGCCGACGCTCAACGAAGGCGACCGGCTCGAGTTCGAGCTGGAGGTGGACCGTCGCGGTAAGTATGCGGCAGTGAACCTGACGCCGGGCAGCTGATCTTCTTCAGCTGAACGATGAAACAAGGGGCCGGGGGGAAACCTCCGGCCCTTTTGTTTTTGGCATTTGTATCTTTCCAATAAATGCCCTTCCCCAGCGAAGGCTGGGGCCCAGTTGCCAAGGTGGTCGTAACGGCGCTCGATGCTCTCCAACGCACGTCCCGCAACTGGGCCCCAGCCTTCGCTGGGGAAGGGCCTTGGGTTGCGCCTGAATGAGTTGGCTCCCTTTGCCTTGCGGGGCTAGGCTACTTAATCCGGTACGGCGGCGGGGAGTCGAGCATGACCAGATTGCTGATCCTTGGCGCTACGGGACTGGTCGGGAAGCTCGCGCTGCAGCTGGCGCTTGCCGACCAGCGGGTAAGCAAGGTCGTGGCGCTGACCCGGCGTCCGATCCCGCCTGCCGGCAAGCTGGAAAATGTCACCGTCGATTTCGCTGCCTTGCCCGGCGATGCCGAGTGGTGGGCGGTCGATGGGGTCATCAGCGCCTTCGGTACGACGCGCGCAGTTGCCGGTTCGGCTGAAGCGTTCCGGGCGATCGACTTTGACACGCCGCTGGCGGTCGCGAAGCATGCGCGGGATCATGGGGCGACGCGCTTCGCACTGACCTCGTCGCTCGGCGCAGATCCGCGTTCGCGGCTGCTTTACCCGCGTACCAAGGGCGAGCTGGAAGTGGCGTTGAAGCAACTTGGCTTCCCGTCGCTAACGATCCTCCGCCCGAGCGTGCTGGACGGTCTTCGCGAACCGGCGCGTGCTGGCGAACGAATGGCGCTGATCGGATTCGGCATGTTGGCGCCGCTGTTGCCGCGGCGGTTGCGCGTCAGCCCTGCGAGCATGGTCGCGGCCGCTCTTGTCGAAGCCGCCATTGCGGGGCCGCCGGGCGTCCATATCAGGCACAATGAGGATATGGGCTGAGTCCCCTATTCCTCCCCCTCCGGGAGGAGGATTTTGAGTGTGGGTACCGCCTACCGCGCCTTTTGCGGATAGATCGTCTCGCCGCGCGCCAGCATGTCGACGAATGCCGCGATCTTCTTCTTCCGCCCGGCTTCGGTCTTCATATTGTGGGTGCGGAAGGCCAGCGCGAAGCGGTTCTGCTCGGTGAGTTTGGGTAGCATCGCCTTTGCCGCGGGCACGGCGTCGATCGCGGCCTGAAGGTCGTCGGGGATCTTCATGTCCTTGCCGCTGCCATAGGCGCGGTCCCAGCGGCCATCGGCCTTGGCCGCATCGACCTCACGCAGGCCGTGTTCGGTCATGCGGCCCTCGTCGATCAGGCGGGCGACATTGTCGATGTTGATCTTGCTCCAGATGCTCTTGCGGGTGCGCGGGGTGTAGCGCTGGAGGAAGCTCCTCTCGTCATGACTCTTGCGGATCGCGTCGACCCACCCCCAGCACAGCACGACGTCGATCGCTTCCTTGGGCGTGATCGAGGGCAGGCCGGAGGCGACCTTGTGGATCTTGATCCATAATTCGTCCTGACGGTCGTGATGCCGGCTCAGCCAGTCGTAAAAGGCATCCGCGTCAGGAAACTCGCGGACCTTGGCGGGATCGACCGGAACCGGCGCCATGTCAGCGTTGCGACCACAGCTTGAGGACCACCCAGGCGGCAAGTGCCGCGACCAGTCCGCTGCCGGCGCCCACGCCCATCGCGATGCCGATCAGCGGCGCCATGTCGGGCATCCAGCCGAAATAGCCGAACACCATCAGCGTGGATTGCAGCCCCGATCCGGCGACACCCGCGATCAGCCCGGCATAGGCCCAGCGCAGCGGTCGCAGCGCCGGATCGCGCAGCCGGTGCATCGCGAAAGGCATGGCGAGCGCGGTGACGATCAGCGCATAGCTGACGCTCTTGATCCCGGTATTCACCCCGATCTCTGCCCAGCCCGGATAGCCATAGGCCGCGGCCATGCCGATGATCGAGAAGGGCACGGCGAGGAACAGTGTGCCGATCACGATGGCAGTGGCGAGCCGGGTCGGATCGATCGGTTCGGGGGGCGTGGTCATGGTGGCAGGATGCGGCGGCATCGGTTGGCTGGCAAGCGCTCAGCGCGTCAGGATCAGCACCGCCCCGGCCAATATGCCGAGCACACCGATGGCACGGCCTAGGGTCACGCGTTCCTTCAGGAACAGGGTCGCCAGGACCAGCGCGGTGACCATGCCCGTTTCGCGGAGCGCGGCCAGCGGCGCGGTGGGGCCGAGCGCGAAGGCGCTGAGCGCGAGGCCATAGGTCAGGATCGACAGGGCGCCCGCGACCGCGCCCGCGCGCCACTGGCTGCGCGCCGAGACGAAGATGCGGCCGCGCGAGACCGTAGCGAACATCGCCACGGTCAGTCCGCCCATCAGGACGAACATCCACACGATGAAGCTGATCGGCGTCGGCGCGGCGCGGACGCCGTTCGCGTCGATCACGGTATAGCAGGCGATCAGCACGCCGGTGACCAGCGCCCAGCCCAGGCCCTTGCGGTCGATATGCTTGCCCAGCACCATCACGAACATCGCCGCGCCGATCAGGGCGATGCCGATCAGCTCACGCAATGTCGCGGGTTCGCCGAACACGCCGATGGCCAGCGCGGCGGTGAGCAGCGGCGCCGTGCCGCGCAGGATCGGATAGGCGGCGGAGAAATCGCTGGTCTCGAACGCGCGGACCAGCGCGAACAGATAGAAGCAGTGCAGCACCGCGGTGATCGCCAGCCAGTGCCACGCGCCATCGGGCAGCGGCACGAACAGGGTGGCGGGCAACAGGATGATCGCGCTCGATCCGTCGATCACCGCACGACCGGCCATCTTGTCCTTGCCGCCCTTCAGGATCGCGTTGACGACCGCGTGGATCGATCCCGACGCGATCATCATGGCGGCCGGAAGCCAGGTCGCGGTCACTGGCCGTTCGTCAGCCAGGTGGCAGCGTAACGCGCGCCCAGCCCGGCCAGTGCGCCCAGCACGAGCGTGGCGCCGTTCAGCATCAGGATCAGCGGACCAGCGAAAGTGAGCAGCATCAGCGGCGCCGAGAGGCCGAAGATCCACATCTCGACCAGCGAGATCGCGATCAGGCCGTTGACCGCGCCCACGACTGTCCAGCGAAGCGTCGACGCTTCGGGATCGCGCAGGAAGATCGCCGCGGCCGGGATGCCGGGAAAGACGGCCGCGCCGATCATGAACATGGCGAACACCCCGGTCGGGCGCAGGGTATCGAGCGAGTCGATTTCCGACCAGATCGCCAGGACGACCACGCCGAACAGGAGCGCCGGCAGCGTCCCGAGCAGCACGGCGGCGGCGAGGCGCGGAATCGGGATCGGATCGCTCATGAAACGTCTTATGGCGGCCAGCGGCGATCAGGTCACGAGTTTGCGCATCGTCTGAATCGTATCGGCTTCGGCCGCGGGCTTGTCGGTACGGATGCGGCTGATCCGGGGGAAGCGCATGGCGAGGCCGGATTTGTGGCGCTTCGATTCGTGGATCGAATCGAATGCGACTTCTAGGACGAGGCTCTTCTCCACCTCGCGCACCGGGCCGAAGCGGTTGAGCGTGTGGTTGCGCACGAACCGGTCGAGCCATTTCAGCTCCTCGTCGGTGAAGCCGAAATAAGCCTTGCCGACGGGGAGCAGTTCGCCCGCTTCACTCCATGCGCCGAAGGTATAGTCGGAATAGAAGGACGATCGCTTGCCGCTGCCGCGCTGGGCATACATCAGCACGCAATCGGCGGTGAGCGGATCGCGTTTCCATTTGTACCACAGGCCCGCGCGGCGGCCGGGGACATAGGGCGAGTCCCGCCGCTTGAGCATCACCCCTTCGATGGCGGCGTCGCGTGCGCCGGCGCGGATTTCCTCCAGTGCGGCGAAATCAGACGCTTCGATCAGGGCGGAGACGTCGAAATGGGCTGGGTCCAGACCCGCTGCGAATGCCTCCAGCCGGGGGCGGCGCGCGGACCAGCCCAGCTCGCGCAGGTCTTCCCGGCCGTCGAAGAGAATGTCGTAGAGCCTGACGAAGGCCGGATACTCGGCCAGCGTCTTCGCCGAAACCACCTTACGGCCGAGCCGCTGTTGCAGCGCGTTGAAGCTGCCCGCGCCGCCCTCTCCACCCTGTGCCTCGCCGCGCACCAGCAATTCGCCGTCGAGCACGCCCGGCGTGCGATAGGCCGCCGCCAGTTCGGGGAAGCTGTGGGTGATGTCGTCGCCCGCGCGGCTGTAGAGGCGTGTCTCGCCCGCGACATGGACCAGCTGGACGCGGATGCCGTCCCATTTCCACTCGGCGGCATAATCGTTGAGGCTGACGCTTGCTTCCTCCAGCGGATGGGCGAGCATGAACGGGCGGAAGACCGGGACATTCTCCGAGGTGGGCTGTGCGCCCTTGCCCTCGGCCCAGTCGAACAATGGGGCATAGGGCGGGATCAGGCCGTGCCACACCTCCTCCACCGCATCGACCTCCAGCCCGAACGCCTGCGCCAGTGCGGTCTTGGCGAGCCGTGCGGAGACGCCAACGCGGAGTGCGCCGGTGGCGAGCTTGAGCAACGCGAAGCGTTCGTCCGCGTCGAGCCGGTCGAGCATCGACGCGAGGACGGCGGGGGCATCGGATTTCGAGAGTTTCGACAGCGTATCGACCACTTCGGAAATGCGCAGCGGCGCGTTTTCCTCTGGCGGGGTGGCCGGTTCGGGCCAGAGCAGGGCGATGGTCTCGGCCGAATCGCCGACGAAATCGCGGCTCATCGCGAACAGCACGGGATCGACGCGTTCCTCGACCATGGCGCGGATCAGCGCGGGTTTCACGGCGGGCAAATCCAGCCCGCCGGTCAGCGCGGCCATCGCCCAGCCGCGATCGGGATCGGGCGTGGTCTTCAGATAATCGCCGATGCGGCGCAGCTTGGCATTGCGCGAGCGGGTGTAGATCAGCCCATCGAGCAGGTCGGCAAAGGCGCGCATCATTGGAAGATGGCCGTCATGCCCGCTCTACGCTAGTGTGGGCGCGATGTTCCTCCGCATGCTCGGCTTCGTCTTCCTCGTGATCCTGGTGCTGGCCGGATGGGGATATGCCAATTCGCTCGCCGATCCGGTGCTGCGCCGGATCACGGTGAAGATGCAGGACTGGCCCGAAGGCACCGCGCCGCTGCGGGTCGCGTTGCTCAGCGATCTGCACATGCAGGGGCCGGACATGCCGCCCGAGCGGATGGCGCGGATCGTCGAGCAGGTGAATGCCCAGCATCCCGACCTGATCCTGATCGCGGGCGACATCACCGGCGATCGCGGGCTTTCGACGCGGCAATATCCCGATGCCGAACTGGCCGCGCCACTGGCCAGGCTGCTGGCGCCGCTGGGTGTCTATGCGGTGCTGGGCAATCACGATTATTCGCGCGACGCGACCAAGCTCGAGGCGGCGCTGACCGCAGCCGGCGTGCGCGTGCTCGACGATGAAGCGGTCAAGGTCGGCGTGCTGACTCTGGTCGGCATGGGCGACGGGCTGACCGGACATGGCAATCTGAAGCATGTCATCGATCTGGGGAAGCGCGCCAAGGGGCCGGCGATCCTGCTGGTCCACGGCCCCGAGGTGGCACCGCGTCTGCCCAGGACGCTCAGCGTGGTGATGGGCGGTCACACCCATTGCGGACAGATCATGTTCCCCGGGCGCGACCAGCTTGGCCTGCCGGGCAATGGCCGCTTCCCCTGCGGCGCTTATGTCGATCGCGGGCGGGCGGTGATCGTCACCGGCGGACTTGGGACCAGCATCCTGCCGCTGCGCTTCGGCGCGCCGCCCGACTGGTGGATGATTACGCTGGGCGGGCGCTGAATCGGTCTCGCGGGCGCCACAGAATCGCGGTACGACTCGCACAGCGTGGAGCGGGGGCTCCACTTATGCTGGAGAGTTGCCCGATGAAGTTCGTTCTCGCCGCTGCGGCCGCCGCTGCATTCATGATCCCCGCCGCCGCTTCGGCCCAGTCGGCTCCGGCCCCTGCGCCTGCCACGGCACCGGCCGCCAAGTTCAACCTCGACACGCCGATCGAAGTGCTGGCCGCCGATCCCAAGGCGAAGGCTGTGCTCGACGCCGACGTGCCCGCCCTGCTGCCGCATCCGTCGTACGAGATGTTCAAGGGCATGAGCCTGCGTCAGGTGCAGCCCTATTCCGAGGGCGCGCTGACCGACGAGATCCTGAAGACGGTCGAGACCCATCTCGCGGCGATCAAGTAAGCGCTGCGATCCGAAGAACAGCGAAAGGGCCGGGGTCACGCCCGGCCCTTTTCGTCAGATGAGGCGCAACGCGCCTGCGCCGATCACGATTCCGGCGACAAGGAACAGCGCGGAGACCAACCAGCGGAACGGGCGGAACGGGATCCGCTGCCACATCGCCTCACCCATCACCGCCGCGACGAAGGCGACGGCAAACGCGCCTGCGGCCGCGCCGGCAAAGGCGAACCATGGCTCGCCGCGGACCGCGAAGGCCAGGGTGAAGAACTGGGTCTGCGATCCCAGCGCCAGGCTGAATACGCCGAGGAAGGCGGTGAACAGCGATCCCAGGCCCCAGCTTTCCAGCCGGTCGGGCGTCTTTGCGGGGAACAGCGCGCCGAGGCCGCCGATCACCAGCGCAACCGCGAGAAACAGCGCTTGGGCGTTGGGGGTCAGCGTCGGCGCGATGGCGATCGATCCCAGCGCCGCCAGCGCGTTGAGCGCGGCATGCGCCAGCCCCGCCGCGAAGGCGACTGTCAGCGGCCGGCCATAGCGGTCGGCGAGGATCGCGGTCAGGATCGCGGGCCGCTCGCCCAGCTGGGTCAGCAGCGCGGCGATGAAGGCGGGAACAAGGGCTTCCATGGTAAGCGGCACCCTAACCGCATAATGTTAAGGGCGCATGAGAGACGAATCGACTCACATGCTTGACTTTTGGAGTCGGTTGCCGCATCCGCCCCGCCTGATAGCGGTGCGCTTGCGCGCCGCTTTTCCTTTTTTACTGAATCAAGGGTTTCGGGTCATGGCCAAGCCGACCACTGTCAAGATCAAGCTCGTCAGCACGGCGGACACCGGCTTCTTCTACGTCACGAAGAAGAATCCGCGCAACACGACCGAGAAGATGTCGTTCCGCAAGTACGACCCGGTCGTGCGCAAGCATGTCGAGTTCAAGGAAGCCAAGATCAAGTAAGCCGCGTGCGCGCTTCGGCGCGCCGGCTTTGCAGCGAATCGGCCGGGATGCGAATCCCGCGCCGCGCTGAACCCTCTTCCCGTGCGGGAGGAGGGTTTTTCAGTTTGAACGTCTTTTTTGAAATCCGGCTTCAGCCGGTTGGCACCAGCGCCCGCACTTCTTCCATGAAGCGCGCCAGGCTGATCGGCTTGGAGACATAGGCGTTGGCGCCTGCGGTGCGGATGCGATCCTCGTCCTCATGACCGGCATAGGCGGTCACCGCCATGATCGGGATCGCGCGCAGATCGGCGTCCAGTTTCATCTGCTGGATCAGCTCGAGACCGGTGACGTGCGGCATCTGGATATCCATCACCACCAGATCGGGCGCGAACTCGCGCGCACGCGCCACGGCTTCGCGACCGTCCTTTACCGGCGCCACTTCGAACTCGTGCGCACGCAACAGATCGCAGAAGAGCTTCAGATTGAGTTCGTTGTCCTCGACAACGAGCACCCTTTTTGCCACGCGCAGAACCTCATGATTTCGGGATGCTTCTAGGCGATGGCGGCCAGCGAGACAAACTCCACGGCGGAAGCGCTGGCGCTTTCCGCGCTGGTATGGACGCTGGGCGATCCGGCGCGGGCGTCGCGGCTGCTCGACACGACCGGGCTGGACCCGGCCGAGCTGCGCGCGCGGGCAGGCGATCCGGCGTTGCTGGCGGCCACGCTGGGCTTTCTGGAGGCATTCGAACCCGATCTGATCGCCTGCGCCGCTGCGCTGGACGTGAAACCCACCGAACTGGTCGCGGCGCGCGCGACGCTGGAGCACGCATGAAACCCCTGCTGATCACCGATTGTGACGAAGTGCTGCTCCATATGGTGCGCCATTTCGGCGTGTGGCTGGACGAAGCGCATGCGATCGATTTCGCGATGGCGGGCGGCCATTTCGAGAATTCGATGACGCGCCGCGCCGACGGCAGCCGGGTCGAGCGCGAGGATATGTGGGGGCTGATCAACGGCTTCTTCCCGTCCGAGATGGGCCGGCAGACGCTGGTGCCGCACGCTCGCGAGGCGCTGGCCGATCTGGCGCAGGTGGCGGACATCGTGGTGCTGACCAATCTGGGCGACCATTGCCGCGAGCACCGCATCGATCAGCTGGCGGCGCACGGCATCGTCCACCGGGTCGAATGCAATCAGGGCGGGAAGGGCGGCCCGGTCGCGCGGCTGGTCGAGGAATATGCGCCCAGCGTCGCGGTGTTCGTCGACGATCTGCCGGTGCATCACGAATCGGTGGCGAAGCATGCGCCCGAGGTGTTCCGCCTGCATATGGTGTCCGAGCCGGATCTGGCGCCGCATGTGCCGCCCGCGCCCTTTGCGCATGCCCGGATCGACGACTGGCAGGAAGCGCGGAGCTGGATCGCGTCGCGGTTCGCCGCGGGGTTGACCGCTGCGGCTCAGGATGGTTGACCGCTGACCATGACCACCCAGATCGAAGCGAAGCTGGCCGAACTCGGCCTGACCCTCCCCGAAGCCGCGGCGCCCGTCGCTGCCTATGTCCCCGCGGTCGAGGCTGCCGGGCTGCTCCATGTCTCCGGGCAGCTGCCGTTCAAGGACGGCGCGCTGATGACCGGGCGTATGGGCGAGGACCGCGAGCTGGAATTCGGTGTCGAGGCGGCGCAGCGCTGCGGCCTGATGCTGCTGGCGCAGATCAAGAAGGCGCTGGGCGGCGATCTCCATCGGGTCGAGCGTATCGTGAAGCTCGGCGTGTTCGTGAACTCGGCAGGCAGCTTCACCGATCAGCCCAAGGTCGCCAATGGCGCGTCGGAACTGATGGCCGCGGTGTTCGGCGAATCGGGCAAGCATGCCCGCAGCGCGGTCGGCGTGCCGGCATTGCCGCTCGGCGCTGTGGTGGAAGTGGACGCGATTGTGGCGGTGCGCCCGGCCTGACGTCCCATCGGGGCACAAAAGCCGCACCGTAGCCACATTCTGTTGCGGTGCCGCAACACCTTCGGCTTTCCTTACGTAAACATGCGTATTTTGTTGTGCGCCGCAGCGCGTTTCGGCAATGTTGCTGCGTCGGCGACAGCGACGCGGAGGCCCAGAGGGCGCTTCAGACAGTTCGCACCGCAGACAGCAGGCGGGAACCATCGAATTCAAACCGAAAGGACTACGATGCGTTTCTCGAAGATCATGCTCGGCGCGCTTGCGCTCGCCGGTGCCACCCCCGCTCTGGCCCAGGACGAGACTGATCCGCCGGCCGATTTCACCATTGCCGGTGGCGCGACGGTCGTTTCCGACTATCGCTTCCGCGGCTTCAGCCAGACCAGCGAAGAAGCGACCATCCAGGGTACTTTCTCGGTCACCCACTCGAGCGGCCTGTATTTCGGCGTCTGGGGTTCGGGCATCTCGTTCGCCAACGGCACCGAAATCGATCTCTATGGCGGCTTCGCCAAGGAAATCGTTCCCGGCCTGACCGGCGATATCGGCGCGACCATCTATCTCTATCCGGGTGCCAACAACAGCACCGTGGTCGAGCCCTATGTCGCGCTGACCGGCACCATCGGTCCGGCAACGATCAAGGGTTCGGTTGCCTGGGCTCCGGGCGGCCAGGACGCGCTGGCTGATTTCAGCGGCATCTATGCCTATACCGACGTCGCGGTGGCCATCCCCTCGACCCCGCTCAAGCTGAAGGGCCATCTCGGCTATGCCGAGAGCGACAGCTTCCTGGGCGGTGCCGACGGCAAGGTGATGGACTATTCGTTCGGCGTCGAAGGCAGCTACAAGAACTTCACGCTCGGCGTGTCGTACGTGAACACCGACGAGCCGACCGCGTTCGGCTACAAGGATGCGATCGGTGCGGACGGCGCCGTCGTGGTCTCGTTCGGCGCGGCCTTCTAAGCCACCCGATCAAGCGTAACATGGGGGTCGCGGCGCCGGGTAACCGGTTCCGCGGCCCCCTTGCTTTTGGGCGCGCGCCGTCGTGTGCGCTGCAAAAATAAATGCGGGCTGTGCTTCCGCAAACCCAAGCCGACTGGCGGCTCAAAAGCGGACGTTCAGTATGCGACGATCTCCGCTGTTCGATGTTCCGCTCGCGACGCTTCGAGCGCTTCTCGCATAACGTCTATGAGATCGCGCCCGGCGGAGGTTACAAAGTAATTGGACAGGTCGGTAATGTCGGGAGATATGTCGCTTCCCCAAGGCGGCAGCTTGGTGAGATCTTCGATGTCCCAGATAAGCTGGTCTGGCGGGAATGCGGCAAGTTCCGATCGAATCTCAGCCAGTTCGGTGAGCGCGGCGGCCGCGCGATCCGCAGGCAGGCTGCCACGATAAAGGGTCATCAGCGATGGAAAACGCTCGCCCCAATCGCGTTCCAGTCTCCCGCTGACCGTCGAGAAAAAGGCGTGAAGAAAATCGCCGGTGCCAATCTCGTCCGTGATGCTGCCGACCCTGATCCCTACGCCCATTATTCTCTCCGACCATTGCCTCATCATATCGAGAGCAGTGATCGCCAGCCACCCAATGACGGACAGTCGACCTCGGTTTTGCCGAACAATAACTACCAAAAGAAAAGGGCCGTTCCCGGTTGGGGGCGGCCCTTTCTGATTCCGGCAATCGCCAGCGGCTTATTGCGGCGTCGAAGCCTTGGCTTCCTGGCCGTCGCCTTCCGGGGCGGCGACGATGTCGCGGGTGGTCTGGCCCTTGTCGACCACGGCGGTGTCCGGGCTGCCCGCGGTGGTGCGTGCGCCCGGCTCGGCAGTGGTGCGGCCGGCGGCGTCGAGCGTGGCGTTCTCGCTGGGGCTGCGTGCAGCCGAGCCGCCGAACATCGCCTCGAGCGCCTGGTTCTGCGCATTGCCGTCCTGCGGACGCGGTGCGCCCGGCCGCGCCGGGACCAGCGCGATATCGGGCGCCACCACCAGCGGCGCAGCGCGGGCGACGGCGAATTCGTCCGGACGGGTGCGGTCGTAACCGCTCTTGCCGCAAGCCGAGAGCGAAGTGGCGACGCCCAGGGCGGCGACGATCAGAACAGACTTACGCATTGATATTCTCCACAGGATCCTGGGTCGCACGGGGCTTTTCCCCGAAGAAGAGCGCGCGGATCAACAGGATCAGCACACCGATGGTAATCGCGGCGTCGGCGACATTGAAGACCAAAAACGGACGCCATTCATTGATATGGAAATCGGCGAAATCGACGACATAGCCCAGCCGGGTGCGATCGAGGATGTTGCCCAGCGCGCCGCCGAGGACCAGGCCCAGCGCCGCGACGTCGGGCAGCTTGCGCTCGCGCAGCATCCACCACACCACGCCGGCCGCGATCGCGCTGGTGAGCGCCACGAGGCCCCAGCGCATTGCTTCGTTGCTGGCGCGCATCAGGCCCAGCGACACGCCGATATTCTCGACATAGCGCAGGTCGAAGAACGAGACGATCTCCATCCACGCGCCTTCGTACGACAGGCCGAGGGTGTGCGTGACGAGATATTTGGTGCCCTGATCGATCAGGAACACCAGCAGCGCCACGAGCAAACCGATACCGCGAGTCACGTTCATTCAGTCACCACCCCGGAACAGCGGTCGCACAGAGCGCCGTCGTTCGCAACTTCCGGTAGATGCCGCCAGCACCGGCCGCATTTAAGGCGCTCGGTGGGCTGAACCGTGACCGCATCGCCGCCCTGCGTCACCTTCGAGACGATGAACAGCTCGGCGAGGTCGCTTTCGTCCATCGGCAGCGAGGGGACGGTCACTTCGGCCTCGAGGCTGGAGCGAATCGTCTTTTCGCGGCGATAGGGCTCGATCGCTTCGGTCACCTTCTCGCGCAGCGCGCGGACCTGCGACCAGTCGGCGGTCAGGCTGCCGCTCAATTCGGGCAGCACCGGCCATTCGAGCAGATGGACCGAATCGTCCTCGCTCGGGAAGCGTGCCTGCCACACTTCCTCGGCGGTAAAGCTGATGATCGGCGCGGCATAGCGGACCAGCGCGTGGAACAGCGTGTCGAGCACGGTGCGGTAGGCGCGCCGCTTCGGATCCGTGGGGGCGTCGCAATAGAGCGAGTCCTTGCGGATATCGAAGAAGAAGGCCGACAGGTCTTCGTTCGCGAAATCGGTCAGCGCGCGGCTGTAGCGGTTGAACTCGAAATCGTTGACCGCGGCCTTCAGCTCGGCATCCAGCGCAGCGAGCTTGTGGAGCACATAGCGCTCCAGCTCGGGCATCTCGTTGACGCCGAGACGCTCGGACTCCTCGAACCCGTCGAGCGCGCCGAGCAAATAGCGGAAAGTGTTGCGCAGCTTGCGATACGCGTCGCCCGTCCCGGCCAGCACTTCCTTGCCGATGCGGACATCCTCGAAATAATCAGTCTGCGAGACCCACAGGCGGAGAATGTCCGACCCGCTTTCGCCGATGATCTTCAGCGGATCGACGACGTTGCCGAGCGACTTGGACATTTTCTTGCCCTGGCCGTCGAGTGCGAAGCCGTGGGTCAGCACCGCATCGTACGGCGCATGGCCGCGGGTGCCGCACGATTCGAGCAGCGAGGACTGGAACCAGCCGCGATGCTGGTCCGACCCTTCGAGATACAGGTTGGCGCGGGTGCCGACGCCGTAACGCTGCTCCACGACGAAGCTGTGGGTCGATCCGGAGTCGAACCACACGTCGAGGATGTCGGTGACGACCTCGTAATCGTCGAGGCTGTAGTCGGCGCCGAGCAGGGCCTGATGATCACCGGCATACCATGCGTCCGCCCCGCCTGCGCGGAAGGCGTCGAGGATGCGGGCGTTGACCGCGGGATCGCGGAGATAGTCGCCGGTCTCGCGGTTCACGAACAGCGCGATCGGCACGCCCCAGGCACGCTGGCGGCTGATCACCCAGTCGGGGCGGCCCTCGACCATTGCGCTGATGCGGTTCTGGCCCTTTTCGGGGACCCAGCGGGTACGCTCGATCGCGTCGAGCGCGAGTTCGCGCAGGGTGGGGCCGTTGCCGCGGGCTTGGCCGACAACGCCCACACCTTCGTCCTCGCTCGCTTCGATGGCGGGCAATGCGCTGGTGTCGGGCTGGGGCCGGTCCATCGGGATGAACCATTGCGGGGTCGCGCGGAAGATGATCTTCGCCTTGGAGCGCCAGCTGTGCGGATAGCTGTGCGCGAAATCGTCCGACGCGGCGAGCAGGCCGCCCGCTTCGCGCAGATCGGTGCAGATCGGGCCGTCCGACGCGGTGAACTTCTTGTTGATCACCGAACCCTGGCCGCCCAGCCACAGCCAGTCGGCGCGGTACATGCCGTCGCCCTCGACCGCAAAGACCGGATCGATCCCGTGCGCCTTGCACAGCATGAAATCGTCCTCGCCATGATCCGGCGCCATATGGACGAGGCCGGTGCCCGCGTCGGTGGTGACGAAATCGCCGGGCAGGAACGGACGCGGCTTGGCGAAGAAGCCGCCGAGATGGTGCATCGGGTGGCGGGCGACGGCGCCTGCGAGATCGGAGCCTTTGCCAGCCCACTCTTCTTCAAAAGTGGTAGTTACCACGGTTTCAGTCGAGTGCTTGATGTCGAACACCCGCTTGGTGAACGTATCGATTAGGTCTCGCGCAATCAGTAAGCGCGTATACTGGTTATCCTCGGTACTAACGTCCTGCAGCGGCTGCAGACCATCGGCTGGACCCGCATGGGTACGGAACCGGCCGACCACATACTCAACCTCCGGCCCGTAGGCCAAAGCCTGGTTCACCGGGATCGTCCACGGCGTCGTCGTCCAGATCACTGCATGTGCGCCGACCAGTTCGGGCGCGTTCGGCGCCTCCACGATCTCGAACGCCACGTCGATCTGGGTCGAGACGATGTCCTCATATTCGACTTCGGCTTCGGCCAGCGCGGTCTTCTCTACGGGCGACCACATCACCGGCTTGGCGCCGCGATAGAGCTGGCCGCTCTCGGCGAACTTGAGCAGCTCGCCCGCGATGATCGCTTCGCTTTCGAAGTTCATCGTGAGGTACGGGTCTTCCCAGTCTCCCATCACGCCCAGGCGCTTGAACTGGTCGCGCTGCACGCCGACCCATTTGGCGGCGTACGCACGGCATTCGGCGCGGAACTCGGCCGGGGGCACCTCGTCCTTGTTGCGCTTCTTGTCCTTGTACTGCTTCTCGATCTGCCACTCGATCGGCAGGCCGTGACAGTCCCAGCCCGGGACGTACGGCGCGTCCTTGCCGAGCAGGGTCTGCGATCGGACGACGATGTCCTTCAGGATCTTGTTCATCGCGTGGCCCATGTGAATGTCGCCATTCGCATAGGGAGGGCCATCGTGAAGGATGAACCGCTCGCGCCCCGCCCGCTGCTCGCGCAGCTTCTGGTAGAGGTTAATCTTCGCCCAGCGCTCGAGGATCGCCGGTTCCTTGGTGGCAAGGCCGGCCTTCATCGGGAAATCGGTCTTCGGCAGGAAGACGGTGTCGCGGAAATCGGGTGCGTCGGTCATGGAACCGCGCGGATTAGAGGAAGCCGCGCCTTACCGCTAGGGTTTTGCTATCCGGCCAGCAACTCTCGCGCTTTCGCCGCATCGGCGTCCATCTGGACGGTCAGCGCCTCCAGCGAATCGAATTTCGCTTCGGGGCGCAGATAGTCGATCAGCTGGATCTCGATCACCTGCCCGTACAGGTCGCCGGAAAAGTCGAAGAAGAAGGTTTCGAGCAGTTCCAGCGGCGGATCGAAGCTGGGACGGATGCCGAGATTCGCAACGCCGTTCAGCACGCGACCGTCCGGCAGGCGGCCGCGAACGGCGTAGATGCCGTATGCCGGGCGCAGATAGTTGCCGAGCGTCATGTTGGCGGTGGGATAGCCGAGCGTGCGGCCGAGCCTGGCGCCGCCCACCACTTCGCCTTCGATCGCGAAGGGGCGGGTGAGGAGGTACGCCGCCTCGCGCGGGCGGCCCTCACGGAGCAGTTCGCGGATGCGGCTGGACGAGAAGGGGACGTCGCCTGCGCCGACCGGCAGCACGGTTTCGGCGGTGAAGCCCAGCCGGTCGCCGAGTTCCGCCAGTACCTCAGGATTGCCGCTGCGGCCCTTGCCGAAGGTGAAGTCCCCGCCGGTGACGACGCCTGCCGCGCCGAGGAACTCGACCAGCCGTTCCTGCGCGAACTCTTCCGCGGTCAGGCTGGCCAGCGCGGCGTCGAAGCGGAACACCAGCATCGCCTGAGCGCCTGCCGCAGCGAACAGACGCTGGCGCTGGTCGAGTGTGGTCAGGCGGAAGGGAGGGGCGTCGGGCTGGAAATAGCGACGCGGATGCGGATCGAAGGTGGCGACGATGGCGGGCACGCCGAGGCTGCGCGCACGCGCGACCGCGCGGGCCACGACCGACTGGTGCCCCAGATGAAACCCGTCGAAATTGCCGAGCGCGACGATCCCGCCGCGCAGATGGGCCGGAACCGCCGAGCCGCCGTCCAGCCGCTCCATGGGGAGGGGCTATAGCACCCAAATCCTCCCCCGCTAGGGGGAGGTGGCAGGCGCAGCCTGACGGAGGGGGGGATTCCAGAACTGGCGTTAGTGAGTCCTCCCCCTCCGTCGCCTTCGGCGCCACCTCCCCCTGGCGGGGGAGGATTTTTGGGTTACGCCATCGGTGCGAGCCCGGCGCGCAGCACACGCAGCACATTCCCGCCCATCACCTTGCGGATCTCGTCGGGCTTGAACCCGGCATCGACCAGCGCCTGGGTGATCGCGATCAGCTGCGACGTGTCCCAGCCCGTCGTCACCGCGCCGTCGAAATCGGAGCCGAGGCCGACATGGTCGATCCCGACCAGCGCGCGGACATGCATGATCGCGCGCACCACGTCGGTTGGTTTGGTGCCGCAGATCGCGGCGTCCCAATAGCCGATGCCGATCACGCCGCCGGTCTTGGCGATGCCGCGAATCTCGTCGTCGGTCAGGTTGCGGTTGACCTTGCAGGTTGCCTGCACCCCGCCATGGCTGGAGACCAAAGGCCGCCGCGCGACGCGGAGGATATCGGCCAGCGCGGCATGGCTCGAATGCGCCACGTCGACGATCATGCCGAGCTTCTCCATCCGTGCCAGCACCTGAAAGCCGAGCGGGGTCAGGCCGGACTTGGCCTCGCCATGCATCGATCCGGCGACTTCATTGTCGAAGAAATGCGCGAGGCCCGCCATGCGGAAGCCGGCTTTGTAGAGGACGTCGAGATTCTCGATCCGGCCTTCGAGATCCTGAAGCCCCTCGATCGACAGCATGCCGCCGACGATCTTCGGATTGCCCATGCGCACACCGAACAGGTGATCGAGATCGGCGGGCGAGCGGATCACGCGAAGCTGGCCGCCCGAATTGGCCGCGGCGCGATCCAGCTTGGTCGCGTGCCACAGCGAACGCTGGAGCAGCGAGTTCCATGTCCGCACCGGCTGAAGCTGGGCGATGGTCAGCAGGGTGATATTGTCGGTCTCGGCGCTGTTGGCGTCGTAATTCTGGCCCTTGGGCGTCTTGGTGACCGACGAGAAGACTTGCAGCGCGACATTGCCTTCCTGAAGCCGGGGCAGGTCGACCTGGCCGCGGCTGGCGCGGTTCAGCAGGTCGCGGCGCCACATCAGCGTGTCGGCGTGCATGTCGGCGATCTGCAGGCTGGCGTGGAGCCGCTTGGTGTCCTCGCTGATCTTGGGCAGCGCGACCGGCTCGACAATGTTCATGCTGCCTTCGACATAGGCAGGCGCGATGCCGAAGAACCCGGCTGCCCCCAGCGCGACCACCCCGGCGGCGATCCACGGCCATTTCTTCATGTCTATCCCCTCCGGCGCTCCAGCCTGACGAAGCTGTAGGCCGGGCGGCCCCCTTCGCTGTCGTGATCCTCGCGCGAGACTTCTTCCCATACAAGCGGATCGAATGCGGGGACGATGGCGTCGCCCTCCACCGCGGCATGGACTTCGGTCAGTTCGATTGCCCCGCATTGGGGCAGGAAGATCGCGAATATCTCCGCGCCGCCGATCACCGCGACCTCGCCTGTTCCGGCAAGTGCGATGGCGTCGTCCGGCGTATGCGCGACTTCTGCGCCCTCGGCGGCCCAGCCGGTGTCGCGGGTCAGCACGATGTGGCGGCGGCCGGGCAGGGGGCTGGCGAAACTCTCGAACGTCTTGCGGCCCATCACCATCGGCTTGCCCATGGTCTGCGCCTTGAACCGCTTCAGGTCGGCGGGCAGGCGCCACGGCAGCTGGCCGTCGCGGCCGATCACGCCGTTATCGGCGCGGGCGAGGTGGAAGGTGATGGTCATCGATCCGTTCGTTTCGAGCGTAGTCGAGAAACGGCCACGCAGTCCTTCGCCTCGGTTTCTCGACTGCGCTCGAAACGAACGGGGCCTTGGATCATACCGCTACCGGCGCCTTGATATGCGCCTGCGCGACGTAATCGCGGATCGCGAAATCCTCATATTCATAGGCGTCGATCGACGGCGCCTTGCGCAGGATCTCGAGTGTCGGCAGCGGACCCGGTTCGCGGTCCAGTTGCTCGCGCGCCTGCTCCAGATGGTTGGAATAGAGGTGGCAATCGCCGCCGGTCCAAACGAAATCGCCGACTTCCAGCCCCGCCTGCTGCGCCAGGATATGGGTCAGCAGCGCGTAGCTGGCGATGTTGAACGGCACACCCAGGAAGATATCGGCAGAGCGCTGGTAGAGCTGCAGCGAGAGCTTGCCGTTGGCGACATGGGTCTGGAACAGGCAGTGGCACGGGGCCAGCGCCATCGCGTGAAGCTCGCCGGGGTTCCACGCGGAGACCACTTGGCGGCGCGATCCTGGGTTGGTTTTGATCGTCTCGAGCAGCTCCGCGATCTGGTCGATATGGCGGCCGTCCGCGGCCTCCCAGTCGCGCCACTGCTTGCCATAGACCGGGCCGAGATCGCCATTCTCGTCCGCCCACTCATCCCAGATCGAGCATTTGCGCTCCTGCAGCCAGCGCACATTGGTGTCGCCGCGCAGGAACCACAGCAATTCGACGATGATTGCGCGGGTGAACAGCTTCTTGGTGGTGAGCAGGGGGAAGCCCTTGCTCAGATCGAAGCGCATCTGGTGGCCGAACACGCTGCGCGTGCCCGTGCCGGTGCGGTCCATCTGTTCGGCGCCTTCGTTCAGCGCGCGGGCCATGAGATCGAGATACTGACGCATGACGCGAACCTAGCGATGCCGGACAGGCGCGCCAAGCGGGGCAGGTGCATCCGTTGTGGATGAAAGTGCATCCGGACCGGCGGTCTCCGAGGTCCGAAATCGATCATACTGTCCACCGGATCGCGCCGGGTTCTGGCAGGCAATCGGGATGGAAGAACCGAAACGCATTCGCGACGCGGACGCCGCGGCCCAGCTCTTTGCATCGATCGAACGCGAACCCGTGGAGGTGGCGATGTTCGCCTATCTGGGCGCGGGGCAGGAACTGCTCGGCATGCGCTGCACGCGATCGCCGTCACGCGACACGCTCGACCTGCCGATCCGCGAAGTCGCCCGCGACGCGCTGGCATTCGGCGCGACCGGCGTGGTGATGGCGCACAACCATCCCGGCGGCGATCCCGATCCCAGCGAAGCCGACCGCAATGCCACGCGCAGGCTGGCCCGCGCCCTCGATCCGCTGGGGATCCGGCTGCTCGATCATCTGGTGGTCACGCGGGACGGTGCCGTCAGCTTCCGCGAACTCGGGCTGCTTTAGGTTTGATCCGCTCACGCGGATGCGGCACCGGCCCGCTCCCCCACCCGGCCACCCAACGACAGTATATTTTATGGGTGGCCGGGTGGGGGAGCGGGCCGGTGCCGCGGCAATTCAGCGCAGCTGAATTCTAGTTAACCGCCCTTGGGCGCAGGCTGCTGGACGCTCTTGCAGGGCTTGATCGCCTGCGGTTCGGGCCGGTCGCCTTGCGCTTCGAAGATGGCGAGATAACCGCCTGCGGTCGGCATCTTCTGGATCGCGACCTGGACATAACCGACGGCGGCGAACTCGCATTTCAGCAGGTCGGGCGGGGTGCCATGTTCCTGGGTGGCGCGATTGGCGTCGACCACGATAACCTGTCCGCCGGGCCGCAGCGAGGGCCGCATGCGCCACAGGAACTCGTAGGGCGATTCGATCTCGTGATACATGTGCACCATCAGCACGCGATCGAAGCTGTTCTCGGGCAGGCGCGGATCGGCGGGCAGGCCCAGCCGCACGCTGACATTGTCGAGCCGCTCGCGCGCGACGCGGGTGGCCAGCGTATCGCGAACCTCGGGCACGATATCCTCGGCCAGCACGCGTCCGTCGGCGCCGACGCGGGCAGACAGGCGGATCGTGTAATAGCCTTCGCCCGCGCCGATATCGGCAACGGTCATGCCCTTCCTGATCCCGGCGCGATCCATCACCGTCTCGGCTTCGTTCAGCCGGTCGCGCGATTCCTCGTCGGACCAGCGCGCGGAGACGATGGTCGCCACCGGGCGGTCGGCGGCGGGGAAGCCATATTTGGGTTCGGCCGGCTGGCGTACTTTTCCCGGCCCGGCGTCACAGGCGCCGAGGGTCAGGATCGTCAGGCAGAGTGCGGCCGCGCCACGGATCAATCGACATCCTCCACTTCGACCTTCTCGCCGGTCACGCGCTGCGACAGGGCCGCAGCCATGAACGGATCGAGATCGCCATCCAGCACATCGGCAGGCGCGGTGGAAGTCGCACCGGTGCGCAGGTCCTTCACCAGCTGATAGGGCTGGAGGACGTAAGAGCGGATCTGGTGGCCCCAGCCGATATCGGTCTTGGTCGCGTTCTCCGCATTGGCGGCCTGTTCGCGGATCGCCAGCTCGCGCTCATACAGGCGGGCGCGGAGCTGGTTATAGGCTTCGGCCTTGTTCTTGTGCTGCGAACGCTGGTTCTGGCACTGCACGACGATGCCGGTCGGAATGTGCGTGATGCGCACCGCCGAATCGGTCGTGTTGATGTGCTGACCGCCTGCGCCCGATGCGCGGTATGTGTCGATGCGCAGGTCGCTCTCGTTATACTCGACCTGGATATCGTCATCGATCACCGGATAGACCCAGACCGACGAGAAGCTGGTGTGGCGCCGCGCCGCGCTGTCATAGGGCGAGATGCGGACGAGGCGGTGCACGCCGCTCTCGGTCTTGGAGTAGCCATAGGCGTTCTCGCCCTTGACCAGCAGGGTCGCCGACTTGATCCCGGCCTGCTCGCCGGCATGATAGTCGATCAGCTCGACCTTCATGCCGTGGCGTTCGGCCCAGCGGGTGTACATGCGCTGGAGCATGCCGGCCCAGTCCTGGCTCTCGGTGCCGCCCGCGCCCGAGTTGATCTCGATATAGGTGTCGTTGGCGTCGGCTTCGCCCGAGAGCAGCGCCTTCACCTTGTCGGTCTCGGCGCGCGCGGCCAGTGCGTCGAGCGCGGCGATGCCTTCGTCGACCATTTCCTGATCGCCTTCGGCCTCGGCCATCTCGATCAGCTCGAGATTGTCGCTCAATTCGCTTTCGATCGCGCGGGTCGCGGTGATGGCCTCGTCGAGGCGGCGGCGCTCGCGCATCACCTCCTGCGCGGCCTTCGCATCGTTCCACAGCGTCGGATCCTCGACGCGCGCGTTCAGCTCGTCGAGCCGGCGCAGTGCGCGGTCCCAATCGAGGAAGCGGCGCAGCAGGGCGAGCGCAGCGTTGATCTTGTCGGCATTGGCCTGCGCTTCGGCGCGCATGGGAGGTCCTCTCGAATTAAAACCCGTCATTCCAGCGAAAGCTGGAATCTCGTGCCACCGGCGTGACGCTTGCCGCATGAGATCCCGGCTTTCGCCGGGATGACGATATAGGAACGGCGGCTAGTAGATTCCGCCCTCGCGTTGCAAGAACTCGCTGTCGTCCTGCTTCTCTTCGCGGCGTTCTACCTTCTTGACGACCTTCGGCGCTTCCTCGTCCTCGGGGCGGTTGCGGCGCAATTCGTCGTCATTCTGCGGCTTGAACGCTTCCCAGATGACCGCGGCCTTGGGGTCGCTGGATGGCCAGCTGCCATAGACGCGCTTGCCGCTCATCCGGTCGATGCGGACCATGCGGATGCCCGCGGGGGCAGTGAAGGGAAGCGGATCCATGCCTTCGAAGGCCGGAACCGCGAACTGCTTGAAGATCGGTGCGGCGATCGATCCGCCCTGGGCATAGCCGCCAAGGTTGGTCGGCGTATCGTAGCCGATATAGAGGCCGGCGATCATCTGCGGACTGCCGCCGACGAACCACACATCGGTCGGGCCCGAGGTGGTGCCGGTCTTGCCCATCAACGGACGGTTGAGGTCGCGCAGCACCGTGGCGGTGCCGCGCTGGATCACGCCCTCGGCGATATGGACCATCTGATAGGCGCTCATCGCCTCGACCACCTGCCGCGCGCGGCTGACCGGGCGGGGCATCGGCTTGCCGTCCCAATCGGGCATGTTGCAGCCGTCACAGGCGCGCCAATTGTCGGGCCAGATCACTTCGCCGCGGCGGTTCTGGACGAAATCGATCAGCGAGGGGTTCAGCGCCCGGCCATTGTTCACCAGGATCGAATAGGCGTTGACCATGCGGATCACGGTCGTCTCGCCCGCGCCCAGCGCATAGCTGAGATAGGGCGGGAATTTCTGCTTCGACACGCCGATCCGCTGGATCAGGTCGACCACATTCTCCATGCCCACCTGATTGGCGATCTGCACCGTCATCAGGTTGCGCGACTGCTCCAGGCCCCAGCGCATCGTCTTGGGGCCCGCGCCTGCGGTGCCGCCGAAGTTGCGGAAGCATTTCTTGCCGAGTTGCGCGCCCTGCCACACGCAGAAGGGGCCATCGACCACGATCGAGGCGGGGGTCATCCCCTGTTCGAGCGCGGCGGCATAGACGATCGGCTTGATCGTCGATCCCGGCTGGCGCTGGGCCTGTGTCGCGCGGTTGAAGCTCTGGATGCGTGAATCGAAGCCGCCCTGCATCGCCAGGATGCGGCCGGTGCGCGGATCCTCGACCACCATGCCGCCCGAGACCTTGGGCACGCTGCGCAGCGCGAATTGCGGGCCTTCGGGCGCCACCGCGACGATGTCGCCGACCTTGATCGCGTTGAACGCCTGTCCGCCCTGACCGCGCACCGGCATGGTCGCCGCCCATTTGGGCAGGCTGCCGGTCTGGCCGTTCTCGAAGCCGATCCGCCATGATTCGCCGACGCGTGCGATCACGATCGCCGAACGCCAGTCCTCATAGTCGAGGCCGATATTGGTGTTGAGCAGCGCCTGCTGCCAGTTCTCGCCGCGGATCTCGGCCTTGCCGATCGGGCCGGACCAGCCGCGGCCGCGCTCATAGCGGATCAGGCCGTCGCGCAATGCCTTCTGCGCCAGCAGCTGCAACTCGGGATCGAGCGAGGTGCGCACCCACAGGCCGCCCGAATAGACGCTGAAGGGGCTGTCGCCATTCTCGTTGGTCTCGCCGAACTTGTCGATCAGCTGGCGGCGGACTTCCTCGACGAAATAGCCGCCGACGCGTTCGAACTTCGGCGTCTGGCGCGGCACGGTGCCGAGCGGCTCGGACACGGCCTGATCGCGCTCGGCCTTGGTGATGAAGCCGTTCTCGAGCATCTGGCCGAGCACCCAGTTGCGGCGATCGAGCGCGCGCTGGGTGTTGCGGTCCGGGTCGTAATTGGCCGGACCCTTGGGCAGGATCGCCAGATAGGCCATCTGGGCGAGGGTCAGCTGTTTCAGGTCCTTGCCGAAATAGGCATGGGACGCGGCATCGACGCCGCCCGCATTGCGGCCCAGCTCGATCGAATTGAGATAGAGTTCCAGGATCTGCGGCTTGGTCAGCGTGCCTTCGATGCGCCACGCCAGGATCGCCTCGCGCAGCTTGCGGACATAGCTGACTTCGTTGCCGACCAGCAGGTTCTTGGCGACCTGCTGGGTGATGGTCGATGCGCCGACTTGACGGCCGCTGCTGGTGAGATTGCGGAAGATCGCCGAGGCGATGCCGGGATAATCGACGCCGTGATGCTCGAAAAAGGTCCGGTCCTCTGCGGCCAGATAGGCGTTGACCAGCTGCTTGGGATATTCGGCATAGCTCAGCTGGACGCGGCGTTCGCGCGCATAGCTGTGGATCGGCACGCCTTCGACCGAGCGGACATAGGTCGGCAGCGGCGGCTCGTAATTCTTGAGCGTCTCGACCGAGGGCAAATGCCGCGCGACGAGCAGCCAGACGAGGAACCAGAAGATGCCCGACAGCAAGGCGAGAATCGCGATGGTGCGGAACCACCAGCGATTATGGTTGCGCAGGTACCAGCCCCTGACGCCGCCGATCTCACGCGTGATGCGCAGCTTGATGTTGGAGAGGTCGGTGTCGGCCATGCGAGGGGCGGTTTAGCAAGATTCGCGCGCGATGAAAGCGGCTGCGGCACCAAGGCGCCAAACTGCCCGATGATGGTGGAAGGGTTGAAAGGCTGGCGCGCCGCCGAATGGAGATAGCGCCGCGTTTGCCTCGTTCACCCTTCCACCATCCTGGTCATTCCCCGGTTCAGGCAAGGAATTCCGTTATCTCGCTGCGAGTCGTGGTGCGTTTCGTGTCGCGAAATGGATATCGACCGCGCGCCGCACCGTCTGCGCCACCCGGCGCTGCCCCTCGGGCGACGCGAGGAACGCCGCATCGGTCGCGTTCGAGATATAGCCGGTCTCGAACAGCACCGAGGGCAGATCCGGTGCCTTGAGCACCAGCAGCGACGCGAAGCGGTGATAATTGGCGCGCACCGGGATCAGCGGCTGGGCCTCGCGGCCGAGCAGCCGGGCAAAGCCCGCGCTGGAGTTCATCGTCTCACGCTGGGTCAGATCGATCAGGATCGACGAGATTTCCGGCGCAGTGCCGCCCAGGTCGACCCCGGCAAGGATGTCCGACTTGTTCTCGCGCGCCGCCAGCCGGGCCGCTTCCTTGTCGGACGCGGTTTCGGACAGGGTGTAGACGGTGGCGCCCGATGCGGTGGTGTTGCCGGCGCTGTCGCAATGGATCGAGATGAACAGATCGGCTCCGAGCTGACGGGCCACGCCGAATCGCTCGCGGTGGATCAGGTAGCGGTCGTCGTCGCGGGTCAGTGCCACACGGACCTTGCCCGATGCGACCAGCGCGTCGCGGATCGCCAGGGCAACCTGAAGCGTCAGGTCCTTCTCGCGCAGCTTGCCGTCGGGCGAGATCGCGCCGGGATCATGGCCGCCATGGCCGGCATCGATCACCACCAGCGGGCGGCTGGGGTCGTTGCCATAGATTCGCGGAAGGCGGGTCGGCGCAGCGCGGGCGGGCACGGCGACGCGCTCGCTATAGCTGTGGCTCGATGAGGCCCGGATATAGGAGAAGGGCGGCAGGAAGCTCATCCGGCCTTCGGCGGCGGCGCGGGCGAAGCGGGCATCGTCCACCGTGCGCAGCGCAAGCGTGAGCGTGCGGCCGTCGCTGCCGAAGCTGCCATCGGCGACAATCGCCGGGCGCGCGAGATCGAGCACGATCCTCGCGTTGCTGCCATCGGGCGAACCCTGGCGGATCGACGCGACCGCGCCGCCGGGGCGGTGCGCCGCGCCGGGAGTCGCGCCATCGACGTCCACCGCGATGCGGTTCGGACCGGCGAGCATGAAGGCACTCGCCTGACGCACAGGTTCGTTGAAGCGGATGACCACCCTGTCACCCTGGACCTTCACGTCCTGCACGGCTCCCGCCCAACTCGGAGCGCCGGTCAACCAACCGGCAAGGAGGGCGAGAAATATTAGCACCCGCGCGGTATGCCGCGCGGACTGGCGGGGGGTCCAGTCCAAATGCATGGTAACGATACTCGGCTAAAAGCCCTGACCACACCGCTCTAGAGGCCACCCTCTCAAATCAGCGTGAAGCGATCCGGTTAATGGCGGAGTAGCCATGAATTGATCCTGATCCGGACTGTCAGCTTTTGTGCAGGCCACGTAACAATTTGTCGCAGAACCGGTGTTTTGGTTGCTGCATCTAACAGGGGGTGCTAGTGCCCGTTCAGCTTCCGGTCTTGCGCCGGAGGACACCCGCGACCACTTCCGTCGCGAACTTTCAGGTTGACGCTGCAATGAGGCACTTTTCCCACCAATCGCATCGCCAGGCCGGATCGGCCGGGCGCGCGACGGTGGCGAAGCATCCGGGCCACGAGTCCGGACGTGCGATGGCAGCAGAGGCATTTTTCGAAACCCGCGTGACCCTGGCCGGCGATGTCGCCTGCGGGGTCCGCTTTGCATGTCGCGCGCCTGCGCCCCGCCTCCCATGGGAGGCCGGCCGGCGCGCACGGAGAACATTGAATGACCATGCGTATGCTGATCGACGCACGGCACCGGGAGGAAACCCGGGTGGCCGTCGTCAAAGGGAACCGGATCGAGGAGTTTGATTTCGAGTCCGCTGAGCGCAAGCAGCTCAAGGGCAATATCTATCTGGCGAAGGTAACCCGTGTCGAACCGTCGCTCCAGGCGGCGTTCATCGATTATGGCGGCAATCGCCACGGCTTTCTCGCCTTCAGCGAAATCCACCCCGATTACTATCAGATCCCCAAGGAGGACCGCGACGCGCTGCTCCGCGAGGAGGCCGAGCACGCTGCCGAAGAGGCCGCGCTGCGCGCCGAGGAAGATGGCGACGACGAGGACCATGAGGACGGCGACGTCGAGGTGCTCGAGCGCCCGGTCGACGAAGAGGATCATGGCGACGACGACCATGACCATGAGGACGACGACGCCGAAGCCGTAGAGGGCGAAGAGGGCAGCGAAGGCAGCGAGAACGGCGACCGCCGTCGCGGCCGCGGCAAGCGCGGGGGCAAGGAAAGCCCGGCCGACGCGCTGCGCGCGCGCCGCATGAACCTGCGCCGCCGCTACAAGATTCAGGACGTGATCCGCCGCCGTCAGGTGCTGCTGGTTCAGGTCGTGAAGGAAGAGCGCGGCAACAAGGGTGCGGCGCTGACCACCTATCTGTCGCTCGCCGGCCGTTACTGCGTGCTGATGCCCAACACCGCGCATGGCGGCGGCATTTCGCGCAAGATCAGCTCGGCTGCCGATCGCAAGCGGCTGAAGTCGATCATGGCCGACATGAAGCTGCCGCCGTCGATGGGCTGCATCGTCCGCACCGCGGGGCTTCAGCGCACCAAAGTCGAGATCAAGCGCGACTTCGATTATCTCGCCCGCCTGTGGGACGGCATTCGCGAAGAGACGCTGAAGTCGTCGGCGCCTGCGCTCGTCTATGGCGACAGCGACCTGATGAAGCGGGCGATCCGCGACATCTACAACAAGGATATCGACGAGGTGATCGTCGAGGGCGAGGACGGCTATCGTCAGGCCAAGGAGTTCATGAAGCTCCTGATGCCCAGCCATGCCCGCCGCGTGAAACATTATGCCGACACGGTGCCGCTGTTCCAGCGCGCCGGGGTCGAGGACCAGCTTTCGGCGATGTACCATCCGGTCGTCCAGCTGAAGTCGGGCGGCTATCTGGTCATCAACCCGACCGAGGCGCTGGTGTCGATCGACATCAACTCGGGCCGGTCGACGCGCGAGCATTCGATCGAGCAGACCGCGACTGCGACCAACCTCGAGGCCGCGCACGAGATCGCCCGCCAGCTGCGCCTGCGTGACATGGCCGGCCTCGTCGTCATCGACTTTATCGACATGGATCACGGGTCCAACGTCCGTAAGGTCGAGAAGGCGATGAAGGAGGCGCTGAAGAACGATCGCGCCCGCATCCAGGTCGGCCGTATCTCGGCATTCGGCCTGATGGAAATGAGCCGCCAGCGTCTGCGCACCGGCGTGCTCGAAGCCAGCACCCGCCAGTGCCCGCATTGCGAAGGCACCGGTCTGGTCCGCACCGCATCGTCGGCCGGCATCTCGGCGCTGCGCATGATCGAGGACGAGGCCGGCCGTGGCCGCGGTTCGCAGCTGCTGCTGCGCGCCAGCCAGGAGGCTGCCTTCTATGTGCTGAACCGCAAGCGCGCCGAGCTGGCCGAGATCGAGGACCGCTATGGCGTCACGATCGAAGTCGCGCCCGATGGCGAGCTGGAAGGCGCGCGCATGTCGGTCGAGGTTGGCGGTCCGCCGCCCACCAAGGCGCCGCGCGTCACCCAGCTGATCGAAGAGCCCGAGGACGACTACGTCGAGGAGATCGACGAAGAGGAAATCGAGGAAGAAGTCGAAGCCGAGGCCGAAGAGCGTCCGCGCCGCGAGCGCGGCCCGCGCCGCGAGGCCGAAGCCGATGGCGAGGCCGAAGGCCGTGGCAAGCGCC
>NZ_JARNTV010000046.1 GCF_029433115.1 Sphingomonas sp. AOB5 | reverse complement strand
CGCTTGAAGCGCTCGTTGCGCGCGGCGCGGTGCGTATCCTCTAGCCCGCGGCGGCGATCCCGCCCGGGGTCATTACCGGGACCGGCGGGCCCAGCGCGAACCCGATCCGGGGCACGCTGTCGGGCCGTGCCGATTTCGCCACCGTAGCGCCGGTCACCGCACGCTCGCCAATGCCCTTCAACGCTGCCGCATGATCCGGCAGCGTCGCCAGCACGCCTTCGCGCAGGTTCAGGAAATTGTGGACGTAGCGATCCCACATCGGGCGCGGCAACAGGTCCGATCCTGCCGCGACCGGGCCCGAGTAGAAACCCTTGCCGAACAGCACCGCCGCAACGCTCCAGAAGGTGAAGATGTCGCTGCCGCGCGGATCATAGACGTCCGGCAGGCCGCCGCGCCACAGCGCCAGGCATTCCTCCAGCCGGTCCGATCGCTTCGCCTCGTGCTGCTGCGCGCGCCAATAGGGCGTGTCGTCGCGGTCGCCCAAGGTGAAGTGCAGCCCGAGAAAATCGAGCACATCGTCGTAGATCAGCGCCATCTGCTTGTTGAACTTGTCGATCGGCGCCGGTTCGAAATCGCTGCTCGGCATGCATTGCAGCAGGCGGCGGCAGGCGAAGTCGACGAACTGGATCGCAGTCGATTCCAATGGCTCAAGAAAGCCGCCAGCCAGTCCCAGCGCAACGCAATTGCCCACCCATGAGCGGCGCGTGCGGCCGACGCGCATCGGTACGATCCGCGGCTCGGTGATCCGCTCGGCACCGTTCAGCGACCGGACGAGTTCGTCGATCGCATCCTGTTCGCTGATGAAGTTGCTCGAATGGATATAGCCTGTCCCGATTCGGGACTGGAGCGGGATGCCGAAGCGCCAGCCACTGCCCAGCGCGGTGGAGGCAGTCGTCGGCAGCAGCGGATCGCCCTCGCGATGCTTGATCTGCACCACCGCAGCGCGATCGTTGAGCAGATAGTCGGAGAAGGACTCGAACGGTTCTTCCAGCGCCTGATTGATCAGCAGCCCGCGGAAGCCCGAGCAATCGATCACCAACTCGACTTCGTGCCGCCCGCTGTCTGCAAGCTGCAATGCGGCGATGTGCCCGCGTTCGTTCCGCTCGACACCCTGCACCGTATCGCTGACATGACGGACGCCGCGCGCCATCGCCACTTCCTGCAGGAATGCGGCGAACAGTGCTGCATCGACATGGTAGGAATAACCCAGGGCGCCGCGATAGGCGCCATCGCTCGGCCGCTTGGGCGACTTGGCCGCCGCCGCCGCCGCCACGCCATGGCCGACCAGATTGCTCAACTGCGGATCGGCATCCACGCCTTCGGGTAAGCCATAGGCGAGCAAGGATGCCGCGGGATTGCGCCCTGCCACCTGCACGCCACCGGTGAAGGGATGGAAGAAGCTCTCCGGCCGTCCGCCGCCGGGCTTGTGCCAGTTATCGAAGCGAACACCCAGCTTGAAGGTCGCGTTGGTGCGGGCGATGAATTCGGCTTCGTCGATCTCGAGCATTTCCAGCGTCTGCCGGATCGCGGGGATGGTCGCCTCGCCCACGCCGATGATCGGCACATGCGGGGATTCGATCACGGTGATGTTCACGCCATCGGGATGCGCGAAGCCCCATTGCAGGCGATGATTGAGCACGGTCGCGGCGAGCCAGCCGGTCGTGCCGCCGCCTACGATGGTGATGTTCCGGATCGGCTTGCCCATCATATTCCCCGCATTTTTCGCTTCCTTGCCCCCGCACGGCGGCGCGATCAAGCTGCCGTTGGGGCCATTTCGGCTTTCCGCGGGCGAAAGCGATTGCTAGAGGAGCCGCATGACGCTGACCCTTTCTCCCGAAACCCGCCTCTCTGTTTCTCCCGACGCGATCATGAGCGACGTCGATGGCGAGATCGTGCTGATCTGTGTCACCAGCGGTCGTTATTTCGGGCTCGACGGGGTGGGCAGCGAGATCTGGCGCCGGCTTCAGTCGCCGATCAGTATTGCCGATCTGACCGCTGCGCTGCAGGCGCATTTCAAGGGCGACGGCGCCACGATCGAGCGCGAGACGATGGATTTCGTGGCCAAGCTGGTCGATCGCAACCTGGTCACTTCCGCCTAAAGATACCCGAACCGGGTCATTACCGCTTCATGGTCGCGTTCGATCCGCGCGGCCTGTTCCGGCGTGAGCGCGCTGCGCCAGCCCTGTGACCGGCCTGAGCGGAAGAAGGCGCTGGTCGCCACCGGTCGCTCGATAAAGCCGCCTTCCTGTTCCATCTTCGCCAGCCGGTCGAAACGCGTCGCGTCCACCGCCATGCCGATCACCGCTTCATTGGGTGCCCAGCCCAGATGGTCCGCAATACGACGGAAGCCGGTTGCCGGATCGGCCACCAGATCCTCGTAGCGGACCACCAGCGGTGCGAGTCCGCTCTCGTCGATCCAGCTTGTCGCATTGTCGGACCATGACCCGATATGCTGCGGCAGCATCGTGTGGATCGTCCCCACGTCCGCGCCGATCACCGCGCCGGGATCGGCCATGTAATCTATGGTCGCGTCGATCGTGGCGTCGCGGAACTTCGCCCAGGATACCGCCACGTCGCGCGGATCGCGGATCAGATAGATGGTCGCGCGGGTAACGGCCGCGTCGTGCACCGGGCGACCGTGGCGGGTGCGCCGCCAAGCGTCATGCACCTTCACCATCGGCTCGGCATGGGTCTCGGCCATCCACGCATGAAGATCGGGCCGCAGCGCCTCGATCTCGGGCGGCCGCAGCGAGCTGGAATCGCATTCGAGGACCTGATCGATCAACTGGCGCTGAAGCGCGGTCCGCGCGAAATTGCCCAGCCGGTCGAGCACCACCGGCTCGCCATGCTTGAGCGTCCACAGCGCCAGCCGGGTCCAGGTGTTGCCCGAACGTGGATAGGAGGCGAGCCATGTGATGCCGCTCATGCCGCGCGCACCGCGTCCAGGATCATGTCGATCGTGTCGTCGAGCCGCGCATAATGGAGCGGCCGCTTCAGCGAATAATGGTGCGGTATCAGCGGCGCCATTTCGGTCACCCGCTGCAGCGCGCCCGCCTTGGTCAGCAACCCGGTCAGCGAGCGCCAGCGATAGACCTGATTGCGCAGCCCGGCGACGGCTTCGACCCCGCGCACCCGCTGGATCATGATTTCGCCGCTGCTGTCGGCACGGTTGAGATGGATCAGCGCGGCGGGGGCGAGCGGCACCGTCACATGCGCCTCGCCCAGCGGCTGGCTGAACTTGGCAATCTCCGCGCGCGCTTGCTCCAGCGTATCGAGCGGCCACGCCGCCCGTTCGGCCGAATCGCGCCACAACAGCGCGCGGTTCAGGCTGGGCAATATCTCGGTCACGCCGTTCGTGACCTGCATCGGCGCGACATCGTCGGACAGCATCCGGAAGCCGCGCCGGACAAAGGCGGCCGCCAGGGTCGACTTGCCCGCGCCCGAAGACCCGGCGAGCATCACCGCGCGCCCGTCAATCTCGATCGCTGACGCATGGATCGGCAGCACCCCGCGCTGATGGCATAGCAACCCAAGCCCCGCGCCCAGCAGGAACAGGCGGATATCCGGCGCATCGACCGGCATTTCGGGGGCGATGGTGATCCGGTTGCCGTCTTCGACCAGATAGTCGGCGACACCCTCGATCCGGTACAGCATCCGGCCTGCGGCATCGATCTGGACAATCGGCGTGCTGAGCACCGCGTCGAGTTGCGCCGGTACTTCGCCAAGTTCGAACTGCACTTCGGGTTCGCGATCGTCGCCGGTCCAGTCGGGCAGTTCGGGCAGGGCGATCGCGCTGAGAAGCCGCCAGCCGCACAGCGAATAATCATGCGCCACGTTATTCATTCCCGCCTTCGTGCCAGCGCAGGAAGCCGCCCATCGAGATGGCGCGATGCAGCGCATGGCCGTGCAACATCTCGTTCTTGCGCGCGGCATCCTCGTCTGTCGGCCATTCCTCGATGATCTGCCGGATGCGCGGGATATCGATCACCCGGCTGGCGAATTTCGAGCGACTGAGCCGGTCGACCGCGGCCGCGGTCTCGTCGAGCCGGCGGCTGGCAAGGAAATGCCATTCGGGCGATTGCCGGCCCTTGATCCGCTGCGACAGGATTTCATCGGGCACCCGGCCGGCCAGCACGCGCCGGGCGAGCCAGCGGCTCTTGCCCTCGCGCCAATATTGATCCTCGGGGATCGCCAGCGCGAATTCGACCAGCGCGCGATCGAGATAGGGATCGCGCGTCGATGCGCGCCAGCGCCGCCGCGCGAACGCCGCCATGTCGCGCCCGCGCTGCCCCTGCAGCATCCGCAGCCGCATCTCGCGCACCGAAAAGGGTGGCTTGAACGGAATGTCGTGACCGGCCTCATCGGCATGGCGGCCATAGTCGATCTCGTCGAGAAAACCGGGTGAGACCAGGCTGAACGGCATCCACGGCCAGCGACCGCCGCCGCCATGGCGGCGCTGGTACAGGCCTGCCTTTATCCGGCGCGGCATCAGCGTATCCCAGGCGGTGCCCAATGCGGTGCGCGTCGCCGACAGGTTCTTTTGCCGCGCAAAGCCCTTGAGGTCGCGCAACGCGCCGAGCCACTGGAAGCGGCGCAGCCGCTGCGCGAATTGCGGCGATCCATCCCATGAGAGCACCGAATTGCCGGTGCCGCCGCCCAGCATCACATCGATCCCGGCATCCTGCACCGCCATGTGCAGGCTTTCGAACCAGGTGCCGTTGAAGCTGCCCGAACGCGGCACCAGCAGCGCGCCCATTTCGGCTTCGGGCTCGACGTCGCGGATCGATTCCCGCACATCGTCGATCACCGTCCATTTGATGTTGGGATAGCGTTCGGCGACGAGTCCCGCGAGACCGCGTTCGTCGAAGCCATAGTCGGCATGATCGGCCCCGGCCGCGCGGGTGAATGCCTCCAGCTTGCGGTCGCCCAGCAGGATCGCCGCGGTTGCCGCGACACCGGCGGAATCGAACCCGCCCGACAGGAATGCGCCGTTGCGGCCGTCCGGCGACAGGCGGCTGCGCACGGCCTGATCGAACAGCTCGCGCGCGGCCTCGACATAATCCTCGTCACGCTTGAACCGCACCGGTTTCAGCCGGTCGATGGTGAACCAGCGCCGCGAGCGCCACTGGCCGTTCTCGAAGATCGCGACCCCGCCCGGCGGCACCCGGCGGATATGGCGATAGATGGTCTGTTCCTGATCCTGCATCGCGATCGTCAGCGTGTGGGCGACGACCACTTCGTCGAGTTCGCGTGGCGTTTCGGGCAGGGCCATCAGGATCTGCAGCGTGGTTGCGAAGATCACCATGCCGGGCAGGGTGACGGTGTAGACCGGCCGCGAACCCAGTGCGTCGCGCGCGATGGTCAGCCGCTGGGCGCGTTCGTCCCATTCGGCGATGGCGAATTCGCCGTAGAGCTTCTCCGCCGCTTCGCCCGCGCCCCAGCGCAGAGCCGCGGCAGCGGCCAGGCTTCGGTCGTCGGGCAGGGAAGGGCCATCGAGGCCCAACGCGGTCTTCACGCCGCGCGGATCGTCGAGACGGGCGGTGGCGAGGATGAAACGGTCGGCGTCGCGCTGGATCACCGCCGATCCGGAGCCATTGTCATAGCCCGGCTGACCGCGCCGTTCGACCAGCAGGACCGAGGGATTGGGCCGCCAGGATTGCGGCTTGCCGGCGCCTTCCAGCGCCCGCGTGATCCGTTGCAGCGCGGCGTCGGGAATCGGCCCGTTGTCGGTCCTCACGATGCCGGCGAAATCGCTCACGGTAGCCCCTCGGTGGATCGGCGTTTCTGAAAAGCGTGAACCGCGATGCGCCGCGACAAAGGCCGTTCAGCACCCCGATTGTCAAGTGGCAGTCGAGCCTCTAGCCCGGGGGCATGGCGTACCGGCAACTCTCTCAGGGTCTTCAACGGGGCGTGCCGTTCCTGCGCCGCGTGCCGGGCATGCGGACACTGGGCCGTGCGGCGCGCTACCTGCTCGATGCGCGCTATCGTGACGAGCGCAATCTGCGCCTGTTCCGGGGCGACCAGCTGTTCCAGGCCAGCGCGCATACCTGGGCGGGGCGCTATCCGCATCTGTTCGGCGCGCTGTCCTCGCGGCTGGCGACCAACCCTGCGCCGCGCATCCTCTCCTTCGGCTGTTCGACCGGCGAGGAAGTGCGGATGATCCGCCAGGCCGTGCCACACGCGCATATCATCGGCATCGACATCAGCCCGAAAAGCATCCGCACGGCGCGCGCGCGTAATCGCGATCCGCAGGTCGAGTTCATCCTTGGCGGCGACGTGGCGCTGGCCGGACCGGAGCCGTTCGACGCGATCGTCTGCATGGCGGTGCTCCAGCGTTCCGAACTGAGCGATCACCGCCCGGAGGACAGCAGCGCGCATTTGACCTTTGCCCGGTACGAAGCGGCGGTGCGCGATATCGACGCGCATCTGCGCCCGGGCGGGCTGCTGGCGTTGTACCACACCAATTTCCGCCTCTCGGACACCGATATGGGGGGCGAGTATCAGCCGATCCTCTGCACCCGTCCGCATGCGGCCGACCGCGCGAAATATGATCGCGACAACCGGCTGACCGCGCTGTGTCCCGAAGACAGCGAGATGCTGTTCGTGAAGCGCGATCCCGCAGCCTCATGATCGAATTCGTGCAGGATGCGGGCGGGACGAAGCTGCGGCAGCGCGTCGATCTGCTCCGCGAAAGCCTGCGGCGGGTTCCCGGCAATCCCGAATTCCGCCGTGCGCTATGCCGGGCGCTGCTCGAACTGGGCGATGCGCCGGGCGCGGTGGCGGCGACCGAGGGGTTCACCGCCGATCGCGAGCTTGCGACGCTGCGTATCGCGGCACAACTGAAGCTGGGAGAGACCGACGCCGCGCTGGTTGCTGCGTGGTCGCTCCACGCAACCGCGCCGGACGAGCCGCAGGCCGGGCGTACCCTGCTCGATGCGCTCAAGGTGGCTGGCCTGACCCGCGAACGGTCTCGGGCCGCTGCCGGCATGGCGTGGCTGGCGGAGCATCCGCGCTATCGCCTCGGCATTCTCGCCGCGGATGTCGAACTGGGCGAGGCGATGCCCGCCGATCTGCTTGCCTGTTGCGACGAGATTCTCGGGCAATCCACCGGCCATGTGCAGGCGACCTATTATCGCGCCATTGCGCTGGCGCTGCTCGGGCGGGACGACGAGGCCAGCGAAACGCTCGCGCTGGATCGGCACCTGACGATTGGCGAACTCGCAGCCGATCTGCCTGCGCTGGCCGCCGAGATCCGCGCCAATCCCACGCTGCTCGCCGATCCAGGGTTGAACTCGACCGCGCATGGCCGCCAGACGCTTCAGCTTCTCCAGCCCGGCGACAGCGCGATCCCGGCGCTGCTGGCCGGGGTCGAAGCGGCGGTCCGCGACTATGCCGCCGAGCGAGCGGGGCAGGGCGATCCCTTATCCGCCTCGATGCCCGCCCGTGCCCGGCTGCGCAGCTGGGCGGTGGTGCTGGGCGCCGAAGGGCATCAGAACCCGCATCTCCATCCCGGCGGCTGGCTGAGCGGCGTCTTCTACGTCACCGCGCCACGAACCGACCGCTATCACGGTGTGCTGCGCGTCGGGCCGGTCGGCCGCATCCTGCCGGGCGATCCGCCATGGGGCGTGCGCGAGATCGAGCCGGTTCCGGGGCGGCTGGTCCTGTTCCCATCCTGGACCCCGCATGCGACCGAACCGCCCGGCGTTCCCGGCGAACGGATCGTCATCGCCTTCGACGTGATTCGCCTCGACGCCTCTTGATGCCCGCACCGATATCGCGCACTCGCCCCGCGAACCTGCGGAGCATGAAATGACCATCGAGACGCTTTCGACCAACAAGTCCCATGGCGGCGTGCAGGGCGTGTATCGTCACGCCTCGTCCGCGACCGGCACCGACATGGTCTTCTCGGTCTTCGTGCCCGATCATGCCGAGGGCGCGAAGCTGCCGGTGCTGTGGTATCTCTCGGGCCTGACCTGCACCCATGCCAATGTCACCGAGAAGGGGGAGTATCGGCAGGCCTGCGCCGAACATGGCGTGATCCTGATCGCCCCGGATACGTCGCCGCGCGGCGAGGGCGTGCCCAATGACGATGGTTATGATTTCGGGCAGGGCGCGGGCTTCTATGTCGATGCGACGCAGGCGCCTTGGTCGCAGCACTTCCAGATGCGCTCCTATATCGAGAGCGAGCTTCCCGCGCTGATCGCCGCCGAGTTCGCTGTTGCCGATATGAGCCGTCAGTCGATCACCGGGCACTCGATGGGCGGCCATGGCGCGCTCACCATCGGGCTGCGCAATCCGGATCGGTTCCGCTCGATCTCGGCCTTCTCGCCGATCGTGTCGCCGCTCAACTGCCCTTGGGGCGAGAAGGCGCTGACCGGCTATATCGGCGCGGACAAGGCGGGGTGGCGCGAATACGATGCCTGTGCGCTGATCGAGGACGGTGCGCGCGTGCCAGCGCTGCTGGTCGATCAGGGCGATGCGGACAATTTCCTGACCGAACAACTCAAGCCCGAGCTGCTCGCCAAGGCAGTGGAAGGTACCGGTATCGACCTGACGCTGCGGATGCAGCCGGGGTACGACCACAGCTATTATTTCATCTCAAGCTTCATGGCCGATCATGTCGCCTGGCACGCCGAGCGGCTGAAGGCCTGACGCTCAGGGCAGGGCGGGCACCACGTCGCGCAGTGCCGCCAGTGCGGGCGATCCCTGCCGCACTTCCTCCGCGACATGGCTGCCCAGCATCAGCCCGATCCGGCGGACATGATCGAACCCGGCCAGCCGCGGCCGGGCCACGCCTTCGCTCGCGAACCCTTCGGGCATCACCGTGACGCCCAGCCCGGCGCGGACCATTGCCAGCGCGCGTTCGTCGCTGTTGGTGCGCGCGGTGAAGAAGGGGCGGACGCCGCGTGCGGTGAAGTGGCGGCTGGTCTCGGCCAGCAACTCGCAATGCCGCCGCACGATCATCACATCGCCCGCCAGCGCTTCGGCCTCGACCATGTCCTGACCCGCCAGCCGGTGCCCTGCCGGTACGGCAAGCGCATAGCCTTCGGTGCGCAACACCTCACCATCGCCTTGCCGCACGATGGTGAGCGCCGCGTCGATCCGCCCGCGCTTCAATCGTTCGAGCAATTCGCCTTCGCGGCCTTCTGATATCTCTACGCGTTCTTCGCCAAGCTGCCGTGCGAACCGGTCGGCGACCACGCCGATCCAATCCGCGGGGACGCTCGACAATATGCCCAGCCGCATCGTCGGCCGCGCGGCATTGTCCCCCGCCAGCGATCGCTCGGCCGCCGCGAACTCGCTTTCGATCCGCCGCGCGTGCACCGCGAACTGCACGCCCGCCTCGGTCAGTTCGACCCGGCGATTGGTGCGATGGAACAAGGTACGCCCCAGTTCGCGTTCCAGCTTGGCGATGCCGACGGACAAAGTCGGCTGCGAGACATTGCATTGTGCCGCCGCGCGGGAGAAGTTGCCGCTGTCCATCACGGCAAGGAAGTAGCGCAGGAGATACCGGTCGATCATAGATGCTATCTATGATGTTCCGCCATCACCTTCAATTTTTCTTGTCTGACCGGACCTGCTACACGCGCCGCCAACGGATTTGGAGAGGCTGGAATGGACCTGGATTTCGGGCTGGGCGAGAATGCGGAGATGATCCGCGACACCACCGCGCGTTTCGCGAAGGAGCAGATCGAGCCGCTCGCCGCGAAGATCGACGCGGACGACTGGTTCCCCCGCGACCTGTGGCCGGCGATGGGCGAACTCGGCCTGCATGGCATCACGGTGGAAGAGGAATGGGGCGGCCTCGGCCTCGGCTATCTCGAGCATGTGATCGCGTGCGAGGAAGTTTCGCGCGCGTCTGCGTCGATCGGCCTCAGCTATGGCGCCCACTCGAACCTGTGCGTCAACCAGATCCGCCGCTGGGCCAGTGAGGAGCAGAAGGCGAAGTACCTGCCCAAGCTCGTCTCGGGCGAGCATGTCGGCAGCCTCGCCATGTCGGAGAGCGGCGCAGGCAGCGACGTCGTCTCGATGAAGCTGCAGGCGCGCAAGACCGATCGCGGCTATGTGCTGAACGGTACCAAATTCTGGATCACCAACGCAACTTACGCAGACACGCTGGTCGTCTACGCCAAGACCGGCGAAGGTTCGCGCGGCATCACGACCTTCATCATCGAGAAGGACATGCCCGGCTTCAGCATCGGCCAGAAGATCGACAAGATGGGCATGCGCGGCTCGCCCACCGCCGAGCTGGTGTTCGACGATTGCGAAGTGCCCGAGGAAAACGTCATGGGTCCGCTCAACGGCGGCGTCGGCGTGCTGATGAGCGGGCTGGATTATGAGCGCACCGTGCTGGCCGGCATCCAGCTCGGCATCATGCAGGCCTGCCTCGACGTGGTGGTGCCCTATATCCGCGACCGCAAGCAGTTCGGCCAGCCGATCGGCAGCTTCCAGCTGATGCAGGCTAAGGTGGCGGACATGTATGTCGCGCTGAATTCGGCGCGCGCATACGTCTATACCGTCGCCAAGAATTGCGATGCCGGCCGCACCACACGCTTCGATGCGGCGGGCGCGATCCTGCTGGCGTCGGAGAATGCGTTCCGGGTCGCGGGCGAGGCAGTGCAGGCGTTGGGCGGGGCTGGTTATACGAAAGACTGGCCGGTCGAACGCTTCCTGCGCGATGCCAAGCTGCTGGATATCGGCGCGGGTACTAACGAGATCCGGCGCATGCTGATCGGCCGCGAACTGATCGGGGCGGCCGGATGAGCGGGCAGGGGGTCCTGTGGCTATTTGCGCTGGTAGTGGCGCTCTATGGCGCGCTGGCTCAGCGTCGCTTGTGGCTGCACTATGTGGTCCTGGCACTCGCCGCAGGCGCCCTGACCTGGTTCATGCCTGACATGGATGGCATAGAGTCGGGCTTCATCGCCTTCATCGCTTTCTTTGTGATCCTGGCCGTACCATTCGCCGTCGGGCGGCTGATCGGGCATTTCGTCAGGCGCTTCAGAGATGCCGCGTAGAATAGTTTTGGAGAGCAGCCTGTGACCGGCCCCGTCCTCACCACCGCCCTCTCCCCCGAGAGCGAAGCCTTCCGCGCCAACGCCGCGCATAACCGTGCGCTGGCAGGCAAGCTGCGCGCCGATGTGGCGCAGGCGGCGCTGGGCGGCTCCGAGGCTTCGCGCGAGCGGCATACGTCGCGGGGCAAGCTGTTGCCGCGCGATCGCGTCGAGCGGCTGCTCGATCCCGGTTCGCCCTTCTTGGAGATCGGCCAGCTTGCCGCCAACGACCTGTACGACGGCGAAGTCCCCGGCGCGGGCGTGATCGCGGGCATCGGTCGCGTCTCGGGCCGCACCGTCATGATCCTGTGCAACGATGCCACGGTGAAGGGCGGCACCTATTACCCGATGACCGTCAAGAAGCATCTCCGCGCGCAGGAGATTGCCGATGCCAACCGGCTGCCCTGCATCTATCTGGTCGACAGCGGCGGCGCGAACCTGCCGCATCAGGCCGATGTGTTCCCGGACCGCGATCATTTCGGCCGCATCTTCTTCAATCAGGCGAACATGTCGGCCAAGGGCATTCCCCAGATCGCCTGCGTCATGGGCAGTTGCACCGCGGGCGGCGCCTATGTTCCCGCCATGTCGGACGAGACGGTGATCGTCCGCAACCAGGGCACGATCTTCCTCGCCGGCCCGCCGCTGGTGAAGGCCGCCACCGGCGAAGTCATCAGCGCCGAGGATCTGGGCGGTGGCGACCTGCACGGTCGTAAGTCCGGCGTGGTCGATCATGTCGCCGAGAATGACGAACATGCACTGACCATCGTCCGCGATATCGTCTCGACGCTTCAGCCCGACGCGACGCCGGACGTCAACATGGCCGAGCCGCGCGCGCCCAAGTTCGATGCCGAGGATCTTTACGGCATCCTGCCCCAGGACGTCCGCGCGCCGTACGACGTGCACGAGATCATCGCGCGGCTGGTCGATGGCAGCGAGTTTCACGAGTTCAAGGCGCTCTATGGCACCTCGCTGGTCTGCGGCTTCGCGCATATCTGGGGCATGCCGGTCGGCATCATCGCCAATAACGGCGTGCTGTTCAGCGAAAGCGCAGTGAAGGGCGCCCACTTCATCGAACTCGCCTGTCAGCGCCGCGTGCCCTTGCTGTTCCTCCAGAACATTTCGGGCTTCATGGTCGGCGGCAAATATGAGGCCGAGGGCATCGCCAAGCATGGCGCGAAGCTCGTCACCGCCGTCGCCACCGCCAGCGTGCCCAAGATCACCGTGCTGATCGGCGGTAGCTTCGGCGCAGGCAATTACGGCATGTGCGGCCGCGCCTATAGCCCACGTTTCCTGTTCAGCTGGCCCAATAGCCGCATCTCGGTGATGGGTGGCGAGCAGGCTGCATCGGTGCTGGCAACGGTGCATCGCGATGCTGAGAAATGGACGCCGGAGGAAGCCGAGGCATTCAAGGCGCCGATCCGCCAGCGTTACGAGGACGAAGGCAATCCGTGGCACGCCACGGCGCGACTGTGGGACGATGGCATCATCGACCCCGCCCAGACCCGCGACGTGCTGGGGCTGGCCTTTGCCGCGACGCTCAACGCTCCGATCCCCGAACGCCCGTCGTTCGGCGTGTTCCGGATGTAGGCGATGCAGCCGGTGAACAGGCGCGACTATCGCACCCTGCTCGAGCTTGCGGAGACGCTGGAGCGCGAGTTCGGCGGTTATCTCAGCACCGAGCGCCTGACGGAACGCAATGGGGTTCAGGCCAGCTTCGATGCCGAGCGCCGCGCCTTTGTCTATCGGCTGTTCAAGGAGAATACCCCGCCTGCGCTGCTGGTGTCCTCGGTGATGGCGGACCTCGACCGGATCGAGCCGGCCGCGCCGCAGGGGGATGCCAGCTTCGCCTATGTCCGCGAGCAACTGACGAAGCATATCGGCAAGGCGGCGGGCCAGAACGACCTTCAGCGCTTCGTCGTGCGGTGGGCGCTGCCGGCCGTCTCGGTGATTGCCCTGATCGTGTTCATCTACCTCAAATATCTTCGGCTTTCCGAATGACCGACGAACCGGAACAAGGGAGCGGACGCATGAAGACCGATCCGCCGCCGGCGCTGGCTTCGCGCATCGTGCGCCAGCTGCTCGTCTGGTATTACCAGCTGCGCGGCTGGAAGGCCGAAGGCGCGCCGCCCGCGGACCGACGCTGCATCATCGTCGCCGCGCCGCACACGTCGAACTGGGATTTCGTCAACGTCCTCGGCCTCACCAATGCGCTTGGGATCAAGGCGCATTTCATGGGCAAGAGCAGCCTGTTCCGCTGGCCGATGGGCCGCTTCATGCGCGATATGGGCGGGGTCGCGGTCGATCGCTCGGCTTCGCGAAACTATGTCGATGCGATGATCGCCGAATTCGCCGCGCGCCGCGAATTCATGCTTATCATCGCGCCCGAGGGAACGCGCAGCGCCGCGGGACAGTGGCGCACCGGTTTCTATCATATCGCGATGGGCGCGGGCGTGCCGCTGGTGCTCGGCTATGTCGATTATCCCAGCAAGACTGGCGGTCTCGGCCCCGAGATCATGCCCAGCGGCGACTATGCCGCAGATATGGCGAAGATCGTTGCCTTCTATGCGACCAAGACCGGGCGCCATCCCGATCGCGCCGTCACCGATTTCGCCACCATCATCGGCAAGACCGCCGAATGACCGCCCGGCAAGGACCAGCCATGCGCCTGATGCTCATTCTCGCCGCTTTCCTGTTCCCGCTAGGCGCGATGGCGCAGAGCAACGAGGAGGCTGTGCTCATCCCCGTCAACGGCCTGATGGCGGCTATGGCGGATCGCAACACCGAAGCGATGCTGAGTTTCATCACCCCGGGCGGTAGCGCGACCGGGGCAGGGTGCGGGCCCGACGGCAAATATGAGCGCATCTACACCACGCCCCTGGCCGAATATCTCGAAAGCTATGCCGACATGCTGGATGGCAAGGAGGTGTTCTTCGAACCCGAGGTGCGCATCGATGGTACGCTGGCTACCGTTTGGGGCCGCTACACCTTCACCGTTAATGGCGTGATCCGCCATCGCGGCCATTCGGCGTTCCAGCTCGTCCGGCTCGACGGTAAATGGCTGGTCCTCAACTATAGCTGGTCCACCCGTCCCCAGGATTGCGGCCAGTGATCCGCTCCGCTCCCACGAAAGGCTTGCCTGTGCGTCATCTGCTTCTCGCCGCTGCCCTGTTCTTGCCCGCCGGCGCGCTTGCCCAGACCGCGCAGGCGCCGAAGCTGCCGCCCGCCAATCCGCTGCCCTATGAGGATCCGGATGCCGCTGCCGTCCTCGCGCCGATCAACGCGCTGTTCGTGGCGTTCGAGGCGGGCGATGGTGCCGCGGTGCTGCGCCAGGTCTATCCCGATGGCCGGGTCACGATGGCCGAGGACGGCAAGGCACCCCGCCTCCTGAACTGGAGCCAGTTCGCCGGAAGCCTCAAGCCGGGCGACGGCTTCAAGGAGCGCATCACGGGTCCTGCGATCGAGATCGATGGGGACATTGCGATGGTCTGGGCACCGTTCACCGTCTGGGTCGGCGGCAAGCTGAACAATTGCGGCTATGACCATTTCGACCTGATCCGCGAGAATGGCACGTGGAAGGTGATGAACCTGACCTTCTCGTCGCGCACCATCGGTTGCGCGGCGCAGTGAGCCAGCGCGACCGCCTCTTCGTCCTCGATACGGAATGGGCCGATCCCGATTTCGGCGGCCAGCGGCGTTTCTATTGCCGGTTCAGTGTGATGGTCGAGGGTCTGCTGGGTCTGTTCCCAGAACGCGCGGCGAATATCGACGTGATCCGCGTCGCCTGGCCGCGCCCGCGCGCTGCGGTGGTCGAGGCGCTTGGGGAGGCCAACCAGAACCTCCCCGCGCTGGCCTTCCATGAAGGCGGCTTCGTCAACGAGATCGAGGCGCTGCTCGCCGCACTCCACACCCGTCACGGCTTTCCGGAACGACATCCATGATCCAGTCCCTCCTCATCGCCAATCGCGGCGAGATCGCCTGCCGCATCATCCGCACCGCGCGGGCGATGGGTATCCGCACCGTCGCGGTCTATTCGGATGCCGACGCGAAGGCGCTGCACGTCCGTCAGGCCGACGAAGCGGTGCATATCGGGCCTTCTCCGGTGCGGGAGAGCTATCTGGTCGGCGAGAAGATCATCGCCGCGGCAAAGGCGACGGGCGCGGAGGCGATCCATCCCGGCTATGGCTTCCTGTCGGAGAACGCCGGGTTTGCGCAGGCGGTGAAGGATGCGGGCCTGATCTGGGTCGGTCCCAATCCCGAAAGCATCACCGCGATGGGCCTGAAGGACGCCGCCAAGGAACGGATGATCGCGGCGGGCGTGCCGGTCACTCCCGGCTATCTGGGCGAGGACCAGTCGCCCGATCGCCTCCAGTCCGAAGCCGACGCGATCGGCTATCCGGTGCTGATCAAGGCGGTTGCGGGCGGCGGCGGCAAGGGCATGCGCCGGGTCGAAGCCGCGGCCGATTTCCCGGATGCGCTGGCCAGCTGCAAGCGCGAGGCGGCCTCGTCGTTCGGCGACGACCGCGTGCTGATCGAGAAATATATCCTCTCGCCGCGCCATATCGAAGTGCAGGTGTTCGGCGACAGCCACGGCAATGTCGTCCATTTGTTCGAGCGCGACTGCTCGCTGCAGCGCCGCCACCAGAAGGTGATCGAGGAAGCGCCCGCGCCGGGCATGGACGAAGCGACCCGCGAAGCCATCTGCGCCGCCGCCGTCCGCGCCGCCAAGGCGGTCGATTATGTCGGTGCCGGCACCATCGAGTTCATCGCCGACGCCAGCGAAGGCCTGCGCGCCGACCGTATCTGGTTCATGGAAATGAATACGCGGCTTCAGGTCGAGCATCCGGTGACCGAGGAGATCACCGGCGTCGATCTGGTGGAGTGGCAGCTGCGGGTGGCGAGCGGAGAAGCGATCCCGCTCAAGCAGGAGGAACTCAGCATCAACGGCTGGGCGGTCGAAGCGCGGCTCTATGCGGAGGATCCCGCGAACGGATTCCTTCCCAGCATCGGAAAGCTTGAAACTTTCCATATCCCCTTCGGCATGCGCATCGAAACCGGCGTTGTCGAGGGTTCGCAGGTCAGCCCATTCTACGATCCGATGATCGCCAAGATCATTGTCCACCGCGATACGCGCGAGCAGGCACTCTGGGATTTGGCGGAAGCCTGCGCTTCGATCCGCATACGCCCGGTTCGCACCAATGCGGAATTCCTCAGCCGCACGCTGCAGTGGATGCGCAGTCCAAGCGTCACTACGGGTAGCCTTGAGACCGAACTCACCGTCACCAGCGTCGATCCCCTCTCCGTCCTCGATACTGGCCTGATCGAACGGCGAGGCGAGATGCTGACAATGCGTTTCGAACCTGACCTGGCGCTCCGGTCTGCTGGTGCGATCCTCCTGCTCGATGCGGGCGAACAGCCCTTGAGTCAGCGACCTTTCCTTTCCGCCACGGGCGCTCGCGCTTATCTCGCGCACGGATCAACGGTCTGGAATCCGATGTTCGGTTTCCGTCTGAACCGGGAGCCCAAGCACTCAGTACGGCTTGCGATCGATGGCAACGCCACGGACATCGATCTCGACGTCGGCGGTCTGCGTGAGCCGGATATCTATGATTATGACGACAATGGCGGTGTCTGGGTTCGGGATGCACGTTTCGGAGTGGCGCATTATTTCGATTATGTGCGCTCGGCTGTGGGAGCCAGCACGGCGGCCACCGGCGACGGCGCGCTCCTCGCCCCGATGCCCGGCCGTGTCACGTCGGTCGACGTCTCCGCCGGCGACACCGTCACCAAGGGGCAGCGCCTGCTCACCCTCGAAGCGATGAAGATGGAGCATGGTCTCACCGCCCCGTTCGATGGCGTGGTTGCCGAACTCAATGCCGAGGCGGGTGCGCAGGTGACCGAAGGTACGGTGCTGGTACGGGTCGAAGCCGCCGGGTGACCGGCGGCCTGCGCATAATCTGCACCGCAATTCCTCCGAAGCCATGCTGTCATCCTGTGGCGCGCGGGATTATCTCCGGCACATCAAGGAGGTACGGCGAATGACGGGTTTTGCGGAGCATCGCGTGCATGGCGGCAATCGCTGGCGCGGTCTGGTCTGGGGCATGGGTGCGCTCGCGCTCGCGGTGCCGGCCATCGCCATGCAGTTCACCAGCGAAGTGAACTGGGATCTGGCCGATTTCCTCGTCTTCGGCACGATGCTGGCCATTGCCTGCGGTGTCTTCGATCTCGCGACGCGGGCGAGCGCCAGCACCGCCTATCGCGCTGCGGTCGGCATCGCCGCAGCGGCCGCATTCCTGCTCGTCTGGGTCAATCTGGCCGTGGGCGTCATCGGCAGCGAGGATAATCCTGCCAATTTGATGTTCGCCGGCGTGCTGGCAGTCGCGATTCTCGGCGCATTCGCCGCGCGCTTCCGTCCGCAGGGCATGGCCTGGGCGCTGGTGGGGACCGCAGTTGCGCAGCTTCTGGTCTGGATCGTCGCGCTCGTTGGCGGCATCGGCAATTTCCCGGTCGTGACCGCAGTGTTCGTCGCGCTGTGGCTCGGCTCGGCACTGCTGTTCCGCAAGGCCGCCCGCGGTTAAGCGCAAAGGCCGCCAGCGAGTGATTGCGGGAATCGCCGCCAGCGCCTAAGCGCCCGGCATCATGCTCAACCTGAACGACATCACGGTGCGCCTCGGCGGACGCACGATCCTGGACGGCGCCACCGCAAAGCTGCCCCCGCGCGGCCGCATCGGGCTGATCGGCCGCAACGGCGCCGGCAAGACCACGCTGGTGAAGGTGATCTCCGGCCATATCGAACCCGATACCGGATCGATCGATATGCCCAAGGGGGCACGGCTCGGCTATCTGGAGCAGGAAGCGCCGCACGGCATTTCGACGCCATTCGAGACTGTGCTCGCTGCCGATGTCGAGCGCGCCACGCTGATGGCCGAAAGCGAGACGAGCGAAGATCCCGACCGGCTTGGCGCACTCTATGAGCGGTTGATGGCGATCGATGCCTATACCGCGCCGTCGCGTGCGGCGCAGATCCTGGTCGGGCTGGGTTTCGACGAGGAAATGCAGCACCAGCCGCTCGACAGCTTCTCGGGCGGCTGGAAAATGCGCGTCGCGCTGGCGGGCCTGTTGTTCTCGCAGCCGGACGTGCTGCTGCTCGACGAGCCTTCGAACCATCTCGATCTGGAGGCGGTATTGTGGCTCGAGGATTTCCTCAAATCCTATCCCGCGACGATCCTGCTGGTCAGCCACGAGCGCGACTTTCTCAACAATGTCGTCGATTACACGCTGCATCTCGGCGGCGGCAAGCTGACGCTCTATCCCGGCGGCTATGACGCGTTCGAGCGCCAGCGTGCCGAGCGCCAGGCACAGATCGCCTCGGCGCGGGAGAAGCAGCAGGCCCAGCGCGAGCATCTTCAGGCCTATATCGCCAAGAATTCGGCACGCGCCTCCACCGCCAAGCAGGCCCAGTCGCGCGTCAAGGCGCTGGCCAAGATGCAGCCGATCGCCGAATTGCACGACGATCCGTCGCTGACCTTCGACTTCCCCAATCCCGACGAGTTGCGCCCGCCGCTGATCACGCTCGATTATGCCAGCGTCGGCTATACCGACACGCCGATCCTCAAGAAGCTGAACCTGCGGCTCGATCCCGACGACCGGATGGCGTTGCTCGGCCGCAACGGCAACGGCAAGACCACGCTGGCGCGGCTGCTCGCGGCGCAGCTGGCGCCGATGGATGGCGCGATGACTGCCAGCGGCAAGATGCGGGTCGGCTATTTCACGCAATATCAGGTCGAGGAACTCGATCGCGACGAGACGCCGCTCCAGCACATGACCGCGCTGATGAAGGGCGCCAGCCAGTCGGCCGTCCGCGCGCAGCTCGGCCGCTTCGGTTTCCAGGCGCAGAAGGCGACGACACAGGTCGGCAAGCTTTCGGGTGGCGAGAAGGCGCGGCTGGCGCTGGCGCTGATCACCCGCGACGCTCCGCATCTGCTGATCCTCGACGAGCCGACCAACCATCTCGACGTCGACGCGCGCGAAGCGCTGATCCAGGCGCTGAACGACTATTCGGGCGCGGTGGTGATCGTCAGCCACGACCGCCACATGCTGGAGATGACTGCCGACCGGCTGGTACTGGTCGACAGCGGTACCGCCAGCGACTTCGACGGCAGCCTCGACGATTATATCGCTTTCGTGCTGAGCAAGGATGGCGCCGGGCCGAAGCTCTCCAAGGCCGACAAGAAGGAAGCCCGCCGCCTCGCCGCCGAAGCGCGCGAGGCCGGCACCGAGCTGCGCAAGGCGGCCAAGCAGGCCGAAGCCGACTTGGCGAAGCTGAACGAACAACGCAGGGCGGTGGATCAGGCGATGGCCGATCCGTCGACCGCCGAGCCTTCGCTGGCCAAATTGTCGATGAGCGATCTGATGAAGCGGCGCGGCGAACTGGGCGCCAAGATCGAGGCTGCGGAACTGGTCTGGATGGAAGCGAGCGAGGCGCTGGAAACACTGGCTGCGTAACGAATTTCGCGCCCGAATTAACCATCTAGCGCGTTGTATTCGAGCGAAACTATAGGCTTAGCGGCGATAGCTGAGAGAAGTATTGCCTTCACAATCGCGCAATATTTCCGTGCCTTTTCCGTAAGATAGCTGTTGCATGCGGGCGCCACACACCCTAGTTGAACCCCCGTGAAGTACGAGTTGATTGAAGTTGCCGACCGCGCCTCGGTTTTCTTGAAGGCGTTGTCAGGCCGTAGCCGCCTGTTGTTGCTTTGCCAGCTGTGGGAAGGCGAGAAGTCTGTCGGGGAACTCGCCCGGCTGACCAATTCTCGCGATACCGCGGTCTCGCAGCAGCTTGCCCTTCTCCGTCGACAGGGCATGGTCTCCGCACGCCGTTCGGGCCAGACGATCTTCTATTCGCTATCCAGCGATGAAGTCGTCCGGATCCTCGAGGCCCTGCAGGATATGTTCGGCTCGGCCGACGCCGAACGCGAAACCGAACCCGCCTGAATCCGGACTAGCGCCGTTGCCGGTCGATCACCGCGCGTGCCGCGGCGATCACCGTTTCCGGCGGCCGGTTCACGCGCATCCGGTGCCAGCCGTACAGTTCGCCCGCCGACCGGCGCGATTGCTCGCGCACGACTTCGGCACCGGCATCGGACGCATCGCCCGATCGCGCATTGACGCGGGCGATCCGGTCGCGCTCGGGCGCTTCGAGCCATAGGCCGGTAAAGGATACCCGCGCGCGATCCGCCAGCATCTCGGCCACGTCGCGCTCGCTGCGGCGCATAAACACCGCGTCGATGATCACACTGGTGCCGCACGACAGGTGATCGTAGGCGGATTCGAACAGCGCTTCCCAGGTCTCGGCGTCGCTCTGCGCGGTGTAATGCGATGGCGGCAGCCGGGCTTCGGGCGGCAGGCCCATGATCCGTTTCCGGAACACATCGCTGCGCAGCACCCGCGCACCCGGCGCACGGTTCATCCAGCAGCCCAGGGCGCGCGCCAGCGTGCTCTTGCCCGTGCCCGAAAGCCCGCCGATCGCGATCAGCCGCGGCGGTGCGTCGGCGAGCAGGTCCACATCGTTCGCGTGGATCGAAAGGAACAGCGGCAGCAGCGCCCAGCCGCGCGCGCCCTGCGGCATCACATCGACATAGCGATTGGCGATCATGTTCGCCGGCGCGCGCAGGCCGCGGCACCACATATCCTCGAGCAGATTGGCGAGATCGAACAGGATATCGATCGCCACATCCTGCGATCCGAACGGCTCCGGCCCGGTTTCGGTCAGCGCGATGTGATCGAGCCGCAGCGCACCATGGCCGCGGCGGACGCGTCCGGCGGCGGCGCGCTCGGCCAGATGCGCAGCGTGCCGTGCCAGTTCCGCGCGCTGTTCCGGCAGCGTCGCGCGGATCGCTGCGCTGCTTCCGGCTGCTTCCGGCGCCGCGGCATGCATCGCCGAAATCCGGTCGGCCAGCCGCATCAACAGGGCATGATCCAGGTCCCGCCGCTCGGCTACTTCGCTCAGCAACATGTCGGGCGGGACGCTCATCCCAGACCCCTTAGCACCTCATCCGTGAACGTCACCTCACCGTCGTGGACGAAGCGACAGATTCGACAGTTCGATCCATGGTGCGGGCGAATTGGCCTTGGTCCGCCCGAGCTTTGTGAGGCAGCGCATGAACTCGGGCGAGAACATCACCCCGCCGCCGGGCTTCACGCAGGGCACGTCCTTGTAGCCGTCCGCGCTCACCATCCTGAGCGGCCCGACCGGATGCTCGATCCGGATGACCGCGATCGAGCTGACCTCGAGCTGGTTGACCAGGATCGCCTCGGCCCGCTGCGCCGCGTCGATCGCGCCACCCTGGCTGTTGATCTCGGGATCCGGCTCGACCGTGGTCGGTCCGTTGCGGACGACATAGATCGGGAACAACGGGGTACGGCCGGGGGTGGGGGCGGGCGTCTCGCCGGGGCCGGCTTCCTCGCTCACCGCCGTGGCCGAAGCCGCGACATTGGCTTCGAACACCGAAGCGCGGGTGCCGCCGTCATAATAGGTCACGCCGTTGATCTGCACCGGCTGGAAATTGACCGGCATCGCCGCCGAGGCCATCGCCGCGCCGGTGATGCAGGTCCGCGCCTCGCGCCGCGGCAGCTGCGCCAGTTCGACCACGTCGACATATTGGAAGCGTCCGCTGGCTGCCTCGACAAAGCCGATCAGCACATATTTGCTCTGCTCTCCGTTCGGACCCATCATCGCGCGCAGCGCGTCCAGAGCGCAGGGCTTGGTGGGATCGTCGATGATCGCATCGGGGCACAAGGCGCTCTCGATCCGCATCCGCAGCGGCTTCAGCCCGGCCATCGATCCGGTGAGCACCACGCGCAGGAATCCGCCGCGATCCACCACGTCGCTTTCCTTGGCGGGCGCATAGGCGGCCAGCAGTGCCCGATAGGCCTCGGGCGTGCCGATCGAGACGAACAAAGCCTGCAGCGCGCCGGTGCTGATCCCGCTGACGAAGGTTGCGTCGGGCATCGTGCCGTTCAGCCGCATCTGATCGAGGAAACCGGCGCCGAACGCGCCCCATTGTCCGCCGCCTGAGAGCATCAGCACCGCGGGCAGGGGGCGTTGGGGCCGGTTCGGCCGGGGCGTCTGCGCGGCGATCACCGCTTCGGGACGGGTGGCGCGTTCCATGCGCGTGACCATGTCGTTGTCGCGCGGCCGCGGCGTGGCTGTGGGCTTGGGGCCGCCCATGCCGTGGATTTCGCGCTCCAGCGCCGAATAGGGCACGTCATGCTTGTACTTGTCGAAGGGCGGGCAATCGATGTTCAGCGTGCCATGGCCGGCGCATCCGGCCACCAGCAGGCCGAGCAGCATCGACATCAGAACCTTGCGCATTCCCGTCCCCCGTTGCTGGACCGGGCGGCGGCTCTGTGGCGATCCGTCCCGGCCGGAAATGCGACCCAGGCAGCAGCGCTATCGCAAGCGCGCGCCGCCGCCAAGATCGTTACGCAGCCATTCCGGAACTATCGCGCTGGGGCACCCAGGAATGCCGAGGCCATCGCTTCGCGCAGCGGCTTGGCCTTGAACTCCGCGTCATAGGGGCAGCCGCGGATCATCGTCTTGTCCGCGCGCGGATCGAAGCCGGTCAGCCAGCTATATTTGTCGACCATGCCCCATGCGAGCACGTCCTTGAGCTGTTTGTAGGAGAACATCACGTCGAGATAGGCCTTGGCGTAATCTGCCACCATCGCATCGCGCGCGGCGATATCGGTCGGCGCCTTCTTGTCGTTCACGTCGAACTCGGTGATCGCCAGCTTGTAGCCCATGGCCGTAACCTCATCCAGGAACTTGCGCCAGGGACCCTCGGACTCCTTGACGATCGCCGCCACCGGCAAGTCCTTGAGCAGCCGGATGTGCGACTGGATGCCCAGCGTATCGACCGGCGTGCCGCGCTTGCGGAAGCCTTCGAGCAGCTTGAGCACGCCCGTGATATGGGTCTCGTCCTCGGTCCCGCGTTCCCAGCTCATATAGTCGTTATAGACCAGCTCGGCATGCGGGGCCTCGGCCTTGGCGGTGTGGAACATCATGTCCAGCATCGCCTCGCCGCTGCCGAACGCGCGAGTGACGACGGTGTCGCGGAGCGCACCGGTGGATGGCTCCACGGCCTCATTGACCACGTCGTAGGAATAGATTTTCGTGCCGTAGCGCTTGCACACGGTGCGGACATGATCGGCCAGCAGTGCTTCCGCGGCCTTGGCCGGTTGCGCTCCGAAATCATGGCTCACCAGCCATTCGGGAAACCATTTCTGCGGTGCCCAGAACAGCGTGTGCCCGCGCAGCTTATAGGCCTTGCTCGCAGCGTAATCGGCGATCGCGTCGAACTGGGCGAAGTTGTAGCCCTGCGTATGCCGGGTCCACTGCCATTTCAGCTCGTTCTCGGGCACCAACAGCCCGCAATCGCGCTCCAGCAGCGCGGCATAGGCGGGGTTGGCGAAGCTCGCCCGGTCGGCATTCGGCTGGCCCCAGGCGACCGCTGACCCGAAGCGCAGACCCTTTCGCATCGCGATATCGTTGAGCCCGGCGAACTCGTGCTGGGCCGTTGCGCTTCCGCTCATCCCCAGCGCGGCGGCGGCCGCCCCGGCCGCCAGCATCTCGCGGCGCGTCAGTCCCGTCATCATTCTCTCCCCTTCGCCGGCTTCACCAGCTGAACATGGTTCCGTCTTCGAGCCGCGCGACGGGCAGATAGGCCCGGCTATATTCGTATTTCGCGGCCAGCTTCTCATCGATCTCCACGCCCAGCCCGGGCTTGTCGCCGGGATGCATCATCCCGTCGGCATAGCTGTAGGCATGGGGGAACACCGCGTCGGTCTCGGGCGTGTGGCGCATATATTCCTGGATGCCGAAATTCGGCACCGACAGGCCGAAATGCAGCGCCGCGGCCATCGTCACCGGCGACAGGTCGGTCGCGCCGTGGCAGCCGGTGCGGATCTGGTGCACGTCGGCCAGCGCGGCGATCCGCCGCAAATGGGTCAGGCCCCCGGCATGGACCACGGTCGCGCGGATATAGTCGATCAGCTGTTCCTCGATCAGCTGCTTGGCGTCCCAGATCGTGTTGAAGATTTCGCCCACTGCCAGCGGGCAGGTGGTGTGCTGGCGGATCAGCCGGAATGCGGACTGGTTCTCGGCCGGGGTCGCATCCTCCAGCCAGAAGGGACGGTATTGCTCCAGATCCTTGCCCAGCCTCGCCGCTTCGATCGGCGTGCAGCGATGGTGCACGTCGTGAAGCAGATGCACGTCCCAGCCCAGTGCCTCGCGCGCCGCTTCGAAGAGGGGCGGGACCGAACGCAGATATTTCTCGGTCGACCACAGGCTTTCGGTCGGCAGCGAACCGTCGGCGGGTTCGTAGAAATAGCGGTCCTTCGACACGCCATAGGTCGCGGCGAGGCCGGGCACGCCGGATTGCAGCCGGATCGCCTTGTATCCCTGCTCGGCATAGTGCCGGGCATTGTCGATGGTTTCCTCGATATCGCGACCATTGGCATGGCCATAGACCATGCAGCCCTCGCGGCTGGCGCCGCCGAGCAATTGGTAGACCGGCAGGCCCGCCACCTTGCCCTTGATATCCCACAGCGCCATGTCGACCGCGCCGATCGCGCTCATCGTCACAGGTCCGCGGCGCCAATAGGCGCCCTTGTACAGATACTGCCAGATATCCTCGATCCGGTGCGCGTCGCGCCCGATCAGGCAGGGGATCACGTGATCGGTCAGGTAGCTCGCGACTGCCAGCTCGCGACCGTTGAGGGTCGCGTCGCCGATGCCGGTCACCCCGTCCTTCGTCTCGATCAGCAGCGTGACGAAATTGCGCCCGGGACAGGTGACGATGACGCGTGCGGAGACGATCTCAGCCATGCACGGTCCACTCCAGCCGGTTTCCCGCGCACCCCCGCATCGATCCTCTCCCGCAAAACATTTGTCTGATGATAGCGCTACCAACATCGTCATGCTATCGCCTTTGTCAACGGCGATGAATCGCTGCGGGAGAGGGATGACGATGCGGCTGCTGCTGGGATGGATCGCACTGGTGCTGACGGTGATCGGCGCGGTACCGCAGGCGCGGGCCGAGACCGGCTACGACCTGTGGCTGCGATATCGCCCGGTCGAACCCGAATATCGCGAGCGCTACGCGACCGCTTTCCGCTATCTGACCTTCTACGTGCGGAGCGAGGTCGGCGAGACCGCGCGCGTCGCGTTGCTCGACGGGTTGTACGGCATGACGGGTCTCGTCCCGCCGCCTTCCGACCGGATCGGCGCCAACACGCTGCTGGTCGGTACCGCTGACAATCCCGTCATCGCCGCGCTCAATCTGCCGCTGGCCGGGCTGGGGCGCGAAGGCTTCGTGATCCGCAGCCTCACCATCGACGGCCATCGTGTCACCGTGATCGCGGCCAATCAGGAAGTCGGCCTCCTCTACGGCGTGTTCCGCCTGCTTCGGCAAATCCAGATCCGCCAGCCGGTCGATGCGCTCGACATTGCCGATGCGCCGAAGCTGCAGGTGCGCATCCTCAATCACTGGGACAATCTCGATCGCTATGTCGAGCGCGGCTATGCCGGGCAGTCGCTATGGGACTGGCAGAAGCTGCCCGGCCATCTCGATCCGCGCTACACCGATTATGCCCGCGCCAATGCCTCGATCGGCATCAACGGCGTGGTGCTGACCAACGTCAACGCCAATGCCGAGATTCTCAAGCCCGTCTGGCTGGAGAAGGTGAAGGCGCTGGCCGGCGTCTTCCGCCCTTGGGGCATCCGCGTCTATCTGACCGCCCGCTTCTCCGCGCCTATCGAGATCGGCGGCCTCAAGACCGCCGACCCGCTCGATCCTGCGGTGCAGGCCTGGTGGAAGGCCAAGGCGGACGAGATCTATCGCGTCATCCCCGATTTCGGCGGCTTTCTGGTGAAGGCCAATTCCGAGGGCCAGCCCGGCCCGGCGGACTACAAGCGCAGCCATGCGGAGGGCGCCAACATGCTCGCCGATGCGCTCGCCCCGCATGGCGGGATCGTGATGTGGCGCGCCTTCGTCTACGCCGCCGAAAATCCCGAGGATCGCGCGAAGCAGGCCTATACCGAGTTCCAGCCGCTCGACGGCAAGTTCCGCGACAATGTGATCGTGCAGGTCAAGAACGGCGCCGTCGACTTCCAGCCGCGCGAGCCCTTCCATCCGCTGTTCGGCGCGATGCCGCGCACGCCGCTGATGATGGAGGTGCAGCTTACCAAGGAATATCTCGGCTTCGCGACGCACCTCGCCTGGCTGGGGCCGATGTGGGAGGAAGTGCTGCAAAGCGACACGTTCCGCCCCAAGGCGGGGACGACCGTCGCCGATGTGATCGATACGCCGGTTCGCCCCGGCGCGGTCACCGGCATGGCCGGGGTCGCCAATATCGGCAGCGACATCAACTGGACCGGATCGCAGTTCGATCAGGCCAACTGGTACGCCTTCGGCCGCTTCGCGTGGGATCCGGACAGCAAGGCCGATGCCATCGCGCAGGATTGGGCGCGGATGACCTGGGGCGGCGACGCGCAGACGGTGGAGGCGATCCTGGGCATGATGCGCGGCTCGCGCGAAGCTGTGGTCGATTACATGACCCCGCTCGGTCTCGCACACCTGATGGCGACCGGGCATCATTATGGCCCCGGACCCTGGGTGTCCGATCTGGCGCGGCCCGAATGGAACCCGGTCTATTATCACAAGGCCGATGCGAGCGGGATCGGCTTCGACCGGACGAAGACAGGCAGCGACGCGCTGGCGCAATATGCCGCGCCTCTGGCCAAGCGCTGGGGTGCTCCGGACACCACGCCGGAAAATCTGCTGCTCTGGTTTCATCATGTGTCGTGGGACCACAAGATGAAGTCGGGCCGGACATTATGGGAGGAACTGCTTACCCATTATGATCGCGGCGTCGCTTCGGTTGCTGCGATGCAGGCGCGATGGGAAGGTTTGAAGGACAGGGTGGACCACCGCCGCTGGGAGGAAGTCCGCGATTTCCTCGCGATCCAGCATGACGAAGCGAAGTGGTGGCGCGACGCCTCGATCGCCTATTTCCAGTCGGTCTCGAAACGCCCGCTGCCCGCGGGTGTCGCTGCGCCGGCGCATGATCTCGACTGGTACAAGGCGATCGACAACAGATACGCGCCGGGGAACGGGAAGTAACAGTGCCGGCGCAAACCGGTTCAGGGCCGCCCCAGTCCCCGCATCAGATATTGCTTCAGATAGTGCCGCCATCCCGGGGTCGGCTCGCCCAGTACGCGGCGGTCCTGTTCGGCGAGGTGTTCGGCCGGATGCCCATGCTTGCGGAACACGAAGGTGTCGAACATCGCCCGCCACGCTTCGCGCCGGGGCTCGGGCAGGTGGCTGATCGCCAGCACGCCGTGCACCACCGCATCGAACCGCGCGGCCATGTCCGGCGAATCCGCCCACCAGTAATTCACCAGCACGTTGAAACCGGACAGCGCATCCACCTGATGCCACCAGAGCGCCGGGATGAAGATCGCATCGCCCGGTTCGAGTTCGGCCACCTGCGCCGCCGCCAGCGCTTCGCGGAAGCGCGGGTAGCGCTCGAAATCTGGATCGTTCAGCGCGACCATGCTCGCGGGCTGCCCCGCCATGTTGTGATCGAGCGGCCCGACATAGAGGTTATGCACCTGATCGGGCGGGAACAGAGTGAAGCGCCGACGCCCGGCCGCGACCACCGCGACATTGTCCGACGCGTCGAAATGCGTGCTGACCGTGCTGGCATTGCCGACCCAGATGCGCGGCGTGGCGCCGAGGCCGTCGACCAGCGGCATCGGATTGGCTTCGGCGAAGCCGGGCAGGCACTGGCTGGTCTCGAGCGCGCCGGCATAGACAGCAGGCGGCCTTTCGCTGCCCTGAAGGCTAAGCAGGTAGCGGAGCAGATCGGCGAACGAACCCTTGCGCCGCTCGAAGTTGAAGCCCTTCATGTCGGCGGCGTAGAAGAAGCGGCCGTTTATCTCTGCCGGCCCGACGAATGCCTCGGCTGCTGCGCCCTCGTCGAAGCCGAGCAGATAGTCGCAGGCCGATTGCGCCGTCGCGGAGGCGGCGACTATCGGCCAGTCCCGCGCGGCGCCGCGCAGCACGACCGGCGCATAGCCGGCCACGACCTCGTGGAACGTGGTGGCATCGATTCCGGAAATCTCGCGGACAGGTGTCATGCCGATACCCTAGCGCGATGAGCTTTGCCCTCAATCCCCGCTCGCGCGCGTCGCTCACTCTTGCAGGCAATGAGGCAGAACCGGTGCTGCAGGTCGATGGCCTGCTGATCGATCCGCAGGCGCTGGCCGATTATGCCGCGACGCAGACGCGGTTCGATCCCGCGCCACCCGGCACCTATCCCGGCATCCGTGGTCCCGCACCGCTCGATTATGTCGAGGCGGTCGCCCGTGGCCTCGATCCGCTGGTGCGCGAAGCATTTGGTCTCGGCGGCGTCCAGCTTGCCCATGCCGAGTGCAATTTCTCGCTGGTCACGCTCAGCGCGGAGCAACTCGCGCCTGCGCAGCGCGTGCCGCACATCGACACCATCTATCCGCTGCAATTCGCGTTCCTCCATTATCTCTGCCCACCCGAACATGGCGGCACCGCGCTCTACAGGCACCGCGCGACGGGCTATGAGGGGCTCACCGCCGAACGCCTGCCGACCTACGAAGCGATCCGCGCCACCGAAGGGGCAGGGCAGGGCTATATCGCCGGCGACACGCCCCATTTCGAGCAGACCGCTGCGTTCGACGCGGCGTATAACCGCCTGCTCGTCTATCGCAGCCGCGTGCTGCATTCCGGTCGTATCCCGGCAGATGCGACCCTCTCTGCGGATCCGCGTCGGGGCCGTCTGACAGCGAACATCTTCCTCTCCTATCGCGCCATTTGATTTTCGCGGCACCGGCCCGCTCCCCCACCCGGCCACCCATAGAATAACCTTCCGTTGGGTGGCCGGGTGGGG
>NZ_JARNTV010000045.1 GCF_029433115.1 Sphingomonas sp. AOB5 | reverse complement strand
CCGCGGTGTCGAGCCTTGGCGACCGGCTGATGCTCGCCCGCGAGACCGCCGCCGCCGCCCGCGCGTCGGACACGCGCAGCCGCTCGGCGCTCTATCGCGCGCTTGCCCGCGCCTATGATTTCGCGATCGCCGCCGAAGCGGACGAAGATGGCTACACCTCGCTGCTGACCCAGGCCGGCCTCGTTGCTCAGGCCCGCGCGCCGATGACGCCGTGCGTGAAGCTGATCTTCGGCGTGGATTACGACAAGACCCGCCTTACCGAATTCGCCGCGGTGCTGACCCATGCCAAGCGTTGCGACGTGCCGCAGGGTGCGCTCGACGCCTTCCTCGAAACCGCCGAGGGCGGGATCAAGGGTGTGGTGAAGGCCGAACGCGCGCATCGCCGCCCGGCCACCTCGCCGGTTGACGTCTATGCCCGCGCCGCGGAAGAACTTCGCGAGCGTCCGTCGCTCGGCCATGTCGATATCGAAGCCGACGGCGAATTCGTCGTCCTGCTCGCCCGCAAGGGTGCCGAGGGCCTCGATATCGTCGCCAGCCTGGCCGGTGATGCAGCGCTGACCGAACGCGCAGTACGAAAAGCAGCCGCGTAACGAGCTTCTTTGCTGTTCGGCACCGGCCCGCTCCCCCACCCGGCCACCCAACGGAAGTATATTCTATGGGTGGCCGGGTGGGGGAGCGGGCCGGCGCCGCTTCGTTTCAGCTTCGCTGAAACCACAAAGACGACCGAAAATTAGCCCTTCCACCGCTGTCAGCGCAATTTGGTTTCGATTGTTACTTTATTGCGCAGCAAGTCTTGAGAAGGTCATCCGGCAGGCGCATAGGAGCGCGCATGCCGAAGATCACCAGCGCGCTGAAACAAGCGTTCGAAGCCCGGCTGCTCGAAGGAGCATTGCCGGGCGAACTCGAGGGATTTGGAGAGGATGACCGCACCGGAGCCGCAAGCTTCGTCGCGGACGCCGCGGCCGAGCGCCCGCCCGCAACTGCGAAGATCGCGCTGGAGACTTATGAGGATGAGGGCCGCCGCATGCGGCTGGCGGTCATCAACGATGACATGCCCTTCCTCGTGGACTCGATCTCGGGTGCGCTCGCCGCACACGACATCCAGATCCATCGCATCCTGCACCCGGTCATCAAGGTCACCCGCGACGCCAAGGGCGAACTGACCGAGATCGGAGAGGGCCGCCCCGAATCGATGGTCTATGTCGAGGTCGAGCGCGCCGACGCCAAGTCGCGCCGCGCGATCGTGGCGGAACTGGAACGTACGCTCGAGCAGGTCCGCGCCGCGGTCGAGGACTGGCGCGCGCTGCAATCGGCCATGGGCGCGGATGCCGCGCATTTGCCCACTCCCGAAGGCGAGGCGCTGCTGCGCTGGTTCCAGGGCGGGGCGATGACGCTGCTGGCGCACGAGAAGTGGCGCACCGATGGCACCACCAGCGAAGAGCTGGGCATCGTCCGCTACGAACAGACCGCGCCGATCCTCGCCCAGCCGTCGCGCGAAGCCGCGGTCCGATACTTCCAGCAGGGTGGCGAAGCGCCGCTGCTGCTCAAGTCCAACTGCATCTCGACCGTGCATCGCCGCGTGCCGCTCGACATCGTCGTGCTGCCGATCCTGACCGGTGCCGAAGTCACGGGTCTCTCGATCCATGCGGGCCTGTGGACCAGCGCCGCCCTGTTCTCGCTGCCCGAGGAAGTGCCGCTGCTGCGCGCGCGGCTCAAGGCGCTGGAACAGAAGTTCGGCTTCAATCCCAAGGGCCATACCGGCAAGGCGATGGCGCATGCGCTGACCGCGCTGCCGCACGACCTGACCACCGCGTTCGACACCGATTCGCTCGAAAAGCTGGTCCTCACCTCGATGTCGGTCGCGGACCGGCCGCGTGCCAAGCTGGTGCTGGTCCCCAGCCCGCTCAAGCGCCATCTGTTCGCGTTCGTCTGGGTGCCGCGCGACGAAGTGTCGACCGGCCGCCGCAACGCCATCGGCGAAATGCTGGCCGAGGCATCGAACGCGCGCCTGATCAGCTGGTCGATCGCGCTGGAAGACGGCGTGGTCGCGCTGCTGCGCTACACGCTCGATCTGCGCGCCGGCGGCACCGTGCCCGACACGGCGGCGCTGGACGACCGGCTCGAAAAGATGATGCGTGGCTGGGTGCCCGCGGTCGAGGCGGCTTTGGTCGAACAGGGCGACAGCGGATCGACCCGCCTCGCGCTTCGCTATGCCGCGGCCTTCCCCGCCGCCTATCGCGCGACCGGCACCGCCGATGAAGCGGCGCGCGACATTGCACGCATCGCCACGCTGAAGTCGTCGGCCGATCGCTCGGTCCGCATCTGCCCGATCCCGGGCAAGCCGCACGACTATCGCATCAAGCTCTATGCCCAGGGCGGCGCGCTGGCGCTGTCCGATGCGGTGCCGGTGTTCGAGAATTTCGGCTTCCGCGTGATCGAGGAAGTGCCGACCGAGCTGACTGGCGATCACGGCATCTTCATCCATGACTTCGAAGTCGCGCTGACGGTTCCCTCGCCGGTGCTGGCAAGCGATCCGGCACTGGTCGAGGACGCCATCGCCGCGGTGCTCGAAGGATCGGCCGAGAACGACACGTTCAACCGGCTGATCGTCGAGACCGGCATGAAGCCGGAAGCGGTCGTGCTGTTCCGCGCCTGGTTCCGCTATCTGCGCCAGACCGGCATGAACTATGGCATGGCGACCGTGGTCGACGCCCTGCGCCGCGCACCCGCCGTTGCCGCATCGCTGATCGAACGGTTCGACGCCGCACACAATCCGGCGCGTTCGGCCAAGCAGGAAGGCGCGATCGAAGCCGCTGCGGCTGCGATCGACACCGGTCTGGACGCCGTCTCGGCCATCGACGACGACCGCATTCTGCGCGCGATCCGCGGCGTGATCCTCGCGACGCTGCGCACCAACGCCTATGCCCCCGCGGCCAAGGAAGCGCTGGCGTTCAAGTTCGATTCCTCGAAGGTTCCGGGCCTGCCCCGCCCGCTGCCGTGGCGCGAGATCTGGGTGTACAGCCCGCGCGTCGAGGGCATCCATCTGCGCGCCGGTCCGGTCGCGCGCGGCGGCCTGCGCTGGTCCGACCGGCGCGACGATTTCCGCAGCGAGATCCTCGATCTGATGAAGGCGCAGCGCGTGAAGAACGCGGTGATCGTGCCCACCGGCGCGAAGGGCGGTTTCTATCCCAAGCAGCTCCCCTCGCCTGCCGTGGACCGCGACGCGTGGTTCGCCGAAGGTACCGAGAGCTATCGCATCTTCATCCGCACCCTGCTGTCGATCACCGACAACATCGTGAAGGGCAAGATCGTCCATCCGCAGGGCGTGGCGATCCTCGACGGCGAAGACCCCTATTTCGTGGTCGCCGCCGACAAGGGCACCGCAACCTTCTCCGACGTGGCCAACGCCATCGCGGTCGACAAGGGCTTCTGGCTGGGCGACGCGTTCGCCTCGGGCGGCAGCCATGGCTACGACCACAAGGCGATGGGCATCACCGCCAAGGGCGGCTGGGTCTCGGTCCAGCGCCACTTCCTCGAAATGGGCGTGGACGTACAGTCGGAGCCGGTCCGCGTCGCGGGCTGTGGCGACATGTCGGGCGACGTGTTCGGCAACGGCATGCTGCTGTCCAAGGCTATCAAGCTGGTCGCCGCTTACGACCATCGCCACATCTTCCTCGATCCCGATCCCGATCCGTCCAAGAGCTGGGACGAACGCGCGCGCATGTTCGCGCTGCCGCGGTCGAGCTGGGCGGACTATAATCCGTCGCTCATCTCGAAGGGCGGCGGCGTCTATGCCCGCACCGAAAAAAGCATCAAGCTCACCCCGCAGGTGAAGGAGATGCTGGGCATCGCTGCCGACGAGATCGACCCGACCAGCCTGATCAACCTGATCCTGAAGGCGCAGGTCGATCTGCTGTGGTTCGGCGGCATCGGCACCTACATCAAGGCCGCGGCAGAGAGCCATCTCGATGCCCGCGATCCGGGCAACGACCGCCTGCGCGTCAATGCCGAGGAAGTCCGTGCCAAGGTGATCGGCGAAGGCGCCAACCTCGGCGTCACACAGGCCGCGCGCATCGCCTTCGCTTCGCATGGCGGGCGGATCAACACCGACTTCATCGACAATTCGGCCGGCGTCGATTGCTCGGATAACGAGGTCAACATCAAGATCGCGCTCAACCGCGAAGTGATCGAGGGCCGTCTCGACTTCGACGATCGCAATGTCTTGCTGGCATCGATGACCGACGATGTCGCCCATCTGGTGCTGGAGGATAACCGCCTTCAGACGCTGGCGCTCTCCTTCATGGAGAATGACGGCGCGGTCTCGCTGCCCAGCTATGTGCGGGTGATCGAGATCCTCGAATCCGCCGGCCGGCTGGATCGCGTGGTCGAGGGTCTCGGCAGCAACGACGATCTGCTCCGCCGCGCGCAGGAAGGCCGCGGCCTGACCCGACCCGAACTCGCCGTGCTGCTCGCCAGCTGCAAGCTCGCGCTGCAGGACGCGATCGAGAACGGCAATCTGGGCAGCGATCCGGAACTGGCCAGCGATCTCCACGCCGCCTTCCCGGCCGCGATGCAGAAGAAGTTCGCCAAGGCGATCGACGAGCATCGCCTGCGTCCGGAAATCATCGCGACCAAGCTCGCCAATCGCGTGGTGAACCGCCTCGGCGTGCTCCACCCGTTCGAGCTGGGCGAGGAAGAAGGCGCGTCGATGCGCGATATCGCCGCGATGTTCGTCGTCGCCGAACGCCTGCTCGGCCTGCCCGCCATCTGGGAAGCGATCGAGACCGCAAAGATCTCGGAAGGTGCGCGCATCGCTTTGCTCGACGAAGTCGCGGTCGCGGTGCGCGGCCAGATCGCCGATCTGCTCCGCGTCTGCCGCCCGGGATCGAACCCCGCCGACGTCATCGCCCGGCTCAAGCCCGGCATCGACAGCCTCGACAAGCAGACCAAGGCGCTGCTGCTCGACGAGGTCCGCGCGCAATCCAGCCGCATCTCGGGCAAGCTCGAAGCGGCCGGCGCGCCGAAGGATCTGGTCGCCAAGGTCGTTCGCCTGTTCGAACTGGACGGCGCGATCGGCCTTGCCGATCTGGGCGAACGCCGGAAGATCGACGAGACCGTGCTGACCCGCGCCTTCACCCATCTGGGTCAGGCGCTGGGTCTCGACTGGGCCCAATCCACCGCCGCGCGGATCACCACCGGCGATCCGTGGGAGCGCCTGCTGATCGCCGGCCTCGCCCGCGACTTCCAGCAGCTCCGCCTGGAGTTCCTGTCGCGCGTGAAGGACAAGGATCCCCAGGCCGCGGTCGAGGCATGGCTGACCGAAAACCATGCCCGCGTCGCCCAGTTCGCCGCACTGATCGCCCGCGCCCGTCAAGCCGCCGCGCCCAACGCGGCAATGCTGGCCCAGATCGCGGGTCAGGCCCGCGTGCTGCTGGGCCGGGAGTAAATACGCTCCGTCATCCCGGCACCCGCCGGGATGACGGACGTAAATCCAATCGCGCCAGCTACATTTCGTTACACTTTCCTCTCCCCAAAAAATTGCAATTGCGAATCGTTCGCGTTATCGGCGGTCCACCGAATCAAACGAGACCTGTTCCGCCAGATGCACGCCCCGACTCCACCGGCAACGAAGCCGGCTCCCAAGAAGCGCGGGCGCAAGGCCTTCTGGCTCAAGCAGCTGCACACCTGGCACTGGGTCAGCTCGGCGATCAGCCTAATCGGCCTGCTACTGTTCGCGATCACCGGCTTCACGCTGAACCATGCCGCGGAGATCGAAGCGACGCCGGTCGTCAGCGAAGCCAAGGCGCAGCTGCCGCAGAACCTGCTTCCGTCGATCGCGCCGGACGACAAGCCCGACGCCAAGAAGCCCTTCCCGGCCGAAGTCACCAAATGGCTGGAAACCAATCTCAAGACCCGCGCCACCGGCGAGGCCGAATGGTCCGCCGACGAAATCTATCTCGGCAAGCCGCGCCCGGGCGGCGACAGCTGGATCTCGGTCGATCGCGCCACTGGCGAAGTCACCACCGAGACCACCAATCGCGGCTGGATCTCGTACCTCAACGACCTCCACAAGGGCCGCAATTCGGGCACGGTGTGGAAGTGGTTCATCGATATCTTCGTGATCGCCTGCATGGTGTTCACGCTCACCGGCCTCGTGCTGCTGTGGCTCCATTCGAAGCACCGCAAGAGCACCTGGCCGCTGGTCTTTGCCGGCCTCGCCATTCCGGCGGCGCTCGCCATCTTCTTCATCCACTAGGAGGAACCGTTCCATGGAGTATCGTCTGTCCGGAATCGCAACCGCCGCCGCGATCGGCGCGGGTGCGCTGCTGCCCGGCGCGGCATCGGCCCAGACGCTCGATCTGAGCGTCACCATCCCGCAGCTGCGCGTCGCCGAATATCACCGCCCCTATGTCGCGGTGTGGATCCAGAAGGAAGGCGGCCCGACCAAGACGCTCGCCGTCTGGTATGATTCGGATGCCAAGGAAGGCAGCAAGGGCACCAAGTGGCTGGTCGATATCCGCACCTGGTGGCGCGCATCGGGCCGCACGATGAAGTTCCCGGCCGACGGCATCTCGAGCGCGACCCGCGCGCCCGGCACGCACAAGCTCAGCTTCGTGGGCGGGCGCAGCGCACTGCCGACGCTCAGCCCGGGCAAGTATTTCGTCACGGTCGAGGCTTCGCGTGAAGTCGGCGACATCGAAAAGGTCCGCCTCGAATTCACCTGGGATGGCTCGAAGGCCGTCTCCGTCCGGGGCAGCGGTTCGAAGGAACTCGGTGCCATCTCGCTCACGCTCAAGCGCTAAAAGGGGTCTTACGCCATGTTCAATCTGCGCACTTCGCTGATCGCGATCGCCGCCGTCGCCACCATCGCGGTTCCCGCCGCGGTCGCCCATCGCCAGTGGATGCTGCCTTCGTCCACCATCGTCTCGGGCGAGGATAACTGGATCTCGGTCGATGCGGCCGTGTCGAACGATCTGTTCTTCTTCGATCACCGCCCGCTCGCCGCCAAGCCGGTCGTCACCCAGCCCGACGGCACCGAAGGCAAGGTCGAGAACCACAGCGTCGGCCAGCTCCGCGCCACGTTCGACGTGCACCTCACCCAGCAGGGCACCTATCGCATCGCCATCGTCAACGAAGGCGTGTTCGGTTCGTACGATCTGAACGGCGAGACCAAGCAGCTGCCGCGCGGCACCACCGCCGCCAACCTCGCCCAGGCGATCCCGGCGGGCGCGACCAATGTCCGCACCTCGGAGAATGTCGGCCGCAACGAGATCTATGTGACGCAGGGCGCGCCCAGCGACACGATCTTCAAGCCGACCGGCAAGGGCATCGAGCTGGTTCCGGTGACGCATCCGAACGACATCGTCGCCGGTGAAGCCGCGACCTTCCAGTTCCTGCTCGACGGCAAGCCAAGCGCCAACCTGACGGTGACGCTGATCCCGGGCGGCATCCGCTATCGCCACGACCTGAAGCAGGTCGATCTCAAGACCGATGCGCAGGGCAAGGTCACCTTCACCCTGCCCGAAGCCGGCATGTACTGGATCAACGTGACCCAGCCGGGCGGCGGTCGCGGTCCGGGCGGCCCCGGTGGTCCGGGCGGTCCGGGTGCAGGCGCTCCGGCAGCGGGTGCGGCACCGGCTCCGGCCCCCGCGGGTCCGCCGGCGCGCCGCGCCAACTACATGACCACGATCGAGGTCCAGACCAACTGAGCGGTCCGCGCCTCGCACTACCGAAATCATTGTCGCCGGCGGCCTTCCACCGCCGGCGCAGTGATTCTGACGTCTCATCCTTTTCCGGCGAGACCATGGGCACAAGCTGGTCCGCCCGCATCGTCGATGCCGGCCCCGGCGCCAAAGCCGGAATCCTGACCGTCCTCGACCGGATCATCGCGCAGATGAGCCATTGGGAGCCGGCATCGGACCTGTGCCGCTTCAACCGCGCCGCACCGGGAAACTGGCAGCAATTACCCCCCGAACTCTCCCGCGTGCTCGGCGCCGGACTGTCGGTTGCCTCGGCCAGCGGCGGCGCCTTCGATCCGGCGATGGGTGCGCTGGTCGATCTGTGGGGCTTCGGCCCGCCCGGCCCGCGCACGGACGCCCCGACCCGAAGCGAGATCGCCGCAGCGCTCGGCGGGAGCATCGAGCACGATCCCACTCTGCTCCGTGCCCGCCGCACAGCCCCCGCCGCGCTCGATTTCTCTGGCATCGCCAAGGGCTATGCGGTGGACGCCATCGCCCGCCACCTGTGCGAGACCGGCCACGCCGATTTCCTCGTCGAAGTCGGCGGAGAACTGTTCGGCGAAGGGGTGAAGCCCGATGGCCAGCCCTGGTGGGTCGATCTCGAACCCGTTCCCGGTCTCGCACCGATCCGCGTCGCGCTCCACGGCCTCGCCGTCGCCACCTCGGGCGCGGGCCAGCGCAACTTCATCGCCGATGGCCGACGCTATTCCCACACACTCGACCCGCGCACCGGCGGCCCGATCGCCAATGGCGTGGCCCAGGTCACGGTGATCCATCCGGAATGCATGCTCGCCGATGCTTGGGCGACCGCGCTTACGGTGCTGGGCGATCAGGCACCTTCTGTCGCGGAACGCGAGGGACTGGCGATGCATATGGCGGTGCGGGACGGCGGCGCGATGCGCGAGGTGACCTCACCGGCGCTGGCGGAGATGCTGGCTGCCTGAAAAGCCCCTCCTCTTCAGAGGAGGGGTTGGGGTGGAGGATGAATGGCCTCGCAGAGCGCATCGCTTGTGATGACGGCCCCACCCCAACGCCTCCCCTGAAGGGGAGGGGCTCAGAAGGCCTCAAGCATCCGCCCAGCGGCGCAGCAGATTGTGGTACACACCGGTAAGCTCGATCACGCTGCGATCGGTCCCGCCCAGTTCGCCTGTCAGCCGCTGTACCGACTGGTCGAGGTCGAACAGGATCCGCCGCGCGCTGTCGTCGCGGATCATCGATTGCAGCCAGAAGAAGCTCGCCACCCGCTGCCCGCGCGTGATCGGCGTCACATGGTGCAGGCTGGACGAGGGATAAAGTACCGCATGCCCCGCGGGCAGCTTCACCCGCTGCACCCCGTAATGATCCTCCACCACCAGTTCGCCGCCATCATATGCCGCCGGATCTTCCAGAAAGACGGTGATCGACAGATCGCTGCGGATGCGGAAATCGGTCCCGCGCTGGATGCGGATCGCATTGTCGACATGGGTGCCGAAGGTCTGGCCCTCGCCATATCGATTGAACAGCGGCGGGAAGACCTTCAGCGGTAACGCCGCCGCAAAGAACAAGGGTGACTGGCCCAGCGCCGCCAGCACGATCGCACCCGCTTCCTTCGCCGCCGCGCTGCTCTCGGGCAGCTGCTCGTTCTTCTTCGCCAAGGCCGACTGGTGGCCCGAGGTGACATTGCCATCAACCCATTCGGCCGCATCGATGATCGCGCGCACCCGCACCACCGTCTCCGCGTCGAGCAATTCGGGGATCGCGATCATCATGCCCGGGGTTCCTTCATCGCTTCGGCCAGTTCCGCCACGCCGTTCGCCGCCAGCCATTCTCGCGCCTTGCCGATAAAGGCTGGCGTGGCCGTCTCCGCACTGCGCGCAAGCCAGCGCCGTGCCGCATCGCGCTCGCCGCCCGCAATCAGCATCCGCGCATGGTTGAAGGCGCCGCGGAAATCGCCGCCCTCGGCTGCGCGCGCATAGAAGGTGGCGGCCTTCTTCACATCGCGCGGCACCACCCAGCCATCCTCATGGAAGCTGCCGACATGGTTGATCGCCTTGGCATTGCCCATCGCGGCTGCCTTTTCGAACCAGCCGAGCGCCGCTGCCTTGTCCTCGGTCAAACCCTCGCCCAGCGCCAGCGCGGTGCCGTAATTGTACATCGCCCAGTCGAGTCCGCGTTCGGCGGCGATGCGGAAACACTCCGCCGCGCGAACCTTGTCGATGGCGACGCCCCAGCCGAGATCGTAGCAGCGCCCCAGCATGTTAAGCGCCATCAGATGCCCCTGCCGCGCCGCCTTCTCGAACCAGCCGAACCCGGTCGCAGCATCGCCGCTGTCGAGCAGCATCTGGCCCAGCACCGCCTGTGCCTCGGCGACACCCGCTTCGGCGCCTTCGCGAATCAAAGCCGCCCGCTCCTCCGGCGAACCGGAGAGGCGGGCGGCGATGTCTTCGCGGGAGATCTGGTCGAGAGACTCGGTCATCCCTCTCGCATTAATACTTGAAGCTGACCGTGGCGAATGCCGAACGGCCCGGCGCGATCGACGCATAGTGCGCGGTGTATGCCTGGTTGAAATACACTTCGTCGGTCACGTTGTTCACGTTCACGCTGACTTCGATATTGTCGCTCACCTGATAGGCGGCACGCAGATCGAAGCGCCAATAGGCCGGCACGGTGCGCACCAGCACCTTGGTCGCCGGGTTCACCGTCACCACGCCCGCGGTGGTCTGGGTCGCGGTGCGGTTGTCCGAATACCCGCCGAACACGCGGCTGGTGTAGAAGGCACCGCCGCCGATCGAGAAACGGCTGGTCGGCTTGAACTCGGCCCACAGGGTGAAGCTGTGCTTCGCGGTCTGGGTCGCCTGACGGCCGGTATTGACCGAAGGGACCAGCGCCACGGTCGCCGGGGCAGCACCGTTTGCCGCCACGGTCAGCGCGGTGAAGCCGCCATCGACGATCTCGGCATCGAGATAGGTGTAACCGCCGAACACCGTCCACCAGCGGGTGACGTTGCCGTTGAAGTTCACTTCCAGACCGCGGATGCGGCGCTGGCCGATGAACTCGACGGTGTTGTTCGGGCCCGTCACGCGGGCATTCTCGGTATCCGTCTGGAACACCGCGATGCCGGCGGCGAGCTGGTTGTTGAAGAAATCACCCTTCACGCCGACTTCGTACGAGCGGGTCTTCTCGACCTTCAGCGAGTCGAGCAGCGCCAGCGCCGCGGCGGTGTTGGTGGTGCCCAGCGCGTTGCCTTCCTGGCCTTCGCCGATCAGGCTGTTCGGCGGCGTCGCTGCCGTCGCATAGCTGGCATAGATCGACGTGTTGGACGTCGGCTTGAAGATCAGGCCGGCCTGCCAGTTGAATATCTCGTCGGTGCGGTTCAGCTCGAACGTGCTGGTCGCGGTCGCCGCCTGACCCGGGATGATGGTCGATTCGAACCGGTCGAAGCGCGCGCCGAGGTTGAGGATCAGCGACGGGGTGATCGTGATCGAGTCGAACGCATAGGCCGACAGCGTGCTCGCCTTGTTCTCGGTCTCCTGGATCGGCAGCGTCTTGCCGATCACCGCAGGGGTGGTCGAGGTGTCGGTGGTGTAGTTCACCCACGGATCGGCCGGGTTCGGATTGAACAGGCTGGTGCAGTTGTAACGGGCGATCTGGGTCGCATTGCAACGCGGCGACACGGTCGATCCGGTCGCCAGCACGAAGGTGCCGCGGCGCGCCTTTTCCGAGCTGGCTTCGATGCCGAGCGAGAAGCTGTGCTTCACCGATCCGGTCGCGAAGCTGCCGTACAGGTCGGTCTGGTTGATCAGGCCCTCGACATAGCCATAGCGGGTGTTGGCGCGGCGCCACACCAGCCCGCCCGCGGTTGCGGTGGCGGCGGCGTTGGTGCCGTACACATTGCCCTGCTGGTCGTCCGGCTGGGTCAGGATATAGGCCTGATAATTGTGGCTAAAGCGCGTGGTGTTGCGCAGCGTCACATCGCCGAAATCATGCTCGATCCGAACGGTCGCCTGATGCGTGTTCGCATCGCGATAGTCGCGATTCTCAAGGCCATAGAAGGTCGAGCGATCCACCGTGCCGGTCACGCCACCGATGGTCGTGCCGCGGCCGATCAGCGGCTCGGAATAGATGGTGCCGGTGCCCGGCGCATTCCCGATCGTGTAGAAATAGGGGATGCCCGTGTCGGGAAGCTCATGGCTTTCCATGTAATAATAGGATGCGGTCAGCCGCGTATCGGTGCCCAGACCGACGATGATCGAGGGCGAGACGCCCCAGCGGCGCGAGAAGATCGAGTCGCGGCCCGCGACATCCTGATCGTGCCACATGCCGGTCAGGCGCACACCCACCGTGTCGGTGATGTTGACGTTCAGGTCGCCGGTGACGCGCTTGTAGTCGGCGGTGCCGGCGCTGCCCGTGGCGCGGACGAAATTGCCCTGCACCGGCAGCTTCGAGATGATGTTGATCGAACCGCCGGCGCTGCCGCGGCCGCCCAGCGTCGAATCCGAACCGCGCACGATCTGCACCTGCTCGGTGGCGAACACTTCGCGGGTCTGCGCCGCAGGATCGCGCACGCCGTCCAGATAGGTGCTGCCCTGGCTGTCGAAGCCGCGGATGAACGGGCGGTCGCCGATCGGATTGCCGCCCTCGGCCGCGCCGAAGGTGATACCCGGCACGGTGCGCAGTGCCTCGGCGAGCGATGCCGATCCGCTGTTCTGGATCACTTCCTCAGGCAGCACGACCACCGAACGCGGCGTATCGACCACGCGCGCGGTGGCCTTCGGGCCGACCTGCTCGTTGTTGCGGGCGCCCTTGACGACGATCTGGTCCTTGTCCTGCTTCGCGGCGTCCTGCTCGTCGTCCGACGCGGGCGCGACCGGATCGTCGGCATTCATCGCATGTGCCGGCGCCGTGGCGATGAACCCGACACAGGCGAGCGCAAGGTACGACGCGCCGGAGCGCACCGGGGAGTTGGACTTGATCACGATACAGGGTCCCTTTCGACTCGATCTTATTGTCTGTCGCGGGGCCAGCTATTGAGAATCGTTCTCACAGTCAATGCTATTGCGAGTGTTTCGCATTTCCAGAAACATTCGGGTTTCGGAGCGGACTGCCGTTTTGGGACCCTGGCCGCCCGCTCCGCCCCTTCGGGTCAGAACCCGAAATTGATCGACAGCACCGCGGAGCGACCATCGCCGGGGGTTGCCCAGCCATTGTTGCGGATGCGGGTGTAATAGAGTTCGTCGGTGAAGTTCTTGACGTTCAGCTGAGCGCTGAGGTTCGGGGTGAACTGGAACTTCGCATAGGCGCTGTGCACCAGGAAATCCTCCGAACGGAAGACCGGGGTCAGCGTCGATCCGCCCGCGGCCACCAGCGCCGGCAGGTTCAGCGCGAAGCTGCCCTGATAGGTCGCGCTGTACCCGATCGTCAGGCCGAACGGGAACTCATAGGTGGTGAACAGGCTGCCCGAATGGTTCGGCGTTGCCAGCAGTTCGGCGCCCTTGCCCGGATCGCGGATGGCCGCGCTGTTGGCGCAGGCCGTGCTCGGATTGGCGAGGCAGAAGTTCGACACCGACTGGATCAGCTCGGGCTTCAGATAGGTGTAGTTGGCGGTGATCGACCAGTTGCGGGTGATCTTGCCCACCGCGCTGATCGCGATGCCGTCCACCCGCGAATGACCGTCGAGCACCTGATCGGGGATCGTCGGATCGTTCGAAGGCACCTTGTAGCTGTCACGCTCGTTGCGGAACGCGGCGATGCTCAGCAGCAGGCGGCCATTGCCGATCCCGGCCTTGGCGCCGATCTCGATGTTCCGCGCGCTTTCCGGCTTCACGTTGCAGGTCGCAGCGGTGCAGGCGCCGTTGACCGCGCTGATCGACGGCGTCTTGGCGTTGCCATAGGCGACATAGAGCGTGACGGTCTCGACCGGCTTGTAGACCAGGCCGACGCGATAGGAGAACAGCTCCGCGCTGTTCGCCACCGGCGTGCCGATCACAAGCGGACCCTGCGCCACGGTCGCGGTGGCGGCCGGCGACACGGCGTCGGTGCGATAATTGCCGCTGTTCGATTCCCAGCGGATGCCGCCGTTCAGCTCGAACTTGCCCAGCTTCATCGCGTCGAACAGGTAGAAGGCGTAGTTGGTGACTTCGCCATGCTGCTTGCCGGTCAGGGTCCGGTTGATCGGGCCGGTATAGACATTGCTGCCATAGGTGAAGCCGGCGGGGCCGGGGACGACCACGTTCGGGTTCGAGAAGTTGACCAGCGGATAGGTCACCGTCGTGGTGTTGGCGTTGCGATACATGCTGCCGGTGTCGAGCGAGTATTTCTCCCAGCCCGCCGACGCGCCGATCACCATGGTGTGCTCCACCGCACCGGTGTTGAACACCGCGCGGAAGTCGAGCTGGTCGTACATCAGCTCGTTCTTCGAATCGCGGAACGTGCCGCGCGGGCCGCCGATCAGATAATAGCCGACCGGAGTCGTCGCCGGACATGCGGTCGCGACGGTGGATCCCGCCACATGCGTCGGCTGGACATTGCCGGGCAGGCAGAAGGTGCCCTGGGGCGGGCCGACGATCGTCAGCTGCGTGACGTTCTGCCAGCGGGCCAGATTGCGCACCGACACGGTGTCGCTGATCTCATGCTCGAAGGTGACGGTGGCCTGATCGACCACGATCTCCTGCGTGTCGACATTGCGATAGCCGAAATAGTCGCTGCGATCGATGCCGGGGACGATGCCGTTGTTCACCGAGTTGCGGTAGTATGGCACGCCGTACTGCGGGATATTGTCGTCTTCCTGGTGGATATACTGGAAGGTCAGCCGCGTCGGGCTGTCGATGCCGATCGTCAGCGACGGCGCGACGCCCCAGCGCTTGTAATTCTCCACGTCGCGGCCCGGCACGTCGTTCTGATGGACCATCGCGTTCAGGCGCACCGCGATCAGGTCGCTCGCGCGCAGGTTCACGTCCACGGTGCCGCGATAATATTCGTCGGTGCCCACGCCGACGCTCACCAGACCGCGCGTCTCGGACTGCGGGCGCTTGGTCACGATGTTGATCGATCCGCCGACCGAACCAGAACCGCCATTGACCGAGTTCGCGCCGTTCACGATCTCGAGCTGCTCGAGGTTGAACGAGTCCGAACGGTTATAGGCCGCGCTGTCGCGCACGCCATCCTGGGTGATGTCGCTGCCGGCCGAATAGCCGCGCAGGTTGATCGAGTCCGCCGGCGGGCTGCCGCCTTCGGCCGCGCCGAAGGTGATGCCCGGTACGGTGGACAGCATGTCGCGCAGCGTCAGCAGGTTCTGCTGCTCGATCGTCTCGCCGTTCAGCACAGTGACGGTCTGCGGCGTGTCGCGCACGGTGCGGGTCGCCTTGGGGCTGGCCTGCACCTGTGCGCCCTGGCCCTTGACGACGATCTGTTCCTTGTCCTGCTTCGCCGCGTCCTGATCGTCGTCATCGGCGATCACGACGGGATCGTCGGCGGTGAAGGCATGCGCCGCCGGCGCGGTCGCGATGAAGCCCACACAGGCGAGCGCGAGGAACGACGCGCCCTGACGCGCGGCGGAACTGGATTTGGTCAAAGCGAATGCCCCTTTTTTGACTCAGATTAGGATGTCGTTGCGGGGTCAGCTATTGAGAGTCATTCGCAGAGTCAATGCTAATGCGACTCCTTCGCAACGTCGTCGCAAAATATACCAAATTGTCGCAAACTGTATCGGCGCGGGCCGGGCGTGCGAAAGCAGCGCGCCGAGCGGCATTCGATCAGCGAAAACAATTGCTTACGCGGTGGCCGAGCTGCGCGCGGCTAGCGGCTCATCAGCCAGCTGCGGATCGCGCTGGCGAGATTGGGCGGCCCGTCCGCCCCGATCCGGGCATGATCGATCGCCGCGACCAGTGCGTTGAGCGGCAGGCTGCGCTCGGCAGCCGCGGCTTCCAGCGCGTCCCAGAAGACCGGTTCGAGGCTGATCGAGGTCTGGTGCCCGGCAATGGTGACCGATCGCTTGACCGGCCCGGCAAAGCCCCCGGGCGGGGCATCGACAATCACCGCCCAACTCCGCTCCGTTCGCCCTGAGCTTGTCGAAGGGCCGTCCTTCTATCTCCCGCAAAGGAAGAAGAACGGTGCTTCGACAAGCTCAGCACGAACGGTGAAGGACTATACCCACCCTCATTCCGTATCGAACAGTGCGGCCAGCTGCTCGATCATCGTGCCGGCCAGCTGCTCGGCATCCATGATCGTCACCGCCTTCTGATAATATCGCGTCACGTCATGCCCGATGCCGATCGCCACCAGCTCGACCGGTGAGCGCGTCTCGATCCAGTTGATCATCTGGCGCAGGTGCCGTTCCAGATAGCTGCCCGAATTGACCGACAAAGTGGAATCGTCGACCGGCGCGCCGTCGGAGATCACCATCAGGATCTTGCGATCCTCGGGCCGCCCGATGATGCGGTTGTGCGCCCATTGCAGCGCCTCGCCGTCGATATTCTCCTTGAGCAGCCCCTCGCGCATCATCAGGCCCAGCGACTTCTTGGCGCGGCGCCAGGGCTCGTCGGCCTGTTTGTAGACGATGTGGCGGATATCGTTCAGCCGTCCCGGCTGCGCCGGGCGCCCGTCCGCCAGCCATTTCTCGCGTGCCTGCCCGCCCTTCCACGCGCGGGTGGTGAAGCCGAGGATCTCGGTCTTCACGCCGACGCGTTCCAGCGTGCGGGCAAGGATATCGGCGCTGATCGCGGCGATGCTGATCGGCCGGCCGCGCATCGATCCCGAATTGTCGATCAGGATGGTGACCACCGTGTCCTTGAACTCGGTATCGCGCTCGCTCTTGTAGCTGAGCGACAGCATCGGATTGACCACCACGCGTGCCAGCCGCGCCGCGTCGAGGATGCCTTCCTCCTGATCGAAGTCCCAGCTGCGGTTCTGCTGCGCCATCAGCCGTCGCTGCAGCCGGTTGGCGAGCTTCGTCACCGCGCCCTGCAGATGGACGAGCTGCTGGTCGAGATAGGAGCGCAGCCGGTCCAGCTCCTCGGAATCGCACAGCTCGGTCGCCGCGATCTCCTCGTCGAACTGGCGGGTATAGGGCTTGTATTCGAATTGCGGCGGCAGATCGGACCAGGGCCGGTTGGGCCGCACGGGCATCATCCCGTCCTCGCCCGCATCCCCGTCCTGGCCTTCGCCATCGTCCATCGCGTCGGACTGGTCTTCCTGTCCCTGCTGGTCGCTTTCCTCGCCGTCGCGCTGCTCGCCGCGCGCCTCGACTTCGCCTTCGCCCTGCTGCGCCTCGGACTCACCCTTCTCGTCGCCCGAATCGTCCTGGTCCTCGGTGCCCTCGTCGTCGCCGCCGCCTTCGTCGGCTTCGTCGGGGATCAGGTCGCCCTCGGTTAGCTCGAGATCCTGCAGCAGCCGCGTGGTCAGCGTGGCAAAGGCCTGCTGGTCGTCGATCGCCATGCCCAGCGCGTCGAGATCGCCGCCCGCCTTCTCCTCGATCCAGTCGCGCACCAGCGCCATGCCCATCGCGGCGTTGGCAGGGGCCTCGCGTCCGGTCAGCCGCTCGCGCACCATCAGCGCGATCGCGGTAGACAGCGGCACTTCGTCCTTGTTGCGCGCCCGGCTGATCGGATCGGAGCGCAGCTTCATCTCAAGGCTGTGATCCAGATTGGCCGCGATCCCCGCATAGCCCTTCGATCCCAGCGCCTCGATCCGCGCCGTCTCCACCGCGTCGAACACCGCGCGCGCCACTGCCTCGCGCGGTGCGCTCCGGTTGTGCAGCGCGCCGTCATGCAGCTTCAGCCGCAGCGCAAAACCATCGGCAAAGCCCCGCGCCTCGGCCACCTGTTCGGGCGGCAGGCTGCGCGAGGGCATCGGCACCTTGATGCTCTTGCCCGATTGCAGCGGCGCATCCGCAGTGAAGGCCAGCTCGACCTCGGCATTGTCGGCCAGCGCGCGGGCGGACCCGCCCAGCACGTTGCGCAGCTTTTCGAGAGGAGAGTCGGCGGACATATGCCGCGCAAATGGCGGACAGCGCCGCCCCGATGCAAGCCCTATCCGGCGCGGCGGGCAATCTCGCCCGCAAGATCGCGCACCCGCGCCCGCAATTCGGGCGGCGCGATCACCTCCGCGTCGGTGCCCAGCCCCAGCACCAGCAGCGCCGCCTGATCGATGCTCTCGACCGGCAGGGTCACCCGGTCCCCGTCCGCGCCGCGCACTGCCTTCGCCGCATAGGCGCCGGCCTCGCGCAACCGCCGCATGCCTTCGGGCGTGAGCCTGAGTTCCGCGGTCAGCGGCCGCAGCCCCTGTTCGAACCGGGCCAGCGAGTCGCGCCAATGCGATGGCAGGTCGAACCCCTCCGGCCGATCGAACCGCGCCTCGGTCACCGCCTGCGCCAGAATGTTTGAGACCCGGAAGGTGCGGATCTTCCCGCCGCCCTCCGCCACCAGATACCAGGCACCCGCCTTCAGCACGAGGCCGAGCGGCGCCACATGCCAGTCGCCCGTCGCCCGCCAGCTCTCATAGGTCATGGCGATCCGCCGCTGCTCCAGCACCGCACGGGCCAGCGCGGGCAGATGGGCGACGTCCTCCTCCTCGCGGTACCAGTCGAGCGTATCGACATGGAAGCGCGCGCTCATCCGCCCGGCCTCCTCGCTCAGCGCCGGGGTCAGCGACGCCATCAGCTTGGCCGAAGCCCGCGACGCCGCCGGCCCCAGCCCCATCGCCGCCGCGGCACCCGGCAGGCCGATCACCGGCAGCGCCTGCGCCTCGTCCCCGCCCAGCCCGGTCAGCCGCGTCCGGTATCCGTCGAGCAGCTGGAAACCCCCGCCCGGCCCGCGCTCGCCATAGACTGGAATGCCCGCCGCGCTCAGCGAATCGATGTCGCGATAGATGGTGCGCACCGAAACCTCGAACTCCTCGGCCAGCGCCTCGGCGGTCAGCCGGACGCGCAACTGGAGCAGGATCAGGATCGCCAGCAGGCGGCTTGCGCGCATGAAAATCCGTATAGCCGAAAAATCCTGACGGAAACTGTCAGCTATGCCGGCCTAACACCAGCGGAAAGGGAGAGAGACATGACCCGCCGCAACGTTCTTCAAAGTGCCGCCATCCTGACCTTGCTGCCCCTGCCCGGCCTCGCCGCCCCGGCCCCCGGCACCGGCAAGCCCGGCGAGTTCGACTGGCTCGCGGGCGAATGGAAGATCGCCAATCGCAAGCGCAAGGCCGATGGCAGTTGGGACGAATTCCCCGGCGAGGCGACCTGCTGGACGATCCTGGGCGGCGTCGGCAGCGTCGAGGAACTGCGCATCCCCGCGCGCGACTTCAGCGGCATGGGCCTGCGCCTGCTCGACATGGACAAGCGCGTGTGGAGCGATTTCTGGGTCAATGCGAAGAGCGGCGCGCTGGGCACCGCGGGCCTGACCGGCGGCTTCGCGAACGGGGAAGGCATCTTCGAGTCCGAGGACACGGTGGACGGCAAGCGCATGGTCTATCGCGGCGTGTGGGACCGGATCGTCCCGGGCAAGTCGCACCGCTGGTATCAGGCCGCTTCGTCCGATCAGGGAAAGAGCTGGGACGTCGGCTGGATGATGGACTGGACCCGCGCCTGATCCGTCCAGCGGCTTGCCTTTACCGCCCTCCTGCCTAAACGCTCACGCGTGATCGGGAGGGGTATATGCGTAAACTGAAGCTGCCATCGGGCATCAAGATGCCCGGCTGGGGCCAGATGACCGAGGCCGAATATCGCGCCAACCTCAACGGGCTGGGCATCTTCTTCGGCGCGGTGCTGGGCTTCGTGATGGCGGGCACCGAGACGCTGGGCGTCCGCGACTTCGCCTTCACCCTGTTCTTCACCGCGACGCTTGTGATCTCGATCCTCTATGTCAACTCGAGCCGCAGCCGCATCAGCTATACGCTGATGACCGCGGGCCTCATCGCCGCCCTGCCCTTTGTGCTCGAAACCGTGCTTTCGCCGGGCGCGCAGATCCCGCCGCGGCTTCAGCCGACGCTGGCGGTGTGGCTGGGAATCGCGATCGTCGTCGAACTGATGCCACGGGCGAAAGAAGATCAGGGCGCGCAAGACAACCAACCATTGCGCTAAGGAAACAGAAGGCTAAGATCGCGCCCGTGGACAAGAGACTCGTCAAGTGGCTGGTTTATACATGCCTAATCGGGCTCGTACCCGTAATTGCGAGGGCATTTGTTTGGAGCGTGTCCAATGGAACAATTCAGCCAGTTGCAGTTGGAGATTTAATTGCCTTCGGTCTTGTATTACATGTTTCTATTATAAATGAAATCGAAGGGTCAAATGAAATTACCGATGGCTGGAAGACTTTTCATAACGGCATATCGATTGTATTCATAACGCTATACGGCCTTATGTTGGGTGTGACAATCTACCCAAACTTACCGATTAATGAATACGCGCTCATCCGAAACACAGCGATAATGTCTTCCGTTTCATTCATGCTATCTCTATCGATATTCTATAGCTCGATAGATAGATCGGCAGAATCCTCATGAAGATATTCGATCTGTTTATAGAGTATATGCCGATAATAGTGTCCGCTTGCGGGATACTTGGCGCAGTTCTCCATGTAAAATCGGTACGATCACGATATTATCGCGAATTTATGAGACGAAGAAAGCATGATTAGAAATTTCATCTATCTCGACTCAGGGAAACTTCGCTCCTACTCCTCTCAAATTTTCGAGGGGGTCACTGAGCAAGTGGTTTCTCATAATGGCTTTGCCACGCAAAAGTCAGAGTCTCAGAAAGGACCGCTCAATAGCGGCAGGCTACTAGCTGATATTTTTTCCCAAGAAAACTCTTCCTCTGAATTAAAATTTCTGGAAGATCATGCATACACGCTATTCGAAGATAAGCTCTTCGAGAATAAATCCGTCACCGATTTAAATATTAAGTCTGGTAAATCTGATATTTTGACTAGCTTTGTAAGGGTCACTGGCAATCTGACCCTTAATGATCTTGCAGCGTCCTGCAGAATGCTTAAGAATTTCAATGACTTTGGCGAAGCAATGTGGCGAATCACAAACGAGCCCATGCTTTCAAATCTCGGAGGTAAAATTTCCTCCGATGGTGAGGCCAAAAAGAAGGCCAGCGAAATTGGACTTCAAATGCATCAGAAAGTTGCTGATGCAGCAGCCACTCTTCTTGATTTTGGCTTTCAAGGATTGCTTGAAGCCCATGTAAACGGACCACATGGGCTGTTCTCTGCGCCTCTGAAACGTCAGTTCTTACGCGAACCGGAAGAGATGCTGGTTCATAAATATTCTAGAGTTACTGAGATCGATTTTACGATCTTGGGACTAATAACTCAACGAGGTCGAGTTGCCCATGAAGAAGCAACCCCACCCGATGTCAAAGACGCGGATGGCATAAAAGAAGCTATGCGCGCGCTATCGCTCCACCTCCGTACAGTTGAGAATTTCTTCTCCGCGCCTTCTAGCAATGAGATTATCATCGATCCCATTGCGATTTTCTCTGTACTTTAGGCCTTCGCCACCACGCTCTCCGGCAAATCCGTCCCGAACACGCGCTGGTAATATTCCGCCACCTGCGCCCGCTCGGCTTCGTCGCACTTGTTGAGGAACGACAGGCGGAACGCGAAGCCTACATCCTTGAAGATCAGCGCATTCTGGGCCCAGGTGATCACGGTGCGCGGGCTCATCACGGTCGAAATATCGCCGTTGATGAAGCCCTTGCGGGTCAGGTCGGCCACGCGGACCATGTTCTCCACGGTCTCCTTGCCGCCCTCGTGATCATATTCGCCGGACTTGGCGAGCACGATCTGCGCCTCGACCGCGGCAGGCAGATAGTTGAGCGTGACCACGATGTTCCAGCGGTCCATCTGGCCCTGATTGATCTGCTGGGTGCCGTGATACAGGCCACTGGTATCGCCCAGACCCACCGTGTTGGCGGTGGCGAACAGGCGGAACCACGGGCTCGGGCGGATCACGCGATTCTGGTCGAGCAGGGTCAGCTTGCCCTCGGTCTCCAGCACGCGTTGGATCACGAACATCACGTCCGGGCGCCCCGCGTCATATTCGTCGAACACCAAAGCCGTCGGGGTCTGCAGCGCCCAGGGCAGCAGGCCTTCCTTGAACTCGGTGATCTGCTTGCCGTCCTTCAGGACGATCGCGTCGCGGCCGATCAGGTCGATGCGGCTGATATGCGCGTCCAGGTTGATGCGGATGCACGGCCAGTTCAGCCGCGCCGCGACCTGCTCGATATGGGTCGACTTGCCGGTGCCGTGATAGCCCTGCACCATCACCCGGCGATTGTGCGCAAAGCCCGCCAGGATCGCCAGCGTGGTGTCGCCATCGAACACATAGGCCGGATCGAGATCGGGCACGCGCTCGTCCGCCTCGCTGAACGCGGAGACTTCCATGTCGATGTCGATGCCGAAAACGTCGCGCACCTTCACCGTCCGGTCGGGGGCGTCCATGATCGTCGTCTGGCGGCTGTCGGGCTGGGTGTTCGGGATATCGGCCATTTTCGTCTCTGTTCCTGTCCGTCCATGGGGCGGACTCGGATTGCGGGTAGAGATTTGGCTGCGTCACCGCAACGCCAAAGGCTTTCCTTCGCGGGCCATTCGTGACACCTTGACGTCACTTCGGCTGAGTCCCCGCAGAGGGGGGAGCCAAAAGGGGAAAGCCATGGTTGGAAGATTTGCGCCTTTGGCCGCGCTGTTGCTCCTTGGCGCCTGCTGGGGCCCGGCCCCGACTCCCAAGCCTTCCCCCACGCCCAGCCCGACCCCGACTCCGGCGGTCGCGTTCGTCGGCGACCAGACCTTTTCCTGCTCGGACCGGCTGGCACAGGCCGAATGGATGATCTGCGGCAATCGCATGCTGATGGACCTCGATCACCAGCTCGCGGTGCAATGGACCGACAAGGCGCGCGGCGCATCCCAGTCGCGGCTCGACGTGCAGGAGGAAGACCGCTTCGCCTTCGAGGACGAACGCAACAATTGCCGCGATGTGAAGTGCATCGCCGCAGTCTATCGCTCCGAGATTCGCGGCGGCGGTACGATCATCGCCCCGCCCCCCACCGAGCGGCCCAAGCCGATCATCCGCAAGGTGGTGAAAAAGGTCTATGTGAAGCCGCGGCCCAGGCCGCACCGGCCGATCTACAACAATCGCGACGAGCATCCGAACGACAACCGCAAGAGCTGCGCGCTGGTGATCGGCCTGCCCCGCGCCGAACGCCTCGTCGCCGCCTGCAATCGCGGCTCGGGCAACCGCCAGTGCAGCGTGCTCGACAGCTGCGAGGATCTGCGCGCGGGTAGGCGGAACTAAGGGACGCCTTCTTCTCCCTCTCCCGTTTTCACGGGAGAGGGTCGGGGTGAGGGTCTTCTTCTTCTGCCTTGCCCAGACCGAAGAAGAAGACCCTCACCACTGCGACTAGGCAGCAAGCTGCCAAGTCTCGCTGCCTCTCCCGCGAAAGCGGGAGAGGGTGAAACTAGCCCTCAACCTTCGCCGGCAGCGGAAACCAGCCGGTAAACCGCTCCGCCAGCGCGCGATCCCCGCGCACCGTCAGCACGCCGGCACCTTCGGCATCCGCAATCGGCCGTCCGCCATAAACCACCGAGGCAAGGCTCATCGGATCGCTGTCGAACACCAGTTCCGCGCCCTCGACACCGGCACGGCGGATCTCGATCCATCCATTCGCGATCTGCGCCAGAAAGCTCTCCGGCCCGAACACAAAGCCGATGCTCGCCGTCTCGTCGCCCACCCGCTCGGCCGAGATCATCGTGCGGAACGAGGTCATCAGCGACGCCGCCGACAGCGGCAGCGTGGTATCGTGATCCGGCGAGCGCGCGGCCCAGCGGCCGAGTTCGCGGATCGCGGTCTCGCTCTCATAGCCCCAGGGGGTCAGCTCATAGATCTGCACCGATGCCGGCGGCGGCAGCTTCTTGCGCACCAGAATGCCCGAAGCCTCCATGCCCTCCAGCCGCTGGGTCAGGATATTGGCGCTGATGCCCGACAGGTTCGCCTTCAGCTCGCTGAACCGCCGCCCGCCATAGAGCAGCTCGCGAACGATCAGCAGCGACCAGCGTTCTCCCACCAGCTCCAGCGCCAGCGCAGTCCCGCACGCATCGTCATACCAGCGATTCCGGGCGGCCTTTTCAGATGGAGTCACTTTTTTTAACTTCATGGTTGTTTTTTGTAACTCTCTCGGGCAAAAAGATCAAGCAAGCGATTCGCAGCCCCTCGGAAGCTGAGGTTTAGGCGACCGCCGACAGGAGATTTCGGATGACCAGGAAACTCTTCATCAGCCTGCCCGTCTCGAACGTCGCTGCATCGCTCGCCTTCTACGAAGCGATCGGCATGACCCGGGACCCCGCCTTTCCCAGCAGCGAGAATGGCGCGGCGATGAACTGGGGCGATGCGGTCAGCTTCATGCTGGTCAGCCATGCGGCATTCGGCGGCATCACGTCGAAGACCATCGCCGATACCCATGCGGTCACCGCCAATCTGTTCGCGCTTTCGATGGACAGCCGCGACGCGGTCGATGCCATCTTCGAGGCCGCGCTCGCCACCGGCGGACGCGCGGTTCACGGGGTCGAGGACGAAGGCTTCATGTACAGCGTCGGGTTCGAAGACCCGGACGGTCATGGCTTCGGCCCCTTCTACATGGAGCCCGCCGCGATCCCCGCCTGATCCGGATCAAGCCGCCGGACGACGCATCCGATCCGGCGCCCCTTTGGACGATTCTCGACTCGACACATCATGGCCGCGGGACCGAAATGCCCCCGGCTCGACTAGGCCCGATAGGAGAGACCCGATGACCCAAATGATTTTCGTCAACCTGCCCGTTTCGGACGTGGCGAAGTCGACCGCCTTCTACGAAGCGATCGGCTGCACCAAGGATCCGCGCTTCAGCAACGAGATGGCATCGTCGATGCAGCTGAGCGACACGATCGTGTTCATGATCCTGTCGAAGGACTTCTTCCAGACCTTCACCCCGAAGGCGATCGCCGATTCCTCCGCAACCACCGAGGTACTGATCTGCATCTCGCGTGACAGCCGCGAAGCCGTCGATGCGATCGTCGAAAAGGCAGCGGCTGCCGGCGGCAAGGCCGATATCCGCGAGAAGCAGGACATGGGCTTCATGTACGGCCGCTCGTTCGAGGATCCGGACGGCCATATCTTCGAGCCGATGTTCATGGACATGGAAGCCGCGATGTCCGCTTTTGCGGACGGCCCGGCGCACGAACAGGCCTGAGCGGGGAACTCCCATGTCCTTCCAGGCATATCTGACCAACATCGAGGCGAAGACCGGCAAGGGTCCCGACGATTTCCGCGCATGGGCAGCCGCAAAGGGCTGGGCCGCGGACGGGAAGCTCGTCGCCGGGGTCAAGGCAGGGACGATCACCGACGCGCTCAAGGCCGAGTTCGAGCTGGGCCATGGTCACGCGATGGCGATCTACGCGCTGCTCAAGGGCATGAAAAAGGAAGGCGACGCCTGATCCAATCGCTTTGGGGCCATCCAAGGAGAGACTGACATGACCGACAAGATCACCACCGTGCTGTGGTTCGACATGAACGGCAGGGAAGCCGCCGAATTCTATGTCTCGCTGCTGCCCGACAGCCGCATCGACAACATCATCGCTTCCCCGTCCGACAATCCCAGCATGAAGGAAGGCGGCGAACTGGTCGTCGATTTCACGTTGGCCGGGCGCAGCTATTCCGCGCTCAACGGCGGGCCGAACTTCAAGCCCAATGAGAGCGTCTCGTTCATGATCGTCACCGAGGATCAGGAGGAGACCGACCGGCTGTGGAACGCGATCGTCGGCAATGGCGGTCAGGAAAGCGCCTGCGGCTGGTGCAAGGACAAATGGGGTTTCTCGTGGCAGATTTCCCCGCGCATCCTGCTCGATCTGCTGACTGACAAGGATCACGCGCGTTCGAAGCGCGGCTTCGAAGCGATGATGACGATGAAGAAGATCGACATCGCCGCGATCGAAGCAGCCGCCGACGGCGTCGCCGCCTGAACCAATAATCCAAGGAGAGAGACCATGACCTACGTCGAAGGATTCCTCACCCCCGTCCCCATCGCCAACAAGGACGCCTATATCGCGCATGCCTCCAAGGCTTCGGCCATGTTCAAGGAGTTCGGCGTCGCCCGCTTCGTCGAAACCTGGGGCGATGACGTACCCGATGGGAAAGTGAACGACCTGAAGAAATCGGTGCAGGCGCAGGATGGCGAGGCCGTGCTGTTCAGCTGGTTCGAATATCCCGACAAGGCCACCCGCGACGCCGCCGGCGAGAAGATGATGACCGATCCGCGGATGGCGGACATGGGCAAGGACATGCCCTTCGACGGCAAGCGCATGATCTATGGCGGCTTCGCGTCGATCGTCGATCAGGGCACGGGCGGCGCGATGGGCTATCTCGACGGCTATGTGCTGCCGGTGCCCGAGGGCAACAAGGAAGCCTATCGCAAGATGGCCGAGAAATGCGCCGCCATCTTCCAGGAATATGGCGCCACCCGCGTGCTTGAGGCTTGGGCCGACGACGTGCCGGACGGCAAGCTTACCGACTATAACCGCGCCACGCTGAAGAAGGACGATGAAGGCGTCGTCTACAGCTGGATCGAATGGCCCGACAAGGCGACCCGCGACGCCGCCTGGCCCAAGCTGATGCAGGACGAGCGGATGAAGCCCGATGACGGCGAAACGCCGTTCGACGGCCAGCGGATGATGTGGGGCGGCTTCGCTCCGATCATCGACGATGTGAACGCCTGAGCCGGCCAAGAGGAGAGAAACGATGGGTAACCCGCACGGAAGCTTCATCTGGTACGAGCTGCTGACCAAGGACGCGAAGGCCGCCAAGACCTTCTACGACGCCGTGGTCGGCTGGAACATCGATGCCGAGGCGCCTCCGGGCGGGATGGACTATCGCATGATCAACGCCGCGGACGGCCAGGCCGGCGGCGTGATGCAGCTGAATGCAGACATGGTCGCGGGCGGCGCCAAGGCAGTGTGGCTCGGCTATTTCGGCGTCGATGACGTCGATGCCAGCGTCGCCGCGATCGTCGCCGATGGCGGCGCGGTCCACCTGCCCGCGTTCGACATTCCGAATGTCGGCCGCCTCGCAATGGTCGCCGATCCGCAGGGCATCCCCTTCTATGTGATGCGCGGTGCCAGCGACGAAAGCAGCACCGCCTATCAGCGCATGGGCTTCGGCCATGTAAGCTGGAACGAGCTGATGACGACCGACGATGCCGCAGCACTCGCCTTCTACGAAAAGCATCTCGGCATCACCAAGGTGGGCGAGATGCCGATGGGCGAGATGGGCACCTACAGCTTCATCGCCAATGCCGAGAGCAATGGCGAAGCGATCGGCGCGATGATGCCGGTTCAGCCGAACACCCCACCGGCATGGGGCTTCTATTTCCGGGTGCCGGACATCACCGCCGCCCAGGCCGCGGTCGAAGCCAATGGCGGCAAGGTCGTATGGGGGCCGCATCAGGTGCCCGGCGGCGAATGGGTGATCAACATCATCGATCCCGAGGGTGTGACGTGCGGCCTCGTCTCCCCCAACAAGTACTGAGAGCAGCCCGATGGCCCATGAACTCGTGATCGAGCGCCTGCTCGATGCCCCCGCCAGCGCCCTGTGGCGCGCCTATACCGATCATCTCAACGAGTGGTTCTGCCCGCCGCCATGGCGCGCGGAAGTGACCGCGATGGACCTGCGCGCGGGCGGCCGCTCCTGCGTCACCATGTACGGGCCGAACGGCGAAGTGATGCCCAATGAGGGCGTCTATCTGGAAGTGATCCCCGAACGGCTGATCGTCTTCACCGATGCCTTCACCCCCGGCTGGAACCCGGCGGGCCAGCCCTTCATGGTCGGCTCGTTCGAGTTCGAACCCGAAGGCGACAAGACCCGCTATCGCGGCCGCGCCCGCCACTGGACCGCAGAAGCGATGGAGCAGCACAAGGCAATGGGCTTCGAACAGGGCTGGGGCATCGTCGCCGGGCAATGGGAAGCCGTCGCACGGCGGCTGGCAGGTCTCGGCTGATCGGCGATTGCCTTTCGGCGCCCGCTCGTTTATTTGCGAATGATTCGCAATAAGGAGCGAGCGCATGACCCAGCCCAACGTGTATCAGGTCGCCGACTGGAACGGCAGCAGCGGCGAGCGCTGGGTCGCCAATCAGGTCCGGCTCGATCACATGCTCGCCATTTTCGGCGTCGCCGCGATCGATGCCGCGGCGCCGCTCCCGGGCGAGCGCGTGCTCGATATCGGCTGCGGCGCGGGCGCCACCAGCCTGACGCTCGCCGCGCGGGTCCGCCCCAACGGGCAGGTGCTGGGCGTGGACATCTCCGCCCCGCTGATCGACCGGGCATGGGAGATGGCGCCCGCAGGCGCCGCGCTGGAATACCGCCTCGCCGACGCCAGCACCGCGCCGCTGCCGGTCCATGGCTTCGACCTGCTCTTCTCGCGCTTCGGCGTGATGTTCTTCGACGATCCCGCCGCCGCCTTCGCGCATATGCGGCACGCGCTGGTGCCCGGCGGGCGGCTCGCCTTTGTCTGCTGGCGCACCGCGAGCGAGAATGACTGGGTCCGCCTGCCGATGGGCGCGATCCGCGACTTGCTCCCGCCTTCGCCCGCCCCCGATCCCGAAGCCCCCGGTCCCTTCTCGTTCGGCGACCGCGACCGGATCGCCCGCATCCTCGCTGAAGCCGGGTTCACCGACATCGCCATCGCCCCGTTCGACGCCGTAATCCCCTTCGGTCAGGGCGAAACCCGCGAAGCCGCGCTCGACGATGCCGTGGAAATGGCCTTCGAAGTCGGCCCCCTCTCCCGCGCGCTGAAGGACCAGCCCGGCGATATCCGCGATGCCGCCGCGATGGCCGTCCGCGAAGCCTTCGCCGGGCGTCCGGGCGAAACATCGGTGCTGATCGACGGTGCCGCGTGGATCGTGACCGCCCGCAATCCTTCCTAGAAATCCTCCCCCGCCAGGGGGAGGTGGCGCCAAAGGCGTCGGAGGGGGCGGAATCACTAAAGATAGTGGATCGCTTACCTCCCCCTCCGTCAGCTGCGCTGACACCTCCCCCTGGCGGGGGAGGATAATTCAAGCGAAAGCCGGCGACGCCTTCAACTGCTGATACGCTGCGATCACCTTGGCCAGCGCGGTCTCATAGCTGCGGTCGCCGCCATTGCGGTCGGGATGGAAGCGCCGCACCAGCTCCGAATAGCGCCGCCGCAGCGCCATCCGGTCGGCATCCACGTCGAGTTCCAGCGTCTTCAGCGCCTCGCGGTCCTTGCCCGACAGCGGCCGCCCGTCCTTGCGCTCCACCGGCGTCCTGTCGCGGAACCGCGCCTGGATCGCATCGAGCGGGTCGGAGAAATCGGCCCAGCGCGGCGGCCGGTCCGCGCCGCCGGTCGCGTTGAACGCCCGCGTCTCGCGCTCCCATCCGGCAAAGGGCCGCTGGGCGTCATGGATCTCGTCAGGACTCATGCCCTTGAAGAAATTATAGCCCGAATTGAACTCGCGCACATGGTCGAGGCACAGCCAGCGATACGGCGCCGGCCCGTCGCCCACGCCCCGCGCGCCTTC
>NZ_JARNTV010000044.1 GCF_029433115.1 Sphingomonas sp. AOB5 | reverse complement strand
TCCCCCACCCGGCCTCCCATCCAGCATATTCTGTGGGAGGCCGGGTGGGGGAGCGGGCCGGCACCGTGACAAACCAGGCTCTAGACTGTCTCCACGATTGCTCTAGTCATTGCGGCATGAGCGGCCTGGCCATCGTCGAAACCCCGTCGCCCAATTTCAATGCGCGCGACGCCGAGATCAGCATGATCGTGCTGCATTATACCGGCATGCGCACCGCGCAGGAGGCGCTCGACCGGCTGTGCGATCCCGTCGCCGAAGTCTCGGCCCATTATCTGATCGACGAGGATGGTACGATCCACCGGCTGGTGGCCGAGGACAAGCGCGCCTGGCATGCGGGCAAATCGCACTGGCGCGATTTTCCCAACGTCAATTCGGCCTCGATCGGGATCGAGCTGGTCAATCCCGGCCATGAGCATGGCTATCGCAACTTTCCCGATGCGCAGATGGGTTCGCTGATCCCGCTCGTGGCGGAGATCAAGGCGCGGTACGGCATCACCCGCGGCAATGTGGTCGGCCATTCGGACGTGGCCCCGGCGCGAAAGGAGGATCCGGGCGAGCTGTTCAACTGGCATGCTTTGGCCCGGCTGCGGCTGGCGCTCCCACGGCCGACCCGGAACCTGGTCGATCCGGGCTGGAGCGATGCCGGCTTCATGCTGGCGCTCCAGCGCTTCGGCTACGACATCGACGATGGCCCCGCGGCGGTGACTGCATTCCAGCGGCGTTTCCGCCCCGAGATGGTCGACGGCGAGATCGATCGCGAATGCTGCTGCCTGCTGCTCGCGCTGTTGCTGCCCCAGCCGCAGGGCGACGATTGAACCGAACGCTCGCGCTGCTGCTGACAGGACTGGCCGTCGCGGCGGGCTGGTATCTCTATCTCGACATTTCCGTCGCGGGCGAGCAGTCCATGCCGGAAGCGCGTTGGCTCTGGTACGCAGGCCATGTTGCGGCAGCCGCGCCGGTGCTGCTGATCGCTCCCGTCCAGTTCCTCGCGAGCCTGCGCAACGCGCGGCCGGCGGTGCATCGCTGGCTGGGGCGGGTCTATCTCGGCCTCTCGCTGCTCGCCGGCGTGATGGCGATCGCGCTGGGGCTGACGATGGAGGCGCAGGGGACCGAACTGCCGCTGGTGATGTTCGGGGGGCTGTGGATCGCATTCTCGGCGATGGCGTGGATCGCTGCACGCAAGCGCGACTGGACCGCGCACCGCCAGTTCACCATCCGCAGCTTCGCCATCGCGACCTCGTTCGTGCTGCTGCACCTGCTGCAGGCAGGCGAGGAGACGCTGTTCGGCTGGCTCGACTGGCCCGAGCTTCGCTACGCCACGCGTGGCTGGCTGAGCCTCGTCATCCCGGTGCTGGCGGCCGAAGCGTATCTGAGCTGGTGGCCTGCCGCGCGTCGGGTGTTTGCCAAGCGCTGATCTTCGCGGTATCGCCCGCGCCGCCAGAGGGTCGGGCGGCCGCGGGTGCGCAAGCACGCGAGGAAAGTCCGGGCTCCACGGAACGACGGTGCCGGGTAATGCCCGGCGGGGGTGACCCCAGGGAAAGTGCCACAGAGAGCAGACCGCCCACTGGTCTTCGGACTAAGGGCAAGGGTGAAAGGGTGCGGCAAGAGCGCACCGCGCGACCGGTAACGGAAGCGGCACGGCAAACCCCACCGGGAGCAAGACCGAATAGGGGCGGCATATGGGCCTGTTCCGGCCCCGTCGCCCGGGTTGGTTGCTTGAGCGGCGGAGCAATCCGTCGCCTAGAGGAATGGTCGCCTATCCCCGAAAGGGGTGGACAGAACCCGGCTTACAGACCCTCTGGCATTTTTCCTCTCCCTTGGCGGGGTAGGTAACGCTTTCATTTCGTGGTGAAATCGCCGAGGAGGGGCCATGTTCAGAACGCTCTACCCCGAAATCGAACCGTATGAGACCGGCATGCTGGATGTCGGCGACGGGCACACAATCTACTACGAACGCTGCGGCACGCCCGGCGCGAAGCCTGCGGTGTTCCTGCATGGCGGACCGGGCGGCGGCATCTCACCGACGCACCGGCGGTTGTTCGATCCGGCGCTGTACGACGTCATGCTGTTCGATCAGCGCGGATGCGGCAAATCGACTCCGCATGCCGAGCTGGAGGCGAACACCACCTGGCATCTGGTCGCGGATATCGAGCGGCTGCGCGAGCTTGCCGGTGTCGAGCAATGGCTGGTGTTCGGCGGCTCCTGGGGATCCACGCTCGCGCTAGCCTATTCGCAAAAGCATCCCGAGCGGACGAGCGAACTGGTGCTGCGCGGCATCTATATGTGCACCAAGCCCGAGCTCGACTGGTTCTACCAGTTCGGCGTGTCGGAGATGTTCCCGGAGAAATATGAGCGCTTCATCGCGCCGATCCCGGAGGCAGAGCGCGGCGACCTGCTGACCGCCTATCATCGCCGCCTGACCACCGGCCCGATCGAGGAGCGGATCGAAGCGGCGCGGATATGGAGCCTGTTCGAAGGCGAGGTCATCACCCTGCTGCCCGATCCCGCCACATCGGCCCAGCATGACGACGGGCACTATGCGCTCGCCTTTGCGCGGATCGAGGCACATTACTTCGTCAACGCCTGCTGGCTGGAGCCCGATCAGCTGCTGCGCGATGCGGAGCGGCTGCGCGCGATCCCGGGGACGATTGTCCATGGCCGCTACGACATGCCGTGCCCGGCGCGATACGCGTGGGAGCTGCACAAGGCATGGCCCGAGGCGGATTTCCACCTGATCGAAGGCGCAGGCCACGCCTTTTCGGAACCGGGCATCCTCGACCAGCTGATCCGCGCGACCGACCGGTACGCGGGGAAGCACGAAGAATAGCCGCCTGTCGCGGGGCCGGGCTGCGGGGTGCCTCGCTCGCCCGGCCGCCGCGGGTCAGACGAGCACGCGTTCGGGCCGTCCGACCTCCTCCAGCACGGTTTCCCGGTCGATCTCCATCAGCGGTTTGATCAGGCCATCGCGCATGTCGTAGACCCAGCCGTGGAGGTAGAGTTCCTGCCCCTCGGTGAAGGCCTGACGGATCGTGTCGATCTTCGCGAGGCGGACGAGCTGGTCGCGGACGTTCAGCTCGACCAGACGGTTGGCGCGGTTCTCCTCGTCGCCCATCGCGTCCACCTCATGCTTGTGATCGCAATAGACGTTGCGGGCATTGTCGAGCCAGTCATGGACCGGGCCGCTGGTGCCCCCGGTCAGCGCCGCTTTCACGCCACCGCAGCCATAGTGGCCGCACACGATGACATGCTTCACCTTCAGCACGGTGACCGCATACTGGATCACCGACAGCAGGTTGAGATCGTCGTCATGGACGAGATTGGCGACGTTGCGGTGGATGAACATGCCGCCCGGGGGCGTCATCGTCATCTGCTCGGGCGCAACCCGGCTGTCGGAACAGCCGATCCACAGGAATTGCGGCTTCTGGCCCATGGTCTGGCGCTCGAAGAAATCGGCGCGTTCGGCGGTTTGTTCGTCTGCCCAGGCACGATTGGCGAGCAGCAGCTGGCGATAGTCCTTCATGCGTAAACGACCTCCTGGCGGGGCGCACGGATGCGCGGCGCGGTACGCTCCGCCAGATCGCCGCGGACCACGACCTTGATGTCGCGAAACTCGGCGCTGCGGATGAAATCATTGATGATGTCGATATTGTCGATGTCGACGAACTCGGTGCTGGACAGGTCGATCAGCACGTCGCTGCCGTCCGGCACGCGATCGAGCACGGTCTGCAGCTCGACCTTGTGCATGAAGTACAGGTTGCGCCGTGCGCGGACGAGGCAGTCGCGGCCTTCGCAGACATAGCTGATCGCCGGGCGGAAGTTGCGTGCGATCACGAAGGCGAAGCCCACGCCCAGCCCGATAACGATACCGGTCAAAAGGTCGGTGAGCAGGATCGCGCCGACCGTGACGGTGAACGGCACGAACTGGCTCCAGCCCTGCTTCAGCTTCTGGCGGAACAGTACCGGCTTGGTGAGCTTGTAGCCGGTCGCGATCAGCACCGCGGCGAGCGATGCCAGCGGGATCAGGTTGAGCACCGCGGGGATCAGCAACAGGCTGAGCAGCAGCCAGAGGCCGTGCATGATCGTCGATTTGTTGCTGGTCGCACCTGAATCGACGTTCGCCGAGCTGCGCACGATCACCGACGTGACCGGCAGGCCGCCGATCATGCCCGAGAGCAGGTTGCCGCCGCCCTGTGCGAACAGCTCGCGATTCTTGTCGGTGGTGCGGCGCTGCGGATCGAGCTGGTCGATCGCCTTCACGCTCAGCAGCGATTCAAGGCTGGCGACGAGCGCGAGGGTGAGGGCGGTGGTCCAGACCAGCGGGTTGCTGATCTGGCCGAGGTCCGGGAACGACAACAGGCCGACTACGCCGCCGAGCCCCTCGACGACAGGCACCTGCACCAGATGGCTCACATTGATCTCGAGCGCGGGCGCGACATTGGCGAAGATCGAGTTGGCGGCCACGCCGAACACCACCACGACCAGCGGACCCGGCACGAAGCGCAGCGGGCCTTCGCTCGGCCGTGCCTTGTCCCACCAGAACAGGAAGGCGATCGAGATCGCGGCGATGATCGCCGCACCCCACACCATCTTTTCCTGCAGCACGTACCACAGGGTGGAGAAGGTGTTGCGACCGTCGGGCTGGAGGAAGGCGAAGCTGCCCTCGTAATCGCCGTCATAGCCGATGGCGTGCGGGATCTGCTTGAGGATCAGGATCAGTCCGATCGCCGCCAGCATGCCGGTGATCACCGAACTGGGGATGAACTCGCTGAGCACACCGGTCTTCGTCAGCGCGAAGACCATCTGCATCATGCCGGCCAGGACGACCGCGAGCAGGAATGCTTCGAACGAAGGCAGGCTCTGGATCGCGGCGAGCACGATCACGGTCAGGCCGGCGGCGGGGCCGCTGACCGACAGCGGCGACTTGCTGAGCGCGCCGACGACGATGCCGCCGACAATGCCTGCGATCAGGCCGGACATGAGCGGCGCGCCGGAGGCGAGGGCGACGCCGAGACAGAGCGGTAGCGCTACCAGCGCTACGACGATGGAAGCCGGGACATCCTGCCGCCAGCTGGCGGAGGATTCAGGTAGTCGTGGCACAATATTCTCCATGCTTATGATGTTCGCGGCCGCCGCCCCCGGCAGGCCGTGACAAGGTTGGGCTGTGGTTACTGCGTTGCACAATTGTGTCCGCGCATCGGTGTGGCGATGGGCTGTGCGCTTACGTCGATGAAATGAGGCAAGATTGTACCAATTTGATCATGATTTGTTTCTGTAATTGCGACTGTATCGCAATAAGAATGCTGCGGCGCATCGAAGTGAATCCCGCTTCGGGCTGATGTGTTGCGTGCGCCCGCATCGAGAGGCTGGCGTTCCGCCGACTTGCTGCCTATCTGCGGGAAATCATGGCGCGTTCGACCCGATCTTCCGACTGGGGCTTTCCCCGCTGGCGTGCCTATGGCGCCGAGCGCGAAGCCGTGCAGGTGCGGATCTGCGACCGCCATGGCTGCGAGGAACCGGGCGACCGGCCTGCGCCGAAATCGCCCAACAGCCCCGACCGCTGGTATTTCTGCGAGGCGCATGCCGCCGAGTACAATCGCAACTGGAATTACTTCGAGGGCCTGACCGCCGAGGAAGCGGCGCAGCGCGAGGCCGAGGAACGGCGCGACGCATCGGGCTTCACCGAATCCCGCCACAATGGCTGGGCGGGGCCGGGCGACGGCAGCCGCTCGCGCGACGAGATCCGCGCGCTGGAAGTGCTCGAGCTGGAAGTCGATGCCGATTTCGAAGCGGTGCGGATGGCGTGGCGGCGCATGGCCAAATCGAACCATCCCGATGTGAAGCCGAACGACGCCGATGCCGCCAAGCGCTTTCAGGCGATCCAGGCCGCCTATGACGTGCTCAAGGCCGCCGAGGAACGGCGTACCTGGAAGCCCGATTGAGGCTGTTCGCGGCCAACTGGTCGCATACGGTGCAGGTCTGCGCCAAATGCACCAAGCGGCTGGGTGGCGGCTTTGGACCGCGGCGCAGGACGCCGCTGGCCAAGACCCTGCGCAACTATCTGAAATCCCGCAAGGATCGTGGACGAGGCACCGGGATTGTCGAGACGCGCTGCATGGGCGTATGTCCCCGCGGCGCGGTGACGGTGCTGAACGGCGCGGAAAGCCGCGACTGGCTGCTGATCCCGGCCGGTACACCGGTTGAGGCCGTCGCCGAAGCGCTTAAGCTCTGATTCAGCCGCATCGGCGCAGAAACCACCCGCGCGCAATATGTTGCGTCCATCGTATTGTGGAAGGAACTACACCCAAATGGGGGTGTACAGTCCGGCAGGAGGCGCGCATCCAGCGCCGGGCTTAGTGTTCCATCCGGGAGGGTATCCTATGAAGAAGTTTGCGTACGCCGTCGCCGCCATCGGTCTCACCATCGCCGCGCCGGTCGCTGCCGCTCAGGCGGATCTGATCCAGCAGCTGTTCGACAAGGCCACCGAAATCTATGGCACCAAGGGCTTCACGCCGACCGGTTGGGAAACCCGCGGTGAGCTGGCCAACGGGTCGTCGAAGACCGTTTCGGTCACGCTTTCGGGCGGTTCGCAGTTCAGCATCGTCGGCGTCTGCGACGGCGACTGCAAGGACCTGAACATCTATCTGACCGACTCGAAGGGTAAGCTGGTCGACTCGGACGTCGAGGATGACGACTTCCCGATCGTCGGCGCCAGCGCTCCGGGCACCTATACCGCCCGGATCGAAATGAAGAGCTGCACCGCGGCTCCTTGCGGCTTCGGCGCGAAGGCGTTCAAGCAGTAAAGCTGATCCCGGCGGCACTGCCGAGGTTCGAGCGGCCCTGCATCCCTTCGGGGGTGCGGGGCCGTTTCGACTCGTGGCGGCGGTCTGTCGCAATCGGCTGATGAGGATCAATCCGGGCCGGAATAATCGGAAGAATCGAACAGGGTCGCGCGGATTATTGTACGATTCCGCTTCAAAACGGGGCGCGCCGCTTGACTGGACCTGCGCATTCTCGAAAGAGTCGGCGCGATTTCATCGGGAGGGTGTTTCCATGATCAAGTTTGCTTACGTCGCAGCAGCTGCAGCGGCCGTTCTCGTCCCCGTTACCGCAGTGACCGCCGCGCCGCAGAGCGACATCGTCCAGATGCTGTTCGACAAGGCGACCGAGATTTATGGCGGCAAGGGCTTCAGCCCGACCGGCTGGGAAACCCGCGGCGAGCTGAAGCAGGGTGGCGAAGTCACCGTGCAGGTCGCGCTCAAGGGCGGTTCGGAGTTCAGCATCGTCGGCGTCTGCGACACCGATTGCACCAACCTCGACATCTACCTGACTGACGCCAGCGGCAAGCTGGTCGATTCGGACGTCGAGGACGACGATTTCCCGATCGTCGCTGCCAGCGCTCCGGGCACCTATACCGCCCGTATCGTGATGGTGGGCTGCTCGGCCGCGCCGTGCGCTTATGGCGCGAAGGCGTTCAAGCAGTAAGCCAGCCTTCACGGCAAGGTTTCGAAGCGCGTCGCGGCCCCGGCCGCGGCGCGCTTTTCCTTTTGCGGTTAGTGCGCGGCAGGTGTCAGCCGGGCGACGAAGGCCGTGGCCTGCTCGTGGTCCAGGCCGCCGCTGAGCATTACCTCTCCGCCGCGTATCTCCTCATAGAAGACCGGACGCGAGATCAGGATGTCGTCGACGCTGATTTCCGCCATCTGCATCTGGCGGCACCGGCTGATCTCCGCAAAGCGTGCGATCCCCGCATCGCGGAAGCGGATCGTGATTTGCCAGCCATGATCGGGATGTTCCCGCGCGACGGCTTCCGCCAGATCGGCAGCGGGAAACGGGGTGCCGGCGATCCACAGGCCCGCGCCGCTACGCTCCACCGGCTTGCTGCTGTCCAGATCGGCTTCGGACGGAAAGCGGGGAGGGCAGGCGAGTGGCGCGGCGGATGAGAGCAGGGCAGCGAACAGCAGAAGCATCACACTCTCCCGGAAGCGGTCACCTCAGGCGTAGCGCAGCGCAGTCTCGCGGATCAACGCGATCATGTTGGGGATACCCTGGGTCCGGTTCGAGCTGAGCTGGTTGCGCAGGTCGAACGGAGCGAGCGCCGCGTCGATATCGGTACCGATGATCTCGTCGGGGCTGCGATCCTGTACCGTCAGCAGGACGAGGGCGATGATGCCCTTGGTGATCGCCGCGTTCGAATCCGCGAGGAAATGAAGCGATCCGTCGCTCATGCGGGTGGGATAGACCCACACTGCCGCCGAACAGCCCCGCACCAGAGTCGCATCGGTCTTCAGCGGATCGGGCATCGGCTCGAGCGAGCGGCCCAGATCGATCAGCAGGCGATAGCGGTCGTCGGGTTCCAGGAACTCATATTCTTCCTGGATGTCGGTGAGGGTCGGCATGCCGGGGAGCTATAGCGCCGACCCTCGATTAATCCACCGTCATGCCGGATCATTGCCCGGCACCCGTTTCGCGAACCCTGGCCGGGATAGGCGCCCGGTCCGCGTTGCAGGCCCCGGCCTCCCTGACCGGGGTGACGGCTTTTCCGTCAGAGGTCGACGCCGGCGGCGATCGCCTCGAGCTTGCGCAGCCGTTCCTTCAGGTCCGCGATCTCGATGCGCGAGGCCGCGGTGGGCACGCCCGCATCGGCGGCGGGGGCACCGATGGCTTGGTGGCCGTGCAGTTCCTCGCGCTTCAGCGTGAGCCAGCTGCGCCAGCCCGAAAGTCCCGCCGCGGTCACCATGCCGAGACCGGCAAGGCTGGTAGCGGCCAAAGTCATGTAGAGATTGACGTCGTTGGTCATCACATCGTCCTCCCGTCAGACACTGTCTTTGTCGCGGAGCCGTTCGATCTCGCGATCGAGGCGGCTTGCGCTGGTCTGGTCGTCGGTCACGACCCGTTCGAGTACCTGAATGCGCTCCTTGAGCGAGCGGATCTCGCCGCGGAGCCGGTCATTTTCGGCATTGGCCTTGCCGGTATCGACATGGGTCTCGTTGCCCCACTGGTCTTTGCGGACCCCGTATTTGGCCTTGAGAACGCCGGCGATCGACACGATCAGCACGATCCCGATGACCATTTCGAACGGATTCATCGCTTCTTCCTCCCTCTTTCCCGAACCGGCTTATTCGGCCGGCTGGATCATCTGCTGCCGCGCGGCGCGGCGGCGGGGACGATCCCGGCTCTCGGCGAGCCAGATGAGGCCGCCGCAAAGCACGGCGAGCACAGCAAATACGACGATCATGATACTATCCTCTGGCGTGACCCCAAAGGGGGCCGTTGTTCTGTTGTGAGATCTAGTTGAGCGGTTGATCCCGCAGCCGTTCGATCTCGTCGGAAAGGTCGATGCCCTTGTCGGTCACGATCCTCTCCAGGACGCGCACCCGCTGTTCGAGACGGTCGGTGTGCGCTGCATATTGGGCGGCCTTTTCCGCGGTCTGCGAAGCGAGCGCGTTGGCCATCTTTTCCTTGTGCTTCAGCCAGCGTTCGAAGGCCGCGTAGCCGATGCCTGCGAGCACCGGGATGCCCACCACGATCATGAAGAAACCGAGTACCGTGCCGGGCATGTCCGCCTCCTTAGTTCCGCTTGCCGCGCAGCTGCTCGATCTCGCGATCCAGGCTGTGCGAACTGTCGGTGACGATGCGTTCCACATTCGCCAGCCGGTCCTTGATCGATCCCAGTTCGGCGCGGAGCTGGGCATTCTCCTGGCTGATCAGCTTGATCCGCTCCATCGCCTCGTCGTTGTTCTTGGGATAGACCGATGTGCCCCAGCTGTTTTCCAGCGGGTAGCCGTTCTTCACCCGAAGCCAGGTGGTGAACATCCAGGCGACCATTCCCGCCACCCCGACGATCGCGATCGTGGGGGCGAATACGGTGAAGAATTCGAACTTTTCCATCGTTCCTGTCCCTTGTTCAGCGCAGGCTGTCGATTTCGCGGGCGGTGCGTTCGGCCGGATCGGTGACGATCCGCTCCATCACTGCGATCCGCTCTTCGAGCCGCGAGATCTGGCCGGTGAGCCGCTCATTCTCCGCGGAGAGGAGCTCGATCTTGCGTTCCGCTGCCGGGCTGTCCTTGCCGGTGCTGCCCGACCACTCATTCTCGATCGGGTAGCCGTGCTTGGCGCGGATCCAGCTCGAGATCAGCCAGCCCAAGGTGGAAATCGCGATGATCGCAATTACCATGACCTGTCCGCCGTTCATGTTCTTTCCTCCCTCTTGTCAGCCGCTGCCGGTATCAGCGCAGGCTGTCGATTTCGTCGGCGAGGCGCGTGTTGCGGCTCGTATAGTACATCTCGATGTCGGCGAGCCGGCGATCGATGTCGCGGAACTTCGAGCGGACCTCTGCGGTCGAGCGCTTCGGATTGCTGCGCACGCCCTGCCAGAACTTCTGGTCCTCGTCGCTCGTGTATAACTCGCGCGGCTTGGCCGGGGCCATCATTGCGATCAGCACATAAGCGACGATCACCATACCCGAAGTCATCATCGTCAGCAGGATGATGCCGATGCGCAACCAGAGCGCTTCGATCCCGGTGTAATCGGCGAGGCCGGAGCAGACGCCGAAGAGCTTGCCGTTCTTCTTGTCGAGGTAGAATTTGGTGCGGCTGGCGGACATCTTAATTCCTCCTGCTGAAGTCGTACGCGTCGTCTTCCGAGCGCGCTTTGTTGGGGCGGAAATCCGGATTGTCGGCGGCGATGATGCGTTCGACCGTCTGGAGCCGTTCCTCGAGCTGGCGGGCGAGATAGTGCAGCTCGTCGAGCAGCTTCTCGTCCTCGCCGGTGATCGTCGCGGCGGTCTTCCACTTCGTGATGTAGTGGAGGATCACCCAGGGGAGCCCGATGAAGAGCATCCCCACGATCGGGATGGCGATGATTTCGTCACCCATCGGATCAGCCCTTCTTTGCCAGGCGCTTCTTCAGCGCTTCGAGTTCGGCATTGACCTTGTCCGACGAACGGAGCTCGGCAATTTCCTCTTCCAGCGTCTTCGGCTCGGCGCCCATGCCGGCGGCATCCGCGCGGCCCTCGGCCAGATCGACCCGGCGCTCCATCGTGTCGAAGCGCGAGAAGGCGTCCTGCATCCGCGAACCGTTGGTCACCTCGCGGAGGCGGGCACGGTTATTGGCGCTTTCCAGACGGGTCTGGATCGAGTTCTGGCGGGCACGGGCCTCACGCAGCTTGGTCTGGAGCTTCTGGATGTCCGCTTCCGAAGACTGAAGGGCTTCGTCGAGCACCGCGATCTCCTCGCTCAGCTGCTCGCACATGTCGGCGGCCTTCTGGCGCTCGACCAGCGCGGCCTTGGCAAGGTCTTCGCGATCCTTGGAAAGTGCCAGCTCGGCCTTCTCGGTCCAGCTCTCCTGGAGCTTTTCGAGGCGGGCGATGTGACGGCGCATTTCCTTCTGATCGGCGATAGTGCGCGCCGCGCTAGCGCGGACTTCGACCAGGGTCTCCTCCATCTCGAGGATGATCATGCGGATCATCTTGGCCGGGTCTTCGGCCTTGTCGAGCAGGTCGGTGACGTTCGCTGCGATGATATCGCGGGTTCGCGAGAAAATGCCCATCTGACTTCACTCCTTCGATACTTTGTGTGGCGGGGGAGACTAGGGGGTATCTCCCCCGCCATGTGCTGCCTGCCGGGGCGGGCAGGCTGCGGGGACTGGTTTTACGCGACCGCGGTGATGGCCGAACCGACGACGCTGGACATCAGGATGATGCCGGTGACGAGGGTGAAAGCGACCGCCACGAAGGCGTTGCGGTAGTAGTTGCTCTGGTAGGTCATTGTCTGTTCCCTGAACCTTATGTCTTGTTTTCTGTTGGCCCGTTGCTGGGCTTGCCGGGTACTCAGCATGATGCGTGCCAAATGCGAAAAGCTACGGTTTTCCGCCATTTTTGCTGTTCACAAGGCGTTCAGCTGGCAAATTTCACTTGCTAATAGTTGGGAAAATACCCCAAGGATTTGGCATGGAACGCACCACGCAGGTTATCGGCCAGTCGTCGGCCTTTCTCGATGCGCTCGAACGTGCCAGCCGTGCCGCGATCATGGACCGCCCGGTGCTGGTGATCGGCGAGCGCGGCACCGGCAAGGAATTGGTGGCCGAGCGTCTTCACCGCCTGAGCCAGCGCTGGGATCAGCCGCTGGTGGTGATGAACTGCGCCGCGCTGCCCGAGACGCTGATCGAAGCCGAACTGTTCGGCCATGAGGCGGGCGCCTTCACCGGCGCGACCAAGGCGCGGACCGGCCGGTTCGAGGAGGCGCATCGCGGCACCCTGTTCCTCGACGAGCTCGGTACGCTGTCGATGGGCGCGCAGGAACGGCTGCTGCGCGCAGTCGAATATGGTGAGATCCACCGCATCGGATCGTCGCGGCCGACCCAGGTCGATGTGCGCATCGTCGCGGCGACCAACGAGCATCTGCCCGACCGGGTCGATGCGGGCACCTTCCGCGCCGATTTGCTCGACCGGCTCTCGTTCGAAGTCGTCACCCTGCCGCCGCTGCGCCATCGCGGCGGGGACGTGATCGTGCTGGCCGAATTCTATGGCCGCCGCATGCGTTCGGAGATCGGGCAGGAGGACTGGCCGGGTTTCGGCCCGCACGCGCTCGACATCCTCGAAAATTACGACTGGCCGGGCAATGTCCGCGAGCTGCGCAACGTTGTCGAGCGCGCGGTCTATCGCTGGGAGCAGGACGGGCCGATCGATTCGATCGAGATCGATCCGTTCCAGTCGCCCTATCGCCCGCGTGCAGCCAAGGTTGCGCCTGCGCCTGCTGCTACGGCCGACGAAGCACCGGCCCGCGATGCTGTCCCGCTGCCGCCGATGGACGATGCCCGTGACTTCAAGACGCGGGTGAACCGTTTCGAACGCGAATTGCTGGCCCAGGCGCTAGCCGAACACCGCTTCAACCAGCGCGCGACTGCCGAGGCGCTGGGCCTGACCTACGACCAGCTCCGCCACGCGCTGAAGCGGCACGAATTGCTGGGGGCTGGGGGCTGAAAGCTCCCTTCCCTGCAAGGGAGGGGCTGAGGGTGGGTGCGAGCCGAAGGCGAGCTCCTCCCACATGCGACAAAAAGAAAAGGCCGGGGCATCGAGCCCCGGCCTTTTCTGTAGCCGCCCCTAATCCCTCCCTTGCAGGGAGGGGAGAAGGGCCGCGATTAGTGCATGTTGGTCATGCAGAACAGCATCGGGATCGACAGCATCGTGTTGATCCGCGAGGTCATCATCGCGGTCTTGGCGGCCTTCGCCTTCACCGCGTCTTCGGCCGGAACCAGGCCCAGCGCCTTCTGCTGCGCCGGCCAGATGATGAACCACACGTTGAACGCCATGATCAGCGCCAGATACATGCCGATGCCGATCAGGCGGCGATCCTCGGCCAGCGTGAAGGCGGCATGCGCGTCGCCATTCACATAGACCAGCAACAGGCCGGTCAGCACGGTCAGCGCCGCGCCCCAGCGGAAGAAGAACAGCGCCTTGGGCGCGATGAACTTCGAAACGCCCGGCTTCAGGTCGGCGGGGATCGCCGGCATGGTCGGGATCTGCACGAAGTTGAAATAGTAGAGCAGGCCGATCCAGGTGATGCCGAAGAACACGTGCAGCCATTGCAGCACGCCGCTCCACATCAGCTCGGCGCCCTGCGGAAAGGCGGCGAACATGATGCCCAGCGCCAGCACGAAGCCGATCGCGAGCACTGCGTGAAGATTGCCGAGTAACTTGTCCATGTCATGGCTCCCCTGATCCGTCGCGGCATTGCCCCACCGCGTCGGTTCCTCCTTATGCCGCCAGATTTCGTTTGTCACATGCAACGATTCCTCCGGGCATCATGAGCGAAATGGGCGTAAGGGAGGGACCGGATCGCGCGGGCGTTCGTTCTGCCCCCAAACCTGTTTCCACGATCCCGCATCTACGGAGAGTAACCATGGCTTTCGAACTTCCAGCACTTCCCTATGCAGCCGACGCGCTTGCGCCGCACATGTCCGCCGAGACGCTGGAGTTCCACCATGGCAAGCATCACAAGGCCTATGTCGACAAGACCAACGGCCTGATCGCCGGCACCGATCTGGCCGACGCCAAGCTCTCCGAAGTGATCGCCGCGGCCAAGGCCAAGGGCGACAAGGGCCTATTCAACAACTCGGCCCAGATCTGGAACCACAGCTTCTTCTGGAAATGCCTGTCGCCGGAAAAGCAGACTCCGTCGGGCAAGCTGGCCAAGATGATCGAGGAAAGCTTCGGCACCCCCGAAGCGCTGGTGAAGAAGCTGGTCGAGGAATCGACCAATCACTTTGCCAGCGGCTGGGGCTGGCTGGTGCTCGATGGCGACAAGCTGGGTGTCGGCTCGCTGCACGATGCCGATACGCCGGTGGTGCATGAAGGCATGGTGCCGCTGCTGACCATCGATGTGTGGGAACACGCCTATTACATCGACTATCGCAACGCCCGGCCGAAATATCTCGAGGTGCTGACCTCGAACCTGATCAACTGGGAATTCGTTGCCGAGAATCTCGACGGCAAGGGCATCACCCGCGCCGATCAGGGGTGAACATCCCTCTCCCAAGGGAGAGGGATGTTCACCCGGCGTTCAACCACCGCTGACCAGGTTCGCGAGATCGGATCGGGAGCGGCGTGTGCGGATTTGGTTGGCGATATTCCCCATGCTGGCGCTTGCCTCGCCGGCTTCGGCACAGATCTGGGGCGGGCCGGGCGGCGGTGCCGAGCGGCTCTATCCGAGCAAGCCCGAGGCGCGGCTGCCGCGCAGCGAAACCCGCATGGGTTCGCCCGGCTCCAATCCGCGATCGATGCGCCAGATCCGCGGCGAAATCGACGAGGCGCTGGAAAGCGGCCAGATCGATCGCCGCACCGCGCGCCGCCTGCGCCGCGACGCTGCTCGTATCCAGTCGATGCGCGCGCGTTTCAACCGTGGCGGCCTCAGCGATTCCGAACTGTCCGAGCTTGGCGTGTTCGAGGAACTGCTGCGCGACGATCTTGCCGCCGCGCGCAGCGGCGCCCGCTAGGGTCTCATGCTTCCTTAAGGCCGCGCCGATACCCTGCCGCAACGAACGGCCGGGAGCGTGCGATGCGACAGATTGGGGTTTGCGGAATGGCAACGGCCCTGATGCTGATGGCGGCCTGTTCGCCTCAGACGCCGGATAATCAGACGGTCGAGGCAAAGGCGGGTGTGATGGACCATCTTCGTTGCGCCGCGCTCATCAGCGCTGCGGATCATCTCATGAACTCGGGCAATGTGCCGAACGATCCGGCCTTTCGTCAGGCCGCTCTCGTCGCGGGAATGACGCACCTCAACGCGCATGCCATTCCCGCGCGCATTGCCGAGAAGGACGCCTTTGCCGCGGTTGATCGCGAACGTGCGCGGATCATCGGCGAAATCCCGGGCGAACAGATTGTCGAACAGGCAAAAGCCTGCGTCGCCCGGGCAGGAACGATCCGCTAGTTCCGGCTCACTCGACCGGCGGAACCGGCGGCTCCTTGGGCTCGTCCAGTTGCAGCCCATGCTTCATCAGCATCGGGATATTGGCCATCGCGAACACCAGCGTCAGCGGGATCGCGCCCCACAGCTTGTAGCTGGCCCAGAAGCCGGTGCTGGTGGTGCGCCACACCACTTCGTTGAGGATCGCCATCACCACGAAGAACGCGGTCCAGTTGATCGTCAGCAGCCGCCAGCCGCGCTCGCTCAAGCCCGGATAGGCGGTGCCCAGCACCAGCGAGAGCAGGGGACGCCGCGTCGCGAGGCCATAGCCCAGGATCAGCGCGAACAGCAGATAGACGAAGGTCGGCTTCATCTTGATGAAGGCTTCGTTGTGGAAATACAGCGTCAGGCTGCCCAGCACGAGCACCAGCCCGCCCGAGATCCACAGCATCGGCGAGATATGGCGGGTCTTCCACCACGATAGCGCCATCGCCGCGCACATCGCGATCATGAACGCCGCGGTCGCCGCGAACAGCCGCTCGAGGTCGGGGCCTCCGGCAAGCAAATAGATGCCGAAGAAGACGATCAGCGGACCGATATCGATCGCCATGCGTGCCAGCGGGGAAACCTCGGGACGCGTCGATGCACTAGCCATTGGTGAGTTCTTCCACGCCCGCGATGATCCGTGCAACCTCGTTGGCGTCGAACGGCCGGAGATCGTCGACCTTCTCTCCCACGCCGATCGCGTGGATCGGAAGACCGTATTTCTCCGCAGCCGCGACCAGCACGCCGCCGCGCGCGGTGCCGTCCAGCTTGGTCATGACGAGGCCGGTGACACCCGCCACTTCCTTGAACACCTCGATCTGGTTCAGCGCGTTCTGTCCGGTGGTCGCATCGAGAACTAGCACCACGTCATGCGGCGCGGCGGGGTTCAGCCGGCCCAGCACACGGCGGATCTTGGACAGCTCGTCCATCAGCTCGCGCTTGTTCTGGAGGCGCCCGGCAGTGTCGACGATCAGCACGTCGATGCCCTTCTCGGTCGCCTGCTTCACCGCTTCGAACACGATGCCCGCGGGATCGCCGCCCTCGGGCCCGGTGACGATCGGCACGCCGATCCGCTCGGCCCAGGTCTTGAGCTGGCCGATTGCGGCGGCGCGGAACGTGTCGCCAGCGGCGAGGATCACGCTGTAATCCTGCTCCATCAGCAGGTTCGCCAGTTTGGCGATGGTCGTGGTCTTGCCGGAGCCATTGACGCCAATCACCAGGATCACCTGCGGCCGCGGAAAGGCTTCGATCTCCAGCCGCTTGGATACGGGGGCGAGCGCCTTCTGGATTTCCTCGGCGACGACCAGCCGGATGCCCAGCTCCTCCATGCCCGTCTCGAACTGACCCTCGGCCAGCCGCGCACGAATCTTGGCCGCGGTGCCGGGGCCGAGATCGGACGCGATCAGCGCTTCCTCGATCTCGTCGAGCGTCGCCTCGTCGAGACGGCCGAGGGTGAGGCCGGCAAGGTTGCCGATCAGCCGGTCCGAGGTGCGCTTGAACCCGCCGAGCAGGCGCTGGTGCCAACTGGTGCTCATGCGATCAGCTTTCCGTCCTGAACGCTGGTGATCTTCAACCGCACAATCTCTCCAACTTCGCTTCGGGCATGCCGGACTTCGGCGAAATTACCCGCATGACCCCTGTCGCCGGGGCGCTCTACCAGAATTTCCTGCTCGCTGCCGACAAGGCTTTCGAGCCAGTTCGCCCTGCGCCGGGCGGCTTCGTCCCGCAACAGTGCAGCTCGGGCCTTCACTACTTCCGGCTCCACCAGCGGCATCCGCGCCGCGGGGGTGCCGGCGCGCGGGCTGTAGGGGAAGATATGGGCGTGCACCACGTCGCAATCGGCGATCAGTGCGCGGGTGTTGGCGAACATCGCTTCGTCCTCGGTCGGGAAGCCTGCGATCAGGTCCGCGCCGATTGCGATCTCGGGCCGCGCCGCCTTCAGCCGCTCGACCAGCGCAACCGATTGCGCGCGGTCGTGGCGGCGCTTCATTCGCTTCAGCACCATGTCGTCGCCCGCCTGCAGCGACAGATGGACATGCGGCATCACCCGTTCCTCCTGCGTCAGCAGCGCGAACAGCCGGTCGTCCACTTCGATCCCGTCCAGCGAGGAAAGCCGCAGCCGCTTCAGTGCGGGCACATGGCGCAGGATGCGCTCGACCAGCGTGCCCAGGTTCGGCTGGCCTGGCAGGTCATGGCCATAGCTGGTCAGGTCCACGCCCGTCAGCACCACCTCGGCATGGCTTTCCGCGAGCATCGAGATGCGATCGATCACCGCGCCTGCGGGCACCGACCGGCTGTTCCCCCGCCCGAACGGGATCGCGCAGAAGGTGCAGCGATGGTCGCACCCATTCTGTACCTCGACGAATGCGCGGGCATGGGTGGAGAAGCTGGCGGCGAGATGCGGCGCGGTTTCGCGCACCGCCATGATGTCCTGCACCACCAGCGCGGCTTCGCTGCTCCATGCCGCGGCGTCTAGCTTCTCGGCATTGCCGATCACCCGGTCGACCTCGGGCATCGCCGCGAAGGCCTGCGGATCGATCTGCGCCGCACAGCCGGTCACCACCAGTTCCGCCCCGGGCCGCTCGCGCCGCGCCCGGCGGATCGCCTGACGCGTCTGCTTGACGGCTTCGTTGGTGACGGCACAACTGTTCACCACGACCGTGTCACGCCCTGTCAGAAGCGAACGGATCGTTTCGCTTTCGGCAAGGTTGAGGCGACAGCCCAGACTGATCACATGTGGCGAGGAGAGCGGCATTGGCGGACGATCTAGGTGTGACGGACCTCGATGTCCACGCGAAGGCGCAGGAAGTGCTCGGCTTCTGGTTCGATCTGGCGATGCCCGAGCAATGGTTCGCCAAGTCGGATTCGTTCGATGACGAGGTGCGGCAACTATTCGGGCCGCTACGCGATCTGGTGCTGGGCACCGGCGCGGAGGGCTGGCGCGACGATCCCGATACGCTGCTCGCCGCGATCCTCATCCTCGATCAGTTCAGCCGCAACATCCATCGCGGCACGGCTGAGGCCTTCGCCGCCGATCCGCTGGCACAGGAGCTGACCGCACTGGCGCTGGTCAGCGGTTGGGACGAAGGCATGGCCGCGGAGCGCCGCCAGTTCCTGTACATGCCGCTGATGCACGCCGAAGATCCGGAGTTGCAGGCGCTGTGCCTCAAATGCTTCGACGCGCTGGGGGTGCAGCAGAATATCGATTTCGCCCGCGATCACGCCGCGGTGATCGAACGTTTCGGCCGCTTTCCCTCACGCAACGAGGCGCTGGGGAGGGAGAATACGCCGGACGAGAAGCTGTACCTCAGCCAGCCAGGCGCTGGCTGGTAACTTCCGCCGCCGGCGCTTCCGCAATGCCCTGCTGCTGCGCCAGCAACCGCCGCTCCGCCAGCAGACGGCGCACGCCGGTCACCGAGAGCGGGCGGCCATAGAGCCAGCCCTGCGCCTTCGCACAGCCGATCGCGCGCAGCCGTTCCTCGATCGCGGCATCCTCGACGCCTTCCGCAGTCACCGGCAGGTTCAGGCTTTCGCCCAGCCGCGCGATGGCGTTGACGATCGCGGCCGAGTCCGCATTCTCGTTGAGCGACATGACGAAGCTCTTGTCGATCTTGATCCGGTCGAAGGGCAGGGCGCGAAGGTGTGCCAGCGACGAATAGCCGGTGCCGAAATCGTCGAGCGCCAGCCGCACGCCCTGATTCTTCAGGCTGCCCACGATCGACTGCGCAAGCGCGAGATTGTCGAACAGCGAGCTTTCGGTGATCTCCACTTCCAGCCGGTTGGCGGGGAAGCCGGTTTCGGTCAGCACCTTGATGATCTTCTGCGCCAGCCATGCATCGCGCAGCTGCCAGGGCGAGATGTTGATCGACAGGCTCAGCGACGGATCCCAGTCGCGCGCGGCGATGAAGGACTGGCGCATGATCGACAGCGACAGGTCGGCGATCATGCCGGTCTCTTCGGCGATGGGTATGAACAGCTCGGGGCTGATCAGCCCGCGCACCGGATGTTCCCAGCGCGCCAGCACCTCGAAGCCGTGCAGCTTGTTGGTGGTCAGATCGACCTGCTGCTCGAAATAGGGGACGATCTCCTGACGCGGGATCGCGGTGCGCAGGCCCGATTCCAGCTCGTTGCGCGTCTGCAGCTCGCGCTCCATCGACTGATCGAACCAGGCGAAGCGGTTCCGGCCCGATTTCTTCGCCTGGTACATGGCGATATCGGCCGAACGCATCAGCGCGTCGATGCTCGGGCATTCGAAGTCCGAACGCGCCACGCCCAGCGAGCAGGAGATATGCAGGCGCAGGCCCTCGACGTCGAACGGCTGCGACATGCGGCTGACCAGCTTCTCCGCGATCCGCTCGACCGTGCCCGGCTGGGTAGGATCGAACAGGAAGCCGCACGAGAATTCGTCGCCGCCCAGCCGCGCGGTCAGCGCGATCGGGGGCATCGCCGCCGCGATCTCGTTCGCCACCGCGCGCAGCAATGCGTCGCCCACGGCATGGCCGTGCATGTCGTTAATCGTCTTGAAGTGATCGAGGTCGAGCATCATCAGCGCCATCGCCTTGCGGCGGCGATTGGCGCGGACGAACATCGCCGCGCCTTCCTCGGCAAGACTGCGGCGGTTGAGGAATCCGGTCAGCGGATCGCGGCTGGCGAGCAGGTGCGCGCGCTCCTCGGCCGCGGCACGCACGCGCACTTCGATGCGCAGCGCATTGTGGCGCCGCCATCCGAACAGGATCAGCGCGACGTTGAGCAGCAGGGCGATCACGAGCGTGCGGTCGGCGGGGGCGCCGCCTTCGAAATAATGCTGGAGCGTGGTCGACAGCACCGAACTGCCGGTGCCGACGAACATCAGGATCGCCGCGACACTGATCGCGCCGGTTACGATGTCGCCGCTCTTGCCGGCTTCGGGTTCGGTGGTCTGCTCGAGATCCAGCGCCATTGCCGGAATGCTCCCCCAATACGATGAGGTTGGGGGTGTCTCACAGCCAGGGTATAGAACGGGTTAAGCGGCGATGATTTGTTTTTGCAGGTGGCGATTGTTTCGCAACCGGCCCTTTGACTCGACCCGGCAAAAGGCCGATCTTCATCCCATCGGTGCCTTCTGCCACAAGCCCGGCGTCGAATGACAGCAACTGTAAAGCTGCCGCTTGCGAGACGCACGGAGCTTGCCATGAGCAACCTCGAAAGCGAATATTTCGAAAGACGGCGCCGTCAGGCGCTTGAAGCCGCCGAGCGCGCGGACGATCCCGGCATCGCGGCGACGCATCGCCAGTTCGCCGAACTCTATGGAAAGGCGGCGGCAGGCACGCGGCCCGGAACGCAACCGGTGCTTCGCGCCGACTAGACCGGCTGTTCGGGCGGACTGGCCCGCACGCCTTGCGTATCCGGGCGTTCGCCGCTATGTGGCCGCCCATCCGTTCCCCGGAACGCGATCGCATCAGCGCCTACGGGTGCAGGCCGGCCGACGAGGTTTCGTCCGCCGGCTCGCTTTGCGTTTGGCGATTCGGGGCACGATAACTGGAGTGATTTTGGTCTCATGTTCGAGAGTCTGAGCGAGCGGCTGGGCGGCGTTTTCGAGCGCCTGCGGGGCCGTGGCGCGCTCACCGAAGCCGATGTGCGGACAGCGATGCGCGAAGTCCGCGTGGCGCTGCTGGAGGCCGATGTCGCGCTTCCGGTGGCGCGCGACTTCGTCGAGAAGGTGACCGAGAAGGCGGTGGGCCACGAAGTCCTCCGCTCGATCACCCCGGGCCAGCAGGTCGTAAAGATCGTCCATGACGCACTGGTCGAAATGCTCGGGCCGGATACGGCCGAGCTGAACCTGGGCGTCACGCCCCCCGCGGTCATCATGCTCGTCGGCCTTCAGGGCTCGGGCAAGACCACCACCACCGCCAAGCTGGCCAAGCTCATCACCAAGAGCGAAGGCAAGAAGGTGATGATGGCCTCGCTGGACGTGAACCGTCCGGCGGCGCAGGAGCAGCTCGCGGTCCTTGGCACCCAGACCGAAGTCGCCACGCTGCCCATCGTCAAGGGTCAGAACCCGGTCGAGATCGCTCAGCGCGCATTGAGCGCCGCGAAGCTGCAGGGCTTCGACGTGGTGATGCTCGATACCGCGGGCCGCCTCCATGTCGATCAGGCGCTGATGGACGAGATGAAGGCCGTCGCGGATATCGCGAAGCCTCAGGAAATCCTGCTCGTCGTCGACAGCCTGACCGGTCAGGACGCCGTCAACGTCGCATCCAGCTTCTCGGCTCAGGTGCCGCTCACCGGCGTGGTGCTGACCCGCATGGACGGCGATGCCCGTGGCGGTGCTGCGCTGTCGATGCGGCATGTCACCGGCAAGCCAATCAAGTTCGCGGGCATGGGCGAAAAGCTCGACGCGATCGAGCCGTTCCACCCCAAGCGCGTCGCCGGCCGCATCCTCGGCATGGGCGACGTCGTGTCGCTGGTCGAAAAGGCCGCTGCCTCGATCGAGGCGGAAGATGCCGAGCGGATGGCGTCGCGGCTGGCCAAGGGCCAGTTCGACATGAACGACCTGCGCGGCCAGCTCGCCCAGATGCGCAAGATGGGTGGCATCGGTGCGCTGGCGGGCATGATCCCGGGCATGAAGAAGGCCCAGCAGGCCATGGCCAATGGCGCGGTCGACGAACGCATCCTGCTGCGCATGGATGCGATGATCGGTTCGATGACGCCGAAGGAGCGCACCAAGCCCGAGCTGATCAACGCCAAGCGCAAGATCCGCATCGCCAAGGGTTCGGGGACGACCGTTCAGGACGTCAACAAGCTGATGAAGATGCATCTCGAGATGCAGACCGCGATGAAGCGCCTGAAGAAGATGGGCGGCCTGAAGGGCATGATGGCGATGCTCGGCAAGGGCGGCGGCGGCATGGGTGGCATGGGCGGTGCCGGAGGCCCTGGCGGTCTCGGCGGCGCAGGTGGACCCGATCTCGACGACATCATGGGCAAGATGGGCGGCGGACTGCCCGGCCTGCCCGGATCGGGCGCGGGCCTCCCGCCCGGCTTCCAGAATTTTTTGAAGAAAAAGTAACGCAACTCACTGAATACAAATCGAAAGAAGGAATGAATTAATGGCTATTTCCATGCGTCTGTCGCGCGGCGGCTCGAAGAAGCGCCCGTACTACCGGATCGTCGTTGCCGACGCCCGTTCGCCCCGCGACGGCAAGTTCATCGAGAAGATCGGCACCTACAACCCGCTGCTCGCCAAGGACGACGCGAAGCGCATCGTGCTCGACGGTGAGCGCGCGACCTACTGGCTGGGCGTCGGCGCGCAGCCGACCGACCGCGTTGCCCGTTTCCTCGACGCCGCCGGCCTCAAGGAGCGCGCTGCCAAGAACAACCCGAACAAGGGCAAGCCGGGCGAGAAGGCCGTCGAGCGCGCCGAAGAGCGTGCCGAGAAGCTGAAGGCCGCCGAGGAAGCCGCTGCCGAGGCCGCTGCTGCTCCGGCACCCGAGCCGGTCGCTGAAGAGACCGTCGAGGAAGCTCAGGCCGAGACCGAAGCCGTGATTGCCGCCGAAGTCGAAGCCGCTACCGAAGCGCCGACCCCGGAAGCTGAAGCGGTCGCCGAAGCGGTTGCCGAGGAAACCCCGGCTGTCGAAGCCGGCGAGGAAAAGGCCGAGGGCTGATTTCTTGACGCAGGATCGCCCCGTCACGTTGGCCGTCATCATCGGCGCGCATGGCGTGACGGGCGAGGTCCGTCTGAAGGTCTTCGCCGGGGACCTCGACGCCCACAAGGCGTTCAACGATGGCGCACTGACGCTCAAGTCGCTGCGCCCCGGCAATAACGGCGCGATCGCGCGGTTCACGCAGGTGACCGATCGCAACGCAGCCGAAGCGATGCGCGGCACGGAACTCACCGTGCCGCGCTCGTCGCTGCCCCCGCTAGGCGAGGGCGAATATTATCATGTCGATCTGCTGGGCCTGCCCGCCATCTCGTCCTCGGGCGAAGCGCTGGGCAAGGTGGTGGCGATCGACAATTACGGCGCGGGCGACGTGATCGAGATCGAACGCCCGACCGGAAAACGCTTCATGCTGCCGATGAAGCCCGACGCGGTGCCCGAATGGGACGCCGAACGGCTGGTCGTGAACGACGATTTCGTCGAGTGACTCAGGCGGTGGTTTCCCGCCGCTCCCATTTCCGCTACGAGCCGTCGCGATGATCCGGGCGCTCAAGCTCCTCGCCATGTGCTTCCTGTTCGCCGGCCTTGTCGGCGGATCGATCGCGCATGCCGCGGAGACTGCGGGCGGCAACGAAGCCACCGAGGCGACCCACTGGCTTCACGGCGATGGCGACGAGGATCAGGTGCCGGCCGATAGCGAGAATGGCTATCCGCACCATCACAATGTCTGCCACGGCCATGACATCGCTTCTCCGGCGAAATTCTGCGCGCCGCAGCTTCGCGTTGCCGATACGGGCGCGCTGAAGAACGCAGCATCCGCAGTACCCGGCGCCGGTCCGCCCGGATCGCCGCTCCGCCCGCCCATCGCCTGACGACGACGCTCGCGCCCGACGCGGCGCATCCGTCCATCGTCAGGAGTTACCCAACATGTTCCGTTTCCCTGCGGCGCTCTGCGTCGCGTTTGTCGTTGCCGGCTGCGGCTCGCCCGCGCCCGAACCCGTGTCCAATAGCCAGCCCGCGGAAAACCATGCCGAGGAAGCGATCACGCTCACCCCCGAGCAGATCGCCGCGGCCGGCATCACGCTGGTCCAGCCCCGCGCAGGCGGTGGCGCCACCGCCATCGAAGCCGCCGCGATCATCGACAGCGATCCCGACCGCACGCGCATCGTCGCCGCGCCGGTATCCGGCCGCATCGTCGCGCTGACCCGCAACCTCGGCGATTACGTTACCCGCGGCCAGACGCTCGCGGTGATCGAAAGCCGCGAAGCCGCCTCGCTCCATGCCGAGATCGAACGCGCCCGCACCCGCGCCGAACTCGCCCGCGCCACGCTCAACCGCGACGAAGCGCTGTACGCGCGCGGCTTCCGCCCGTTGCGCGAAGTCGAAATCTCGCGTGCCGCCAATCGCGAGGCCGAAGTTGCGCTGCGCCTCGCGCGGCAACAGGCCGAAGCTTCAGGCACGCGTGGTGCCAGCCTCAATCGCATCGCGATCACCGCGCCGATCTCCGGCCGGGTCATCGTGCGCACCGCCGTGCTGGGACAGAATTTCGCGGCGGACGCAGCCGAGACCGAACTGTTCCGCATCGCCGATCTCGACCGGCTGAGTGTTACCCTGTCCCTGCCTCCCGCGGATGCCGCGCGCGTCCGTCCGGGCGCGATGGTGGAGATCAGCAGTGCGGGCCGGACCCAGCAGGCGAAGGTCCGCTTCATTTCCCCCGCGCTCGATCCCTCGACCCGGTTGGTGCGGGTTATCGCCGATCTCGACAATCGATCGGGCCAGTGGCGTGCAGGCGAGCCGGTGCAGGCGCGGATCGAAGCCGGTGGCCCCGCTGCGGCAGGCGCGGCGCTGATGATCCCGGCCGAGGCGGTTCAGACCATCGACAACAAGCCGGTGGTGTTCGTTCGCACGGCCGAAGGCTTCCGTATCGTGCCGGTCACGCTCGGGCGCCGCGACGGGCCGATGGTGGCGATCACCCGCGGCCTTTCGGGCGGCGAGACCATCGCTGCCGCCAACAGTTTCACCCTGAAGGCCGAGGCCGGCAAGGGCGAAGCCGAACATGGCGGGCATTGATCGATGATCGGCCATATCGTCACGCTCTCGGTCCGGTGGCGCTGGCAAGTGCTGCTGCTGACCCTCGTCGCCGCGCTGATCGGCGCCTTCGCGCTGGTGCGCCTGCCCATCGACGCGGTTCCCGACATCACCAACAATCAGGTCCAGGTGAACATCCGCGCACCCGGCCTTTCGCCCGAACTCGCGGAAAAGCAGATCGCCTTTCCCATCGAGACGGCTCTGGCGGGCACGCCGGGCCTCGAGAACACCCGCTCGCTCAGCCGCAACGGCTTCGTGCAGGTCACTGCGGTCTTCACCGACGCGACCGACATCTATTTCGCCCGGCAGCAGGTGTCGGAACGCCTCCGCGCGGTCGAGGACGAACTGCCCGAAGGCGCCACGCCCGAACTGGGCCCGATCGCCACCGGCCTGGGCGAGGTCCATATGTGGACCGTCCGCATGGAGCACCGCCCCGGTGACAGCCATCCGGTCGGCCAGCCCGGCCTTCAGCCCGATGGCAGCTATATCACCCCCGAGGGCGAGCATCTCGTCAGCGAGGCCGACAAGGCGACCTATCTGCGCACCGCGCAGGACTGGATCGTCGCGCCGATGCTGCGGCAGGTGCCGGGGCTGGCGGGCGTCGATTCCATCGGCGGCTATGTGAAGCAATATCTGGTCGTGCCCGATCTACAGCGGCTCGCCGCCGCCGGGCTGACCATCGACGATCTCGCTACCGCCATCGCCGCCAACAATCGCGGTATCGGCGCCGGCACGGTCAATCGCAGCGGGGAGGGGCTGGCGGTCCGCTCCGATGCGCGCCCCGCCGGCGTTCAGGATCTCGCGAAGATACCGGTCATCACCCGCGGCGGCACGCCGATCCTGCTCGAACAGGTCGCCAGCGTGCGGCTGGGCCAGCAGCTCCGCATGGGATCGGCTTCCGAGAATGGCGAGGAGGTCGTGGTCGGTACCGCGATCATGCGCATCGGCGGCAACAGCCGCGAAGTCGCCTCCGCGGTCACGGCGAAGCTCACCGCGATCAACGCCTCGCTGCCGACCGACATCATCATCGAACCGGTGCTGGACCGCACGGGACTGGTCAACGCGACCATCGCCACCGTCACGCGTAACCTCAGCGAAGGCGCGTTGCTGGTGATCGTCGTGCTGTTCGCGCTGCTCGGCAATTTCCGCGCGGCGCTGATCGCCGCGCTGGTGATCCCGGTGACGATGATGCTCACCGGCTTCGGCATGCTGCGGCTCGGCGTATCGGCCAATCTGATGAGCCTCGGTGCGCTCGATTTCGGGCTGATCGTCGATGGCGCGGTGATCATCGTCGAGAATGCGCTGCGCAGGCTGGGCGAGCGCCAGCACGAGGCGGGCAGGGCGCTGACCCGCGACGAGCGGGTCGATACGGTCGCGGCGGCGGCGCGCGAGATGATCCGGCCCTCGGTCTACGGACAGGCGATCATCATCCTCGTCTATGTGCCGCTGCTGATGCTGAGCGGGGTCGAGGACAAGACCTTCACCCCGATGGCGCTCACCGTCATCATCGCGCTGGCCTTCGCCTTCCTTCTCTCGATCAGCTTCGTGCCGGCGGCCATTGCCGCATTGCTCAGTAAGCCGGTCAGCGAGAAGGAGGGGCGGGCGATCGGCTGGCTCAAGCGGCGATACGAGCCGCTGCTCGGCCGGGCCATGGCCGCGCCGCGCTTCGTCATCGCCGCCGCCGTCGCCACGCTGGCTGGCGCGGTGCTGCTGTTCGGCACGCTGGGGCAGGAATTCCTGCCGCAACTCGACGAAGGCGACCTGACGGTACAGGTGCTGCGCGTTCCCGGTACCTCGATCGAACAGAGCCAGGCGATGCAGTCGCGGCTCGAACAGCGGCTGGCGAAACTGCCCCAGGTCCGCTTCGTCTTCTCCAAGACTGGCACGGCGGAAGTCGCCTCCGATCCGATGCCCCCAAACATTTCCGACACGTTCGTCATCATGAAGCCGCGCGATCAATGGCCCGATCCGGGGCTGGACAAGACCGCGCTGATCGCGTCGGTCGAGGCCGAACTCGCGAAACTTCCGGGTCAGGCGTACGAGATCAGCCAGCCGATCCAGATGCGCTTCAACGAGCTGATCGCGGGCGTGCGCGGCGATGTGGCGGTCAAGGTGTTCGGCGACGATTCGGTCCGCATGTCCGAAACGGCGGACCGTATCGCCGCGATCCTGCGCGCTACCGAAGGCGCGGTGGACGTCCGGGTCGAGCAGACCGAGGGCCTGCCGATGCTGGATATCCGGCCACGTCGCGAGGTGCTGGCGCAGCTCGGTATCCCTGCGGGCACGGTACAGGACGTCATCGCCGCCACAGTCGGCGGGCGTGATACCGGGCTGATCTTCGAGGGCGACCGGCGCTTCCCCGTCACCATCCGCCTCGACGAAGCCGCACGCGGCGATCCCGAGGCGCTGGCGCAGGTGCCGGTCCCATTGCCATCCGGCGCGTTCGTCCCGCTTTCCAGCGTGGCGGATATCAGCGTGACCGACGGCCCCAATCAGGTCAGCCGCGAGAATGGCAAGCGCCGCATCGTCGTGCAGGCCAATGTGCGTGGGCGCGACGTGGCCAATGTCGTTGCCGATGCGCAGGCGCGGATCGACGCCGAAGTGCGCCTTCCCGCAGGCGTCTATCTCGAATGGGGCGGGCAGTTCGAGAATCTGGCGTCTGCCCGCGACCGGCTGATGCTGGTGGTGCCGCTATGCCTCGCCGCGATCCTGTTGCTGCTGTTCGGCGCGCTGGGCAATGCGCGCGACGTTGCGATCGTCTTCACCGGGGTGCCGCTGGCGATGATCGGCGGCGTGGCAGCCTTGTGGCTGCGGGGCATGCCCTTCTCGATCTCCGCTGCGGCGGGGTTCATCGCGCTGTCGGGCGTGGCGGTGCTCAACGGGCTGGTGATGCTCACCTCGATCCAGACGCTCGTTCGCGACGGGCTGGATCGCGCCACCGCCGCGCGACAAGGGGCACTGGCCCGATTCCGCCCGGTGGCGATGACGGCTTTGGTCGCCTCGCTCGGCTTCGTGCCGATGGCGCTGGGCCATGGCGCGGGCGCCGAGGTTCAGCGCCCGCTGGCCACGGTGGTGATCGGTGGCCTTGTCTCGGCGACGCTGCTGACGCTGATCCTGCTGCCGACCCTCTATGCGCGGTTCGGCCGCGCGAAGGAGAGTTGACGCAGCCTCACCCGCCGAACAGCGCCGCGGTGCTCCGTGGCGCTTCGTCGTCGAAGAAGCGGGCGAGATTGCGTGCGCTTTCCTCCGCGACCCTGCGGCTGCGGGGGAACAAAGCCGCCTCATAGGCTGCCAGCCCGGCCTCGATATCGTCGGGATGGGAAAGGATCGCCTGTGCCAGTTCCGCGCCGTCCAGCATGGCCAGATTGGCGCCTTCCCCGGCAAAGGGCGACATCAGATGCGCCGCATCGCCGATCAGCGTCGCGCCGGGAATCCGGTCCCAGCGGTGATCGGCGGGCAGCGCATGGATGGGGCGGATTGCGGGCGCGATTTCGCTTTCGGTGATCAGCGCAGTCAGTTGCGGTGCCCAGCCTTCGAACTGCGCCGCGACCTGCGCCAGACCGGCCCGGACATCGCTGAAATCGATCGACGCGACCCAGTCTTCGGGCTTGTTCAGCGCCACATAGCCGTGAAGCGATCCGTCGCCATTGCGATGCGCCAATATGCCCTTGCCGGGCGCGACGGCCATCAGCGTTCCGCTGCCGATTGCGTCCGCGCTCGCCTTGTGGCGCGGGTCGTTCGGCAGGAATATTTCGATAAAGCAGGTCCCGGTATAGGCCGGCTTCGTGTCCGACAGCAGCGGCCGGACCCTCGACCAGGCACCATCTGCACCCACCACCAGATCGCTGGTTGCCACGTCGCCATTGGCAAAGGTGATTTCATGACGTCCGGAAGTTGTGGTGACCACACTGACCTTGTGACCCCAGCGGATCATATTGGCTGGAAGCGACCGGATCAGCATCTGCCGCAACTCGCCGCGATCCACCTCCGGTCGGGCGTTACTGCCGCCGGGCCGGTCCAGCAGGATCGTGCCGTTGCTGTCGGTCACCCGCTTGGCATCTTCGCCGGGGCGGACCAGCCGCAGGAACGGATCGTACAGTCCGGCCGCCTTCAGCGCGAGCTGCCCCGACTGTTCGTGGATATCGAGCAGACCGCCCTGCGCCCGGGCATGGGCCGAGGCTTCGGCTTCGTAAATCGTGGCGGGAACGCCATGAAGGTGGAGGGTGCGGGCAAGGGTGAGGCCGCCAAGTCCAGCACCGATAATCGTAATCGCGTTTCGCATGTTCGCGCTCCTGTTGGCGCAGCCCGCATGCTGGATGCAGGCCGACGCCGTTGCTTTCGGAGCCGCTGGCCGACCGCATGCGGGGGCGTATGCGTGACACCTGCCGGGGCAGGGAGTCGTTTTTCGCGACGGGCGGGATATAGGTCTGCCTGCGGGACCAGGCAAGCTGCGGCCGCCGCTGTCATCAAGCTGTAACTCCACTAGTCTAGTGGGATTTGTAGATGGGCAATACGGAACGCGCTTCCTGCCTCGCCGAACCCAAACTCTGGGACAGGCTCTTCCATTACCTTGTCGGACCCGAGGACGCCGCCTTCAGCTTCGCGCAGCGGCTCGCGCGCGAGAATGGCTGGAGCCTGACGCAAGCCGAGCGGGTGATCCTCGAGTATAAGCGCTTCTGCTATCTCGCGGTTACCGCCCGCCATCCGGTCACGCCTTCGGACGCGGTCGATCAGGTCTGGCACCTGCATCTGACCTATACCCGCGATTATTGGGAGCGCTTCTGCCCCGAGATACTCGGACGCGCGCTGCATCACGACCCCACCTCGGGTGGGCCGCAAGAGCAGCAGCGCTATTTCGAGCAATATGCCGAAACGCTCAAAAGCTACGAGCAGGCGTTCGGCACCCCTCCAGCCGATCTGTGGCCCGACGCGGCCCGGCGGCTGAACGACGACCCGCGCGCGCGGCGGGTGCATCCGCGCGAATATCTCATCATCCCGAGACGGGCTCTGTGGTGGATCGTGGCGATGGGCGCCGCGGCCTTGCTCGTCTGGATGATGATCCAAGGGAGCTGAGACTCACATGTCACTCGGACCGTTCGATCTTGCCGGCGGACCCTTCCTCATTCTGTATGGCGGGCTGCTGGTTCTCACCATCATCCTCGGCCTGCTGATCCCCCGCTGGCTGCGCCCCGACGGGCGATCCTTCATCACAAACGATCCCGACGAATTGGCCTGGCTGGCCGGGGGCAAGGCGCGCTTCGCCAATGCGGTGGTCGCCCGGCTGCTCGCGGCACGGGCGCTGTTCCTCGTCGGCAAGAACAAGTTCCAGCCCGACCCGCATCATCTGGGCAGCACTCCCGCCGAACGCAGCGTGCTGGCGCTCACACCGCCCGCAAAGTGGAATGTGGTAGAACGCGCGATCGAGCCGCATGCCGATCCGATCCGCCGCCGCCTGATCTCCAGCGAGCTGCTGATGGACGGCGGCACCGCGCTGCAACTGCGCTTCTGGCAGACCACGCCCTATCTCCTCCTGCTCCTGTTCGGTGCGATCAAGCTGGAGGTGGGCCTCAGCCGGGACCGGCCGGTCGGCTACCTCACCTTGCTGATGATCCTCACCGCGATCCTCGCGCTGGTCCGCTTCGCCGTGGTCGACCGGCGCACCAAAGGCGGGCAGGCGGCGCTGGCCGATGCCCGCCGCAGTGCGGATCGCCTGCGCC
>NZ_JARNTV010000043.1 GCF_029433115.1 Sphingomonas sp. AOB5 | reverse complement strand
CGGCCGCCATATAGTTTTCGCGGGCCGCCTCGCTGTTGGCGCGGGCCTGGTCGAGCGCGGTCTCGCGGTCCGCGGCGGCCTTGGCAGCGGCGGTGCGCTCGGCCTCTTCGGCAGCTGCGCGGGCCTGTTCGTCGGCATTGCGATCCTGCGCCATGCGCTCCTCGACGCTGACGCAGGGCACGTCGACCAGGCTGAAGGGCTGCTTGGCTTCGGTCAGGAAGGCGGCCAGTTCGGCGCTGGAAATGGCGAAGGCGAAGCTGCTGTCGCCCGCCTCGCTGTTGGTGATGGCGACATTGACGCCCAGCACGCGCCCGCACCGGTCGAGCAGCGGGCCGCCTGAATTGCCGCGTGCGATATTGGCGGTGTGGAGCAGCATCGATGTGCCGCGGATGCTGCGCAGCCCGGCGAACCCGCCCTGCGAGCGGACCGGCGACATCGGGGTGATGAAGTCCTTGGCGCTCTGTGCGGTGGCGACGTCGACATTGCCCGGATAGCCGAGCGCGACCATGATATCGCCTTCGGCCGGGCTGCCCTTGAACACCGCCAGCGGCGGCAGGCGCGTGCCGGTGAATTCGATCAGCGCCAGATCGCGGTCGCGATCGATGCGGATCAGCCGGCCCTGGAACGACTTGCTGCCCTCGGACGGGACGACGCCGATCACGACATTGTCGGGATAGCGCTCGGCCAGCTCGACCACATGCGCGTTGGTGATGATCCGGTTCGGCCCGATCGCGAAGCCGCTGCCATGGCCGAAGCCGACCACATCGTCACCGACGATGGCGATGGTGACGATGCGGACCACGCCCCGGCCGGACGCCGAAATATCGTCGGCCTGCGCCGGCGACATCCAGGCGAGCAACAGAGCGAACAACAGAAGCAGCCGGCGCATCATCCACCCCAACGCGAACACTGCTCAGGCTTTCGGCGAAAACCGCATGCGGTTCAAGCACGCGGTTTCCCCGATTTGCCCCAATCGGCGGCGCCGGGGCCGATTCTGGATCAGCCCCCGCGCTTCTCCGTCGGATCGCGGTACGACGGATCCTTTATATACGGCCGCAGTTTCGCCGCCGCACCGGCCAGATCGCCCTTGTCGATCATCGCGATCAGCGAATTGGCAAGGGCGTTCGATCCGCGATTGTGCGGATCGAACGCGCTTATCTGGAGCGCCTTCCTCGCCTCGGCGCCATTGCGGTTGCTCAGATGGACATAGGCCACGCCTAGCAGCAAGGTGCGGTCCTGCGGCGCCAGTTCGGCTGCCAGCAGCATGCCGGCCTCGGCATTCTTGGTCGGCGCTTCGCCCGCCACCACGAAGCTGCGGTAGAACAGGATCAGCGGCCGCGGGTCATAGCCGTCGATCTTGTTGGCGCGGGTGAACCAGCTGCGCACTTCGCGCCACACCTGCGGGTCGGTCGCCTTGGCCGCGCCGGCCAGCTCCATCTTGGCCATGCCGACATAGAGCAGGGCTTCCACCATCTTGGGATCGGCCGCGACGGCGCGTTCCCCGGCGGCGGCCGCCTCGGCATATTTCTTGGCGTCGAACGCTGCCTCGGCCAGCACGCGCTGTGCCATGGCGTCGTTCGGATAGGGCGCGGCGGCGCGCACCGCGGCCTGATAGACGTCCGGCGCATTGCCTTCCGTGACGCCCGCCTGCGATCGGATGCGGATCGACATGGTCGCCGCTTCGCCCGGGCCCAGCTTGCGCAGCACCGGCGCTGCGGCGTTCAGCTTGGCGGCCGGAACCGTGTAGACGGTGCGCGTCGGCGCATCGAGGTAACGGCGCATATCGGCTTCGAGCGCGTCGGGATTGCCCAGCAGGTCGGCCGCCTTCTCCAGCGGTTCGCCATTGTTGATCGCCTGGATATAGGCGCCGATCTTCTTCGGGCCGTCCGGCGTGAAGGTGAAATAATGGGTCGCGAGCCAGCCATAGGCATAGACATCGCCGATCCGGCAGCCCGAAAGCTGGCGCAGGTCCGAGGTGCGCAGGATGCGCCGGGCCGTGCAGGTCTGGCTGTTGGCGAAATTCATCGCGCGGTACAGCGGCACGCGGCCGAAGCGGACGCCGCCATCGGGCATGTCCTCGGCCGTGGCGTGGAATTCGGCGAAGCCCTCGGTCAGCCACATCGGCAACGCGGCGGCGCCATAGCTGTCGAACATGAAGTGATGGGCATATTCGTGCCGCAGCACCACATCGGGCGCCAGGTCCAGCCGGTCGTCGGTACGGACGCGCGAACCGGGATTGTCGCGCGGCGCTTCACGGATGGTGAAGGCCACCGACCCACCGGCGCGCGGAATATAGAAGCCCGCTGCCCCCGGCCGTCCCAGCGCCTGCAGCGCGAAGATGTCGCGCACCACGAACACGGTGACGCGCTCGACCGGCATGACCTCGCGATTCTCGACATTGCGGAACACCCGCATCGCCATGTCGTAGCGCTCGAGCGCCAGCGCATAGGCGCGAATCTTCTCCGGATTGTCGTCCGAATAGATGACGAAATGTTTGGTGCTCGCTTCATACCATTCGGCACGGGCGACGGCAGGCATGAGTAATGCCAGCAGAATCAGCAGTTTACGGATCATGTATTTGCCCCTTATGCGCAGCAGCCTAATCAGCGCGCGCGCCAGCGCAAGACCCCAAAATGAAGCGTGAATCGGATTCAGCTGTGCTGAATTGTGGCGGCACCAGCCCGCTCCCCCACCCGGCCACCCAACAGCATATCCTGAAGTGGGTGGCCGGGTGGGGGAGCGGGCCGGTGCCGCATCCACGCAAGTGGATCAAACTCTAGTCGAAGCTATATGGGTCTACGTCCACGGCGACCCGGACCTTGGCCGGCCAGTCGAGGCCGCCGAGCCAGTCGCGGATCATGTCCTGCACGTCGAACGCACGCCTTGCATGGACCAGCAGGCGGAAGCGATGGCGGCCGCGCAGCATCGCCAGCGGGGCGGGGGCGGGGCCATAGACCATGACCTCGTCCAGCCGCGGTGCACTGCGCCCGATCAGCCGCGCGGTCTCCTCGGCCGATCCCTTGTCCTCGGAACTGACGATGATCGCGGCATAGCGGCCGAACGGCGGGGCACCCGCATCGCGCCGGGCCTCGGTCTCGGCGGCATAGAAGCTCTCGGCATCGCCGCTCACCAGCGCCTGCATCACCGAAGCGTCGGGCGCATGGGTCTGGATATAGACCGTCCCTAGCTTCTCGCCGCGGCCGGCCCGGCCGGAGACCTGCATGATCTGCTGAAAGGTCCGTTCGGACGCACGCAGGTCGCCGCCGTCCAGCCCGAGATCGGCATCGACCACGCCGACCAAAGTCAGGTTCGGAAAGTGATAGCCCTTGGTGACCAGCTGGGTGCCGACGACGATGTCGATATCGCCATGTTCCATCCGCTGGACGAACTCGGCGGCCTTGGCCGGGGACCAGATCGTGTCCGAAGTCACCACTGCGATCCGCGCGTCGGGCCATAGCGCCTTGGCTTCGTCCGCGATGCGCTCGACCCCGGGGCCGCAAGCGACCAGCGAATCCTCGGTCTCGCATTCGGGGCAGATTTCGGGTGTCGGATGGGTGTGGCCGCAATGATGGCAGGTCAGGCGCCGGATCAGGCGATGCTCGACCATCCATGCGGTGCAGTTCGGGCATTGGAAGCGATGGCCGCAATGCCGGCACAAGGTCAGCGGGGCATAGCCGCGCCGGTTGAGGAACAGCAGGGCCTGTTCCTTGCGCGCCAGCGTCTCGTCGATGGCCACCACCAGCCGCGGACTGAGCCAGCGGCCGCGCTCGGGCGGCTCCTGGATCAGGTCGATCGCTTCGATCTCGGGCAGTTCCGCCTTGCCATAGCGGCCGGGCAGCTTGAGCTCCTCGTACCGCCCCAGCTCGACCATGTTGCGCGTCTCGATGGCGGGCGTGGCCGAGGCGAGAACGACCGGGCATTCCTCGAACTTGCCGCGCATCACCGCCACGTCGCGGGCATGGTAATGGACGCCGTCTTCCTGCTTGAAGCTGGTCTCGTGCGCTTCGTCGACCACGATCAGGCCGAGATTGGGATAGGGCAGGAACAGCGCAGATCGCGCACCGACAGTCACCATCGCCTTGCCGCTGGCGATGGCGCGCCACGCCCGGCGTCGCTGCGAGGTGCGCAACCCCGAATGCCAGGCGACCGGCTCACAGCCGAAGCGTTCGGCGAAGCGGGTGAGGAAAGGCTCGGTCAGCGCGATTTCGGGCAACAGGACGAGAGTCTGCTTGCCCGCAGAAAGCGCCGCCGCGATGGCCTCGAAATAGACTTCGGTCTTGCCCGATCCGGTGACGCCATCGAGCAGGAAGGGCTGGAACGTCTCCGCGCCCACTGCCTGTCGCAGGATGCTCGCCACGTCCGACTGGATCGGGCTGAGGTCGGGCGGGGCATGGTTCGGGTCGGGCAGCGGGTAGGGGCTGTCGGTATCGACCACCATCGCCTCGATCGCACCGACCTTCACAAGGCCGCGGATCACGGCCTCGGAAACATCGGCGATCGTCGCCAGTTCGCGCACCAGCCCCTGCCGCTCGCCGATCCGCTCCAGCGCCTGTTCGCGCTGCGCGGTCAGCCGTTCGGGCACCATGCCGGTGGCGCGATACTCGACGATGGTCGGCGCATTCTCGAACGCGGCGGACGAGCTGAGCGCCATGCGCAGCACGCCCGACAGCGGCGCGAGATAGTAATTGGCGGTCCACTCCACGAGGCGGCGGACTGGCGCGGGGACGGGCGGTGCATCGGCCAGGCCCATCAGGTTGCGCAACCGGTTGTCGCCGATCTCCTCGACCGGCAGCCGCTCGGCTTCCCACACCACCCCGGCATATTGGCGCGGACCGATCGGCGCGATCACGATGCTGCCCGGCTCGACATGCATGCCCTGCGGCACCCGGTAATCGAGCGGGCCGAGGGCGGGATGCAAGACGATAAGGCGGGCGCGGTTGCCGGGCATGATGCCTCATATGGGCATTTCGGCGCGCGGGGGAATGGCGTATCGCTGCCGCCGACCAATGGAGACTCGCCGATGCTGCTCGCTGCCCTGCTGTTGCTTGCCCAGGACGCCCCCTGCACCGCGACCGACGCGAACCTGCCCGCGCCGCTGGCCGGCTGGATCGCGCCGGGCGCGAGCTTCGCCGTCGGCAAGCCGGTGGTGATGAAGGCCGTCGACGCGTCCGCGATCCCGGGCCTGCCCGCGGGCAGCAAGCCCGGCGGCGCGGCGATGATCGGCTTCCGCGTCGAGACCGCGGGCAGTTACGGCATCGCGCTCGACCAGGGCGGCTGGATCGACGTGATCCCGGGTGCGGTAGGCGGCGAGCCGCTCAAGTCGGTCAAGCACGGCCATGGCCCGGCCTGCTCGACGATCCGCAAGATCGTGCGGTTCGACCTCCAGCCGGGAATGTACCGCCTGACGCTGACCGGCCTGACCAAGCCTGAAGTGCGGGTGATGTTGGTCGCGCCGGAGTGAAGCTACAAATCCTCCCCCGGAGGGGGAGGTGGCAGCCATAGGCTGACGGAGGGGTAATCTCCGCGAGCGACAACGCTCGTGGAGATTACCCCTCCCCCGCTTCGCGGTCCCCCTCCCCCTCCGGGGGAGGAATGAGGGCGGTTGCAATGTTGGATTCCGCCTGCTTGGCTCGGCGCGCTCCGACGTCGGGAGCCGCTCTTTGAAAACTGTGCTCCGGCGAAGGCCGGAGCCTTGGAAAGGGAATGGATGGCGGCCAACGCTCCGGCCTTCGCCGGAGCACATTGCCGCTCGCCCCAACGGAATAGGCGCCAACCGGGTTTCAGAGTGACCGCGGATCGGGAAAACGTCAGCGCCCGGAACACCCGATCAGTGTGAAGCTAGTGTGAAGCTCCGCAAAATTCCCCAACGATATCAACGTCAGTCGCCGGCCCCGGAAATGTCGCCCACATTGAAGTTCAGCGTCAGCGTCAGCGCATGGTCCATCTGGTCGCGGCGCCCGTCGCGGCCGAAGCGATACTGGTTGAGATAGCCGACCTCGCCGCGCAGCTTGCCGCCGAGCGGGACCGACAGGCCGACGGCGTTGCGCATCCGCTCATGGCCGCGGCGCTGGCCGTAATCGGTGTCGTTGAAGTTGAAATAATGTTCCTGCGTGGCGAACAGCTTCAGCCCTTTGGTGCCCAGCGGCGTCTCGAAACCCAGTCGCGGGCGCAGGCGGAAACCGATCTCGGGCGCGGTGTTGTTGAACCGTTGCTCGAAGCGCAGCCGGCCGTTGAAGCCGCTGCCCAGCGGTACCATCACCATCTGACGCAGCCGTTCCTCATTGGGCAGCGTCACGCCCTTGTTCCAGTCCTCGACATGGCGATAGCCGAAGCTCAGCTCGATCCCGCTGGGCAGGGTGTGGGTATAGAGGACGCCCGCCTCGGCATGGTTCAGCCCCTCGGCCGCGTTGCCGAAGCGGATGATGCCTTCCAGCGTCACCTTCTCGTCCTCGCCCACCGTGAACGATCCGTTGGTCTGCAGCCACAGCTGCTCGTCGGTCTGTTGCGCCAGCACGGGCGTGGCGGTCAGCAGCAGGGGCAGGGCGATAAAGATGCGGCGCAAGGGGGCAGGCTCCGGCTGTGCGTGGGCGTCGAGGGGTCTATAGAGGGGACCGATTCGGACGGTGCCGTAACATAACCGTCACGATAATTCCCTGTTCCCGCCCTTCGGAGGCCCCATGAAATTCTTCGCCGATACCGCCGACACCAACGACATCCGCGACCTGGCCGCGACCGGCCTGCTCGACGGCGTCACCACCAACCCATCGCTGATCCACAAGGCGGGCCGCGACTTCCTCGAAGTGGTCGCCGAGATATGCCAGATCGTCGACGGCCCCGTCTCGGCCGAAGTCGTCGCGCTCGATTACGAGGGCATGATGCGCGAGGCCGAGGTAGTCCGGAAGATCGCCGACAATATCGCGGTGAAGGTGCCGCTGACGATCGACGGCCTCAAGACCTGCAAGTCGCTGACCGATGACGGCACGATGGTGAACGTCACTTTGTGCTTCTCGGCCAATCAGGCGCTGTTGGCGGCAAAGGCCGGTGCGACCTTCATCTCGCCCTTTGTCGGCCGCCACGACGACAATGGCTTCGACGGCATGCAGCTGATCGGCGATATCCGCCTGATCTACGACAATTACGCGTTCGACACCGAGATCCTGGTCGCATCGGTCCGCCACCCGATCCACGTGCTGGAAGCCGCCAAGATCGGCGCCGACGTGATGACCGCTCCCCCGTCGGTGATCCGCCAGCTGGTCAAGCACCCGCTGACCGACAAGGGCATCGAAGGCTTCCTCGCCGACTGGGCGAAGACCGGGCAGAAGATCGGGTAAGGGGGCATCATGAAGGACGTTGGACGAGCGTTGTGGGTGTGCGGGCTGATGATTGTGTTCGCGACTCTGCTTCTTTTTGATCCATCGGTCTCAACTGAGAGTTCCGGTTACCTTCCGGAGAAGGTGGTGAACTTACAGAAGCTTCAGCTCCAGCTTATCTTTGTTCATATTGGGCTTGCGGCATTTTTGGCCGGCGTGGGGACAAATCTCGCCGGGGAACTCATTGAACGCCTCGATGCCTCAAGATCTGACAGAAATTTGTTGACCCCTTCCGATTCCGCGGAGCGTCCGCCGTTGGCTGGTCCAACTCATCCCGAGGTCGTTCATGGCGCGGATGGGAGATATCATGTCGGGTTCAAATTCTTTGACACGCATGAGGAGGCCTCGGCGTTTGCGGAGGCGCAACACTCGCGGACTTAGATGACCGCACCCTTACCTCTCCTCTACGCCGAACATCTCGCCCGCGACCGGCGGCGCTCCGCGCATACGGTGCGGGCCTATCAATCGACGGCGGAGCGGCTGATCGCTTTCCTGCAGTCGCATTGGGGCGGGGAGGCGAGCCGCGAGACGCTGGCCAACGTCACCGCCGCCGACCTGCGCGCTTTTCTTGCGCATCGGCGCGGCGAAGGGCTGACCAATAGCTCCGCTGCGCGCGAGCTTTCGGCGGTCCGCGGGTTTCTGAAATGGGCGGTGGGCGACGGGGCGGAATTGCCCCGCCTGCGCGGCCCGCGCGTCAAGAAGGGCGTGCCCCGCCCGATCGCGCCGCATGAGGCGGTCGCGCTGGCCGAGGCGGTGTCGGAGGAACCCGACGAACCCTGGATCGCCGCGCGCAACTGGGCGGTGCTGCTGCTGCTCTATGGCGCGGGCCTGCGCATCGGCGAGGCGGTGGGACTGACCGGCGCGGTGTTGCCGCTGGGCGCCACGATGAGCGTCACCGGCAAGCGCGACAAGACCCGACTGGTGCCGCTGTTGCCCGAGGTGAAGGCAGCGATCGAAGCCTATGCGGCCATCACGCCATGGGGTGTGGCGCGCGATGCACCGCTGTTCCGCGGGGCGAAGGGCGGTCCGCTGCCGGCAGGCGCGATCCGCAAGTCGGTGCGTTCGGCGCGGGCTGCGCTGGGCCTGTCGGACCGGACCACGCCGCACGCCCTGCGCCACAGTTTCGCGACGCATCTGCTGGGCCGCGGTGCTGATCTTCGCGCGCTGCAGGAACTGCTCGGCCATGCCAGCCTGAGTTCGACCCAGATCTACACTGCAGTCGATGCCGCGCATCTTCTGGACGTGTACCGGAATGCCCATCCAAGGGCATGATTCTCGTGGATTATATGCTACTCCGGTAGCCGGAGGGCTTTCATGATCGATCCTTACGCAGCCGATGTCGCGGCGGTTCAGCACATGCCCGAGATCGAGGCGATGCTTGAGGACGTGTGCCGCGCGACCGGCATGGGCTTTGCCGCGGTGGCGCGGGTGACCGCGGATCGCTGGATCGCGTGCCAGATCCTCGACAAGATCGAGTTCGGCCTGAAGCCCGGCGACGAGCTGAAGATCAAGACCACGATCTGCGACGAGATCCGTGAGAGCGGGCGGCGCGTCTATATCGATCATGTCAGCGGGAACGAGGCATGGCGGCGGCATCACACCCCCGCAATGTATGGGTTCGAAAGCTATATCTCGATCCCGATCTTCCTGGCCGACGGCAGCTTCTTCGGCACCTTGTGCGCGATCGACCCGGCACCCAGCGAAGTGAGCCTGGCCGATCTGGTGCCGCTGTTCGAGCAATATGCCGCCGAGATCGCGGTGCGGCTCGACCAGATACGGATCGAGATCCGCGCCTAGAGTCTTTTCAGCTTCGCTGAACCGGCACCACCCTCCGCAGCCATTCCAACGATGCTGCGCATCACCGGAACCTTGGGCTGCTCCGCCCGCTCCCCCACCCGGCCTCCCATTCAGCATATTCTGTGGGAGGCCGGGTGGGGGAGCGGGCTGGTGCCGTCCTACTGAAACAAACCTAGCGCTTGCTGCGCGGCTTCCAGGTCATGACGCGCCAGACATAGAGCGCGACCACCGCGACCAGGATCGCGGTCACCACCGGCGCGATCCAGTGATCGATCGTGTCGAAATTGGCGCCCAGCCAGTATCCGACGCCGACCAGCATCGTGTTCCAGATCGCGCTGCCGATCGCGGTGAAGACGATGAACCGCCCGCGCGGCATCTGCAGCAGCCCGGCGGGGATCGAGATCACCGTGCGGCCCAGCGGCATGAAGCGGAACACCAGCACCGTGATCCCGCCCCAGCGATCGAAGAAGCTGCGCAGCTTCTCGATATCTTCCCACTCCATCGTCAGCCAGCGGCCCCAGCGATCGACCGCTGGCTTCAGCCGCTGATAGCCGAAGCGCAGCCCGATCTCGTACCAGAACAGGTTGCCGACAATGCAGCCCAGCGTGCCGACCAGCACGAGCAAGGTGAAGTCCATCCGCCCCTGACCGGCCGCGATGCCGCCCAGGCTCATGATCACTTCGGACGGGACGGGCGGGATCACATTTTCCAGCACCATCAGCAGGAAAATGCCGAGATAACCCCAGTCGAGCCAGTCGATCATGTGCGGATCAGGCGCTCCGGTTTGCCACGCGGCGCTCGATCGCGGCCCAGATCATCGCGCCGGTATCGGTGCCGTTGAACTTGTCGATCGCGACGATGCCGGTGGGGGAAGTCACGTTGATCTCGGTCAGCCATTCGCCGCCGATCACGTCGATGCCGACGAACAGGAGTCCGCGCTTCTTGAGTTCCGGCCCGAGCACGTCGCAGATTTCCTGCTCGCGCGCCGTCAGCTCGGTCTTGGCCGCGGTGCCGCCGACCGCCAGGTTCGATCGGATCTCGCCTTCGCCCGGCACGCGATTGACCGCGCCGGCGACCTCGCCATCGACCAGCACGATGCGCTTGTCGCCTGCCGCGACCGAGGGGAGGAAGGCCTGTACCATGTGCGGCTCGCGATAGGCGGTGTTAAACACCTCGATCAGCGAGGAGAGATTGGCGCCGTCACTATCGATCTTGAAGATCGCCTTGCCGCCATTGCCGTGCAGCGGCTTGACCACGATGGCGCCATGTTCGGCCAGGAACTCGCGTGCTTCGTCCACGCTGCGGGTGATCAGCGTGGGCGGCATGAACTGCGCATAGTCGAGCACGAAGACCTTCTCGGGCGCGTTGCGGACGTTCGCCGGGTCGTTCACGACCAGGGTCTTGTGCGCGATCCGCTCGAGCAGATGGGTGGCGGTGATGTAACCGAGATCGAAGGGCGGGTCCTGCCGCATCAGGATGACGTCGGCTTCGTCGCCCAGATCGAGCTTCACCGGCTCCGCAAAGGCGAAATGATTGCTGGTCACGCGCTGGACGGTGACCGGATGCGCCTTGGTCCACACGCGGCCGCCCGAATAGTTCAGGTCCTCCGGCGCGTAATGGAACAGCCTGTGCCCGCGCGCCTGCGCCGACAGCATCAGCGCGAAGGTCGAATCCCCCGCGATGTTGATCGCGTCGAGCGGGTCCATCTGCACGGCGACATTGAGCGACATTCGGCCTCCTGAAACTGCCTTGTAAGTGACTTATCCGAGTAAGTCACCCCATCCAGGCGTTCTCGATATGGCGAGGCAGGGTGCCGGGGGCAATGAGGATCACGTCGACGCGGATATCGTCGCCGGGACCGGCATAGCGCGGCATCAGATATTCGGCCGCGGCAGCGACGCGGGAGAGGCGGCGTTCGTCGATGGCGAAATCGAGTTCGGCGGTGGTGGCGCGGGTCTTCACTTCGACGAAGGCGATGAGGGTACCTTTGCGGGCGACCAGATCGACTTCACCCGCGGGCGTGCGGACGCGCTTGTCGAGAATCTTCCATCCGCGCAGCCACAGCCACCATGCCGCGCGGCGTTCGCCGTCCCGGCCGCGGTTCTCGGCGGCGCGGCGGTCCCTCATGAAAGCCCTCCCCCTTGATGGGGGAGGGTTGGGTGGGGGTGACCTCTCCTCATGAGACGGTCCCATGAGGAGAGGTCACCCTCATCCTCCCACGCGCTTCGCGCGCGGGCCCCTCCTTCTCCCATCAAGGGAGAAGGGTAATTATGCATCCTTCAACTCCATCGCCCGCGCGTACAGCTCGCGCCGGTCCAGCCCGAGCTTCTTCGCGACTTCGCCTGCGGCCTTGCTCGCGGGCAGGCGGGTCAACGCCTCGCGCAGCGCCGAATCGGCATCCTCCTCCGTCGCGGGGGCGGCTTCGCCCGGTGGAGCGACGACCACCACGATCTCGCCCTTTGGCGGCGAATCGGCGTAGCGGGCAGCGAGTTCGGTGAGGGTGCCGGTCACGCATTCCTCGAACTTCTTGGTGATTTCGCGCGCCACGGCGGCTTCGCGCTCGCCCAATCCTTCGGCGAGTGCGGCCAGGCAGGCAGACAGGCGCGGACCCGATTCATAGAAGACCAGCGTGGCGCGGATCGAAGCGATCTCGGCGATGGCCTGGGCGCGGGCCTGCTGTTTCGAGGGCAGGAAGCCCATGAACAGGAAGCGGTCGGTCGGCAGCCCCGCCAGCGTCAGCGCGGCGATCCCGGCGCACGGGCCGGGGATGGTGGTGACCGCATGCCCCGCCGCGCGCGCGTCGCGCACCAGCTTGAAGCCGGGGTCGGAGATCAGCGGTGTGCCCGCGTCGCTTACCAGTGCTATCACTTCGCTGGCCATCCGGGCGATCAGGCCGGGGCGGACCGCATCGGCATTATGGTCGTGATAGGGGGTCATTTTCCCCTTCGCGCCGAGGTGACGAAAAAGTCCCGCTGTCACACGGCTGTCCTCGACAGCAACCACATCCGCGTTCAGGAGTATTTGTGAAGCGCGTGGAGACAGATCGCCGAGATTGCCGATAGGCGTGGCGACGATGTAGAGGCCGGGCGCGAGAATAGAGTCCATCGGGGAGAGTCATGGCAGACCGCAACGCAAATCGACAGGGGGTTGGCTCCAGTGGCCTCCTCGGCATGCTGCGCTGGACCGTGGTCGGCGCGGCGATGTTCGTCGCCGCCTGCACCACCGGCCCGCGGGTCATCCCGCAGGGCGAGCGTCCGCCGGTGGTCGAGGTGCCGCGCGAGCGCCCGGCCGATCGCCCGATCACCAATGCGTTGCCGCAGGATACTGCGCGCCACCGCGTCGCGCTGCTGGTGCCGCTGACCGGCCCGAATGCAGGCGTGGGCAAGTCGCTGGAGAATGCGACCCAGCTCGCCATCCTCGATACCAATGCCGACAATATCCGCATCACCACCTATGACACCTCGGCCGGTGCCGCAGAGGCCGCCCGGCGCGCCATCGCCGATGGCAACAAGCTGATCCTGGGGCCGTTGCTGGCCGAGGAAGCCCGCGAAGTCGCGCCGCTGGCGCGTGCCGCGCGCGTGCCGGTGCTCAGCTTCTCGAACGACACCAGCGTGGCCGGCGGGGGCACTTTCCTGCTCGGCTATTCGCCGGCTCAGTCGATCGAGCGCGTGGTGGCCTATGCGCGTGCCAATGGCGTCACGCAGTTTGCTGGCCTCGTGCCCGGCGGCCTGTATGGCGAGCGTTCGTCGACCGCGTTCCTCCGCTCGGTCGAGTCGGCGGGCGGCACCGTGACGGTGCTGGAAACCTATGACGGGCGTCCTGGTTCGATGACCACCGCGCTCGCGAAGATCAACCGCCAGCCCTATCAGGCGATCCTGATCGCGGGCAGCGGCGCGAATGGCGCGACCGCGGTGCCGATCATCCGCCGCTCGCCCAACGGCAAGACCGCGCGGGTGCTGGGCACCGAATTGTGGAACACCGATTCTGGGATCGGAGCAAACGCCGCGCTGAACGGTGCGTGGTTCGCCAGCGTGCCGGACAATTATTATCGCCAATATGCGGGCAAGTATCGCGCGCGTTTCCAGGCGGCACCCTATCGCCTGTCGACGCTGGGCTATGACGCGGTGCTGCTGACCGTGCGCATGGCGCGCGACTGGAAGCCGGGTACCGAATTCCCGATCCGCGAACTGACCTCGCGTCCGTTCGCCGGGCTGGACGGCGCCTTCCGCTTCGGCCGCGACGGCGTCGCTGAACGCGCGCTGGAGGTGCAGGAGATCCGTGCCGGCCAGGTCGTGACGGTTTCGGCTGCGCCGACGACGGTGGATTGAGATCAAAATCCTCCCCCTCCCGGGGAGGATTCAGGCCAGCACCAGTTCGCGCAGGATCGCTTCGAGGACCGGCATGCCGGCCTCGGTGATCCGCAGCCGGTCGCCTTCGCGGACGGCCAAGCCATGGGCGATCAGGCGGGCTAAGACCTTCGCGTCGATCGGAGCCTCTCCACCGGCCAGCGCCGCAACACGGCTCAGATCGACGCCTTCGCCCAGCCGCAGGCCCATCACCAGCGCTTCGACCGCGCGCTCGTTGGGGGTGAGGGCATCCTCGCGCTCGATGCCGTGCTGGTTGCGCTCGACCGAGGCCATCCAGTTTTCGGGCTTCTTTCGCCGCACCGTGGCCATGCCACTGCGCCGGCCATGCGCGCCGGGGCCGATCCCGGCATAGTCGCTGTAGCGCCAGTAGGTGAGGTTGTGGCGGCTCTCCGCGCCCGGCCGGGCATGGTTGGAGATTTCATAGGCGGGCAGGCCCGCTTCGGCGGTGATCGTGCGGGTCGCCTCGAACAGGTCGGCTGCGGCGTCGGGATCGTAGGCGGCCAGTTCGCCCTTTTCGAACATCGTCGCGAAGCGCGTGCCGGGTTCGATGGTGAGCTGATAGAGCGAGAGGTGCTCGGTGCCGAAGCCGATGGCGCGGCGCAGCTCGGCTTCCCAATCCGCCAGGGTCTGATCGGGGCGGGCATAGATCAGGTCGAAACTGACCCGGCCGAACACCGATTGTGCGGTCTCCAGTGCTGCCAGCCCCTCTGCCACACCATGCGCGCGGCCGAGGAATTTCAGCGATTCGTCGTCCAGTGCCTGCAGCCCGAGCGAAGCGCGGTTGACTCCCGCCGCCGCCAGATCGGCGAAGCGCGCGGCCTCGACCGAGGAGGGGTTCGCCTCCAGCGTGATCTCGACATCGGGGGTGAAGCCCCAGCGGGCCTCGGCTTCGGCGATCACCGCCGCAACCGTCTCGGGCGGCATCAGCGAAGGCGTGCCGCCGCCGAAGAAGATCGACGCGACCTTCCGGCCGGGCAGCTGCTCCGCCTCGTGCCGCAGGTCCGCCAGCATCGCCGCGCGCCATGCCGCCTGATCCACGCTTTCGCGGACATGGCTGTTGAAGTCGCAATAGGGGCACTTCGACACGCAGAACGGCCAATGGACGTAGAGTGCGAGGGGATCGGAAATGCCAGTCATACCCAACGCCAACGGAATCGAACCACGCGCATAGCCCGGTAGGGCTGAGCGCCACAAAGACTCACGGGTTCGAACGGCCCGTTAGAGAGGGTGGCTCGCCTAACCATAAAGCGAAGGGAAGGTGGAGCGGGTAACGGGAATCGAACCCGTGTATTCAGCTTGGAAGGCTGCTGCACTACCATTGTGCTATACCCGCGAGCCGCATGCCGCCTGCCACAGAGGCGGGCGCCGGGTCAACCGGTGATCGGCCTGCGATCCGCATCGAGCCGGATCACGGCGTCGGCGCGGGCGGGCATTTCGGCGATGATCCAGCGGGTGATCCGCTCGTAATGCTGGACGAAGACCGCGATCTGATCGTCGGTCATCAGGCGCGAGGGGAGGCGGGCCTCCTGCTCGCGGCGCCAGCCCGTAACCGTCTCGAAACTCGGCGGAAGGAGCTGGATCAGCCAGTCGATGCGGTCGAACAGCGGCTGATAGGTGGCGAGCGCTGTGTTGACGTGGCGGCGCCAGATGCCCGCGGGGTCGGCCTCGCGTTCGAGCGGGTTGACCGGCTCGGCCAGCGATCCGTCCGGCTGGGGCCGGGCGCCGACGCACCAGCCTTCGAGCAGGGCGATATCGGCGGGTCCTTCAAAGCGCGGCCATTCGCCCTCCGGACGGCGATCGTCGGCGGACTTGTCGAAGGCTGGCAGAGCGACGCTTTCGCCCGCGAGCAGCCGATCGATGGTGGCGGTCATCAACGCGAGGTCGTGCGTGCTCGGCGGGCCGCGGGTGGCGAGCAGAGGATGGACCGCGTCGGCCAGCGCCAGCCGTTCGGCGCGGGTCAGGTAGAAATCGTCGATCGAGAGCGTCGCGACGCGCAGGCCATGTGCTTCCAGCAACAGCTTCAGCGCCGCCGCGCCGGTCGATTTGCCGCTGCCCTGCGGACCGCACAGGCCGATGAACGCGGGACGGGGCAACGCGGCGACCCGCCCGGCGAGCGGTGTCCATAGCGTCTCGATGACGTCCCGATAGGCTTCGGGAAGCCGCTCTGCGGTCAGGAAGGCGGCAAGGTCCGGTCGCGGGTCCACCGCGCCGTCATGCCAGTCCGGTCAGGCGAGCGCCACGGCCTCGAGATAGCGGCCCTCGGGCGGACCGGCGAGCACGGCCATGACGGGGGCGAAGGCTTCCTTGCCCAACGCGGCGCCGGCCGCCTTGTGATCGTCGATCCCTGCCCAATGCTCGACGAACATATAGGTGTCGGCATCGCGCGGATCGGCGAACAGCTCGACCTTCTCGCAACCCGCCAGCGGCGATACCTTGGCGGCCAGATCGGCCAGCACGGTCTTCAGCTCGTCCCCGCGGCCTTCGGCGGCCTGCATCTTGTAATGGCGAAGGATGGTCATGCGGTTTCCTTCAGCGCGGCCGAGAGGTGGACGAAGTGCATCACCTGGCTGGCCAGGATGCGCAGATTGGTGTTGAGGCCCGCATCGCTGCAATCGCCATCCTCGGAGAACAGCCGCGTCGTGGTGTTGGCGGCGACGCCCAGCGGGGTCGGCCAGCCGCGAAGCGCGTGGACGATGGTACGCAGCGCGATCAGCGTCGATCCGGTCGCCTGCCAGCCATAGGCGCAGGCGATGCAGCCCACCGCGCGTCCATCGAGATAGACCCGGTCGTCCTTGGCGGTGTCCTCGACATAATCGAGCGCATTCTTGATCATGCCCGAGATCGAGCCGTGATAGCCGGGCGAGGCGATGACGATGCCATCGGCCTTGCGCACCAGCTCGATCAGCCGCTGCGCCTTGGGATCGCGTTCGGGATTTTCGGGCGCGTAAAGCGGCAGGATCAGGTCCGGCCCGGCGACGCATTCGGTCTCGGCGCCGAGCGCTTCGATTTCCTTGAGTGCGGCGCGCAGCACCAGTTCGGAGGAGGATCCGGCACGCGTGGTGCCGCCGATGCCGAGGACGAAGGGCTTGCTCATGAGATCGTGGGTACCAGCACGGCGCGTCCTTGCAACCGTCCTTCGTCCATTTCGCGATAGGTTGCGGCAATGTCGGCGAAACCGATCCGGACGACGTCGGCATGGACGTGCCCGTCCTGCGCCAGCCGCACGACGTCGCGCAGGTCCGGCGTCGATCCGGCATAGGGGACCGAGACGCTGGCATCGCGCGGCATCTCGTGGAAGCGCAGCGGCAGGGTGCCCCCGCCGACGCCGACCACCTGAAGCTGCCCGCCCATCGCCAGCACCGACTGGGCGAAGCCGAGCGTGGCGTCGTTGCCGACCAGATCGATGACCAGAGCCGCGCCGAGGCCGCCGGTCATCTCCCGAATCGCCGCGGTCGCGCCTTCGCCTGCGATCAGCCCTTCGTCGGCGCCGAGCGCCTTTGCATGGTCGAGCTTCTCCTGATGCCGGTCCACCGCGATGATCCTTGCCGGAGTCAGCGCCTTGAGGATCTGGATCGCGAGATGGCCGAGGCCGCCCACGCCGATGATCACCGCGCTCGATCCCGCGCCGAGCAGGGCCTTGGCCTTGTCGACCGCATGATAGGTGGTGATGCCCGCGCACATCAAAGGTGCTGCCGCGACCGGATCGAGCTTGCCCAGCGGGATCAGGTGGCGCGGATCGCTCACGATCACATATTCGGCCATGCCCCCGTCCACGCCGCAGCCGAACCCGGGGACCATCGGCGCCTTCTCGCACACATTCTCCGCCCCCTTGGCGCAGGGCGCGCAATGGCCGCAGCCCCAGGGAAAATAGATGCCATAGGCCGCGCCGATTTCGATGCCGGTCACGCCTTCGCCGAGCTTGTCGGCCCAGCCGGTCGTCTCGTGTCCGATGATCGAGGGGATCGGGAAGAAGGGCGGATCGGCATGGATGACCAGCAGGTCGCTGTGGCACAGGCCTGCCGCGGCCATCTTCAGCCGGACCTGACCTGGACCCGGCTCGGGCACCGGAATTTCCACCACTTCGGCCTTTCCGGCTCCCAGCAGCTGATAGGCGCGCATCATATCGGCCATGGCTCTCTCCTTGGCTTCCTCTCTGGAATTGTGCGGCTTCGCGGCGAAGCTAGAAAATCTCATTCCGGGCGCAGCATTGTTCATTGCGCGGAAAATTGCGCAGCAAAACGCGATGCCCTAGAGCCGTGAAATGGCAGCATCGATCCGTGAGACCGCGTCGGGGGAGCGCGAACTCAACAAGGCAACCGTCCGCGTGCTGGAGGTGCTGTCGAGCTTCGCGTCGGACGTGCCCGGCTATGGCGTGACCGAGCTGGCGCAGGCGCTCGGCATGACCAAGAACATGACCTATCGCGCGCTGACCACGCTGGTGGAGCAGGGTTATGTGGTGCGTGAGAAAGACGGATCGCGCTACCAGCTCGGCTATCGCGTGCTCGAGCTTCAGAACCCGTTGCTGGTCGATCCCGATTTCCGCAGCCTGTGCCAGCCCTATGTGCAGCAGATGCATGCGATCACCGGCGAATCGATCGGGCTGGTGGTGCGCGCGGGCGATTATTGCGTGCTGATCGACGGGGTCGAGACGCGCAAGCATGGCGTCTATCGCATCCGCATCGGTACCCTGTTCAGCCTGTGGGGACCGGCGACCGGCCGGGTGCTGCTGGCGGGGGACGGCGATGCTGCGGTGGCGGATTATCTCGCGCGGCACGATCCGGGCGACTCTCAGGTGCTGGCCGAGATCGAGCGGATTCGCGCACAGGGCTATGCTCGCGTTGCCCGCGCCACGCCGCCGCAGATGGTGTCGGTCGCCTTCCCGGTCCATGATATCGACGGGCGGCTGCACGGCAGCATCTCGGTCGGCGGCCCGCGTGAGCGGTTCGAGGCGCAGCTCGAGCGGCAGATGCCCGAGCTGCAGGACCTCGTCGCGGAATTGAACCAGCGATCGCGCCTGTTTCCCGCCGACGATGCCGGATCGGAGCTGCACTGATGGCCCGCACCGCGATCAACTCGTCCGCTACCCATGTGTTCGAAGTGCTGCGCTTGGTCGCGCGGACCGACGAGCCGCTTGGCGTTTCGGAGATCAGCCGGCGGCTGGGGCTGCCCGCCTCGACCGTCTATCGCGCGCTGATCACGCTGGAGGAATCGGGCTATCTGGCCCGCGACCGTAACATGCCGCGCTATATCCTGGGCCAGATGCCGCAGTTGCTGAACCGCGGGCTGGTCCACCGGTTCAAGCTGCATGCCGCCAGCCGCCCGCATTTGCGCGTGCTGGCCGAGCGGACCGGGGAGACCGCGTCGCTGACGGTGCGGCTGGGCTGGTACGGGCTGCGGCTCGCCGGCATCTATGGCAGCCACGACATCTATCATCGCGACCGGCTGGGCGAAGTGACGCCGCTGCATGCCAATGCCGCGGGGTTGGGGATATTGGCGTTCCTCTCCGATGCGGAGCGCGAAGACTATCGCGCCTTTGCCGCGCGGCAGAAGCTGGCGGGTAGTTGGGACGCCGATGTCGCGGCGACGCAGAATGCGGGCTTCGCGCGGACCGATCTGGGCGCAGCGGTGCCGGTGCGCAATCCGGCCGGGGAAGTGCTGGCCTCGATCGCGATCAGCGCGCCGGACAACAGCTCGAAGCGCGACTGGATCGAGATACGCGACGCGCTGGAAAGCGAGATCGCGCAGGCGCCCGCGAGCTATGATTCGCCCTTCGCCCATATTCCGGCGGACGAGATCGTGCTGGATCTGGAGCGGACGACCGGCTGATTAATCCTCCCGGAGGGTGAGGATTTACAGCAGCAGCTTGTTCAACCGAAGCCGGTTGGCTTCGGCCAGCGCATCCAGATCCTCCAGATTCTGGTGCCCGGTCACAAAGTCGTTCTCCGGATTCTGGTTCTCGCCCAGCACCAGCCAGATCGGGCGGGTGGCCAGCGGGGCGGGCTTGCGGCCTTCGCCGGCGGCCTTGGCCAGCCCGAAGCTACGGTCGTACAGGTCGGCGGCGTCCATATAGTGGAAGGTCAGGCCCGCGCGGCGGCGGCCCGAGGTGTTCGCGTTGGCGCCGTGCACCACGAACACGTCATGGCACGAGAAATGGCCCGGCTTCAGCTCGGCATTTACCGCAGTGCTGAAATCCACGCCTTGCTTATCGACTTCGAAGTTGAGGATGCCGTCGGTGCGGTTCGCATCGATGATATGCTCGATCTGGCCGTTCTTGCCCGAACCCGGCACGTAGCGCAGGCAGCCATTGTCGGCCGCGACATCGTCGACCGCGATCCAGATCATCACGCTGTGCGCATGGCTGCGACCGGGGCCGGCCTTGACCGCGGGATTGTAGCAGTCCTGGTGCCAGGGCGTGCCCTTGCCGGTGCCGGCGGGCTTGGCGAAGATCTCGCCGCCCCACATGATCAGGTTCGGCCCGATCAGCTCGCGCGCGGCGGCGATGATCGTCGGGTGGATCGCGATCTCGAACAGTTTCTCCGCGCCGATCACGCCTTCTTCCTGACCCTCGCGGATCGGCACGTGCGGCATGCGGATGATGCTCTGCCAGTCGGGATTGTCGGCGAAGACCTGCTCGACCGACTCCACCAGGAACTTCGTGCTATCGGAATCGAGGCCCTGCTTTGGCACGACGAAGCCGTCGCGCTGGAACGCTTCGACTTCCGCTGGGGTCACGACGGATTCGGTGACCGGATGGGCGGCTGCGGTGGCCATGACATACTCTCCCGACTTGATCTGTTATCCGGAAAATCGCCCGGATGATGTGTCTGGTCAAATACCGATTTGCTGCGGATTGAGACCGGATTCGGACATGGTCGTGCCCTTGATCGTCGCTGCCGTTCGTGCCCAGAGCAGGGCGGCGAGCAGCACCGCAGCCGGCGCAAGCAGCAGCGCGTAGCCCAGACTCGCGACGCCATAGGCCGGATTCAGCAAGTCGCTGACGCGGCCGATGATCCAGGGCGCGGGTACCATCGCGGTGAGCGCGATCACCAGCAGCAGCACCGCAGTCGCCATCGCGCGCATTTCCGGCGGGCTGTATTTCTGGAGGATCACCCAGCTGACCGGCGGATTGGTCATCAGCGCGGCATATCCGATCAGGAAGAAGATCGAGAAGGTGGTGAAATCGCTGGCCATGAACGCCGCGACGAACGCGCTGGCCGAGACCAGCATCATCGCCGCGACGAGCAGAACCGCGCGGTGCAGCCCGCCCTTGGTCAGCCAGTCGGTGACCATGCCGGTGAGCACCATCATCGTGCCGCCGGCCAGGGCGATGCCGGTACCCATCACGCCGCCCACCGCGCCGCTGCCCAGATCGAAGCTGCGCATGGCATGGGCAGGTGCCCAGTTGAGCACCGCGAACACGCAGAAATTGCAGGCAGAAACGGCGAAGACCATCTGGCGGAATGGCTTGATTGCCCAGAGCTTGGCGAAGGTGGCGAACAGGCCCAGCTCGGCCTTGGGCGCGGCGACCGCATCGGCTGCACCGCGCACGGGTTCGCGGACCGTGGCGACCAGGATCACCGCGAGGATCAGGCCGGGAATGCCCGCGGCGAGGAAGGTGTTGCGCCAGCCCAGCGTCTCGTTGACCACGCCGCCCACCGCGAAACCGACGAAGATCGCCACGGTCGAGGCCGAGGTCCACACCGCCATCGCGGTGCCGCGCCGCTCGGCCGGAAACAGGTCGGCGATCAGCGACACCGAGGAGGGCGATCCGCCAGCTTCGGCAATGGAGACGCCGACGCGGGTGAGGGCAAGCTGGACGAAGCCGTTCACCCGGCCGCCGAGGATCGTGAAGAAGCTCCACACCGCGATGCATCCGGCGATGAAGCGCACGCGATGGATGCGATCCGCCGCATAGGCCATCGGGATGCCGAGGATCGCGTAGAAGAAGCCGATGGCGGGGCCGCCGAGAAAGCCCAGCTGGGCGTCGGTCAGCGCGAGGTCGCGCTTGATGTCCTGTGCCAGGATGCCGACGATCTGGCGGTCGGCCATGTTCATGACGTAGACGCCGAACAACAGCGCGACGACATACCAGGCGCGTGCCCGGCTTGCTGGGGGTTCCCTCTCCATGGCGGGAAACTGCCATCGGCGCGCGCGGCGCCAAAGCCACCTTATCTCATGCGGGGATGACCGCGCGGTACTCGGCGATGAGGCGAGCGCACAGCTCGGCGGTGGTGGGAATGTCGCGGATCGCGCCCGATCCCTGTCCGGCGGACCAGAGGTCGCGCCACACCTTGCCCTCGCGTCCGGCGTGGCGAAGCGTGCGGGTGGCAGTGTCGAGCGTAGGGTGATCGGAGGCTTCGGGGTCGACGCCCCATTCGGCAAGGCTGGGGCGCAGGAAGCTGGCAGGCACACCGGTGGGCGCCGCCGTGTAGGCGATGTCGGCGGCGTGGGCGGCGAGGATCATCGCCTTGTACGCATCGGGCGCATTGGCTTCGCGCGTGGCGATGAAGCGGGTTCCGATGGAGACCATGTCCGCGCCCATCACCCGGGCCGCGGCGATATCGCGGCCGGTGGAGATCGCGCCGGCCAGCGCGAGGGTGCCGCTGAACCAGCTGCGCACCTCGCCGAGGAAGGCGAAGGGATTGAGCGCGCCGCCATGTCCGCCTGCTCCGGCGCAGACGAGGATGAGGCCGTCGACGCCTGCCTCGGCTGCCTTCTCGGCGTGTCGGACAGTGGTCACATCGTGCAGCACGATGCCGCCATAGTCATGGATCCGCGCCACCAGATCGCGCGAGATGCCGAGCGAGGTGAGCACGACCGGCACTTTGGCCGCGACCGTCGCAGCAAGGTCTGCCTCCAGTCGCGGCGAACCCTTGCGCAGCGACAGGTTCACGGCGAAAGGCTCGCCGTCCAGCCGCGCGCGGATCTCGACCAGCCATGCGGCATAGCCCTCGGCGTCGCGGCAGTTGAGCGCGGGGAAGCTACCGAGCAGGCCCGCGCGGCATGCCTCGACCACCAGATCGGGGCACGACACCATGAACATCGGCGCGGCGATGGCGGGGAGTTTCAGGCCGCTCAGGGCCATGGACGCCCCTCGGCTTCGGGCTTGTCGGCGCCGAGGGTCAGGTCGCGGAAGCGCTCGGCCTCGGCGATCCGCGCGCTATAGCTGGCCAGCGCGATATCATGGGCGAACTTGCCGAGCAGCAGCCGCATTGGCGGTTCGGCCATTTCGACCAGATCGCAGACGGCCGCCGCGCCGCGTGCCGGATCGCCGGGCAGCCAGGGATCGGGTTTTGACGCGCGGTCGCGATAGGCGCCGGCGGTGGCGTCGTAATCGGGCATGCGCCGCTCGCCCATCTTGCGCGAGCTGGTGAAGAACTGGGTCTGGAATGGCCCGGGCTCGACGATGCTCACCTTGATCCCCAGCGGCGCAACTTCCTTGGCCAGTCCCTCGGACAGGCCCTCCACGCCATGCTTGGCCGCGGCATAGAGTGCGGTGCCCGCCCCGCCGGTGAACCCCGCGATCGACGAGAAGTTGAGGATATACCCCCGCCGCCGCGAGCGCATGCCGGGCAGCACCGCACGGATCAGGTCGAGCGTGCCGGTGAAGTGCGTGCCGATCAGCGCGTCGATCTCGTCCTGCGTCGCTTCCTCGACTGCGGCGATCAGGCCGTAGCCGGCATTGTTGACCAGCACATCCACGCTGCCGAACCGTGCCTCGGCTGCGCGCACGGCTGCAGCGATGGCGTCCCGGTCGCGTACGTCGAGGGGAAGGGTGAGGACATTCTCGCCGGAGATGGCGATCTTCGATGGGTCGCGCGCAGTGGCCACGACGCGGCCGCCGCGCCGCAGGGCTTCGACTGCGATCTCGTGCCCGAAGCCGCTCGCGGCACCGGTGATGAACCAGACTGGTGCTTCCATGGCGCGATCCTAGCGCCGCCCGGATCGGCGTGACCGCCAGTTCTTTTCCGCGCAGCATGACTTAATTTGCGTTTGCGCGAGGGGGCCGTCGTGAAACGCTGGCACCATGGAGAAGATTGCCCCCTGGCTCGCGGATTTCCGCCGGATCGTGACGCGTGGCGAGATCGTCGAACTCGGCCATGTGCTGCACGAGGATATCCCCAACAGCCCCAATCACCCGCCCTTCATGTTCCGCCTGACCAAGCTGCACAACGATGCGCGGATCGGCGGCAGCGACGTTTCGGCGTCGAGCGACATGTTCACCATGGGCAGCCATAACGGCACCCATATCGACGCGCTGAACCACATCGCGTGCTGCGGCATGGTCTATCCCGAACGCGATTCCGACGAGGTGGCGACGCGGCGCGACGGCTATACCGAGCATGGGATCGAGACGGTGGAGCCGCTGTTCCTGCGCGGGGTGCTGATCGATCTGCCCGCGCTGCTGGGCGTGGAGAGCCTTGCACCGGCGTTCGACGTGACCGTGGATCACCTGAAAGCCGCGCTGGATCGCCAGCAGGTCGCGATCCGACCGGGCGACGCGGTGCTGATCCGAAGCGGGTGGGAGCGTTACTGGACCGATCATCGTTTCTATGTCGGCGTGCAGCAAGGCTCGCCCGGACCGGACGGCGAGGCCGCGGCATGGCTGGGCGATCAGGGCATCCGCGTCACCGGGGCCGATACCTTCGCGTACGACAAGCGTCCCTCGGCGATGCCTGCTCATGTCGAGCTGATGGTGAAGCGCGGGATCAACATCATGGAGAATATGCGGCTCGATGCGCTGGCGGCGACCGGGGTCAGCGAGTTCATGTTCTGCGCGCTGCCGCTGCGGATCAAGGGCGGGACGGGGTCGCCGATCCGGCCGATCGCATTGATCTGAAGTGCGACCTCCCCATATCGAACTACGTCACCTGTACGCGTTCCTCGTGGTGGCTGAGGAACTGCATTTCGGGCGGGCGGCGGTACGGCTCGGGATCGCGCAGCCGCCACTCAGCCAACAGATCAAGCGGATCGAGGAAGCGATCGGCCACCGGCTGCTCGACCGCGACACGCGCAACGTTTCGTTGACGCCAGCGGGGGAGGCGTTCGCGGAGACGGCGCGCGCGATCCTCCAGCAGCTTTCCGCCGGAGTCGAGCGCGCGCGCGACGTTGCGAGCGGCGCGGCGGGGCGATTGGGGGTCGGCTTCACGCCCACCACCGCGCTGCGCCTGTTGCCGCGGACGATCCCCGTGTTCCGCGCCGAGCATCCGAGGATCGAGATCGACCTGATCGAGCTGATGCCTGCGCCGTTGGTCGAGGCGCTGCGGATGGGGCAGATCGACGTTGCGATCATGCGCGATCCGACTCCGGCACCGGGGGTGGTCGCGACCGTGCTGCACAATGAATCCTATGTCGCGGTGCTGCCGACCGGACATGCCCATGCCAGCGGTCCCTTCACCCTGGCCGATCTTGCCGGTGACCCGTTCATCCTCTTCCCCAGCAGCAGCGAATCCCAGACGGTCGGCCGCGTGTTCGGCCTGTGCGCAGAGGCCGGGTTCGTGCCGCGCGGGGTGCAGCAGGTGCCGGGGTGGCAGACCGCGATCTCTATGGTGGGATCGGGGATGGGGGTTACGATCCTGCCGGAGAGCGTGGAGAACCTCCAGCTGCCCGGCATCGTCTATCGCCGGCTCGAATCGCCGATCCGCTCGACCATCGCGGCGGTGGTGCGCGAGGGGGAGGCGCGGCCGATGGTGACCGGCTTCATCGCGCGCAGCACCGCCATCATGTCGGCATGAGATAAAATCTGTTCGTTGATGGCGCGCCGATGATAGCTTTGTCGGCAAGGAGAGGCGCGATGCTGGCGTTGCAGAAGACCCATGACGGCGAGGGGCTGGAGTTGCGCGACGTGCCGCGCCCGCCCGCGCCCGGCCCGGGCGAGATCGCGCTGAAGATCGCCGCGACCGGCATTTGCGGCACCGATCTGGGCATACAGAAATGGAATCCGGGCTATGCGGCGATGATGAATCCCGCGCTGCCGGTGACGTTGGGCCATGAGACGGTGGGCCGGGTGACCGCGCTGGGCGAAGGCGTTCAGGCCTTTGCGATCGGCGATGCGGTGGTCGTGAACCCGGCGATCGCGTGCGGCGAATGTGCGGCGTGCGTCGAGGGCGATGCGGTGGGCTGTCTCGACCGGCGGCCGTTCGGGATGGTGCTCGACGGGGCGTTCGCGGGCGCCGTCAATGTCGATGCGCGCTATGCCTATCATCTGCCCGATCATGTGCCGCTCGAGCTTGGCGCGCTGGTCGAACCGCTCAGCGTCGGGCTGCATGCTCTGAATGTGGCCGGGTACAATCCGGGCGACCGGGTGGTGGTGTTCGGCCCCGGCCCGATCGGACAGGGCGTCGCGGTACTGGCGAAGCAGATGGGGTCGCAGGTCGCGGTGGTCGGCTTTCGCGACGCGGTGCGGTTCGACACGTTGCGCGAACTGGGGATCGAGCAGCTGTTCGATGCCAGCGAAGAAGGCGCGATGGACCGGCTGAAGGCGCTGGCTGGCCGGGGGTTCGACCTCGCGGTCGAGGCCGCCGGGGTCGGTAGCGTGGTCGATCAGGCGCTGGCGGTGCTGCGGCCCAAGGGGGTGTTGTCGCTTGCCGGGATGGGCGAGCCGAATGCGGCGGTGAATATCGGGCTGGTGGTGCGCAACCGGCTGGAGATCCGCGGCGCATCGCGCATTCCGCCGGCCGTGTGGCCCGAAGTCATCAAGCTGCTGGCCGCGGACCCGCAGGCCTTTGCGCCGTTGATCTCGCACCGGATGAAGCTGGCCGATGCTCAGGAAGCGTTCGCGCTGGCAAAGTCGGGGCAATCGTCGAAGATATTGCTGATTCCGGAAGAATAAGACCCTTCGTCACCCCGGCCTTGTGCCGGGGTTTGTTTAGCGACGCTTCCAGCGCGCCACGCGTTCGGCAAATTCAGGGCCGCGTCCGGCAGTGTGCGTCAGTTCATATGCGGCGCCTTGGGCTTCGTTCATCCCGTCGGTTTCCAGCACGAGTCGCTTGATCGCGCGATTGGCGCGCGGGGCGTTGGCGAGGATACGGGCGGCCAGTCCGGCGGCAGTCGCGTCGAGATCGGCATCTGGCACGCACTGGTTGGCCAGGCCGATCCGCGCGGCTTCCTCGCCGGAGACGGTGCGGCCGGTGTAGAGCATTTCCAGCGCCATCGCCCGGCCGATACGGCGCGGCAGGCGTTGCGAGGCGCCCCACACCGGCACCAGATCGAAACGGCTGTGGGTGTCGGCGAAGCGGGCGGATTCCGCGGCGACGATGATGTCGGCGGCCAATGCGAGTTCGAGGCCACCGGTCAGGCAATGGCCTTGCACCGCGGCGATCACCGGATAGTCGAGGCTCGCGAGCCGCGCGACGATGCCGCTTTCGATGGGCTTGGTATCCTCGCCTTGGCCCTCGCTGATCTCGCCAAGGTCATGCCCGGCGCAGAAGCTGCGTCCCGCGCCACGCAGGACGATACAGCCGATGGAATCATCCAGCGTATCGAGGTGCGCGTCGAGCAGCTTCAGCGCGGTGAGATCGAGCGCGTTCAGCTTGTCCGGCCGGTTGAGCGTCAGTGTGCAGAGGCCGTCGGCGATCTCGCAGAGGATCGCCGGTCCGCTCACGCCGCGACTGCGTCGACGAGATCCTGGATGCGGCCGAATACCTTCGCGCCCGCACCGGTCAGCGCAGTGGTCTTGCTTTCTACCGTGCCGACATTGCCGTGGATCAGCGCGCCGGCATGTCCCATGGTCACGCCTTCGCGTGCGGCTTGCCCCGCGACCAGCGCATAGACTGGCTTGGCGAAGCGCTGCGCGATTATCGCGGCGGCGAGCTCCTCTTCCTCGTTGCCGCCGATCTCGCCGACGATCACCAGCACATCGGTGTCCGGATCCGCCGCGAAGTGCGGGAGCATGTCGGCGAAGCGGGTGCCCTTCACCGGATCGCCACCCACGCCGACCCACAGGCTCTGGCCGAGGCCGCGCTGCACCAGCCGGTGATTGACCTCGTAGGAAAGCGTACCGCTCTTGGCCATCACGCCGAGGCGACCGGGCGAGAGCGAGACGTTGGGCAGGAAGCCCATCTTCATCCGCCCCGGATAGGCGATCCCCGGCGTAGAGGCGCCGATCCAGCGCGCGTTGGCTTCGGCCACCGCGTGCTTCGCGCGGACCGCGTCGTGGATCGGCATGCCCTCGGTGATGGTGACCACCGTTTTGATTCCCGCTTCGATCGCCTCGAGGATCGCGGGCAGCACCGCGAGCGGGGGCACGATGGCGACGCTGGCGACCGCGCCGGTCGCGGCAACCGCGTCGGCGCAATTGCGGAAGACCGGCAGGCCGCCAACATCCTCGTCGCGTGGCGAAACGCCGCCGACGATGTTGGTGCCATAGGCGCGCATGCCCAGCGTATGGGTGCGGCCCGAACGGCCGGTCATGCCTTGGACGATGACCCTGGCATCGGGGGCGAGGAAGGTGTCAGACATGAGCCGGCTCCGCACGGGCGATGGCGAGATCGATGGCGCGTTCCAGATCGGTCTCGATCGCGATGGGATCGCCCGCCGCGGCGATGATCTCGCGCGCTTCCTCCAGCCCGTTGCCGATGAAGCGTGCGGTGATCGGCGCCTTCAGTTCCGGTACGGCGTCGAGCGCGAGGATCAGCAGGCGCGCGATCTCGCCCAGATTGGTGTGGCCGGCGAAGAAGTTGATCAGCACCGATTTGATGTTCGGTCCCGCCGCGATCCACTGCATCACCTGGATCAGCCGGGCGGGGTCGCCCTTGAACTGCCCGGTGCGGATATCGCAGAAATTGAAGGGCGAGCGGCCGCGGGCGACCAGCTCGTCGATCAGCTGCATCGACAGGCCGGCGCCGGTGGTGATGAGGCCGATATCGCCCTGCGGGTCCAGCTCAACATAGTCGAAGCCCTGGGCGAGCTTGAGTGCGGCCTCGCGGTAGAGATCTGCGTTGGTTTCGATCAGCGAGACGAGGCGCGGGCGGCGGGCCAGGGCATTTTCGTCGATCGCCAGCTTGGTGTCGCCGATTGCCCAACTGCCGTCCGCTCGGACGAACAGCGGGTTGATCTCGAGCAGCATCGCTTCGTGTTCGAAAAAGGCGGGGATCAGCTTTTCACCTGCCTCGCGCATCGGTTTGCGCAGCGCTTCGGGCATGCGGGCCGAGAGGCGTTCGACTGCGGCGCGGATGGCGTCCGGATCCAGCGCGACGCTTTCGGTCGCGAGGTCTTCGCGCGTACTTTCGTCTTCCACCTCGATGCCGCCATGCGGGGACATCATCACGGTGACCATCGCCTGCGCGGCGTCGAGGGTGAAGCTGAGATAGGCCTCGCTGACGAAATCGATGAGACCCTCGATCCGCACGGCCTGCACCGCATGGCCCTTGATGCTCATGCCGAGCACCGCATCGACGCCTTCGCGCAACGCCACGCGATCGCGGACCAGCCTGATCCCGCCGGCCTTGCCGCGGCCGCCGACCGGCACCTGTGCCTTGACCACGCCCTGTGTCACCAGCGGCAGCGTGTCGCCCTTGCGGACGAGCGTGCCCTGCGGAACCGGCAAGCCGAGTTCGGCGAGCAATTCCTTTGCGTCATGTTCGAGCAGCATCATGTCAGACCCACCACCGCCCGCCGTTCACGACGATGCTCTGCCCGGTGATGAAGCGGCCTTCGTCGCTGGCCAGCAGCGCCGCCATCGCCGCGATATCCTCGGGCTCGCCGACGAACCCTACGGGCACGCTCTTCATCGTTTCGTGCACCACCGGATCGTTGCTGGTCGATAGCGCGCGGGTCATGATCGGGCCGGGCAGGAGGGCGTTCACCGTCACGCCGTTGGGCGCCAGTTCGCGCGCGACCGAGCGGGTGAAACCGACGATCCCGCCCTTGGCCGCGGCATAATCATGGCTGCCGACCGGACCGGTCAGGAACGCCTCGGACGCCATGTTGATGATCCGGCCGTGCTTGCGCCCGACCATGCCCGGCGCGACATGGCGCGAGAAACGCATCGTGGTGAGCAGGTTGATCTCCAGCACGAAGCGCCAGACCTCCTCGTCGGAATCGAGGAAGCTCGATTTCCGTTCGCGCGCGCCCTGGCCGACATTGTTCACCAGAACGTCGATCTTGCCGAAATGCGTCTCGGCATCGGCGACGAACGCGCGCGCCGCATCGGGGCTGGTGCAATCCGCGGCGCGGGTGAAGATCGTGCCGCCCAGCGCCTCGACCTCGGCGGTCAGCGCTTCCAGCGTATCGGCTTCGCGGTCCACCACCGCCAGCGCGGCGCCTTCCTCGGCCAGCCGCAGCGCGCACCCACGGCCGATGCCGTTCGCGCCGCCCGTCACCATCGCCACCCGGCCTTCGAGACGCCTCATTCCGATCCCCTCGCACCCATGACTTCGCGTCATGGCGACTGTGTCCGATCCGCCACGGTTGTTCCAAATGACGGGATATATGCTGGATAGTCGTATAGATCGGTGCTAAAGAGCCGTCCAAACAAAATATAGCCATGAGAGGATGAGAGAATGTCCATCGTCAGGCGAGGCGTCCGTCGCACCGGCCCGCTGAACCCGCTGCGCGCCTTCGAAGTGGCCGCGCGCCATATGAGCTTCACCGTCGCCGCCGATGAGCTTTGCGTGACGCAGGGCGCGATCAGCCGCGCAGTGAAGACGCTGGAGGATTATTTCGGCGTGCCGCTGTTCAAGCGGCTGGGCAATGGCCTGGAGCTGACGCCGAAGAGCCGCATCCTGGCGCACAAGCTGACCGATATCTTCAGCCAGCTGGCCGATGCGACCGACGAGTTTCAAGGATCCAAGGCGGCGCATGTGCTGACGGTATGGACCTATACCAGCTTCATGATCGGCTTCCTGATCCCGCGCCTGCCGGACTTCCAGCTGAAGCATCCCAACATCAAGGTGCGGCTGATCTCGGCGACCGACTCGACCGATTTCAACCGCGATCAGGTCGATGTGCGGCTGCGCTATGGCCATGGCCATTGGCAGGGCTTCGACTCGACCCTGTTGTTCCGCGAGGAACTTCGCCCGGTGTGCAGCCCCAAGTTGCTGGCCGAGGGCAGCGAGCGGATGGATTTCGAGGAACTGCAGAAGCAGATCCTGCTCCATTATGACGGCCGCCGGCACGACTGGGCCGACTGGCTGGCGGCGGCGGGTCATCCGGAGCTTGTGCCGCACGACAATCTGGTGTTCGACGAACTGAGCGTGGCCAATCAGGCGGCGATCGCGGGCGTGGGGCTGGCGATGGTGCAGAAGGCCTATTTCGCGAACGAGATCGCCAATGGCCAGCTGGTCGCGCCGTTCGACACTGTGCTGCGCCGCGACCGGGGCTATTACCTCACCGTCTCACGCGAGCGGCGAAATGCGGAGCATGTCAGCATCTTCCGCGACTGGCTGATCGAGCAGCTCGGCGGCCAGCCCGAGAGCGAGCATAATGACTATCCGGTGCTGCGCGTGGCCAATGGCTGAGTGCCGCGGGCGAGGCTGAGCGCCACGCCCGATCCGGCCATCGCGGCGGCGGCAAGCAGGGCGATCGTCCGGCCGCTGTCGGGCAGCTGGCGGAACAGCAAGGCGGCGATGGCGG
>NZ_JARNTV010000042.1 GCF_029433115.1 Sphingomonas sp. AOB5 | reverse complement strand
GTCGAGGATCGCGGCGCGCGGCGGCCGACGCCCGAGCCTTCGCCGACGCGGCGGCCGCCCGGGCTATAGAGTCTGATTCAGCTCCGCTGAAGCGGCACCAGGTTCAGCTTTGCCGAACCCAACTCAGGCCCGGTTGACCTTGCCGGTCCGCGCCCGCAATGGGCGTGGCATGCGCTTCTTCTCCGACAATGCCGCCGCCGTCTGTCCGCAGGTGCTGGAGGCACTGGCGGGCGTGAACCAGCTCGACACCGCCTATGATGGCGACCGGTGGAGCAAGGAACTTGACGGGCGCTTTTCCGACCTGTTCGGCACCGAGTGCCGCGCGCTGTGGGTGCCGACCGGGACCGCGGCGAACAGCCTGGCGCTGGCGGCCTTGTGCCCGCCCTATGGCGGGATCGTCTGCCACCGCGACGCGCATATCCAGGTCGACGAATGCGGCGCACCGGTCTTCTTCACCGGCGGCGCGACCCTGTTGCTGGCCGAGGGCGAAGGCGCCAAGCTGACCCCGGACGCGATCCGCGACGTGACCCGTGCGATCCGGCCCGACGTGCATCAGGTGCAGCCGCACGCGATCTCGATCACCAACGCGACCGAATATGGGCTGACCTATTCGCCGGACGAGGTGGCAGCGATCGGCGAAGTTGCGGCCAAGCGGAAGCTGGGCCTGCACATGGACGGCGCGCGCTTCGCCAATGCGGTCGCGCATCTGGGCTGCCATCCGGGCGACGTGACGTGGCGCGCGGGCGTGGACGCGCTGAGCTTCGGCTTCGTCAAGAATGGCGGGATGAGCGCCGAGGCTTTGGTGTTCTTCAGGCCCGAACTGGCGGAAGCGACGCTCTATCGCCGCAAGCGCGCGGGCATGCTGTTCTCCAAGGGACGTTATCTGGCGGCGCAGATCCTGGCGCTGCTCGACAATGATCTGTGGCTGGCGAACGGGCGCGCGGCCAATGCCGGCGCGCAACTGCTGGCGAAAGCCGCGGGCGACCGGCTGGTCCATCCGGTGCAGGCGAACGAAGTGTTCCTGAAGGTCTCGGCCGAGGAAGCCGCCAGCCTGCGCGCGCTCGGTTTCGATTTCTACGACTGGGGCGTTGGCGAGGCGCGGCTGGTGATCTCATGGGATCAGGCCGAGGAAGCGATCCGCCCGCTTGCCAGTGCGATCGCCGCGCTGGGATGAGCGCCTCACAATCATATAAAGATATCTTTATGTCTTTATATATGTATAGACGGCCATGAACCGGCCGGAGGAAAAGGTGACCGACAAGCCCCGCTCGACGCGCCTCAGGGTGCTGATCCCGTTCGCGATCGTCACCCTGATCTGGGGCACGACCTGGATCGTGATCCGCGATCAGCTGTCGGTGGTGCCGCCGAGCTGGTCGGTCGCCTATCGCTTTGCGCTCGGTGGCGCGACGATGCTGGTGTGGGCCGCGATCCGGCGCGAACCTTTATGGCTGCCGCGCAAGGGGATGATCTTCGCGACATTGCTCGGGCTGATGCAGTTCGTGCTGAACTTCAACCTCGTCTACCGTTCCGAGCAGTACATCACCTCGGGCGTGGTCGCGATCGTGTTCGCGCTGCTGCTGGTGCCCAACGCGATCCTGTCGCGCATTTTCCTGGGGCAGCGGATGGGCAGGCAACTGCTCGCCGGATCGGCGGTGGCGATTGCGGGCGTGGTCCTGCTGTTCATCCATGAGGGGCGGCTCAGCCCGGTCGGACCCGAACAGGCGATCACCGGCATTACGCTGGCGCTGTGCGCGGTGATGTGCGCCTCGACCGCGAACGTGATGCAGGCGACCGAGACCTCCAAGACATGGCCGATGGCCAGCGTGATCGGATGGGCGATGCTGAGCGGCGCGCTGATCGATGCGGTGTTCGCGCTGGCCGTGTCGGGGCCGCCGAGCTTCGAGTGGCGGATCGGCTATATCGCGGGGCTGATCTATCTGGGCGTGCTCGGATCGGCGCTGAGCTTCAGCCTGTATTTCGCGCTGATCCGCGAGATCGGACCGGCCAAGGCGGCCTATAGCAGCGTAGCGATCCCGGTAGTGGCGATGATCTTCTCGACCCTCTTCGAAGGCTATCGCTGGTCGCTGCTGGCGGCGTCGGGCGCGGTACTGGTGATCGCGGGGCTGGTGATCGCGCTCAGGGCACGCAGGCCGAACCGGTAATCGGGATAGAGCGGCGTCCAGCCGAGGACGCGTTTCGCCTTGCCGTTCGAGACGCGGCGATTCTCCGAATAAAAGGCGCGCGCCTGCGGGCTGAGACCGGCATCGTCGAGCGGCACCAGCGGGGCGGGTTCGCGATGCTGAAGGTGCGCGGCCCATGCCTGAACCTCGGCCTGCGGCGCGGGCAGATCGTCGGCGAGGTTGTAAGCGCCGGGCGGACCATCGAACCCGGCGATCACCCCGCGCACGATATCGTCGACATGGATGCGGCTGAACACCTGCCCCGGCGCGTCCACGCGGTGGGCCGGGATGCGATCGAGCGCCGAGCGGCCGGGGCCATAGATGCCGGGCAGGCGGAACACGCGTGCAGCGAGTGCCAGCCATGCCGCATCGGCGTCCGCGCGGGCGGCGCGGCGGCCGGTGCCGGTGGGTGCGCTCTCATCGACCCAGGCGCCCTGCGTGTCGCCATAGACTCCGGTGGAGGAGAGATAGCCGAGCCACGCATCGCCGGCGGCAAGCGCGGTTCGATAGGCGTCGAGGACGGGCTCGCTTTCGCCGGGCGGGACCGAGGAGAGGATATGGGTAGCGGCGGCGAGATCGGCTTCGCGGCCGTGGAACGTGTCGCGGGTGGCGGTGCTGACCCGCCAGCCCATTGCGCGCACGGCTTCGGCGAGGCGGGACGCGGTGTAGCCGGGACCGAAGAGGAAGAGGTGCATGGTCATCCCTCTATACGCTCCCCTCCCTGCAAGGGAGGGGTTGGGGGTGGGTGGCGAGTGAAGCGAGCCCAGCGAACCGCCCGAGACAAAGAAAAGGCCGGGCATCGAGCCCGACCTTTTCTCACCCACCCCTAGCCCCTCCCTTGCAGGGAGGGGAATGAGAAGGAGCTACTTCGCCCCGAACCCGTCGAAGGTCACGCCGAAGAAGTCGCCACGGTTCCAGCTCGGGCGCTTGTCGGCGTCGGCCAGGATGCGGGCCACGCCGTAATTCACCCGGACGAACTGCGCCGCCGAGGCCCAGTTGAACGGCAGGTCGATCTGGTCCGAGGGCTTGTGATAATTGTCGGCCAGGAACTTCTTCTGCGCCACGGCGCCCTCGCCGCCCGGGCCGGTATCGACCGACACGGCCGGGATGCCCGCCTTGACGAAGCTGTAGTGATCCGAGCGGACGAAGAACATTTCCTCCGGCGTCGGATCGGGGACGACCGCGAGACCCTCGGCCTTCGCGACCTGCTCGACCACCGGGCCGATGCTCGAACGCTCGCCGCCCTGCACCACCAGATCCTTCACGTCATAGGTGAGGATCGGCATGTCGAGATTGATGTTCGCGACCAGCTGGCTCTTGGGCACCGTCGGATAGTTCACGAAATAGTCGGAGCCGATCAGCCCCTTCTCTTCGGCGGCCAGCGAGATGAACATGACCGAGCGGCGCGGACGCTTGCCCGAGGTCTGGAAGGCATGCGCGACTTCGAGGATCGAGCCGGTGCCGACCGCATTGTCCATCGCGCCGTTATAGATGCGGTCGCCATTGACCGGATCGCCGACGCCGACATGATCGAGATGCGCGGAGAGGACGATATATTCGTTCTTGAGCGCCGGATCCGAGCCTTCGAGCACGCCGATCACATTGCGGGTGGCGGCGGTGCGCACGCGGGTCTTGCTGGTGATCGAGATGCTGCCGACCAGATTGCCGGTGGGCATCTTGCCGCCGGTCGTCTCGGCCTTGAGCACATCGGCGAACTTCATCCGCGATCCCGCGAACAGCTTCTCCGCACCCGCCTGGCTGATATAGGCGGCGACCGGCGCGCCGGGCGACACGTCATGCGCCTTGCCGTCCGGAGCGGCCCAGGTGGTGCGCTGATATTCCCAATAGGGAACGATCATGTCGAAGGCGAAGTCCTTCTTGTTCGCCGCGGATTCGAGGATCAGCACGCCGCGCGCGCCGCGCGACTGGGCGATGCGGGCCTTCTGGTCATCGTCGCTGAGATGCGCGGTGACTTCGGCGGGCAGGCCCTTGGGCACGCCCGGCATCATCACCACGATCTTTCCGCGCACGTCGAGTCCGCGATAATCGTCGCGCTTGCCCTCTGGGTAAACGATGCCCCAGCCGACGAAGACGAGGTTGCCCGACACGCTGAATTCGGGCGAGCTGGGCACCGGCGAAGGGAGATAATCCTTGCCATGGATCATCGGCTCGGTGGTCTTGCCGCGGGTCAGCTTGACCTCGCCCTTGCCCGAGGGGCTGTAGAAGGCGAGGTTGACCGCCTGGAACCAGGTGCCGTTCTCGCCACCCGGAGTCAGGCCGTAGCGCAGCATCTGCGATGCGACATATTCGGCCGCCACATCATAGTCGCGCGTGCCCGCTTCACGGCCGCGCAGCGAATCCGAGGCGAGGAACTGGACATGGCTCTTGATCGCCGCCTGATCGGCGGGGATCGCCTGTGCGTGCGCAAGCGGCGCGATCAGCAACAGCGGAAGGGCGAACAGCGAACGCAGCATCGGGCGACTTTCGAAACGCGCGGGCGGCACCGCCACCCGCGCAGATTAGAACGTGGAGAATTCGCGGATTACTTCGCGATCGGCCCCTTGAAGAGCGTACCGAAGAAGTCGCCCTTGTTCCAGACCGGACGCTCGTCCGCGTCCGCAATGGCACGCGCGATCGTATAGTTGATCTCGATGAAGCGGACGCCCGATTCCCAGTCGATCGGCGGACCCTGGACGATCTCGTCGGAAGGCTGATGATAGTTGCCGGCGAAGAACGTATCGATCGCCGTCTTGCCCGGACCAGCGGCACCCGGCCACAGGAACACCGAGGGCACGCCCTGCTGGATGAAGCGGTAATGGTCGGACCGCACGAACAGGCCCTGTTCCGGCATCGGATCGGGCGAGATCGTCACGCCGATCCCCGCCGCGGCCTTTTCCACGATCGGGCCCAGCGTCGAGCGCGGCGCGCCGAACACGATGATGTCGCTGAACTTGTAGGTGATGATCGGCATGTCGAGATTGACGTTGGCGACCATCTTGTCCTTCGGGACGGTCGGATTGTGCGCGAAATAGTCGGCGCCCACGAGGCCCTTTTCCTCGGCGGTGACCGCGAGGAACATGATCGTACGGCGCGGCGGCTTGCCCGATGCCTTGAAGCGCTTGGCTTCCTCGATCAGCGAGGCGATGCCGACCGCATTGTCCATCGCGCCGTTATAGATGGTGTCGCCCTTCGCATTGGGACGGCCGACGCCGACATGATCGAGATGCGCGGAGAGGATGACGACTTCGCTGCCCAGCGTCGGATCGCTGCCGGGGATGATGCCCGCGACATTATAGCTGACCACCGGCTTGGTATCGGTGGTGAGCGACACGCTGAGCGTGGTCGGCAGCACTTCGGCCTTGAACTTGGCGCCATCGCTTTCGGCAAGCTTGGCGACGGTGGCCCAGGGGGTCTTCGATCCCGCAAACAGCTTTTCCGCAGCGGCGATGCTGATCGTGCCGAGGCTGGGCGTGTTCGGCGCGGCGAAGAAGCCGGTGCCATCGGCGCGCTGCCAGGTCATGCGGACCCGGTCCCAGCCGGCCGGGCTGAACGGGCGGGTCTTGGCCGTGACCGGCGATTCGATGGTGATGTAGCCGATCGCGCCATGTTCCTGTGCGATCACCGCCTTGGTGGCGGGCGAACCCAGATGCGCGCGCTCCTCGCCCGGGAAACCGGCCGGCGCGCCCGAGAAGAAGGCGACGATCTTGCCCTTGGCGTTGACCCCGCGATAATCGTCACGGCCGAGCGACGGCGCGGTGATGCCATAGCCGACGAACACCACCTGCCCCTCGACCTTGGTCTCGGCCTTGGTCGGATCGGCGGACGGCACATAGTCCTTGCCGAATTCGAGGCTGATCGGGGTGGCGCCCTTGCCCTTGGGCGTCAGGGTGAAGCTGCCCTGCCCGGCCGGCTTGAACGACAGCAGCGGCACGCGCTGGAGATAGGAGCCGTCATCGCCCGCGGGACGCAGCCCGGCGGCATAGAATTGCGAGGCGACATATTGCGCGGCGATGTCGAATTCCGGGCTGCCCGCGTCGCGGCCGCGCATATTGTCCGAAGCCAGGAACATCACATGCGCCTTCATCGCCGCCTGATCGGCGGGCAGTTCGGCGTTGATGACGGCGTTCTTCTCGGCGGGCGTGGTCGGGACCGCCACGGTCGGAGCGGTCTGGGCCATCGCCGGGGCGGCGAGCAGCGCGGCGAGGGTCAGCGGCGCGAAATATCGAAGCATGGGGAGAGCAATCCTCGGCAATTCTGGTGTGCCGCGTGGGTAGCACGGCAATAATCTTGCGCAAGCACAGCATGCCGGTTTTGGCTGGCAGCTTGTGACGAGCTGCCTATATGCAGGGACGTCATGGCAGATGTTCAGAGTGCAGCCGCTACGCCCCCCGTCACGCTCAATGTGACGCGGCGCGAGGATTATCGCGCGCCGGCTTGGCGCGTCCCGGAGATTTCGCTCGATTTCGAGCTGGACCCGGCAGCGACGCGCGTGCGCGCAACACTGAAGGTCGAGCGGAACGGCGCGCATGACGAACCGCTGAGACTCCTTGGCGACGGGCTGACCGCGCTATCGGTGCTGGCCGATGGCGAGGCCGCGGTGTGGCACATGGACGGGCCCGATCTGGTGATCGAACTGGGCGGCGACGCGCATGTGATCGAGACCGAAGTGGTGATCGCGCCGGAGCGCAACACCCAGCTTCAGGGCCTCTATGCCTCGTCGGGCATGCTGTGCACCCAGTGCGAGGCCGAGGGCTTCCGCCGGATCACCTTCTTCCCCGACCGGCCCGACGTGCTGAGCGTCTACCGGGTGAAGATGACCGCCGACAAGGCGCGCTTCCCGGTGCTGCTGGCCAATGGCGATCCCATCGCGCAGGGTGAGCTGGACGGCGGGCGCCACTGGGCCGAGTGGCACGATCCCTTCCCCAAGCCGAGCTATCTGTTCGCGATCGTCGCGGGCGATCTGGTCGCCAATCGCGGGACCTTCACGACGATGGGCGGGCGCGAGGTGCAGCTGGGCATCTGGGTTCGCGCGGGCGATCTCGACCGCACCCATCATGCCCTTGCCGCGCTCAAGACCTCGATGGCGTGGGACGAGCAGGTCTATGGCCGGGAATATGATCTCGACGTGTTCAACATTGTCGCGGTGGACGATTTCAACTTCGGTGCGATGGAGAATAAGGGGCTGAACGTCTTCAACAGCCGCTACATCCTCGCCGATCCCGATATCGCCACCGATTTCGATTACGACGCCATCGCCGCGGTGGTGGCCCACGAATATTTCCACAACTGGTCGGGCAATCGCGTCACCTGCCGCGACTGGTTCCAGCTTTCGCTCAAGGAAGGCTTCACCGTCTATCGCGACCAGAGCTTCTCGGGCGATCAGGGTTCGAAGGCCGTCAAGCGGATCGAGGATGTGCGCGGCCTGCGCGCAAGCCAGTTCCCCGAGGATGCGGGGCCGCTGGCCCATCCGATCCGGCCGGATTCGTATATCGAGATCGGCAATTTCTATACCGCGACGATCTACAACAAGGGCGCGGAGGTGATCCGCATGATCGCCACGATCCTGGGCCCCCAGAAATTCCGCGCGGGCACCGACCTGTATTTCGACCGGTTCGACGGGACCGCCGCGACCTGCGAGGATTTCGTGCAGTGCATGGAGGAAGCCAGCGGGACGGACCTGACCCAGTTCCGGCTATGGTATTCGCAGGCCGGCACGCCGCGCGTCTCGGCGTCGCTGAAACAGGAGGGCGGCCGCGCGCGGCTGACGCTCAACCAGACCGTGCCGCCGACGCCGGGCCAGCCCGACAAGGCGCCGATGGTGCTGCCGCTCAAGCTCAAGCTGTTCGGTGCGATCACCGGCCGCCCGCTGTGCGACGAGCAGCTGGTGCTGCTGAACGAACCGAACCGCGAGATCGTGTTCGACAACATCCCGGAAACGCCTGTGCTGTCGATCAATCGCGGCTTCAGCGCGCCGATCGTGCTCGACACCAATCGATCGGCCAGCGACCTCGCCTTCCTCTCGGCGCATGACGACGATCCGTTCGCGCGATACGAGGCGATGCAGCAGCTGATGCTCGACACGCTGGTTTCGTCGGTCGCGAACGGCGGCGCGGACCATGGCGCGGTGATCGACGCGGTGCGCAATACGCTGACCGATACGGGGCTCGATCAGGCATTCATCGCCGAAGCGGTGCTGCTGCCGTCGGACAGCTTTATCGGCGACCAGATGGGTATGGTCGATCCCGACGCGATCTACCGGGCGCGCGAAGCACTGCGCCGCGATCTGGGCACCCAGCTCGAGCCGCTGTGGCGCGAAGCCTATGATTCGGTGCGCACCAACCGCTTCGAATATTCGCCCGCGGGCAAGGGCGCGCGGCGGATCAAGAATGTCTCGCTCGGCTATATCGCGGCCAGCGGCGCGGCGGACGCGGCCGACCTGGCCTATGCCCAGTATGAAGCGTCGGACAATATGACCGATCGTCAGGGCGCTCTCGGCACCTTGGTCAATTCGCAGGCGACGGAACAGCGTTCGGCGGCGATCCAGGCCTTTTACCAGCGCTATGCCGATAATGGGCTGGTGCTCGACAAATGGTTCCAGACCCAGGCGCTGTCGTCGCGCGACGACGCGATCGATGCCGTCGAGGAACTAGCGAAGCATCGCGACTTCACTTTGGCCAATCCGAACCGCGCGCGATCGCTGATCGGTGCGTTCAGCGTGAACCAGCGCGCGTTCCACAATGTGTCGGGCCGTGGCTATCGCTTCCTGGCGGACCAGCTGCTCGCGCTGGACAAGCTCAACCCGCAGACTGCGTCGAAGCTGCTCCCGCCGCTCGGCCGCTGGCGCCGCTTCGACGCGGAGCGGGCCGCGAAGATGCGCGCCGAGCTGGAGCGGATCGTGGCAACGCCGGGGCTGAGCAAGGATATGTTTGAGCAGGCGTCGAAGAGCCTCGACTGATCTAAAATCCTCTCCCTGAGGGAGAGGGGGACCGCTCGCAGAGCGGTGGAGAGGTAGTCGCCGCAAGCGATGCCGTCTCGCCCGTGGAGACTACCCCTCCACCAGCTTCGCTGGTCCCCCTCCCCCTCCGGGGGAGGATTGAGAGTTACCCCATCACGTTCCGGCCACGCATCACCGTGGCGGTATGGCCCACGCTCGCCTTCAGGTTGCGCTCCAGGATCGTATCGACGAACACCCAGTCGTTGCTGACCTTCTCCGGCGTGAGCGTCATCGCCATATAGCCGCGGCGGCTGGTGTCGCACCATTTCAGCTCGGCATTCTTCGCGACCAGCGCGGCGGCGACCGTCTTCGGATCTGCGCCGGTCGAGCTTTCATAGCCGGGCGAGGTCACGCTCTGCCCGGCGAACTCGACGCCGGCGGGCTTGCCGTCCTGGCCGAGATCGTACGCCCAGGCATTGTGGCTGTCGCCGGCGATCACGATCAGGTTCGAACCCGCCTGCTGCGCCGCCTTCAGGAAGCGCGCGCGGGCGGCCGGGTAGCCGCCCCAGCCGTCCATATCGATCGGCAGGCCCAGCTTGCCGGCATTGACCCCGGCGGTGACATAGTTGCGCACACGTTCGGGCGTGTCGGCCTTGAGCCAGTCGAGCGCTTCCGCGGGCGCGCTGGTGCGGCCCATGATCGTGCCGAAGCCGGCAAGCTGCCAGCGCTGGCCCTGACGCACCGATTTGGCCATCGCGTGATAGAGCCAGCTTTCCTGTTCGCTGCCGAGCATCGAGACGCTGGGGTCCATCCATTCGCTGTCGCGGAACTGGGTCAGCGCCTTCACCGGATCGGCGGCGGTCAGATAGCGATAGAGGCTGCGTTCGGGCGTGCGGCCGAGCAAGCGGGTCTCGGTGCGGAACAGGGTGACGAGCGTGCCGACGTCATAGGCGGCGAAGGGACGGTCCGACACCGGCATCCATTCGCGCCATGCCTGAAGCGCCGCACCGCGGCGGATCGACCAGTCGCCTTCGTTGGCCTGATGGTTCTGCGCGCCACCTTCCCAGCTGTTGTTGGCCGATTCGTGATCGTCCATCTGGACCAGCATCGGCTTGTTCGCATGCAGCGCCTGCAGGTCCGGATCGGCGCGGTAGCTGGCATAGCGCAGCCGGTAATCGGCCAATATGAGCGTCTCGCCCTCCGGCAGCGGCACGCGACCGTCGACCGCGCCGCGCTCGGGCGAATAGGCGCCCTTCGGATATTCGTAGAAATAGTCGCCGAGATGCACGGCGAGATCGACATCGTCGCGCGCCGCGGCATGGCCATAGGCGTTGAAATAGCCGAACGGCAGGTTCGAGCAGGAGAAGATGGCGATGCCGAAGCGGCGGACATTGCCGACCGGCAGCGTTCTGGTGCGGCCGACCGGCGAGAAGCTGCCATCGGGTGCGACGAAGCGGTAGAAATAGCGCGTGCCGGGCTTCAGCCCCTCGACCACGATCTTGCTGGTCCAGTCGCGCCACGGGCCGGTCAGCGCTTCGCCGCCCGAGACGATCCGCGCGAAATCGGCGGTTTCCGAAACCTCGGCGCGAAGCCGCGCCGAATCGCCACTGGCGGGCTGGTAGCGGGTCCACAGCAGCATCGTGTCGGTGCCCGGCTCGCCGCTGGCGACCGAATGGGTGAAGCCGCGCAGATCGGCGACGGTGCCGGCCAGCGCGAAGCCGGGGATGGCGAAGGCGGCCACGCCAAGGCTGGCGGTGACGAGAACGGAACGGCGATCGATGCGGAAGGTCATGGGGTTCCCCTTTCCGCCGCTGCCTGCACCCGTCTCATGGCGGGTTCGTGACACTGCGGCATGCTATCGCTAAGCGGTGTGACGGGGGCTCGCAACTGGTTGAGCCGAGAGGGGAATGACGAGAATGACCGCCGCCACCGGCGCGCTGCTGCGCGCGCCCGCAAGCTGGCCGCGCTGGGCGATCCTGCTCGTGACGGCGCTGGCCGCCCGCGCGGCGACGTTCGGCGACCCGATCGTCCATGTCGACGAGGAATTCTATTTCCTGACCGCACAGCGCTGGCTGGAAGGCGCGATCCCTTATGTCGGCATCTGGGACCGCAAGCCGATCGGGCTGTTCCTGATCTATCTGCCCCCGGCGATGCTCGGCGCGCCGCTGGGCGTCTGGGCCTATCAGGCGATGGCGTTGGCGTGCGTGGTGTTCACCGCATTGCTGATCGCGCGCATCGCCGACCGGGCGGGATGGCGCGCGGGATCGACGATCGGCGCGGCGCTCTACATATTGTTCCTGAACATGGCCGACGGACAGGGCGGCCAGTCGCCGATCTTCTACAATCTGATGGTCGCAGGCGCCTTTGCGCTGGTGCTGCCCGGCGAGGCGGACCGGCTGCACGACTGGCGCCGCGTGGCGCGGGCGATGGTGGCGATGCTGTTGTTCGGGCTGGCGATGCAGGTGAAATATTCGGCGGTGTTCGAGGGCATGTTCCTCGGCCTCTGGCTGTTGTGGCGCGAGCACCGGCTGGGCGGATCGCCTGTGCGGCTGGCGGCGCTGGCGGTGCCGATGGTCGTGCTGGCGGTGGGGCCGACCGGGATCGCATGGTGGGCCTATGCGGCGATCGGCCATGGCGAGGCCTTCTGGTACGCCAATTTCGGATCGATCTTCGAACGGCGCAGCGATCCCTGGTTCCGCCTGCTCGGCAATTTCCTGAAATGCGCCGCGGTGCTGGGGCCGTTGCTCTACCTCGCCGGGCGCAGCTGGCGGATGAGCGTCGACGAGATGAAGGGCGGCGAGGAAAGCGAGGCGCAGGTCCGCACGCTTGCCTTTGGCTGGCTGGGCGCGGCTTTGTTCGGCTTCCTCGTCTTCGGATCCTGGTTCAGCCATTACACCTTGCCGGTAATGGTGCCGGCCGCCCTGTGCGCCGGGGCGTGGCTGGGCGGCAGTGCGCGCGGGCAGCGCTGGGCACTGCCGGTGCTGCTGGGATCGCTGATCGTCGGGCAGGCCTTCGTGATCAGCTCGATCATGATCCGCGGCACCGGCAGCCAGATCGCGGCCTTCTCGCGCGCGATCGGATCGGGGCCGGGCTGCCTCTATGTCTATTCGGGCAATTCGGCGCTCTACAGCTATACCGGACGCTGCCACGTCACCCGCTGGATCTTCCCCAGCCACCTGACCCGCGACCGCGAGCAAGGCGCGATCGGCATCGACCAGCCGGGCGAGGTCGACCGCATCTTCGCCCAGCGGCCGCAGTTCGTGGTGATGCGCCCGCTTTATATCGGCGAGCTGCCCGAAGTGCGGGCGCGGGCCATCGCGCATCTTAAGGCAGGGGGATACCGGCTGAAGGGCCAGTGGCCGGTCGGCAATCTGATGCTCGACCTGTACGAAGCTCAGGCGACGGCAGCTTCCACGCGCTGAACCCCGTTCCGGGCGTCGACCAGATTCTGGTAATAGGCCATCAGATCGACCGCGTGATCACGATCCGTGCGCACCTGCGTGGCGGCGTGACGCGCCGCGGCGCGCAGGATTTTCGGCTCGCGGGCGAACATGCGGCGGATCGCGTCGGCAGCAGCGCGGGCATCGCGCGCGGCATAGGTCTCGGCGAAATGCGGCTCGGCGAGTTCGGCGCAACCGCCCTCGTCGGGTACGATCAGCGGCAGGCCCGAGGCGAGCGCTTCTGACGCGACCAGACCGAACGGCTCGGCGTCCGATCCGTGGATCAGCGCGTCGCAGCTCGCCATGATCCGCGACAGCCGCTCACGGTCATAGACCGGGCGGAACATGCGGATATGCGGCGATCCCGCCACGCGCATCTCGAGCCGGCCGCGGTCCATGCCGTCGCCGAGCATGATCAGGCCGACCGGCATGTCGGCACCCGCAGCCTCGACCGCATCGATCACCAACGACCAGCGCTTCTCGCGATGATGGCGGCCCATGCCGAGCAGCAGATGCCCCTCGGGCGGGAGGCCGCACTGGGCGAGCAGAGCCGCGCGCAGCTTCTCGTCGCGCAGGTCTGGCGAGAAGAAGCCCTTGTCGATTCCCAGCGCCATCGACTGATGCACCGTCAGCCCGCGCCGCGCATAACGCTTCGCCAGCGCCGGGCCGTTGGTGACGAACGCGTCGTACTTGGACAGGAAGCGATCCATGTAGCGCGTGTACCAGCCGAAGGCGCGCTCGACCTGGCCGATGCTGGCCACCCCGTCGAGCCAGCGCTGCGGATAGGCGCCGATATGATCGTTGTGCGCGAAGAACACCTTCACCGCATCGCCCTGCCAGTTGCCGACCGTCCAGGCGGGCATGTGCGGCGAGCTGTTTTCGACCACGTCGGGCTTCAGCTTGTCGAGCAGGTCCCAGATCGGCGTTTCGTGGACGAAGATCGAATAGTTGCGGTCGAGGAACAGGCGCGGCGACTTGACCCAGTGGATGCGGCCGCCACCGGGGCGTTCCTCCACCATGTCGCGGTCGCCCGGCGCGATCACGATCAGCTCGTGACCCAGATCGGCCATGATCCCCATCTTGCGATCGAGATAGGTGCGCACGCCGCCGCCGGTGGGCGAATAATATTCGTTGACGTCGACGACGCGCATCGCGGCCCTCAGATCCAGCCGAGCTTCTTGGCGGCGCTCTGCGCACTGAACACCGCGATCAGCGCGACGTGGGTCAGCAGCGCCAGCGCAGCCATCAGCGCCATCAGCTCGGTCAGTGCCTCGCCCGACCCGATCAGCAGGATCGCGACCGACGCGAACACCAGTTCCTTCTGCGGCAGCAGCGGCACGCGCGAGACGAGCATGCGGCCGGCGGCGAGGAACAGCCAGGTACCGACCGGCACCGCGGGCATCGCATAATGCCAGGCAAGCGCCAGCGTGAGCGTCACCGTCGACAGGCGCGCCATCTGGATGCCGAACACCCACCACAGGGTGTTGCGCGGCAGCGAGAAGACCCGCTTGGAGAACAGGAAGAAGGGCAGGCTCATCACCACCATCAGCGCGGCCGAACCGGCGATGGTGCTGAAATTGACCAGATCCTTGGGCAGCATGTCCATGAAGGGAATCACGAGCAGGATCAGGATCAGGGTGAAGGTGTTGCCCGCGATCGCCGACTGGATCGTGACGTCCTTTACCGCGCCGAACGGTGCCGCGACCATCTGGGTCCGCTGGCGGGCCCAGGCGTAGAAATAGGCCTCGCCCGAATAGCCGACCACCACTTCGTTCGCGATGCGCTTTTTGTGCAGTGCAGCCATGCCGTCGAGCGGAATGGCCCAAAGCCGACGGAAAATGATGTAATCGAAGGTCGGCGGCGCGAGATAGAACAGCGCGAACGCGACATAGAACATCGGGTGCGTCGGGATCGTCTGCTGCAATCCGGCCAGGCCCGAGCCGAACAATTCGCGCGCCAACGCCACGATCATGAGCAGCGTCAGGGCGCTGCCCAGGACCAGCGGCCAGCGCCGCCGAATCTTCTCGATGGGTTCCAACCCCGCCAAATCAGGCGCTTTCTGGAGGGCAGCCTCCACCGGGTTGTTCATCGAGGCCTCGGGTCCAGAGATACTCACAGGACAGAATTCCGCTTCCGAAATGAAACTTTCGCGACACAATCGACACTAAACTACGTATCAGCCCTTATGGGTCCGCAAGTGCCGCTGTGAAAGCAGATTACGGTTTCTTTTGGGGCGATTTGGGCATCAGGAAGGCGCAGCGCAAGAGCATGCCGCAGTGCAACCGTTTCGCAGCCGGTAGAATTGTCGCTTTTGCACAGAGTTTGCGAGGCGGCGGGGTGGAGCGTGCGCTGTTGCGCATGGCCGGCGGATGGCATGCGCAGGGCCGCGAAATCATTCTCGTGATCGGCGACGCGACGGGTCCGCTGGCGCGCGAATTGCCGCCGGGCGTCCCGGTTCGGGAACTGGGCAACGCCTCCTATGCTGCACTGCGGCGCGAATCGCCCCGAATCGTCCGCGAATTGCGGCCCGACCTGATCTTCTGCCCGGGCAATCACTATAGCGCCGTGGCAGGCTGGACCCGGCTGGCGCTGGGCCGCGATTGTCCGCCGATCGTGGCCAAGGTTTCGAACGCGCTGGTGCGGCCGGATATGGGCGGGATCGAGGCATGGGGCTATCGCCGCTGGCTGCGGCTGCACCCGCTGTTTCTCGATTCGGTGGTGGCGATGACGCAGGCGACCGCTGCCGAAGCGGTGCGCGAGATGCGCCTGCCCGCGGACCGGGTAAGCGTGATCGCCAATCCGCCTGCCCTGCACCGGCCCGATGCCGAAGCGGTCGCGATCCCCGAGGGGCGCTACATTTTGGGCGTCGGGCGGCTGGAAGCGCAGAAGCGCTGGGACCGGCTGATCGCGGCGCTACCGAAACTGGCAGACCGTCAGGTGAAGCTGGTGATTTTGGGCGAAGGCAGTTTGCGCGAGACCCTGACCGCGCAGGCGGCGGCGCTGGGACTGGCGGACCGGGTGTCGATGCCGGGCCATGCCGCCGATCCGCTGCCGGTCATGGCCGGGGCGGCGCTGGTCGCGCTGACATCGGATTATGAGGGCGTGCCGGGCGTGCTGCGCGAGGCGCTGGCGCAAGGCACGCCGGTGGTGGCGACCGATTCGAGCGTGTCGGTGCGCGAGATCGTCGCCTCACCCACGCTCGGCAGCGTGATCGCGCGCGACGATGCCGAAGGACTGGTCGCGGCGCTCGACCGCTGGCTCAGCCCCGGCGCGGTGCGGCCCGCGCCCACGGCGCATGAGGGCGATCCGATCGCGGAGTATCTTGCCCTGTTCGACCGGGTGGTGGCTCAGCGCCGCGGCGAATAGGCCAGGCCGATCCACAAGGTGCGCGGGCTGGCACGCTCGATAATGCCAGGGCCGCTGATCCCGGCCTCGACCCGCGCGTCGAACAGATTCTCGCCGCGCAGTTCGACCGCGAATCCGCCCGTCAGCGGCACGCGAACGAACCCGTCGAGCGTGACCGCATCGGCCAGCAGCCGCTGGTTCTGGTCGTCCTCGAACTGCGGCGCGACATAGCGGGCGGTGAGCGAGACCCGCGCGCCGCCGCGTTGCCAGCCGAGCGTGGCCGAGCCCTGATGCCGCGCGGTTTGGGCGGGCCGCAGCCCGTCGAGCGGGGCTGCGGCGCCCGATCCGCGGACGCGGGCATCGGTGAAGGCATAGGAGCCTGCGGCGAAGACAGGGCCTTGGGTGACGCGCAGATCCAGCTCGATCCCGCGCGCATCGACCGCATCGAGATTGCGCCGCTGGCGATAGACGCCCGCCGCCGAGACGAAGCCGACGCCCGGAAAATTGCCCGGGCCATTGGCGAGGGTGACATTGGCGATCGCGCCGTCGATCCGGCTCCAATAGCCGGTGATGCCGAAGTCGAGCACATCGATGGGGCGGAGCCGGACGCCGAGTTCGGCACCGGTCAGCCGCTCGGGCGCCAACAAAGGGTTGGCCGCAGTGGCATCGGCGCCGACGCGGAAGGGGCGGTACAGTTCGTTGAGCGTCGGCAGGCGCCAGCCGCGATAGGCGGTGCTGCGCAGGGTGATACCGGGCGCTGCTTCGAACGCGGCGCCGATCCGGCCGGTCGCTTCCCAGCCGCTGCGATTGGCGAAACTGGTGTCGGTAAAGGCAGCACCTCCGGCAAGCGGGGTTTCGAGCAGATGCCCCCCGGCGATGCGCCAGCGATCGATCCGCCCGCCCGCGCTGAGTGTCACCCCGCCGCGTTCGAAGCTGGCATCGGCGAAGCCGCCGAAGGTGAGGCTGTGTCCGCCCGCTTCGCGCCGCCGCGTGGGGAGGCCCGCGGCATAAGTGTAGAGTTCCTGCGTGCGCCCGGAGACTGCGCGAACGTCCGCGCCGAAACGCAGGGTGAGGCCGGTGGCGGGGTTGCGCTCGATCTCGACGCGGCCGCCCATGCCGGTCGCGGGGACGCTATACTGGTCGAGCGTCGGCGTGGCGGTGGTGCGGGCGGTATCGACACTGGCGAAGCCGCTGGCGAACTGGCGGGTCTGGACATAGCCGAGCGCCGACCAGCCGCGCCCGACCAGGCGGACGCTGGCATCGGCGCCATCGCTGGCCACGGGCGTGAAATCGACGCCGCGATCGCGACGGTCGCGAAAGCCCGACATGTTTGCCTGAAGCTCGACCCCGCCCAGATCGATCGCCCCGCGCAGCGCGACGCTCGCCTGCTCGTAAGGTGCCGCGCGGTCGGCCGGACCGCGCTGGCTCGCGATGACGGGCACGAAGCCGTCGCCGCGGGCATATTGCGCGGACAGCGTCGCAAAGCCGCGATCCGATCCCGCCGAGCCGGTGAGGTTCGCTTCGACGCTGTTGCGGCTGCCATAAGCGAGACCCAGTGCCAGCGGCGCCGGTCCGGCGCTGGTCAGTTCGATGGTCCCGGCCAGCGCGCCCGGCCCGGCATAGCCGCTGCCCCCGCCGCGAACGACCCGTGCCGAGGCGATTCCGGCTGGATTGTAGGCGGGAAAGGCGACCCAGCCGCCGAACGGATCGGCCTGCGGCACGCCGTCGAGCAGCAGCAGCACGCGGCTGGACGCGTTGCCGCCCAATCCGCGCAAGGTGATTCCCTGTGCGGTGGGATGCGACGAGCGCGAATCGGAGCGGCGGAACTGGGCGAGTCCCGCGACGTCGCGCAGGGCATCCTCCAGCCGGTTGCTGGCGGTGCCGTTCAGCGCGTCGGCGTCGAGCGTGACCACGGCATAGGCCGCCTCCCCCGGCGGCGCGCGCAGGCCCTGGCCGGTGACCACGATGTCGGGGTTGGCCTGCTGGGCGAAAGCGGGTCCGGCAGCCAGCAGTCCGGCCGCGGCCCAGACGAGCTTCACGCTTTCACCGCGTCCGGATGCGCGGCGGCGAAAGCGGGCAGTGCCTGTGCCGCGGCATCGGCGGCGACCAGCTTCGGGAAGGCGTCAAGCGGGGTTTCGAAGCGGCGGGCATTGTACATTTGCGGCACGAGGCAGATGTCGGCGATGCCGGGCGTCTCGCCGCCGAGGAACGGGCCGTCACCTGCCATCGCCTCAAGCGCGGTGAAGCCCTCGGCAATCCAGTGGCGGGTCCAGTCGTTGCGGGCGGGTTCCTCGACGCGAAGCTCGTGGGTCAGGTACCGCATCACGCGGAGGTTGTTCAGCGGGTGGATGTCGCATGCGACCACCATCGCCTGTGCCATCGCCGCGGCGCGCCCGGCCGGATCGGCGGGGATCAGGCGGGGTTCGGGATAGGCCGTGTCGAGCCAGTCGATGATCGCGAGGCTTTGCGTGAGCACCAGCCCATCGGCCTCCAGCGCGGGGACAAAGCCCTGCGGGTTCAGCTTCAGATGCTCTAGGCTGCGCTGCTGATTCTCGAGCAGCATCACGTCCCGCCGCTCATAAGCCAGGCCCTTGAGGTTGAGCGCGATCCGCACGCGATAGGCGGCGGAGGAACGGAAATAGTCGTAGAGCAGCATATGGGAGGTCTTAGCCCTCCGGCTGCGGCTCCGCCACTGGATCAGGTGCGGGTTCGCGCCGCCATCGTGACTTTCGATCCGTCGCCACGCCTGCCTTGGCAGCACGCTCCGATTCGCGTTCCAGTGCGACCTTGATCATCGCCACCATCGGATCGGCCAGCGCGAGGCCCATCACCCCGAACAGGGTCGAGGCGAGGATCTGTGCCGACAGGGTCAGCGCGGGCGGCAGATCGACGGTGCGCTTCGCGACCAGCGGGATCAGCACATAGCCGTCGAACGTCTGCACGCCGAAATAAATGGCGATCGCCCACAGCCCCTGTTCCGGCCCGGCGCTGAAGCCGACCGCGACCATCAATATGCCCGAAACGAACGCGCCGATATTGGGGATGAAGGCGAGGATGCCGGTGATGATGCCGAGCAGCAGCGCCATCGGCACGCCCGCGATCCACAACAGGATCCAGGTCAGCACCCCTTCAAACAACATGCCGAGCAGGCGTCCGGCGAGCAGCACGCGCATCGTCCGCGCCATGCGCGCCAGCGTGACCGCGAATTCGTCGCGCGCTGCGATGGGGACCATCCATTGCAGGCCGCGCTCGTACAGCCGCGGCTCGATGGCGATGAACAGGCCGATGGTCATGATCATGACGAAGCTGCCCGCCGCGCCCAGCACCGTGCCGACCGCGGAGGTAAGCTTGCCGACCGAGCCGAGCGCCTGCTGGGCGATGCCGGTCAGGTCCGAACGGCCGGGCATCAGCCCGAGATCGGAGATCCAGCCGGTGACCCGGTTGGCCTGCACTTCCAGCGTGGCGCGAAGCTGTTCGGCCTGCTGCGCGATCTGGACGCCGGTCAGATAGAACACGCCCGAGATGAAGGCGATGACGAGCACCACCACGATCAGCAGGCGGATACCGCGCGGCAGCGGCGCGACCTTGCCGATCAGGCGGACGCCACCATCGAGCATCGACGCGAAGACCAGCGCACCGAAGATCAGCAACAGCGGCTGGATCAGCAGCACCACCAGAGCGATTGCAATCGCAGCGCCGAACCACACCGAAGCCTTGCGCAGCTCGGCACGCACCACCGGATCGCGCAGTTCGTTGGGGCCGGGTTCGTGGGTCACCGAAACGGATTCGGCGGCGGCGGTGCTCTCTGCGTCGTCGCTCACGGCGTTACCGGCGCGGGCGTGGGATGCAACGTGCTGCCGGCGCGGCCCGAGCGGAACGAGCCGATCCAGCTCGCCGGATTCCAGCTGCCGCTGCCGTTCAGCGAGAAGGTGATGAATTCGGCGCGGCCGCCGATATTCTCCCACGGCACCGGGCCGCCCAGCCCGTTGCGCTCGACCGGATACCGGCTGTCGGCACTATTGTCGCGATTGTCGCCCATCAGGAACACATGGCCCTTCGGAATGGTCCGTTCGGCATAGGTGTCGTCGGGGCGCACGCCCAGGTCAACCGTATCGTAGGACACGCCGTTCGGCATGGTCTCGCGATAGATGGGCAGGCTGCAATAATATTTGCCGTTGGCCCCGCGCACGATGCGATTGGCATAGACGCTGAACTGCTGCCCCGCCTTGTCGTCCAGCCCGCAACGCGTGTTGGCGTCGATCGGAATCATCCGGTCGCCCTGATAGGCGCGCGGCACGGCCTTGCCGTTGAGGAACAGGATTCCGCCCTGCACCGCGATCTTGTCGCCCGGCAGCCCGACCACGCGTTTGATATAGTCGGTATCCGATCCCGGCGGGGTGACGATCACCACATCGCCGCGTTCGGGCAGGCGGCCGAGGAAGCGGCCCGGCATGAACGGCAGCAGGTGGAAGGTCGGGGTGACGAACGAATAGCCATAGGGATATTTGGTCACCACCAGCCGGTCACCGATCAGCAGGCCCGGCATCATCGATTCGGACGGAATATAGAAGGGCTTGGCGATCAGGCTGTGAAAGCCGAGCACCGCCAGCACCAGCCAGAAGATACCCCGCGCCTCTGCCCACCAGTCGGTGCGGCGGGCATTGTCCTCTTCCTCATAGGCTTCGAACGGGAGCGCCATATCGTCCGACATCAGGCAGCCGGCACCGCTTCGAGGATCACGAAGGCCTGGGCCCAGGGATGGTCGTCGGTCAACGTCAGATGCACCTTTGCGATATGGCCTTCAGGCACTAGACGATCGAGCGCGGCCTTTGCTCCGCCGGACAGCGCGAGCGTGGGTGCCCCGCTGGGCGAATTGACCACTCCGATATCCTTCATGAACACGCCCTTGCGGAATCCCGTCCCCACGGCCTTGGAATAGGCCTCCTTCGCCGCGAACCGTTTTGCGAGCGTTCCCGCCCGCGTATGCGGCCGCCGCCGGGCCTTGCTTAGCTCGACATCGGTAAAGACACGGTTTTCAAAGCGTTCACCGAACCGGTCGAGCGAATTCTGGATCCGCTCGATATTGCAGAGGTCCGAGCCGAGGCCGATGATCATGACGCGCCCAACAGCGCGTCATCCCAGCGAAGGCTGGGATCTCTTGCCGCAAGCGAACGCGCGGTAACTGGGAGACCCCAGCTTTCGCTGGGGTGACGGACTGGCATGAAGCTCACCGCGCCTCGTCCATCAGCGCGCGCATGCGCTTCACCACTGGGACCAGCCCCTCGAAAATCGCTTCGCCGATCAGGAAATGGCCGATGTTCAGTTCCATGATCTGCGGGATGGCGGCGATGGGGATTACATTGTCGAAGGTCAGGCCATGGCCGGCATGGGGCTCGAGGCCCGCCTTGGCGGCAAGCGCCGCGGCATCGGCGATTCGCTTGAGCTCGGCTTCGCGCGCATCCTCGGCCAGTTCGCAATAGCGGCCGGTGTGGATTTCGACGACCGGCGCGCGCAGTTTCAGCGCGGCGTCGATCTGGCGCTCGTCGGGTTCGATGAACAGCGACACGCGGCAGCCGGCATCGTTGAGCTTCGCCACCATGGGCGCGAGGTGATTGTGCTGGCCCGCCGCGTCGAGGCCGCCCTCGGTGGTGCGTTCCTCGCGCTTTTCGGGGACGATGCACACCGCGTGCGGGCGATGGCGCAGCGCGATGGCGAGCATTTCCTCGGTCGCCGCCATTTCCAGGTTGAGCGGGACGGTCAGTTCGGCCGAGAGCCGTGCGATATCCTCGTCGGTAATGTGGCGGCGATCCTCGCGCAGATGCGCGGTGATGCCGTCCGCACCCGCTTCGGCGGCCAGCAGCGCCGCACGTACCGGATCGGGATAGCCCGATCCGCGCGCATTCCGGACGGTCGCGACGTGATCGATATTCAGGCCGAGGCGGAGCTTGCCGGTCACGCCCGCCAGGTGCGAAGCACCGTTCATAAGGCGCCGCGACTCCCGGGCTTGATCGCGGGGATCGCCGCCAGTTCGGGCGGGAGCTGGTCCGCCGGATAGGCCGGAACGTCCATCTTGAGCAGCGAGACCAGCGGCACCCCGACATCGGCGGTGCCGTTCGAGCGATCGACGATGCAGGCCGCGCCCAGCAGATTGCCGGGATGCTTGCGGATCGCGGCGATGCATTCGCGCGAGGAAAGCCCGGTGGTCACGATATCCTCGACCATGACGATTCGCGCGCCTTCGGGAATCTCGAATCCGCGGCGCAGCTGGAACTCGCCATCCTCGCGTTCGACGAACACCGCGAGGCAACCGAGCGCGCGGGCCGTCTCATACCCCGGAATGATTCCGCCGATCGCGGGCGAGACCACCATATCGACCTGGCCGAACGATTCGCGGATCAGCTTGCCCAGCGCGCCGCACACCCGTTCGGTGCGCGCCGGATCCTCGAAGATACGCATCTTCTGGAGAAAAACCGGCGAACGCAGTCCCGAGGAGAGGATGAAATGGCCTTCCATCAGCGCGCCGGCATCGCGAAATTCGGCAAGAATCGGGTCTTCGGTCACGCGGACTCCATGCTCTGACAGGCTCGGGCGTACTTAGGACTCGCCTGCCAACGCCGCAACCGCGTGCAAAAAGCTATTGAGAACGGGGTCTGTCGGCGTATAGGCCGCACCCAATGGCTAGTGTCCCGCTAGTCTTCGGCGCTTTCGAAACAGGGTGAATATCGACGATGCGCATGCTTGGGTTGAAGACGATTGTCATGGCTGCGGGCCTCGTGCTCGCCGGTCCTGCGATCGCCCAGAACGACGCGGCTCCGGCCGCAGCCACGACCACGGCCGCTCCGGCTGACGAAACCGCGACCGCGAACAGCGCGGCGCCGGCCAATGCGACCGCGGCTGCAACCGCGACGCCCGATCCGCTGCTCAATGCCGACGGCTCGCAGAAGACCGGCCCGAACGCCGAGATCGGCGTGCCGAAGCCGGGCTATATCGGCCTGCAGGATCAGGTGACGCCCACCGGCCGCGAAGCGCACTGGTTCCACAACACCGTGCTGATGCCGCTGATCATCGCGATCTCGCTGTTCGTCCTCGCGCTGCTGCTGTGGGTGATCGTGCGTTATCGCCGCGCCGCGAACCCGGTGCCGTCGAAGACCTCGCATAACACCATGATCGAAGTGATCTGGACGCTGCTGCCGGTGCTGATCCTGGTGGTGGTCGCGGTTCCCTCGATCCGCCTGCTCGCCAACCAGTTCGAACCGGCGCCCGATGGCGCGGTGACGATCAAGGCGATCGGCAACCAGTGGTTCTGGTCGTACGAATATCCCGATCATGGCGGCATCCAGCTGACCGCGAACATGCTGAAGGAAAAGGGCGATCCCACGCTGGCCGAAGGCGCGCGCTACCGCACCGACATGGACGGCCCGCCGCTGCTCGCCACCGACACCCGCATCGTCCTGCCCTATGGCGTTCCGATCCGTCTCGTCGCCACCGCCAACGACGTGATCCACGCCTGGGCGATGCCGGCCTTCTGGATCAAGATCGACGCGGTTCCGGGCAAGCTGAACGAAACCAGCTTCATCATCGAGAAGCCGGGCGTCTATTACGGCCAGTGTTCGGAACTGTGCGGCGCACGCCACGGCTATATGCCGATCGTCGTCCAGGCAGTTTCGCCTGCCGAGTTCGAGGCATGGGTGAAGGCAAAGGGCGGCACCATGCCGGCCGCCAAGCCCGCTGCGGCTGCCCCGGGCAACGACAGCATCGACGATACCGCCACTCCCGCCAACGGCACCGGCCCGGTCGTGAACGCGACCGAGATCGCCAACAGCACGGGCAACTGATCCCATGACCACCACGACCCTCGACGCGCACGGCCATGACCACGCGCACGATCACCATGACGCGGACCACAAGCCGGGCTTCTTCGCCCGCTGGTTCATGTCGACCAACCACAAGGATATCGGGACGCTGTACCTGATCTTCGCGATCGTCGCGGGGATCATCGGTGGTGCGATCTCGGGCCTGATGCGCGCCGAGCTGGCCGCACCTGGCATCCAGTATCTCGGCTGGTGGGTGCAGACCCTGCATGGCCAGGACACGCTCGACCAGGCGCTCCACTTCTGGAACGTGCTGATCACCGCGCACGGCCTGATCATGGTGTTCTTCATGGTCATGCCCGCCATGATCGGCGGCTTCGGCAACTGGTTCGTGCCGATCATGATCGGTGCGCCGGACATGGCGTTCCCGCGCATGAACAACATCTCGTTCTGGCTGCTGATCCCGGCCTTCCTGCTGCTGCTCGGCTCCGCCTTCTTCGGCGCGGGCGCAGGCACCGGCTGGACGGTCTATGCACCGCTCTCGACCTATGGCGAGCCGGGGCCGTCGGTGGACATGGCGATCCTGTCGCTCCACCTTGCGGGCGCCAGCTCGATCCTGGGCGCGATCAACTTCATCACCACCATCTTCAACATGCGCGCGCCGGGCATGACCCTGCACAAGATGCCGCTGTTCGTGTGGTCGGTGCTGGTCACCGCCTTCCTGCTGCTGCTGGCGCTGCCGGTTCTGGCCGCGGCGATCACCATGCTGCTGACCGACCGCAACTTCGGCACCGCATTCTATGATCCGCAGTACGGCGGCGATCCGGTGCTCTACCAGCACCTGTTCTGGTTCTTCGGCCACCCCGAAGTGTACATCATGATCCTGCCGGGCTTCGGCATCGTCAGCCAGATCATCGCCACCTTCAGTCGCAAGCCGGTGTTCGGCTATCTCGGCATGGCATACGCCATGGTTGCGATCGGCGTGGTCGGCTTCGTCGTGTGGGCGCACCACATGTTCACCACCGGTATGAGCGTGAACGTGAAGATGTACTTCACCGCCGCGACGATGGTGATCGCGGTGCCCACCGGCGTGAAGATCTTCTCGTGGATCGCGACGATGTGGGGCGGCTCGCTCAGCTTCAAGACCCCGATGGTCTGGGCGATCGGCTTTATCTTCATGTTCACCGTTGGCGGCGTGACCGGCGTCGTGCTCGCGAACGGCGGCGTCGACGATTACATGCACGACACCTACTATGTGGTGGCGCACTTCCACTATGTGCTGTCGCTGGGCGCGGTGTTCGGCCTGTTCGCCGGCTTTTACTACTGGTTCCCGAAGATGTCGGGGAAGATGTACAGCGAGCTGCTCGGCCAGCTGCACTTCTGGGTGTTCTTCATCGGCGTGAACGTGCTGTTCTTCCCGATGCACTTCCTGGGCACGGACGGCATGCCGCGCCGTATCCCGGATTACACCCCGGCCTATGAGCTGTTCAACAAGGTCGCCAGCTACGGCTATGTGATCATGCTGGCCGGCATGGTGATCTTCTTCATCAACATCATCTGGTCGCTCGCCAAGGGCCCCAAGGCCCCGGACAATCCGTGGGGCGAGGGCGCGACGACGCTGGAATGGACCCTGTCCAGCCCGCCGCCGTTCCACCAGTTCGAAACCCTGCCGATCATCGACGACGACAAGCACCACTGAGTGGCTGTCGCCTGAGGCAGAAACGAAAACGCCCCGGAGGAAACTCCGGGGCGTTTTCGTTTGTGGGAAGCAGAAAAATCCCTCTCCCATCGGGAGAGGGAGGGAGCCGGCGAAGTCGGCGGAAGGGTGAGGGTGAGCTGGGTGGCGAAACGCTCGATCGCCCTCACCCTTCCCACCGCTTCGCGGCGGGCCCCTTCCCTCTCCCGATGGGAGAGGGATTCTCCGCCTTCCCCCCACGCGCCTACCAGCCTATAGGCCCCTGATTCCCATGGCCTCCGCAGCACCGATGACCGCAACCGCGACCCCGCTTCCCGCCGACTGGCGCGATTTCCTTGCGCTGACCAAGCCGCGCGTGATGACGCTTGTCGTGTTCACCGGGCTGTGCGGCATGCTGGCGGCGAATGTGCCGATCCATCCGGTGCTGGGCTTCACCGCGATCCTGTGCATCGCCCTTGGCGCAGGCGCGGCGGGGGCGCTGAACCAGTGGTACGAATCGGATCTCGATTCGCTGATGAAGCGGACCCAGGGCCGCCCGCTTCCCGCCGGGCGGATGGACCGCCAGTCGGCGCTGCATTTCGGCGTCGGGCTGGCCGCCTTCTCGGTCATCCTGATGTATTTCGCGCTGAACCTGGCCGCGGCGGCGATCCTGACCGTCTCGATCCTGTTCTATGTCTTCATCTACACCATCTGGCTGAAGCGCCGCACCGCGCAGAACATCGTGATCGGCGGCGCCGCGGGCGCCTTCCCGCCGATGATCGGCTGGGCTGCGGCGACCGGCGACATCGCCACGCTGCCGGTGCTGCTGTTCGCGCTTATCTTCCTGTGGACGCCGCCGCATTTCTGGGCGCTCGCGCTGTTCGTGAAGACCGATTACGCCAATGCCGGCGTGCCGATGCTGCCGGTGGTGGCGGGCGAGCGGATGACCCGCACCCAGATCGGCCTCTATACCCTGCCGATGGTCGCCGCGGCGATCGCGCCCTGGGCGCTGGGGCTGATGGGCAATATCTATGGCGTGGCGGCGATCGTGCTGAACGCGCTGTTCCTGCTGTTCGCGGCGCAGGTGGCGCTGCGCACGACGCGGTCCGAAGATGGGCAGCCCGCCGACGGGATGAAGCCCGAGCGGCGGCTGTTCAAATATTCGATCCTCTATCTGTTCCTCATGTTCGGCGCTGTGGTCGCCGACCGGTGGTTTGCATGAACGACATGAACACGTCCGAAGACCAGATCCGCGCCCGCCAGCTGGGCCGTGCGAAGGTGATGGCATGGCTGCTCGGCGGCTTCGTCATCCTCGTCTTCGCCATCTCGATCGTGAAGATCAAACTGGGCATGGTGGGATGACGCTGAGGCTGAGCCCCAAGCTCAGGACCGCGCTGCTCGGCAGCCTGTTCGTCTGCTTCATGGGCGGGCTGGGGTTCGCCAGCGTGCCGCTGTACCGCATGTTCTGCGAAGCGACCGGGTTCGGCGGCGCGACGATGCGCGGCACCGAAGCGCCCGGCGCGATCGGCCAGACGGTGCGCGTGGCGTTCGACGCCAATACCAGCCAGAAGCTGCCCTGGATATTCAAGCCCGAGCAGCGCGTGTCGACCATCCAGATCGGCGGGCGCGACATCGCCTTCTACACCGCGAAGAATCTGTCGGATAAGCCGGTCACCGGCACTGCGACCTTCAACGTGACGCCCACCCAGGCGGGCAAATATTTCACCAAGATCCAGTGCTTCTGCTTCACCCAGCAGACCCTTGCCCCGGGCGAGGAGATGCGCATGCCGGTGATCTATTATGTCGATCCGAAGATCGTCGACGATCCGGATACGAAGGATGTGCGCGAAATCACGCTGTCCTACACATTTTACCCTGTGGATTCCGAGAAGACACCGGGCTAAGGCACCTCAAAATATCGTAACAGGGACCGATCATGGCCGGAGCCAAGAACCACCAGTATCACATCCTTCCGCCCGACGCGGTGCCGATCTTCGCGTCGTTCGCGGCGTTCGTGCTGGCCGTCGGCGCGCTGATGTGGATGCACAAGTCGCCCGATACCGCGTCGATGGCGACGCTGGTGTTCTTCCTGGGCGTCGCGCTGGTGATCGCGAGCTTCTTCGTCTGGTGGTCCAAGGTGATCGCAGAGGCGCATGCCGGGGATCACACGCCGATCGTGCAGCTCCACCTGCGCTACGGCATGATCCTGTTCATCGCTTCGGAAGTGATGTTCTTCGTCGGCTGGTTCTGGGCCTGGTTCGATTTCGCGCTCTTCCCCTCGGCGGTGGAAGCCGTCGGCGGCGTGTGGCCGCCCAAGGGCATGGAAGTGCTCGACGCGTGGAAGCTCCCGCTGCTCAACACGCTGATCCTGCTGGCTTCGGGCACCACGGTGACCTGGGCGCACCACGCCCTGATCCACAATCAGCGCGGCGGCGAGCTGAAGGGCCTGTGGGGCCTGATCGGCGTCGGCGAGAATGACGGCGTGAAGAAGGGCCTGTGGCTCACCATCCTGCTCGGCATGCTCTTCTCGTGCATCCAAGCCTATGAGTATCTGGAAGCGCCGTTCCCGTTCAAGGCGACCAGCGAAGGCGGCAGCAGCTATGGCGGCGCCTTCTTCATGGCGACCGGCTTCCACGGCTTCCACGTGCTGGTCGGCACCATCTTCCTGATGGTGAACCTCGCCCGCGTCTATAAGGGCCACTTCACCCCCCGCCAGCATTTCGGTTTTGAAGCGGCGGCCTGGTACTGGCACTTCGTCGACGTGGTGTGGCTGTTCCTCTTCGCTTCCATCTATGTGTGGGGCGGCTGGGGTGCACCGGTCCATCACGGCTAAGAACCGACCGGCCCGGTGAGCGAACCTGCGCCCGCCGAAACCGCTGTAAAAGGCATCTGCCCCCGCTGCGGCGGGGGCAGCATGTTTTCGGGCTGGGTCCGTTTCGCCGATCACTGCACGGCGTGCGGCTTCGATTTCGCGAAATTCAATGTCGGCGACGGGCCAGTCGTATTCCTGACCCTGGGCGTCGGGACGATCGTGACGGTGCTCGCGCTGGTGGTCGAGCTGCGCTTCGCGCCGGGCGTGCTGGTGCATGCCCTGCTGTGGATCCCGCTCACCACCTTGCTCGTTCTCGGCGCACTGCGCTTCGCCAAGGGGCTGCTGCTGGCGCTCGAATATCGCAACGACGCACGTGAAGGCCGCGCCCGGAAATGATCAGGTCCCTGCCCCGCTTCCCGCTGATCCCGACCATCGTCGTCGCCATCGCCATCGCCGCGATGATCGCGCTGGGCGTGTGGCAGCTCCAGCGCAAGGCCGAGAAGGAAGCCGCGCTGGTCCATTACGCGCAGAACATGACGAAGCCGGCGATGGCCTTTCCCCGCATCCCCGTCGGCGACGAGTATCTGTTCCGCCAAGCCAGCGCGATGTGCCTCGAGGTGCTCGGTTGGCAGCAGCAGGGCGGACGCAACCGCAAGGGCGAGACCGGCTGGCGCCAAATCGCCCAGTGTCGCACCGGCGCCGAGGGTCCGATCCTGCTGATCGATGTCGGCGTGGCCAAGGACCCCAAATTCAAGCCCGAATGGGGCGGCGGGCCGATCACCGGCACGATCACCCATGGCCCGGATTCGCGCACCCTGATCGGTCAGTTGTTCGATCGCCGCCCGAAGTCGCTGATGCTGATCGCCGATCTCGCAGCGCCGGGCCTCGAAGTGACCGCCAAGCCCGATTTGTTGAGCGTGCCGAACAACCATCTGGCCTATGCGGTGCAATGGTTCATTTTCGCGCTGGTCGCGGCGGTGATCTATGTGCTGGCACTGGCGTGGCGCGAGAAGAAGAAGGCACCGGCCGACCAAGCCTGATCTGACGGCGCTAAAGAAGCGCTGTCCTTGCTCCATCAAGGTCGCGCAGCTAACCGCTGATCATGCGCTATCAGAGCACCCGCGGCACTGCGCCGATCCTTGGTTTCCGTGACGTGACCCTGACCGGTCTCGCCAGCGATGGCGGCCTCTATGTGCCGCAGGCCTGGCCGCAGTTCAGCCGCGACGATATCGCGGCGATGGCCGACCTCTCCTATGTCGAGACCGCCGTCCGCGTGATGCTGCCGTTCGTCGGCGACGATCTGAGCGAGGACGAGCTGCGCACGCTGTGCAGCCAGGCCTATGGCCGCTTCGCCCATGCCGCGGTGACGCCTTTGGTCCAGCTCGACGAGCGCAACTGGCTGCTCGAACTGTTCCACGGGCCCACGCTGGCGTTCAAGGACGTGGCGCTGCAGCTGCTGGGCTTGTTGTTCGAGAAGTTCCTGACCGGCAGCAGCGCGCACCTGACCATCGTCGGCGCGACTTCGGGCGACACCGGCTCGGCCGCGATCGACGCGGTGGCCGGGCGGCACGGCGTCGATATCTTCATGCTCCACCCCAAGGGCCGCGTGTCCGACGTGCAGCGCCGGCAGATGACCACGGTGCTGGCGCCCAATGTCCACAACATCGCCATCGAAGGCAGTTTCGACGATGCGCAGGCGCTGGTGAAGGCGATGTTCAACGACCCCGGCTTCTCGGGCCGCTTCCAGCTTTCGGCGGTGAACTCGATCAACTGGGCACGGCTGCTCGCGCAGATCGTCTATTATTTCTACGCCGCGGTCCGCCTCGGCGCGCCCGAGCGCAAGGTCGCCTTCGCGGTTCCGACCGGCAATTTCGGCGATGTGTTCGCGGGCTATGCCGCATCGCGCATGGGCCTGCCGATCGAGCAGCTGATCGTGGCGACCAACGTCAACGACATCCTCCACCGCGCGCTTTCCACCGGCGACTATTCGGCCGGCACGGTCACGCCGACCGCGGCGCCGAGCATGGACATTCAGGTCAGCTCGAACTTCGAGCGGCTGTTGTTCGACGCAGGCGGTCGCGACGGGGCGGCGCTGGCCGAACAGATGCGCGGCTTCGAAGCCAGCAAGGCGATGCGCCTGACCAATGCGCAGCAGACCGAGGCTGCAAAGATTTTTACGAGCGACCGGATCGATCCTAACGAAATGTCTCAGGCGATGCGCTGGGCCGCGGACTCGGGCGAGATCATCGATCCGCACACCGCGATCGGTCTTGCCGCCGCGCGCCGCGCCCCGGTGAGCGGTCAGGTGGTGACGCTGGCGACCGCGCATCCGGCCAAGTTCCAGGACGCAGTGGAGCGCGCAACCGGCGGCCGCCCGATCCTGCCCGCGCGGATCGGCGACCTGTTCGAACGCGAAGAGCGTTACGACGTGCTGCCGGGCACGTTCGAAGCCGTTACGGGCTATATCGCCGAGCGCGCCCAACCCCGCTAAGGGGAAGCGCATGGACCTGATTACCCTTACCGGCGAACCTTGGGCCGATTACGGCCTGATCGATTCGGGGCACGGACGAAAGCTCGAGCGCTACGGCCAGTACCGCTTCATCCGCCCCGAGCCGCAGGCGATGTGGGCGCCCGCATCCGACGACTGGGACGCGCATGGCGAGTTCCTGCCCGCACCCGACGACGAGGGCGGCGGCCGCTGGCATTTCGACAAGCCGACCCCGCGCGAAGGCTGGCCGCTGGCGTGGAAGGAAGCGCGCTTCACCGCGCAGACCACGCCCTTCCGCCATCTCGGCTTCTTCCCGGACATGGCGCCGGTATGGGACTGGATGCGTACGCAGATCGACGGCGTCAGCGAACCCGAATGCATGAACCTGTTCGGCTATACCGGCGTCGGTACGCTGGCGCTGGCGGCGAAGGGCGCGCGGATGACCCATGTCGACGCGTCGAAAAAGTCGGTGGCCGAGGGCAAGGCCAATGCCGAGCTTTCCGGCATGGCGGACAAGCCCATCCGCTGGATGATCGACGATGCCGGCAAGTTCACCGCGCGCGAAGTGCGGCGTGGACGGCGCTATGACGGGATCATCCTCGACCCCCCGAAATTCGGCCGCGGCCCAACCGGCGAGCGCTGGGTGCTGGAGACCGGGCTGCCCGGACTGATAGGCGATTGCCGCGCGCTGATCGACGCGGACTCTCGCTTCCTGTTCCTCACCGTCTACGCCGTGCGCATGTCGGCGCTGGCAATCGGCGAGCTGGTCCGCCAGCATTTCGGCGACCTTCCGGGCAAGGTGGAATGCGGCGAACTGGTCGTGCGCGAAGAAGCCCGCGGGCTGATGCTGCCGACCGCGATCTTCGCGCGGTGGAGTCGATAGTGTCGGTAGAGCCACTGATTGATGTGGCCGCCGAGGCGATAGGTGCGACGATCCACGCGCTGAGTGACGCGGAACCCCGGCGGCGGCGCTGGAAGATCGCGCGAATGATCGGGTTGCTGCTCGCCTTCGGCTTGATCCTCGGCATACCGATCGCGCTCTTGCTGCGATGAGCTAGCTCCGCCCCATCTTCATCGCCGCGCCCGCCACGAACGGGCATCCGGCGACCAGCAACAGGCTGACCGCGCCGAGCAGCTTCAGCGCGCCGGTTTCGCCATCGACCGATCCCGCGCCGAAAATCAGCAGCGGCACCGCGAAGGGCAGCATGACGAGGCCCGCCAATGCGCCCGCGCTGCGCAGGCCTGAAACCAGCGCGGCGGTCACCACGCCGAGCGCCGCCAGCCCCAG
>NZ_JARNTV010000041.1 GCF_029433115.1 Sphingomonas sp. AOB5 | reverse complement strand
CCGCCACGCGCCGCTGCGCCTGCACCCAAGCCGGTCGAGATCGATGATGGCGATGACGCCGATGACGGCGTGCCCGCCGCTGATGCGCCCGCCAAGCCCAGCGGTCCGGTGCTGCGCTCGGTCGGCCCCGGCGGTTTCCTGCGCCAGAATCCCGGCGAACAGTCCGCACCGATCACCCCCGCCCCGCCCCGCCGTCTGGTGCCTGCCAAGCCGAGCGAAGCGATTGCGGGCAAGACCAGCCTGCTCGATCTGAACGATCGCATCTGCAAATGGCCGCTGGGTCATCCGGGCGAGCCGGACTTCCACTTCTGTGGCGACAAGGTGAACCCGGGCTTCCCCTATTGCGTCGCGCATTGCGGCCATGCCTATCAGGCACAGCTGCCCCGCCGCGATCGGCGTCCCCCGCCGCCGCTGCCGTTCGGCGGCCCCCGAGTCCGTTAAGGGCGTTCGCCAAGGGCTGACGCCATATCGACAGAGGCGAGTGAGGTGTCATGGATCGCAGGACCTTGCTCGCCGGTGCAGCGCTGCTGCCCGTCTCCGCACGGGCGGCAGCGATGACCTCTCCCGCCGCCGAGCCCGATTGGGACGCCATCGCCGCGCAGTTCGACATGACGCGCGAGGTGGTTCAGCTCGAACATGGCAATTGGGGGATGATGGCGCGGCCGGTGCTGGCCGCCTATCAGGAACAAGTCGCGCGGGTGAACCGCGACACCAGCTATTATGCCCGCCGCACGATGATTGGCGATCTTCAGGCGGTCGAGGCGCGCGTCGCGACGTCGCTCGGCGTTTCGCCCGACGAGATCGTGTTGACCCGCAACGCCACCGAGGCGCTGAACGCCGCGATCGGCCGCTACAACAAGCTGCGGCCCGGCGACGCACTACTCTATTCCGATCTCGATTATGACAGCATGATCGCGTGCTGCGATAGTCTGGAGAAGACCCGCGGCGTCACGATCCACCGTATCGCCATTCCCGAACCCGCGACATGGCAGGGCGTGATCGACGCCTATGTGGCCGCCTTCGATGCCAATCCGAAGATCCGGCTGGTGCTGCTCACCCATCTCGGCCACCGCACCGGCCTCGCGATCCCGGTGCGCGAGATCGTCGCCATCGCACGCTCGCGCGGGATCGATTGCATCGTCGACGCCGCGCACAGCGTCGGTCAGCTCGACTTTGCCCTGCCCGATCTCGACGCCGATTTCGTCGGGTTCAACCTGCACAAATGGATCGGCGCGCCGCTGGGCTGCGGCGTGCTGTATGTGCGCAAGGGCCGCGTCGCCGATATCGATCCCGATCCGGGCGAAGGCAGTGCAGCACCGGACAGCCTGCGCGCCCGGGTGCACACCGGCACGGTCGATTATGCCGCCCAGCTGACCCTGCCCGCCGCGATCGATTTCCAGGAAGCGATCGGATCGGCCAATCGCGCCACAAGGCTGCGTGCGCTGCGCGACCGCTGGGTCCGCCCGCTGCGCGGCGTCGCGGGTATCGAGATCCTTACGCCCGACGATCCACGCATGCATGGCGCGATCACCTCGTTCCGCCTGACCGGGCGCAGCACCAGCGAAGCCAATATGGCGGTCGCCAAGGCGCTGCTGGAGCAGCATGGCATCTTCACCGTGTACCGCGGCGGCGTGGCGGGCGGCGCCTGCGTCCGCGTGACTCCGGCACTCGCTACGCGGATGGAGGACGTCGACCGGCTGGTCCCAGCCCTGCGGGCGCTGGCAGCCGGTTAGCTCTCGGTCAGTTCGACTACTTCGAAGTCATAGCCTTTCCAGCCGCGCTGGGCCGCCGCCACCGCCGTATCGGCCTTCTTGGCGTTCGCTTCCTTCAGCGACTTGGCATGGCCCCAGAACACTTCCGTCCGGCCATTCTCCAGCACCGCGACGATCCGCCAGTAATGGGTGAAGGGCAGGTTCGTCGGCCCGATGGTCTTCACATAGCCATCGGGCAGCGTGGCGGTCAGGTAACGCTTCTTCCTCGCCATCGCCTCAGAAGCCATATTCCCAGCCATAGGGCACGCCGGTCTCGCCCAGCGCCGCGCGGACCAGATCGGGAAAGGCCTTTTCGGCGCGGACGTCGTTGGCCAGGATCACGATACAGCGCCGCCCGCGCTCGACGCAGACCCAGCTGTTGCCCGTCGAGTCATTGTGCCCGCCCTTGAAGAAGCCGGGACCCTGCGGTCCCTGAAACGTCACCACGCCCAGCCCCGCCGACAGGCCGGGCCAGCGCTGATCGGCGGGCGCTTCGAGCAGGGTCGGGAATTGCGTGCGGCTGGTGATGGGAAGCTGCGGACGGACCATTTCGGCCCGGGACTTCGCGCTCAGCCCGTCGCCGCGAATGAAGCCTGCTGCGAAGCGTGCCATATCGGCGATGCTCGTATCCATCGATCCCGCCGCGCGCACCCGGCCGCGCTCGTCATGCGGCTCCACCGTGCCGTCCGCCTGCCAGCCATCGGCCAGATTGGCGGCGAAGTCCGGCCGCCAGATCATGCTGGTGTTGGTCATGCCGAACCGGTCGAACACGCGCCGCTGCATCTCGGCGCCCAGATCGAGCCCCAGCCCCTTCTCGATCGCAAACTGGAGCAGGATGATCCCCTCGCCCGAATAGGCGTAGCGGGCACCGGGGTCGAAGTGGAACTTCAGCTTCCCGTCCGGTTCGAGGAACGAGAAATTGGCGAAGCCGGTGCTGTGGGTCAGGACCATCCGAGGGGTGACCTTCCGCCAGCGCTCGTCCGCAGCCAGATCGCCCCAATTCCCGTATGCGTCGAGATTGCCATATTCGGGCAACGGCTTGGGCAGCATCGCGGCAATGGGCTTGTCGAGGTCGATCTTCCCTTCATCGACCAGCTGCATCACCGTATAGGCGAACACCGCCTTGGTGATCGACGCGCCATACATGATCGTCGCGTCCTGCAGCGGATCGCCCTTGGCGTTACGGGCGCCATAGGCACGGACGAACACGATCTTGCCGTCCTCGATCACCGCGATGGCCAGCCCCTTCGCGCCGGTCTTCGCCATCGCGGCAGTTGCGGCGGCATCCATCGTCGCGGCGCGATCCGGGCGGACCTGCGCCGATACCGGCATCGCCAGTGCCGCAACCATCGTCAACGCCGCCAGCCGAATCCACATCGCCACTCTCCCTTGCCTGCGCCGAGCTTAGGTCCGGAACCATGACGCGCAAACGACAAACGGCCGGAGGATCGCGCCTCCGGCCGTCTGCGTGACGATGGCTTGGATTAGAAACGGAAGTTGGCGGTCGCCTTGATCCCGTGATGGTCGAAGCGATTGTCGCTGCGGCGGAAATCGGTGCCCGACGTATTGCCCAGCAGGAACGGATTGGTCGCCGGCGCAGTGCCCGGTCCCGCGCGGACGGTGTAATCGTCGTCGTCATAGCGGGTGTAGAGATATTCGACGCCGAACGAGAAGTTCTTGCCGACCTTCTGCTCCACGCCGCCACCCGCAGACCAGCCCCAGACGTCGTTCTTGCCGCGACCGGTGAAGCTGTTGGCAGTGTTGCTGGTCGAGAAGCTGTGATCGACCTTGGCATAGGCGCCGCCGCCCGTGCCGTAGAACAGCGTGCGGCCGCCCGCGACATAGCCGAGGCGCGCGCGCAGGCCGGCATTCCAGTCGATCTCGCGCGTCATGGTATAGCGCGCCGGGGTGGTGCTGAAGCCGCTGACGCTGTCGCGGATCTCGGTCTTGCCGCCTTCGAGGACGACACCGGCCACGACATTGCCGAACTGGAAGTCCCAGCCGAGACGCGCGCTGTAGGTGATGCCGTCCTTGTCGTTGGTGCAGCCGACATTCGCGGTCGAGGTGGCCGCGCCATTGCAGAAGCCCGGCGAGAAGGCGTTGGCGGGCGCAGTGGTGACCACCGTGTCGCCGAAGGTGCCGTTGAGGTCGCGATCGAACAGGATCGTCTCGCCGACGTCATTTCCCTGGAACGAGTAACCGACCGAAGCGCCGATATAGGGGCCGTCGAATTCGGCTTCGCTCGTGTCCTGAGCGTAAGCCGGGGCCGTCGCAGCGAGCAGGCTCGCCGCGCCAAGAAGCAGCATTTTCATGGGGTTCTCCGTTTATGTTGCGATGGCAGATACGAACGGGAAACACGTTCGGACGCATCGCCCGGCGGAATTAGCGGTGAGGTGTTGCCCATGGGCAACAAGCGGCGATCGGAACTCTAGCGGCGCATCCCGATCCAGATCACCGCTTCGGTCGCGGCGCCGACACCCTTGTTCAGCACCCATTGCAGCGCGCCGCCGGTCAATTGCGCGGCGGACTCGTCATGGTGCCGCTGCTCGTCCGCGACGATCTCGCCGATGATCGCAGCCGCAGCGGGATCGCTGTCCCTCAGCACCGCCAGTTGTTCGCTCAGATGGCGCAACACCACCCGCTCGATCGCTACCGTCGTCGCGGCAATGGCGCGCGCGCCCAGCAATCCGGTGACGAAGCCCAGCATCGTCCCCAGCACCGCGCAGACCGGATAACTCGGGCATCGCCGGTCGCCACGCCGGGCGATCTCGGTGGCGAACAGCGCGCGGTGGCGCTGCTCATGCGCGATGAATTCGTCGATCTGCGCCAGCATGTCCGGCGCGGTCCAGCGCGCGAGGCGGCGTTGCATGCGATAGGTGCACACCGCACCATGCTCGCCGGCGTGATCGACCCGCAGGATACGGTCGCCCAGCGTCTCTCCGGGGGCAAGGCGGGCGGCAATGGTCACGCCGCGGTGATAGCCGCATCTGCCGCGCTTGTGGATAACCCCGTCCCACGCCTTGCGCGCCCGACTCCGCACCCCCTATACGTTCCCCATGTCCAGTAACGACGACGATCTGTTCCAGGCCCCCAACGCCGTTTCCGGCAATTACGACGCTTCGTCGATCGAAGTGCTTGAGGGCCTCGAGCCGGTCCGGCGGCGGCCGGGCATGTATATCGGCGGCACCGACGAGCGCGCCTTCCACCATCTTGCGGCCGAGATCCTCGACAATGCGATGGACGAAGCTGTGGCGGGGCATGCCAACCGGATCGAGATCACGCTGGAGCCGGGCAACCGGGTGACCATCACCGACAATGGCCGCGGTATCCCGACGGACCCGCATCCGAAATTCCCCGACAAGTCGGCGCTGGAAGTGATCTTCTCCACGCTGCACGCGGGCGGCAAATTCTCAGGGAAAGCCTATGCAACGTCGGGCGGCCTGCACGGCGTGGGCAGCAGCGTGGTCAACGCGCTGTCGATCGACACCACCGTCGAAGTCGCACGCGACAAGCAGCTCTATCGCCAGCGCTTCTCACAGGGTCGCACGCTCGGCCCGGTCGAGCATGTCGGCGGCACGCCCAACCGGCGCGGCACCAGCGTCACCTTCGTGCCCGATCCCGAGATTTTCGGGCCGGAAATGCATTTCAAGCCGGCACGGCTCTACAAGCTGGCGCGGTCCAAGGCGTATCTGTTCGCGGGCGTCGAGATCCGCTGGAAATGCGCACCCGAACTGATCACCGACGAGACCCCGCCCGAGGCGGTGTTCCAGTTCCCCGGTGGCTTGGCCGATCATCTGAAGGAACAGATCGGCGCGCGTGAAAGCGCCACCGCCGACTTCTTCTCGGGTTCGCAGGATTTCCCCGGCGAGAATAACGGCCGCGTCGAATGGGCGGTCGCATGGCCGCTGTGGAGCGACGGGTCGTACAGCTGGTACTGTAACACTATCCCCACGCCCGATGGCGGCACGCACGAGGCCGGCCTGCGCGCCGCGCTGACCAAGGGCATCCGCGCGTTCGGCGAGCTGGTGGGCAACAAAAAGGCCAAGGACATCACCGCGGACGATGTGATGACCGGCAGCGAGCTGATGCTCAGCGTCTTCATCCGCGACCCGCATTTCCAGTCGCAGACCAAGGACCGTCTGACCTCGCCCGAGGCAGCGACGTTGGTCGAAAAGGCCGTGCGCGACCATTTCGACCATTTCCTGTCGGACCATATGGATCGCGGCAAGGCGCTGCTCGGCTATGTGCTCGAACGGATGGACGACCGCCTGCGCCGCAAGCAGGAGCGCGAGGTCAAGCGCAAGACCGCGACCAGCGCACGCAAGCTGCGCCTGCCTGGCAAGCTGACCGATTGCTCGGCCGACGATCCGGCCGGCACCGAACTGTTCATCGTCGAAGGCGATTCGGCAGGCGGCAGCGCCAAGCAGGCACGCGACCGCAAGACGCAGGCGATCCTGCCGATCCGCGGCAAGATCCTGAACGTCGCCTCGGCAACCAGCGCGAAGATCCTCGCCAATCAGGAAATCGCCGACCTGATCCTCGCCATGGGCTGCGGCACCCGCAAGGACTGCCAGCCGGATAACCTCCGCTACGAACGCATCATCATCATGACCGACGCAGACGTGGACGGCGCGCATATCGCCACGCTGCTGATGACGTTCTTCTTCCAAGAAATGCCCGATCTGGTCCGGCGCGGGCATCTCTACCTCGCCCAGCCGCCGCTCTATCGCCTGACCGTGGGCGCAAAGTCGCTCTACGCCCGCGATGACGCACACCGCGCGGAGATCGAGGCCGGGCCGTTCAAGGGCAAGAAGGTCGAGGTCAGCCGTTTCAAGGGGCTTGGCGAGATGAACCCGAACCAGCTCAAGGAAACGACGATGGATCCCGCCACGCGCGGGATGCTTCGCGTCACCCTGCCGCAGGAATATGAGGAGCGCGCGGGGGTAAAGGATCTGGTCGACCGGCTGATGGGCAACAATCCTGCCCACCGCTTCGCCTTCATCCAGGAGAATGCGGCGCGTCTGGAGGAAGACGCGATCGATGCGTGAGGCGTTGCTGGTCGCGATGCTGATCGCACCGGCCGCCGCGCAGGCCCAGGAGCAAACGCAGTATATTCGCTGCCAGACCAGCATCGAGACTGCCGAGCGGCGATCCAGCTATCTGGCAGATTATGTTCGCGAACCCGGCAAGCCAGCGACACTGTTCCGCGCGACCGGGACCGAAATGGTTTTCCCTCTGTCGGTGGAATTTGCCGACGGCATCCGGCCAAGCGGGGGCAATATCTCGGCCTGGCACCGGGTCGAACGGGTCGGGCAGGTCGAGCATTTCGGTCAGGCCGGCTTCGCCGAAACGCTGGAAGGCGATGCAATCCGCGATCAGGCGCTGATAGAGATCGCAATCGTCGATCGCCCCTCACCGCTTTCGGTCAAGGGATATGCTTATGGATCGGGCCGCGCAGAACTGTCGCTGTTCGCCAACTGGCTCTGGAACGAGGCATGGGATGGCGGCTTCTCGCAGCCATTCACGATGCAGGTTCGCATCGACGGGAAGGTTGTGGCGACGGCCCGGTTCGATGCCACGCCGCTGGCGCAAGCCGAACAGGTGATGGCCTCGCGCCTGGCTCGCTGGGACGCAGTGCGCAACGGCGGAGACTTGCCCGCCGGATGCGCCATCGAGGAATGAAACCGGCGCCCGCAAAACCGATGCTGTAAGAAATGTCACGCCCGCTCGTCTAAAGCTTCATGACGGGAGGCGGCACAGTGCAGCATCGGGATCGGCAACAGGGGAAGGACGCGCACGACCGGCTCTATGCCGATGCGTCGGCGCGCTACGCCCCCGCTCTCGCCCGGCTCGCCCGCGCGACCGAGTTCGATGCCGACAAGGCGCGCGATCTCGAACAGGACATGCACTTCGCGCTGTGGCGCAGCCTCGCCGCATTCGACGGGCGATGCGCGCTCGGCACCTGGGTCTATCGCGTCGCCCATAATGTCGCCGCCACCCATGCCGCCCGCCGCGCGGGATCGGCAAAGCTGGTCGCGATCGAGGCGGCGGCGGACATCGCTGCGCAGGATAACCCGGAAGCGGCGGTAGGCGACGCACAGACGCTCGAACGGCTGCGCCGCCTGATCGCCCGGCTCAAGCCCGCCGACCGCAGCGTGATCCTGCTCTATCTCGAAGGGCTGGACGCCGCCGCCATCGCCGAGATCACCGGACTGACCGCCGGCAATGTCGCGGTGAAGATCCACCGCATCAAGGCGCTGCTCGCGCAACATTTCGCCAGAGGAGACGCGGCATGAGCGACTCGATCCTCGCGCTCTGGTCCACCGACCAGAAGGACGCCACCGGCCTCACCCCTGACGAGATCGAGCGGCGCGCGCGCCTGCTGCGCCGCCGGGTGATGCGCCGCGACGCGATCGAATATGGCGCGGGCGTGATCGTCCTTGCCGGGTTCGGCTGGGCAATCGCAGCGTTGCCGGTGTGGAGCATCCGCATCAGCTGTATCGCGATCATGATCGGTACCATCGCCGTGATGATCAACCTGTGGCGCCGCCGCATTCCCGAACCGTCCGCGGCATTCGGCGGGGCAAGCATCGCCTTCTGCCGCGACCAGCTCGTCCGGCAGCGCGACATGCTGGCGAGCGTGTGGCGCTGGTATCTGGGGCCGTTCATGCCGGGGGTGCTGATGTTCCTCGTCGCAGTCGGCTGGGAAACCGCGCGCCACAAGCCGCTTGCTGCGGCGATCATCGGCGTGGCGATCCCCGCGATTCCGGTGCTGGGGATGTTCGTCCTGGTCCATTTCCTCAACCGTATCGGCGCGAGACGCCTGCAGGCCGAGATCATAGCGATCGACCGCGAAGCCGATGTCGGTTGACGCGCGTCTAAATTTGATATCATAATTATATCGAACAGGGAGATTCGAACGATGAGATTCGCCATCGCAACGCTGATGCTCGCCACCCTGCCGGTCGTCCCGGCACTGGCGCAGACCGCCCCCGCGACTCAGGAAGCCGCGCCGGTCGCATCCGAGCAGCTCAAGACGCGCCTCGCCGAACTGGTCACGCTGTTCCAGGGCAAGGGCGATTATGAAGCCTATTTCGCGCCGGGCTTCCGCGCGATGGTGCCCAAGGCGCAGATGGACCAGACCATCACGCAGGTCGTCGCGACGCTCGGCCCGGTTACGCGCGTGGAATCGGTGACGGTCAAATCGCCCTGGGTAGCGGAGATCGTGCTCGGCTTCCGCGACGGCACCGCCAGCGGCGTGATCGGCGTCGACGCCACCCCGCCGCATCAGGTCAGCACCTTGCGCTTCACCGGACTTTCCGGGCGCGAGGCGAGCATCGATGCGGTCCGCACCACGCTGCGCGCACTGCCCGGCAGCACCGGCTTCGCCTATGCCCGGCTCGGCGACGGCGCGCCCACGCTGATCGCCGGCGACAATAGTGAGCGCCCCTTCGCCTTGGGATCGGGCTTCAAGCTGATCATCCTCGCCGAGCTGATCCGCGCGACCAATGCCGGCGAGCGCAAATGGGACGACATGGTCACGCTGGACGGGCGCCCCCTGCCCGGCGGCACCTATACGCTCCTGCCCGCAGGCACGAAGATCAGCCTGCGCGAGCTGGCGTCGAAGATGATCTCGATCAGCGACAACAGCGCGACCGATATCCTGCTCCATCTGGTCGGCCGCACTCGCGTCGAGGCGATGCTACGCGTCACCGGCGTCGCCGATCCCGCAGGTATGATCCCGTTCATGTCGACGCTGGAGATGTTCAAGCTGAAGGGCATTCCCAGCATGGCCGAGCGCTATCTCGCGCTCGACGCCACCGGCCGCCGCCGCATGCTCGACGGCGAAGTGACCAGCGCGCCGATCACCGACATTTCCCCAACGCTGTTCCGCGACGGCAAGCCGATCCTGATCGACCGGCTGGAATGGTTCGCCACCCCGTCGGACATGGTGCGGGTGATGGACTGGATCCGCCGCAACACCGCCAGTGGCGCGGGTGCGGAGGCGCGCAAGATCCTGGGCATCAATCCCGGCGTCGGCCCGGCCGTCGCCGCGCGCTGGAAGAGCGTGGGCTACAAGGGCGGCTCCGAACCCGGCGTGATCCACATGACGATGCTGCTCGAGGGCAAGGACGGCAACTGGTACGTCGTCACCGGAAGCTGGAGCAATCCGGCTGCCGCGGTCGAAGATGCCCGCTTCGCCACGCTGATCGGCCGCGCGGTGGAACTGGCGGCGCCCCCGGCACCCTAACCGCGCATCCGTAGCTGGTGATATTTCGTGCGTGCGGCGATGGCGGCGATCATCGTCATCAGCCCCACGCCGACCACCGCGCCCGGCACTAGAGCGGGCATCTCGGGCCAGGCATAGAGCCGTACCAGCGCGATCATGCCCCCGATGGCCGCCAGCGCGACGCCGGTCCGCCGCAGGCCCACCGCGACGCCGCGCAGTTCCTGCCGATAGGCGGCGCGCTGGACCGGATCCTTCAGGTCGGGCGGGGTCATGAGCGGCTCGCAATCCAGTCGTCGCGCAGCAGGCCGTACAGCGTCGTGTCGCGCACGCCGATATGGGTTTCCCATTCCTGCCGCAGATAGCCTTCCAGCTTGAAGCCCAACCGCTCCAGCAGACCGCGCGAAGCGACGTTATCCGGATCGGTATCGGCAAACACGCGGCGCTGTCCCTCGTCAAAGATCTGGTCGATCACCCGGCTCACCGCTTCGCGCGCGATCCCCCCGCCCCAATGCGCGCGGTTGAGGATATAGCCGATCTCGGCGACATTGCCCTGCCGCTTCTCGCCCACGGCGACGGTGCCGATGGCGGTGTCGTCTCCCTTCAGCGTGATCGCCCATGCGCGCCAGCCCGGCCGTTCGCGCGAAATCTCTTCGACGGTCTGTTCCATCCGCTCGTGCGCGGCGCTGGACCACCAGTGCATCAATTCGACATCGCTGAAGATCGCGTGCAACGCCGCTGCATCCGCCACGCTGCGGGGCCGCAAGATCAGCCGCTCGCTCGTCAGAACGGGCGTCTCGCGCGGGGTCACGCGCCCAGCGCTTCGACCAGCGACTTGACCTTCTTCTGCCGCCATTGGGGCAGCGGCGCGACCAGCCAATAGCCGAGCCGCGACGAGCGCGCCTCGCCGATCATCGCCACCCGGCCCGCTTCGATATCGCCGCGCGCCAGCAGCTCGGGTACCGTCGCCCGGCCCAGCCCCTGCGCCGCGGCATCGAGCGCGAGGCCCGCATCGGCGACGCGGACCAGCGATCCGGCGTCTTCGGCCAGACATCCGGGCCAGGCGATCGCGGTGTCGATCCCGCCACCGGGTGCCTCGACCGTGACCATGCCGTCGCTTTCCAGCGCCTCGCCCTCATGCTCGCCCGGGCCTTCGCCCCAGCGGATCGCGAGATCGAGATTGGCTTCGGTGAAGTCGATCGCGTCGTCGGCGGGCACCAGCACGAAGCGGATCTCGCCATCGCCGCGCGCGATCTCGGCCAGCCGCGGCATCAGCCATTTGGCCGTCAGGTCGCGCGGCGCGGCGATGGTCAGCGACTTGGACGATTGCCCGGCCTGCATCGCCCGCACCGATTCCTCGAACTGCAGGAAGCCCGCACGCAGCGCGGCGAGGCCCGCTTCGCCCTCCGGCGTCAGTTCCAGCCCCTTGGTGGTGCGGCGGAACAGGACGACGCCCAGCGTATCCTCCAGCGCACGGATCTGCTGCCCGACTGCCGCCGGGGTCACCGCCAGCTCGTCGGCTGCACGAGTGAACGACAAATGCCGGGCCGCCGCGTCGAGCACGCGCAGGCCGTTCAGGGGAAGATGGGTCCGCTTCATATCGCCCGCGCCCTACTCCACCGTTCGTTTCGAGCGAAGCCGAGAAACAATTGTGCGCGGTGAAGCTCCGCAACTGTGCTCGCAGCGGACGAGACGCGGGTCATCCCGCCACCGCCGGCGCCAGCAGCGCGAATTTGGGGATCGCCACGTCGAAGCCTTCGCCGTCCTCGGCGACCATGTGATAGCTGCCCTGCATGTTGCCGGTCGGCGTCGCCAGCGGGCAGCGCGAGACATAGTCGAAGCTCGCGCCCGGCGCGATCATCGGCTGTTCGCCGACCACGCCTTCGCCTTCCACCGAATGCTGGTGCCCGCGCCCGTCGGTGATGATCCAGTGGCGCGTGAGCAGCTGCACCGTGGACGGCCCGTCATTCTCGATGCGGATATGATAGGCCCAGAACCAGCGGCCGCGATCGGGTTCGGACTGTTCGGGGAGGTACGAGACCGAGACCCGCACGGTGATCCCGCGCGTCTCGGCTTCCTCGTTGAACAGTGCCTTCATGATCACAGGCCGACCACCTTTAGTGCCTGATCGAGATCGGCGATCAGATCTTCGGGATCCTCGAGGCCCACGTTCAGGCGCAGCATGCCCTCGGTCACGCCCATTTCCAGGCGCTTGTCCTCGGCGACGCTGCTGTGCGTGGTCGATGCCGGATGGGTCATCAGCGAGCGCGAGTCGCCGATATTGTTCGAGATGTCGATCAGCCCCAGCGCATCAAGCAAGCCGTGCGCCTGCTTCCGGCCCTCGACTTCGAACGCGAAGATCGGGCCGCAGGCGTCCATCTGGCTCATCGCCAGATTGTGCTGCGGATGGCTGGGCAGGCCCGGATGCAGGATGCGCGGCACGCGGGTTTCGAGGAAGCTGCCGACCTTCAGCGAATTCTCGCTCTGGCGGCGGATGCGCAGGTCGAGCGTCTCCAGCCCCTTCAGCACCACCCAGGCATTGAACGCGCTGAGCGTCGGCCCGGTGTTGCGGGTGAAAGGCAGCAGCACATTGTCGATGAAGTCCTGCGTCCCGCACACGGCACCCGCCAGCACGCGGCCCTGCCCGTCCATCATCTTGGTGGCGGAATAGGCGGTCACGTCGGCGCCGAACTCCATCGGCCGCTGCAGCGCGGGCGTGGCGAAGGCATTGTCGACGACGCTCAGGATGCCGTTGGCGCGGGCGATGTCGCACACTGCCCTCAGGTCCACCACGTCCATCGTTGGATTGGCCGGGGTCTCGAAGAAGAACAGCTTGGTCTCGGGGCGGATCGCGTCCTGGAACTGCTGCGGATCGCGGGCATCGACGATGGTCACGCAGATGCCGAAGCGCGGCAGCAGCGTATCGGTCAGCCAGCGGCACGAACCGAAGGCGGCACGGCCCGCAACGATATGGTCGCCGGTCTGGAGCTGGCACAGCAGCACCGCGGTCATCGCCGCCATGCCTGTCGCCATGGTGCGGCACGCCTCGGCACCCTCGATCAGCGCGATGCGCTCCTCCAGCATCTGCACCGTCGGGTTCTGCAGCCGCGAATAGGTCATGCCGACCTGATCGCCCGAGAAGCGCGCAGCGGCGTCGCCCGCGCAATCATAGGCATAGCCCGAGGTGAGGAAGAGCGCTTCGCTGGTTTCGCCGAACTCGGAACGCGCGGTTCCGCCGCGGATCGCCCGGGTTGCGGGCTTCCAGTTCTGGGTGACGCTACGGTCCTGGCCGGTATGACGCTTCATGGCAGCCGCTTTGCGGCGGGGGAGCCGCCCGCGTCAAGCATGGCGCGGATCGGCGGTGTCCGAAGCGGCCACCCGGCACCGTACGAAATCCACCGGCATGGATCAGGATTGCGCTTTTTGTCGGCCAAAGGACCGGCTATCGATCCGCCATGCTCGATCGCATCAAGGCCCTGGCCGATCGCCCGCTGCTCCTCGCCGCCCTGATCGGGCTCGCCGCGTTGCTGCTGTTCGGCTTCCATATCGGCCAGCCGACCATCCCCTTCTTCGACGAGGAACATTACGTCCCCGCCGCGCGCGCGCTGATCGAGCTGGAATTTCCGCGCAACACCGAACACCCGCTGGTCGCCAAGCAGATCATCGCCTGGGGTATCGAGCTGTTCGGCGACGATCCGTTCGGCTGGCGGATCATGTCCGCGGTCGCGGGCGCGATGACGGTGGTGGGCGGTTTCACCTTCATGCTGTTGCTGGCGGGCGCGGTTCGCCCCGCGGTGATCGCCGCGATCCTGCTGATGCTGAACCAAACGCTGTTCATCCAATCGCGGATCGCGATGCTAGACATCTTCCTTGGCGTCTTCATCCTGTGGGCGATGGTCGTGTTCCTGTGGGCAATGCGCGGGGAGACGACGAAACAGGTGCTTTGGCGCTGGATCGGCGGCAGCGTGCTGCTGGGCCTCGCGGTCGGCGTGAAATGGGCCGCTATCCCCTATGTCGCGCTGGCGGGCCTTGCCTTCATCGTGATCCGGGTGCGCGACGCGGTCCACGCGAAGAAGCCGGTCACCACGGCACTCGGCGGCAAGGGCCAGCCGCACTGGCAGGGTCTCGCCACCATCCCCGGCCTGTTGCTGATGGGCGTGGTCAGCATCGCGGTCTATCTGTTCACCTTCGCCCCGGCCTTTTTCTACGCCTTCGAACCGATGACGCTGGAAACGCTGATCCCGTACCAGCAGGCGATGTACGCGGCGCAGACCCAGGTGCTGAGCCACCACACCTATCAGTCCGACTGGTGGAGCTGGCCGATCATGGAGCGGCCGATCTGGTATCTCTACGAATATAACAACGGTGCGCAGCGCGGCGTGCTGCTGATCGGCAATCCGATGATCATGTGGGGCGGGCTGATCGCGGTCGGCTATTGCCTGTGGAACTGGTTCCGCACCCGCGCGATCCTGCCGCTGGCGATGGCGCTGCTATGGATCGCGTCGCTGGCGATCTACATCGTGATCCCGAAGTCGCTCGGCTTCTTTTATTACTACCACCTCTCCGGCATCTTCATCTGCTTCGCGCTGCCGGTGGCATTCGATCGCTACGATGCGGGCCGCAAGCGCGGTTACGAGGAATGGTTCCTCGCCGCCGCATTGCTGTTGTTCGTCTATTTCTACCCGATCATCTCCGCCATGCCGCTATCGGACGGGCGTGCGTTCGAACACTGGATGTGGTTCGACAGCTGGCGCTGAAACATCTCAATCCTCCCCCGCCAGGGGGAGGTGTCGCCGCAGGCGACGGAGGGGGCGGACTCCAAACAAGCGTGATTGACCACCTCCCCCTCCGTCAGGCTTCGCCTGCCACCTCCCCCTGGCGGGGGAGGATATAGGAGCTTCAATACCTTCCCCAAGTGAAGCGCGACGACAGCACGAAGTTCCACACCGCCGACACCAGAATCCCAGCCAGCGCCGCGAAGCGCCAGTCGCCATGCTGAACGTCGTGCATGAACGAAGCCACGCCGACATTGGCCACCGCGCCCACCGCGCAGACCAGGCAGAACGACACCCAGCCGCCCAGCAACGCCTTCGCGCCCTTCAGCCGTTGCTCGCGATAGGTCAGTGCGTTGTTCAGGAAGAAGTTGAAGGTCATCGCCACCAATGTTGCGACGATGGTCGCCGCGACGAAATTGGTCAGGTTCAGCCCGAACAGCAGCCCCAGCACCGCGAAGTGCACCCCCGCGCCCAGCGCCCCGATCGCAGAGAACATCGCGAAGCGCACCGGCACGATATTACCGAACATCCGGTCGTACAGCGCGATCAGATATTCCATCGCCACGACGTGATCGAGCTTGCTCTCGCCCAGCTCGCGCGTGCGGAACACATAAGGCAGCTCGAGGAATTTCAGCGGCTTCGGGCTGGCGGTCATGATGTCGAGCAGGATCTTGAAGCCGATCGCCGACAGGATCGGCACCATCTCGCGCAGCACGCTGGCGCGGATCATGAAGAAGCCGCTCATCGGGTCGCTCAGATCGGCCTTCAGCACCTGCCGTGAAAGCCTTGTCGCGAAAGCCGATTTGGCCACGCGATCCTTGTCCCACTCGCCCGTGCCGCCGCCATCGACGAAGCGCGATCCGACCACCACGTCCAGCGCATCGTCGGCTTCCAGCGCATCGAGCATCTTCGGCAGCAGCGTCTCGTCATGCTGCATGTCGCCGTCGATCACCGCCACCATCGGCGCGGCGGTGGCGCACATGCCCTCGACACAGGCCGAGGAAAGCCCACGCCGCCCGATCCGCTGAATCACCCGAACCCGGCTGTCGGCCCGGCCCAGCTCGCGCGCCGCATCCGCGGTGCCGTCCGGGCTGTTGTCGTCCACGAAGATCGCTTCCCAATTGCGCCCCGCCAGCGCCGCGTCGAGCGCAGCGATCAGGCGCGGCACATTGGCGCGCTCGTTGAACGTCGGGATGACGACCGCAAGTTCGAGCAGGTCAGGCTTCACGCCAGCGCCTCGATCACCGCATCGCCCATCGCGGTGGTGGACAGGGTGCCGCCCAGATCCGCGGTGCGCGCGCCATCGTCCAGCGCCTTCGAGACTGCCGCCTCGATCCGCTGCGCCGCGGCTTCGTCGCCCAGCGAGTGGCGCACCAGCATCGCCGCCGACAGGATCGCCGCGCACGGATTGGCCTTGCCCTGCCCGGCGATATCCGGCGCCGAGCCATGGATCGGCTCGTACATGCCATTCTCGCCCACCCAGGCGCGCAGCGACGCGGAGGGCAGCATGCCGATCGATCCCGCGCACATGCTGGCCTGATCGGACAGGATATCGCCGAACAGATTGCCGGTGACGATCACGTCGAACTGGGTGGGTGCGCGAACGAGCTGCATCGCGGCGTTATCGACGTACATATGTGTCACCGCGACTTCAGGATATTGCGCCGACATCTCAATCACGACATCGCGCCACACCTGCGACGTTTCCAGCACGTTCGCCTTGTCGACCGAGCACAGCTTGCCCTTGCGGCGCTTGGCCATCTCGAAGCCCACGGTCGCGATGCGGCGGATCTCGTAATCGGCATAGGACATCATATCCCAGCCCTGCCGCTGGCCGTTGTCCAGCACGCGCTGGCCCTTCTCGCCGAAATAGACATCGCCGGTCAGCTCGCGGACGATCACAATGTCGAGGCCGTTGACCACCTCGGGCTTCAGCGACGACGCATCGGCCAGCGCCGGGAAGATCGTAGCGGGACGGATATTGGCGAACAGGCCCAGCTCGCTGCGCAGGCTCAGCAGCGCGGCTTCGGGGCGCAGATGGCGCTCCAGCTTCTCGTAGCGCGGATCGCCGATCGCGCCGAACAGGATGGCATCCGCACGCTTGGCCAGCGCCAGCGTCGCCTCGGGCAGCGGGTGGCCGGATGCGTCATAGCCCGCGCCGCCGACCGGCGCTTCCTCATAGTCGAGGCCCGGCACCACGATCTCGAGCACGCGGCGTGCCTCGGCGGTGACTTCGGGGCCGATACCGTCCCCACCCAGAACTGCGATCAGCGGCATTCGACTTCCTTCAGGCTAAGGTCGGGGAGGACGAAGCGCCATTACCGCGCTGTGCCAGTTACGCAACTGCCCGCTTCAGCCGATCGACCAGCCGCTGCCGCGCGGCCAGCGCATCGGCGCCCTTGCCGATCATCAGGTCGCGCTCGAGGAAATGGCCGGTGATGCGCAATCCGTCGAGGATATCCTGCCACTCCGCCTGCCCGCCTTCGGTGAGGAAGGGCGGCAGCCGGAACAGCCGGTTCTCGTAGCCCGAGGCCCCAGCCCGGCTCACCGCCGATCCGCTTTTCGGGCTGACAAAGGCGAGATCGGTGGTGCCGCCGGTCGCGGCGCAGGTCTCGAGGTCCAGTCCGAAGCCGAGCTCGGCCAGCATCAGCAGCTCGTAGCGCACCAGCGCCACCGCCCATCCCCGCGCCGCCGGCGCCGCTTCCACCGCGGACAGCACCGCATCGAGCGCGCTGTGGAGTTGGGGGTAGGCCAGTCCCTCGGGCAGCGCCGCCGCTGTCAGCGCAGTCGCCCAGTCGAGCGCGGCGGCGGGTAGCGGCTCGCGGAACATCGGCGCGCGGCTGTGGATCAGCTCGACGGTCATGCCCGGCAGCTGCTCCTCGGTCCGCGCCCGCCAGTCGCCCAGCACCAGATTCGCAGGTTGCAGCACCGGCTTGAGCTTGCGCGACCGCCCGCCGCGCACATAGCCGGCCAGCATCCCGTCGCTCTCGGTCATCGCGCGCACGATCGCCCCATGCTCGCCATGCGCGCGGACGCTCAGGATAATGGCTTCGGCGCGCAGATGCATGGGGATGCCTTACCCAATCCTCCCCCGGAGGGGGAGGGGGACCGTCCAAAGGACGGTGGAGGGGTAGTCGCCACAAGCAACCGGCATCGCTCGCGGAGACTACCTCTCCACCAGCTTCGCTGGTCCCCCTCTCCCTCCGGGAGAGGATTTCGAAGATGCCATTGCCCTGAGCAAAACAATCCGGCAGCCTCCCGGCATGGCACTCTGGCTGCCCCTCGCCATGCTCGCCCTTGCCGGACAGGATACCGGGCCCGCGCCGTCGCTGCCGAGCTGGAGCGACGTCTCCTACGCCCATTCCAACTATGCCTATGTCCCGCCGGCCTGCGACGCGGACGGCAACAATTGCGAGGAGTTTGGCTCGGGCCTGGTGCTTATCCCGGTCAAGGAAGTGCGCTGCCGCCTTATCGCAAGAAACAAGGCACGCTGCCGCTACCTTGCCAATGGCAAGCCATGCCGCGTCGACCTTCTGTATTTCCGGTCCGGAATCGCGCCCTACTACGGCAAGCTCGGCTGGTATGAAGCCGAAGCGGTCGAACGGTCGCAGGTCCGTTGCCGGTCCTGAACGCAAGCCTCAGCCCCGCCGGACCTTCTTCGCCAGCTTCTCCAGCCCCACGCCGGTCACCGCCTTCTTGGCCAGCGCCACGCCGCCGTTGAACCCGCCCAGCGCCACCGTCGTCAGCCGGTTGGCCAGCGACGGCCGCAGCAGCAGCAGGTCGACGCACGGCACGCCGCCGGTGGCGAACTGGCGCTTGTGCTGCCCCTCGCCTTCGGTGAAGTCGAACCGCGCGAAGCGGCCTTCCTCGAACATGTCGCGCATCGCTTCGAGTTGAAGCACCGCGCCCGGCGACAGGTCGTTGAACGCCGGATCATGGCCGACATGGGCATAGATCACCGTGCCATCCACGACCGGGCAATAGAGATAGGCCGCCGGATCGCCGCCGATATAGAGCAGCCACGCGCGGACCTGATCCGCCGCCGCCAGTGCCTGCATCGAATCGATGAACGCCTGGCTGTCGGGCAGGCCAGATCCCAGCAGGCGCTCCTGATAGGTCCGCAGCGAGATCTTGCGCGCCACGTCGTGAAACGCCTCCATCTCCTCGGGCTTGCGGAAATGGCGGATATCCAGATCGCCACCACTCTCGGCCGCGATCTTCTTCGCCTTGCGCTTCACGCCCTGCCGCGCGCTGGACGAAAGCCCGGCGAGCCAGCCTTCGAACCCGACGCCGAAATCGATGAAGTACCGCGTATAGCGCTGCCGCACGAAGGGCAGCATCCCGCCCGAGGCATAGACCATCGCTTCCTGCCGGTCCTCGGGCAGCGAGGTGATGGTATAGCCATGCGCGTCGCGCGACATTGCCGGCAGCTGCGGCAACCGCCCCTCACGCGCATCGTCGAGGCTCAGCGGCACGCGGACAAGGCTGCGCGAGATCGCCATCAGCGTGCGTGCGCCGACTTCGAACTTGAGCGGAACGGGCCGCGCGGCGGCTATGGGCTGCTGGCTCATCGCATTCACGCCGCGCGTTCCTCGACCCAGTTCGACCAGAGTTGTTCGGCCTGACGCAGCCGGGTGCGGATCATGCTCGGCCCCAGTGGCGCGTCATGCTGGCCCAGCGCCAGTTCGGGCCGGTCGGCGAAATGGCTGGTGGTCATCACGCCCTTGCGATCCGAAAGGATGCGGCAGAGCGTTTCGAAACGGCGGACATGCACGCCATTTGGCCGCGTCCCCGCACGGTTGGCAAGCTCGAAGCTGTGGCCGACGATGGTCACCGCAACATGTTCTTCGCGCGCGGCATGGTCCAGCGCGGCGCGCATTTCGGCGGCGGACAGCGCACAGATCTGGAAATGGCGCAGATGGCCCTTCTGATCCTCGATCAGCGTCACCGGCACTTCGGTCACGCCCAGATGCTTCACCGGCGCGATCTGTGTGCGATCCAGGCTGATCGCGCTGGGCCAGGGATGCTCGGACCCGTTATGGCTGCTGTCGTAAAGGAAGCCGAGTTCGGCCAACGCCAGCAGCGTGTCGTCGCTCGCCGAATAGCTGCCCGAACGGAACGCCACCGGTTCCGGCGCGCCCGCCGCGGTCAGCATGTCGGAAGCGCCCGCCAGCAGCTCGCGCTGCTCGTCATAACTGTAATCGATCAGTTCATAGGCGGCATAGGCCGCGCCGCGATCGCCCACCTTGGCGCCGGCCCAGTTGGGGTGAAGGTGCAACTGCACTTCCTGCCCGGCGTCGAGGATCTCGCCGACAACGCGCTTCATCCACTCGGTGCCGAACAACAGGCACGGCATCGGATCGACAAAGAATGTCGCCTTCAGCCCCGCCCCGCGCAGCTGCGCCAGCTGCCACCCGATCCCCACCCCCGCCGGCTCCAGCGAACGCTGGACGATGGTGACGGCATCGAGGCCAGAGACGTGGTGACGCCACATCAGCTCGGTATCGATCGTGATGAAGACCCGGGTCATGCCGCTGCATTAGACCAGGGCGGTGAAGAAAGGGAAAATACTCAGCCCGTTGTCGAAGCCGCGCCATCAGGGCCGGCAACGACATCGGGTTCGAATGCAGGCTGAGACGGACGCCGGCGTTTGGCCAGCCGGACCGCATCCTTCGACCACAGGCAGGCAAGCCATTCGAAATTCTCGTAAGTCGTGGCATCGTAACGCCACCGGCCGATGTTCGAATGCAACCGCCATCGCTCGCGTTCTACAAAGTCGGCGGCGGCATTCCAGTCGCGGACAAAAGCGCCGCCCATCCATTTCCGATATACTGCCGGGTCCAGAAGCTTGCGGCGAATGCCCAGCGCCACGACTTCATAATGGTTGAGATATTCGATCAGGACTGTCCGGTCTTCGTGCAGGGTTCCCGTATCCGGATGACAGATATGCTTGATTCCACCCGATCGTCGCAATTCAGAGAAACGGCGATTGAGGAGCATATAGGATGCGGTCTTCTCAACATTGATGATGACGTCGAACGTCGCCTTCCGCCGCGCGATCCTGATCTGAGCGCGGTTTATCATGAATGTGATGTAGGCAGTCATCAGACCCACATAGAGTGGAATCAAAAGAGGATTGCCCAATAGGACAATCAACCAGTCCAGCGACTTCTGAATTCCCCCCGAATCCATCGGGAGTATTTAACTCGAATGGAAGTAATCGTAAAGCTGCTGCGCCATCGCCTTGCTGACCCCTGGCGCCTTTTGCAGGTCCTCGAGGCTCGCACCGCGGACCGCGCGGGCAGTGCCGAAGTGCATCAGCAGCGCCTTTTTCCGTGCGGGGCCGATGCCGGGCACTTCGTCCAGCGGGCTGGCGCCGATCGCCTTGCTGCGCTTCTGCCTGTGCGCGCCGATCGCGAAACGGTGGACCTCATCGCGCAGGCGCTGGAGATAGAACAGGGTCGGGGAATTGACCGGCAGGGTCAGTTCGCGCCCGTCCATAAGGTGAAAGACCTCGCGGCCCTCGCGGCCATGGTCCGGCCCCTTGGCGACGCCGACCAGGCAGACATCCTCGATCCCCAGATCCTCCAGCACGCCCAGCGCAGCGTTCAACTGGCCACGGCCGCCGTCGATCAGCACCAGATCGGGCCAGTCGCCCTGCGTGCGGTCCGGATCCTCGGCCTGCGCGCGGGCGAAGCGGCGCGAGAACACTTCGCGCATCATCCCGAAATCGTCGCCCGCGATGGTCTCGGCACGCTTGATGTTGAACTTGCGATACTGGCCGGTGCGGAACCCCTCGGGCCCCGCCACCACCATCGCGCCCAGCGCATTGGTGCCCTGGATATGCGAGTTGTCGTACACCTCGATCCGGTCGGGCGGCTCGGGCAGTTCGAACAGGTCCGCCACCTCGGCCAGCAGTTTCGCCTGCGTGGTGCTTTCCGCCAGCCGCCGGTCGAGCGCTTCCTGCGCATTGCGCTGCGCCTGCTCCATCAGCCGCCGCCGCGTGCCCCGCTGCGGCACGCTGAGCGCCACCTTGTGGCCGGCGCGTTCCGCCATGGCTTCGGCCAGCAGCTCGGCCTCGGGCAGGTCGCGATCGACGAACACGTTCCGCGACGGCGGCACTTCCTCATAGAATTGCATCAGGAAGGCGCTGAGCACCTCATCCTCGGGCACGTCGCTGGTGTGCGCGGGGAAGAAGCTGCGATGCCCCCAATTCTGGCCGCCGCGAATGAAGAAGGCCTGGATGCCCATCACGCCATTCTTGTGTGCCATCGCGAAGATGTCGGCATCGCCCACCCCTTCGGCGTTGATCGCCTGGCTGCCCTGCACGAAGGTGAGCGCCTTCAGCCGGTCGCGGAGCACCGCGGCCTGTTCGAAGTCCAGATTCTCGGCCGCCGCCTGCATCGCTTCGCCCAGCTTCGCCTGCACCTTGGTCGACTTACCCTGCAGGAAGTCCTTCGCGTCGGCCATCAGCTCGGCATAGCCCGCCTCGTCGATCCGCCCGACGCACGGCGCGGAGCAGCGGCGGATCTGGTACAGCAGGCACGGCCGGTCGCGGGTCGAGAAGAAACCGTCGGTGCAGCTGCGCAGCAGGAACAGCTTCTGCAGCGCGTTGAGCGTCTTGCGCACCTGCCCCGCGCCCGCGAACGGCCCGAAATAGTCGCCCTTGGCCTTGCGCGCGCCGCGATGGAGCTGGACCCGCGGAAAGGCGTGATCGCCACGCAGCAGGATGAAGGGGAAGCTTTTGTCGTCGCGCAGCAGCACGTTGTAGGCGGGGCGGAAGCGCTTGATCAGCTGCGCCTCGAGCAGCAGCGCCTCGGCTTCGTTGTTGGTGGTGACGATCGTCATCGACCGGGTCTGCGCCACCATCCGCTGCAGCCGCTTCGACAGGCGCTGGACCTGGGTATAGTTGGTCACCCGGTTCTTCAGCGCCCGCGCCTTGCCCACATACAGCACGTCGCCGCGCGCATCCTGCATCCGGTATACGCCCGGCCGCGCGGGCAGCGTCTTCAGCACATTGCGGATCGCCGCCACGCCCGCGTCGAGATCGGGCGTCCCCTCGCCGCGCACGGCATAGGTCGCCTTTTCCTCGTTGAAGCGATTGGGGGAATTGGGGTCGGACATCTGTCACGCTGATCTAGGATAGGCATTGCGGGTCGGCAACGGTGCAGGAAACGCTTCCACGACCGGCGTCGACCCGTCATCGTCATATTGTTGGCTGGATGCACTTTTGCTCGAGCACACTGACAGGAATGGCCGTGCTGGACTGGCTGCGTAAATTGATGACCGGCGACCAAGGCGCCGCTCCCCCCGGAGCAAAGGTCGAACGCGACGCGCTGGGCCGCGTCACCCGAGTGGATCAGACGCTCTCGTTGTTCGGCGGTGGCGGAACAACATATCCCCGGCTTGCCCCGGTCGATGCATTTGCGCCGCGCTTGCGCGAGGCTTGTGCATGGTTGACCAGCCAGAACATCCTGCTCGCGCGCGAGCACGCGCTGGGCCTTGAGCAGGACTACACGTTCGATCAAGACACCGGAGAGCTGGTGTTGCGTTTTGGCGAGGGTCACGCGTTGGTACTCCGCGCCGAAGTCCTCGGCAGCTTCGATCCGAGCGACCGCAGTTTCATGTGGGGCTGGGCCAATCCGTCGATTGTGTCTGATCGTGAAGCCGACGCCACCCGCCTCAAAGCAGATGGCGAAAGGCTAGGGCTCGCTGCGCTGACAACACCGGTGCAGATCGTGACGTTCGACGAATTGCAGCCGCTGATCGCGCTCGCCGCGCATGATGCCGGGGCCGATGGCGTTTACCGTTGCATCGTGAATGACAGCAGCTCGGTGTTCCTCAGCATTCGGATTGAGAGCGCGCCGACAGACATCTCGAACACAAACTCCGCCCTGTTCGACGCCGCGCGGGACCTGGCTGCTCGCTACGATGCCGAAATGCTGGCCCTCGACCTAGAATATCACGAACGTTCCGGTGAAGAAGATATACTGGGACCGCTGATCGACCGTAAAATGGCGGTATACAAGCGCTATTGGTCGCGCGACGACAACTATTGGAAACCCTGCTCCACGGGATGGCCGTCCGATCACGATCCCGACACCCGAAAACTGCATTTCTCCGCCCCGCACCCCGCTGGCGGCGCGCTGGATATCGCCATCGGCAAGACCTTTGGCCAGACCGCCTATCGGATCGAGCTGGTTGATGGCGTACTGAGGATCACCGACAATCTCATCGAGTGGGGCGACGGGTTAATCTGGCCAGACGCGCCACCTTGAACCATCACGAACATGTGTCATAGTGCAGTAAAACACCCACAGGAGAGAGTCGCCATGAAGCTGTTTCTCGCCACCGCGCTGCTGTCGATCGCCGCACCCCTCGCCGCCCAAGCCCAGTCGGTATCGCCCGCCATTACCGCCGCGCTCGCCGATCCGGCCCGCCCCCAGGCCGAAAAGGACCGCGACGCAGCGCGCCATTCGGGCGAGATCCTCGCCTTTGCCGGGATCAAGCCGGGTGACAAGGTCGCCGATTTCCTGATGGGCGGCGGCTACTGGACCCGCATCCTCTCTCCGCTCGTCGGCGCCAGCGGCCATGTCTATGCCTATCAGGCCGCCGAGTTCATCACCTATCGCGCCGATTATGCGAAGGAACAGGATGCCGCGGTCGCGGGCTACAAGAATGTCACGCCGCTGCGCATGAGTCTGGCTCAGATCGCCTTTCCGGAATCGCTCGACGCGATCATCACCGTCCAGAACTATCACGATCTCCACCTGAAATTCGCTCCGCCGGGCGCCGCCAAGGCGATCGCGGGCCAGCTCTTCGCTTCACTCAAACCCGGCGGCGTGCTGCTGGTGATCGATCATGTCGCCAACACCGATCCGGGCTTTGCCGCACCGGATGCGCTCCATCGTATCGATCCCGCCGCGGCACGCGCCGAGCTGGAAAGCGTGGGCTTCGTGTTCGAGGGTGAAAGCCCGTTGCTGCGCAATGCCGAGGACCCGCACACGACCAATGTGTTCCACCCCTCGATCCGCGGCCGCACCGATCAGTTCATCTACCGCTTCCGCAAACCGAAATAAGGTGACCACGGCCGGAGCGATTTCGGTACGATAGCAGCGCGATACGGTCTTCCGTTCACACCCGCACCGTGGCAGGATAGCTGCGCGTTTCGTGGGGGATCGATCATGCATGCCATTTCCGGCCTCATTGCCGCCGCGCTGCTGTCCGCTCCGATGCCTGCCGCTGCCGCCGACTGGTGGCGCGTCGTCTCGAACGAAAGCGGCAAGACCTATATCGATCTGGGCAGCCTGAAGAAGACCGGCACCTGGACCCGCGTCGATCAGGTCATGGTCTATCCGGTCGCGTCGCCCACGACCCGGGTCAAGTCGGTCGCCACCATCGTCGAGTTCGACTGCAGCCGCCGCGTCGCGCGCTACCGCCTGTTCCGCGCCCAGGACGATAGCGGCGCCGAACTCCATAACCTGACCGATCCGGATCAGCTCGCCGAGCATGACGCCGGCAAGAATACGGTCGGCGGCGACGCCCTCGATTTCGTCTGCAACATCAGCCGCGAACGCGCCGTTCGCGTCGCAAACCCGTTCACCGATCGCTGAACACTTCAATCTGGCCATAAGAAGGAAAACAACGATGCGTATGCTTGCTGCCGCCGCCCTGATTGCGGCGATGCCCTCCGCCACGGCTTCGGCTCAGGTCATCCAGGACTGGATGAAGGTCGGTGGCAACGACCAGATGATCGCCTATGTCGACGCCACCTCGATCGTCCGCAACGGCGACAAGCGCACGGCGATGACCTTCTCGGGCTATTCCAAGGCGCTGGGCGACACCAACGTCTGGTACACGGCGGTGAAGATCGAATATAATTGCCGCGCCAAGACCTTCCGCACGCTGGAATACACCTATTACGGCCGCGACCGGCAATCGATGGGCACCGAGGCTTCGTTCACGATCAACGAGAACCGCACGCCGGGCGCCGGCAGCATCGACGAACGCTATTACCTCTATGTCTGCCAGGGCCGCAACGGCACGCCGTCGATCAGCCCGTTCCGCGACACCGAAGCGAATTTCCCGCGCTGATAACCACACCGTTCCAAGGATAAGGAGAGATACCATGCGTATGTTGATGGCTGCCGCACTCGCGGTAACGATGCTCCCCGCCGCCGCTTCCGCCCAGAGCTGGGCACGCGTCGGCAGCAACGATCAGATGACCGCCTATGTCGATGGCAGCTCGCTGCGGGTTGCCGGCGGAAAGACCACCGCGCTGACCTTCTCGGGCTATGCCAAGGCGCTGGGCGACACGCCGGTTTGGTTCACCGCGGTGAAGGTCGAGTATAACTGCTCGGCCAACTCGTTCCGCACGCTCGAATATACCTATTACGACAAGAGCGGGAACTCGCTGGGCACCGAAGCCTCGTACACGATCAACGAGATTCGCACGCCCAACCCCGGCAGCATCGATGAAACGATGATGCGCTATTCCTGCACCAAGGCCGGCGGCACGCCCGTCAGCGATCCGTTCGCCGATACCCGCGCACGCCTGCCGCGCTGATCGGACCATCGAACGAAAAGGGGCCTGCGCCACGACGGCGCAGGCCCCTTTTTCATGCCCGAAGGTTCAGGCTTCGGCGTCGATCACCTGCCGCACCTTCGTCGCCAGCTGGGCGACGGTGAAGGGCTTGGCGAGGAAATGGACGTCATGGTCCAGCACGCCGTTATGGACGATCGAGTTGCGCGTATAGCCGGTGGTGTAGAGCACCTTCAGCCCCGGCCGGATCGCCGCCGCCCGCTCCGCAAGCTGGCGCCCGTTCATCTCAGGCATCACCACGTCGGTGAACAGCAGGTCGATCCGCGGCTCGGACCGGATCAGTTCCAGCGCCGCGTTGGGCGTGCCCGCATGCACCACCGAATAGCCGAGTTCGCGCAGCGTCTCGACCGACAGCTGGCGCACCCGCTCCTCATCCTCGACCACCAGCACCGTTTCGCCGCTCTTCGCGCGCGGCAGATCGCCTTCGTGCGCCACGGTCGTCACCTGTTCGGCCGCGCCGAAGTGACGCTTGAGATAGAGCTTCACCGTCGTCCCGACGCCCGGCTCCGAATAGATCTTCACATGGCCGCCGCTCTGCTTGACGAAGCCGAACACCTGGCTGAGGCCCAGCCCGGTGCCCTTGCCCACCCCCTTGGTGGTGAAGAAGGGATCGAAGGCACGCTCGATCACGTCCGCAGGCATGCCGATGCCGGTATCGGTCACGCTGACCATCACATATTGGCCGGGCGTCACTTCGTTGTGAGACGCGGCATAGCCTTCGTCGAGATGGGTGTTGGCGGTCTCGATGGTCAGGCGGCCGCCCTCGGGCATCGCATCGCGGCCGTTGACGCACAGATTGACCAACGTGCTTTCCAGCTGACCCGCATCGATGAATGCCGGCCACAACCCACCCGCCAGTACGGTCTCGAACTGCACCGTCTCGCCGATCGTCCGGCGCAGCAGCTCGCTCATCCCGCCGACCAGCTTGTTCGCGTCCAGCGCCTGCGGAGCCAGCGGCTGCTGGCGCGAAAAGGCTAGCAGCCGCGCGGTCAGCTGTGCCGCGCGCTCGGCGCCCTGCATCGCATTGTCGATGCTCGCCTCGGCCTTGCGCGGGTCCTTGGCCATGCGCCGCTTCGCCATGTCCAGCGATCCGATGACGATGGCGAGCATGTTGTTGAAGTCGTGCGCGATGCCGCCGGTCAGCTGGCCGACCGACTCCATCTTGTGCATCTGGCGCACCTGCGCCTCGACAGCCTCGCGCTGCGCCGCTTCCTCCATCAGCCGGGCATTGGCCGTTTCCAGCGCCTCGCCTGCGGTGATCGCCGCGGTGGCGCGCTCGCGGGCGTTGCGGGTGGCGAACCAGGCCAGCAAGGCGGTCGCGACCAGGCACAGGATCAGCCACACGCTCAATTGCCACGCCTGGCGCTGTACCGTCGCGATCCGCTGATCGAGCAATTGGCTCTCGGCTGACAGCATCTCCGCGATCGTCGCGCGCGATGCATCCATCAGCGGCTTGCCGACCCCGCCGCGCATATCCGCGCCGGGCTCATAGGACAGATCTTTCGCACGCCCCACACCGATATCGAGCCGCGCCACACGGCGCTGGGCAAGATCCGCAAGCCGATCGTGCCGCGCCAGCTGCGCGGGATTGTCCGCCAGCAGATCCCGCAGCGTCTGGAGGTCGACCGTGAGCCGCTTCTTCCCCTCGATATAGGGCCGCTGATACTCGGGATCTCGCGTGATCAGATAACCGCGCTGTCCGGTCTCGGCATCCTGAAGGTCGGACAACACCGCGCGCAGCTGCTCCTGCGTGCGCAGCGTGTGCACCACCCAGCGTTGCGACTGCTGCTGTTCGCGGAACAGCCACAGCGTCCCCAGCACCGCCGAGGCGAGCAGGACGAAGCCGATAACGAGTGCGATCAGCCCGAGGTCGCGGCGGGTGTTGGCCATGCCCCGGTCTTACGGAATTTTACGTAGGTGGCAACGGCTTGGCGCCGATATTGCGATATTCGTGCGCACTGCGAACCCGCCAGATGCGCGAACGCCCCGGCGTCTCCACCGGGGCGCTCCGCTTGTCCATCGTGGCTCGCTTCAGTTGATGCGTGCCAGCCCGGCAATGGTCTTGTCGACCAGCGGCTTGTCGGCAGCCGCGCCATGCTTGTCCGCGATGATCGCGGCAGCAGCCTTGGCGGCGACATCGGCGGTCTTTGCGCGGATCTCGGTGATCGCGGCACGCTCGGCGGCGGCGATCTTGTCCTCGGCCATCTTGGTGCGGCGCGCGGTCAGGTCCTTCGCATCGGCTTCCGCCTTGGCGATCACCAGCGCGGCTTCCTGATCGGCATGCGCCAGCATCGCGGCGGTTTCTGCCTCGGCACCGGCGATCTTGCGGGCATATTCGTCGCGCAGCGCCTCGGCCTCGGCGCGCAGCGCCTTGGCTTCCTCGAGCCGCGAACGGATCGCCGCGATCTGGCTGTCCAGCCCGCGGGTGATCAGGCCCGGAACCTTCTTCCAGATCAGGATGCCGATGAACACCGCCATCGAGATCGAGACCCAGATGGTCGCGTCGATGCCGAAAATGTTCGGCTCGGCATGATGGCCCTCGCTCGGGCCGCCATGCTCGACGGTCACGGCGTGCACGCCGGTATCGGGAACGGGCATGCCCTTGCCGTGCTCGGCTTCGCTCAGATTGTGCGCGACCATCGCGTCGGCCGCCTGATGCGCATTAGCCATTGAGCACCGCCTTCACTGCCTTCTTCGCGTCCGCATCGGTCACCTTCGCGCCGGCGATCCGGGCAACGATGTCCTGCGCGGCATCCGCCGCCACGGCTTCGATCTCGGCAGCTGCAGCAGCGCTGGCTTCCGCGATCTTGGTCTCGGCGGTGGTCACCTTCGCCTCGATCTTGGCATTCGCCTTGGCGAGGGTCTTCTCGGTCGCGAGCGCGGCCTTGGCGCGGGCTTCGCCGACGCGCTTCTGGGCCGCTTCGCGTGCCGCATTCTCACGCAGCCGCCACGCTTCTTCCTGCTCGTCGGCAGCGGCGCGCGCGGCCTCGGCGGCGGCGAGATCGTCGGCAACGCTCTTGTCGCGCTGATCGACGGTCGACACGACCTTGGGGAGCATCATCTTGCCGATGACGAAGAAGACGATCCCGAACGTCAGCAGCAGCCAGAACAGCTGCGACGCGAAGGTCTCGGCGAGTTGGGAGATCTGTGGCATTTCAATCCTACCGGATGCGGGCCGGCGCTAGGGCCGGCCCGGATCGGAGAAAGTTAGGCGACGAAGATCAGGATCATCGCCACGACGAACGCGAGCAGGCCGAGAAGCTCGGCGGCCGCGAAGCCGATGAACAGACGGCCCTGCTGGCCATCGGCCGCACCCGGATTGCGCAGCGCGCCTTCAAGGAACGAACCGAACACGTTGCCCACGCCGATGGCGGCCATGCCGGCGCCGATCGCCGCGAGACCCGCACCGATGAGCTTTGCTGCTTCTGCGTCCATTTCAAATCACTCCTGCGTAAATTTCAGTTGGTTGGTAACGAAAAAACTCAGTGCAGATGCTCGGCGTCGTGGATGTACAGCGACGTCAGCAGCGCAAAGACATAGGCCTGGATACCGGCAACCAGCACTTCGAGTGCCGACACGCCGACCATCAGGGTGAAGCTGGGAATGCCCACCACGCCGCCCCACAGGGCGCCGGCATTGGCCGAATTGATCACGAAGCCCGCAAGCACCTTCAGCAGGATGTGGCCGGCGATCATCGCGACGAACAGTCGCAGGCCGAGGCTGAAGGGGCGGAACAGGAACGACACCAGCTCGATCGGGAAGATGATCAACACCATCGGCAGCGGCGTGCCCTTGGGCACGAACAGGCTGAAGAAGTGGAACCCATGCTTCCAGAAGCCCACGATCAGGACGATCGAGAAGCTCATGATCGCCAGCGCACCGGTGACGGTGAAGTGGCTGGTGAAGGTGAAGGGATGGATGCCGAACAGGCCCAGCGGCAACAGCCCGAGCAGGTTGGCGAAGAGGATGAACATGAACAGCGAGAAGATATAGGGCAGGTACTTGCGACCGCCCTTGCCGATATTGTCGTCGACCAGCTTGCTCACGAAACCGGTGAAATTCTCGACCAGCATCTGCCAGCGGCCCGGAACGACCTGCTGCTTCATGCCGCCCAGCATGAACACCCAGAGCACGACGACGGCCGCGCACATCCACAGTGCCGAGTTGGTGAAGGCGATCTGATGGCCGGCGATATTGAAGCCGTCCCAGATCGTCTGCACCTCGAACTGGTGCATCGGGTCGATCTTGCCTGATTCAGCAGCCACGCTTGGTTCCGTCCTGTAACCAAAGCGCCCGAAGCGTCACTTCGAGCGCTGGTTTGAAATCCTGATGATGTTCCTGAAGGCGCTGGCGATTCCGAGGAACAGCAGCACGAGCAGGAGCCAGGGCGAGGTTTTGAACCAATAGTCGAGCGCACCGCCGACTACGGCCCCTCCGACCATTCCCCCGACCAGTTCGGCCAGCACGCGGTTGCCGAGACGGTATCCGTCGTCGCCCTTGCCCCGTGCCTCGCCGTTCCTGGTCGCCTCTTCCGATTTTGCCTGCCGCAATCTCGCGTCGAGCGAGGTGAGGCGAGCATCCTCCTGAAGGGGTTCCGGTCCGGGTTCGTTTTCAGCCATTTCGCTTCTCCTCCAAACCGTTTCGGACCGGGGCCAAGCGCATGTGCCGAGGGCGAACCCGCCAAGGCACGCGCGCTTTAGGAAGGGGTGATCCCCGAGTCAACACCGGCATGCTGCGCCGCGGCGCAAGCGGGCCACTAGCCCTCTCCCACTTTCGCGGAAGAGGAGAGATTGCGCACGCGGTCACCCCTCTGTTACGCCTCCGGCATGTCCGATGCACCCGACAATAACGGCCACCGTGCGCGCCTGCGCCGGCGGTTGTTCGAAGGCGGGCCGGATGCGCTGCAGGATCATGAGCTGGTCGAATATCTCCTCGCCCTCGCCATCCCCCGGCGCGATACCAAGCCGCTGGCCAAGGCGCTGCTGAAGGAATTCGGCGGCATCGCAGGCGTGCTGACCGCCGATGCCGAGCGGCTCGCCCGCGTGTCCGGCATGGGCGAAACTTCGGTCGCCGCGCTCAAGGCCGCGCATGCCGCAGCCCTCCGCCTCACGCGCGCGCAGGTGACGGAACAGCCGGTCCTGTCCAACTGGCAGGCACTGCTCGACTATCTGCGCGCGGACATGGCGCACCATGCGATCGAGCGGGTCCGGGTCCTGCATCTCAATTCGAAGAATCTGCTCATCCGCGACGAGCTGATGAACGAAGGCTCGGTCGACGAGGCGCCTGTCTATGTCCGCGAAGTGATCCGCCGGGCGATCGATCTCGGATCCTCGGCGATCATCCTCGTCCACAACCATCCCTCGGGCGACCCCTCCCCCAGCCGTGCCGATATCGAGATCACGCGGCAGGTGATCGAAGCTGGCAAGCGGCTCAACATCGCGGTGCACGACCATATCGTCATCGGCAGCGGCGGCCATGTCAGCCTGCGCGCGCAAGGACTCATCTGAGATATTGCGGTCTCGCGTCACGCCGGGCTAGCTTCGTTGTCGAGGGAGAGACTTGACATGATCCGCACCACGCTTGCCGCACTGGCCATCTGCGCCGCCACCGCGACCACCGCCGCCGCGCAGGACACGCAGAGCTATCGCTATCTCGGCAAGAACGAGCTGGGCGCCGCGATGGTCGGCAGCAACGTCACCGGCGCGCAAAACGATCGCTGGGTCAACATCGTCCTCGCCGCCACGACGGTGCGGCCGACCGGCGCGGACAATTACATCTTCCGCTTCAACGCCAACTGCACAAACCGCACTTTCCGCTACGCCTATATGGAAGCCTATCTCGGCAGCGATAAGATCGGCGAGCAGGAAGGCACCACCGATTTCAGCACGGCCGAACCCAACTCGCTGAACGAGAACGCACTCGATTATGCCTGCAACGGCACCCTCGCATCGGGTGACAACACCGTGACCAATGGCATCGCCGCTGCTCGCACCTATGCGTTTGGCAAGGCACGCGGAAACTGACCTCATGCAAGAACGGCCGCCACAAGGGCGGCCGTTCCATGGCGATCTGAAGATGCGTTCCCGGCTTACGAAGCCGGTTTCGGCGTCAGGAATGCCGTCAGCTCGACTGCATTGATCTTCGCATTCTTGTCCGTATCGGCCTGGGTGAAAGCCTGGGTCAGCCAGGTCTTGCCTGCCGGCGATTCGGCGACATAGCCGGGCTCTGCCGCCTTGCGCAGCGTGTTCATCCAGGTGTCGAACTCGGCCTTGTTCAGCACGCCGTCCTTGTCGACGTCATAGGTGGCGAACTCGGTGTTCACGACCTGCGCGACCTGCGTCTGGTCGGTGGCAGGCTGGGCCGGAGCCGGCTCAGTCACCGCAGCAGTCTCGGCCGGAGCCTGAGCGGGTGCTGCGGGCTCGGTCGGCGCAGGCTGTTCGGCGGTCTGGGCCGAAGGCGGCGCGCTTTCCGGCATGCCGGTCGCGTCCTGCGCCGGCTGGGCGGGTTCGGCCTCGGGCGCAGTCTGCGCGGGAGCCGGAGCTTCAGCAGGTGCCGGAGCGGTCGTTTCGCTCGCCGGAGCGTCCTGTGCAAATGCCGGCGAAGCGATCGCGACAGAAGTGGCAAGAAGAACATATTTCAACATGTCAAATTCCTTTGCGACCTATAGTGAAGATGAGAAATAATTGAGAGAACAACTCTCGCATTCTCACTATCAACCCATGAATAGCCTCATAGTTTCGCAATTATCATCATCTCACCGCTGATTGATTTCATCTTATCGCATTTGTCTTCCCATGTGTTGTTCCGGCAACGCTGCGGCCGAAACGAAAACGGCCGCCGGAGCTGAACTCCGACGGCCGCCTCGCCATGATGCGAACGATCAGTCCGGCTTGGGCTTCTTCTTGTCCGCGGCCTCGGGTTCGGCGGTCGCTTCAGGAGCAGGGGTCGGCTCCGGCGTCGGCGTCGCCTCGGGTGCGGGAGGAGCCTCCGGCGCCGTGGTCGTGGCTTCCGGAGCCGGTGCCGCTTCCGGCGCGGGGGGGG
>NZ_JARNTV010000040.1 GCF_029433115.1 Sphingomonas sp. AOB5 | reverse complement strand
CTCCCCACCCGGCCACCCAACGGAAGTATATTCTATGGGTGGCCGGGTGGGGAGCGGGCCGGCACCGCCCCCCGGCACAAGCCGGGCAAAGACGCAGGAGAGGGACATGGAAGATAGCGGCGAGCGGGCGTCTTTCACGGCGATGAGCGAAGGCACGCAGGCGGACTGGAACATCATCGGCGGGCAATTTCGCGGCTTTGCGAGCGGGCTGGCAGACCGGGTGATGGCGCATCTGCGGCTGCTCGACGGTGATTTCGGCGGCTTTCCGATCGACCGGATGCAGCATTCGCTCCAGACCGCGACTCGCGCGCATCGCGACGGGCGAGGCGAGGATTATGTGGTGATGGCGCTGCTCCACGATATCGGCGACACGCTGGGCAGCTATAACCATCCCGAGATCGGCGCGGCGATCCTGAAGCCGTTCGTGAGCGAAGAGATCCACTGGATCTGCCAGAATCACGGCGCCTTCCAGGGCTATTATTTCTTCCACTTCCTCGGGATGGACCGGGACGCGCGCGACGCATTCCGCGGTCATCCGCATTATGCGGCGTGCGAGGAGTTCTGCGCGAAATACGATCAGGCGGCGTTCGATCCGGATTACGACAGCGAGCCGCTGGAATTCTTCGAGCCGATGGTGCGGCGCGTGTTCGCGCGGCCGATCAACTCGATGTACGCGAAGGCCGCCGAGACGGCGTGATACCCAATCCTCCCCCGCAAGGGGGACGTGGCGCCGAAGGCGGCGGAGGGGTCGCATCACCACCTCCGTTCTGGAATCCTCCCCCTCCGTCAGCTGTGCTGACACCTCCCTCTGGCGGGGGAGGATTTAGAAGGGGCCGACTTAACTCACCCCCAAACGAAAACCGCCGCCCCCTTTCGGGAGCGGCGGTCTTCATTTCAGCTCGTTGTGGCGAGTGGCTTAGAAGCCAACCACCAGAGCAACGGTGATCGAGCGCGGCGTGCCGATCACGACGTTCGGGATGTTGTAGCGGTTGCCCACACCCACGAAGCCGTTCGAACCCGAGACGCCACCGACATAGAGGGTGTCGAACAGGTTGCTGACGTTGACCTGGATGTAGGTCTTTTCGAGGCCGTAGTCCGCCATGTTGAAGCGGAGGTCGAGGTCGACCACCGTGTAGGCCGGGATCTTCGCGCTGTAGATCTGGGTCTGCGTCGCGCCGACGGTCACCGGAACGCCGTTGCCCGCAACCGGGCAGACGCCGCCGACGAAGGTGCCGACGCAGGCATAGATCGGCAGGTTTTCGTCATTGACGAAACGCGAGCCCGTGTACTTGGCCTGCACGCCCAGATCGACCGGGCCCAAGGTGCCCTGGATACGACCACCGAAGGTCCACTCCGGAGCGCCGCCTTCACGCTTGCCGGCGGTCTGGAAGTAGTTGGTGACCGTGGTGCCCGAACCGTTGACGTAACGGCCCGATTCCAGGTTGTCCTTGATTTCCGAGTGCAGGTACGAACCGAAGGCGTACAGCAGCAGATCGGGAACCGGCTTGAACGCGATCGAGGCGTCGACACCGTACTTCTCGACGTCGCCGAGGTTGCGGTACAGGCTCTGATCGGTCTCCGGATCATAGACCGAAGCGATGCGGTTCTGGAACGAGGTGTACCAGCCAGCGAGCTGGATCTGGAGGCCGCGGCTCGAGTAACGCAGACCGGCGTCGAAGCTGTCGCTGGTCTCCGGCAGCGGCGTCGCGTTCGCATCGCCGACCGGATAGTACATCGCGTTGTACAGGTTGTCCGTGCTCGGCACCGACAGGCCCTGGGCGAAGTTGAAGTTGAAGCGCAGATCGTCCGTGATCGCGTAGGTGAAGCCTACGTTCGGGAGGATCTTGTCATACTTGTAGGTGCGCTTCTGCGGAGCGGCGAAGCCGATCACGCAGCCCGCGGTGAGCACGGTGGTGCCGCCGCAGCTTGCCGGACGGGTGGTGGTGCCGACCGTGGTCTGGCCCGCCGGGATGTAGATGTACGGGTTGGCAGCCGTGTAGGCGGCAACCTGGCTGGCAGCGACGCACGAGACGTTGCCGTTGGCAGCGATCGTGAAGCAGCGCTGATCCAGATCACGCTGGAACCACGGTGCACGGACACCCAGAACGACCGTCAGCGAGTCGTTCAGGAACTGGCCGCGATATTCGCCCGAGATCTGGTTCAGGGTCGCGTACGACAGACGGTCACGCTTCTGAACCGGGGTGCCGTCGGCGCCCAGGATCGGGTTGTTCACCGGGAAGACGTCGCTCGGCTCACCGTTGACATAGACATAGCCATATTCGCCGGTCTGGCGATGACGGCCACGGTCATAGGTGTAGGTCAGGCGGACGCGGTTGCTGGCGTTCAGCTCATAGGCGAGCGAGCTGATCACCACATAGCGGCGGGTCGTCGTCTGGCTGGGGTTGGTCAGCAGGATGGTGTCGGTCATGTCGCCGTCACCGTTCAGGTCGCGGCCGAAATAGTGACCGAAGCCCGAGGGCGAGCCGGTGTTGCCGGTGTTCGGACCGGTGTTCAGGATGCCGACATAGCCGGTGGTCGTGCTGCCCGCCGGACGGGTGCCGGTGAGGTTGCCGAACGCTTCGCTCGCGTTGACCACGCCGCCGCCGTTCGCCTTCACATACTGGAAGCTCGGGTCGATCGTCAGCACCAGGCCATCGGACAGGGTGAAGCGCGAGTTACCGCGGATGTTGCCGGTGTTCGACGGGTTGTAGCGACGATCGAATTCCGCGCCGCAGGCCGCGCCGGCAGTCGGGTTGGCCGGTGCCGCGCCAACGCCGCCCGCATAGGCCGGGTTGTTGACCGCAGGTGCGATCGTGCACGGATAGTTGATGTTGTAGAAACGCTCGGCGTTGGTGAGCGGGAAGCGGTTGGCCGAGTTCGGGCCGACGATGCGGCTCGCGCTGGCGTCGGTGCGCAGCGGAACCGAACCGAAGAAGTTGTTGCGGTTCTCGTTATAGTGACCCGAGACCGAGACGAAGTCGCCGTTCGAGCCGATTTCCTGATAGATGCGGCCGTTATACTGCTGCTTCTGGATGCGGCCGTAATTGTTGAACGGCTGGCGCGCGTTGGTCCACGAGGCCGACACGAAAGCCTTGGTGCCCATGCCGGTGAAATCGCCGGTGTCGAGCATGCCGAACACGCGATGGATCGGACGATCGCCAGCGCCTTCGGTGATGTAGTTGCCGTACATCGCACTGACCATGCCGCCGAGCGAGTCGCCCGGGACGCGGGTGCGGATGTTGACGGTGCCGCCGACGGCCGAAGCGGTCGGGCTGTCGACGTCGGTGGTGCCGAGGTTGACGTTGACCGAAGCCAGCGTTTCCGAATCCTGCTGCTGGTTCGAATAGATGGCGTAGTTGCCGGTGTCGTTCAGCGGAATGCCGTCGACCGTCTGCGAGATACGCGACGAATCGAAGCCGCGGATCGTGAACGTGCCGCCGGCCGAACCGGTGGCGTCGTTGCTCTGGAAGCTGACACCCGGGACGAGGTTGATGATTTCGTTGACGGTCTGGCCGGGACGCTGGCGACCGATCAGCTCGGCGTCGATGACGACCTTCGACTTGGGCGAGTCGGGAAGCTCCACGCCGCCGACGCTGCGCGCGACTGCCGTGCCGGTGACGACGATTTCATTCTCTGCTTCGAAGTCGGTCGAACCGGTCGACTGAGCGAAGGCTGCCGAAGGCAGGATAAGCGCGGCAAATGCCACGCCTGCGAAAAGCTTAGTGCGCATGGTCTTCCCCTTTGGTGGGTTGGTGCCCGTAAAAAAACACGCGGTGCGGTTCACCGTCTACGCCGCCTCTGGCGACACTTGATGGCAGTTCCGTGACAGTCAACGCGACTCTGCCCCGAACCGAGATTCAGGGATGCTGCGTTGCAAAAAAGCATCACTTCCGGAGCGGTGTGACTCGCCGAAAAACAACGGATTTCTGCGTGTCCAGCGACTCAGGATGCCCGGGAAAAGATTTCCGTCCATGCTGCCTCGTCGATCACTTCGATCCCGAGTTCGGCGGCCTTCTTAAGCTTCGAGCCCGCACCGGGACCCGCGATGACGAGGTCGGTCTTGGCCGAGACCGATCCCGCGACTCGGGCGCCGAGCGCCTCCGCCTGCGCCTTGGCCTCGTCGCGGCTGAGGGTTTCCAGACTGCCGGTGAAGACCAAAGTCTTGCCGGTGACCGGCGACTCGCGCGCCTCGACGACGAAGGGTGGCGGGGAGACTTGCGCGAGCAGATCGTCCCACACCGCGCGGTTGTGCGGCTCGTGGAAGAAGTCGGCGAGGGCGTGACCCACCGCGCTGCCGACATTCTCGACGCCGATATGCTCGGCGATCGCCTTGTCGAGCCGGTTGCGGAATTTCTGGTCGGTCTCGCCGACCGCGGGGGTGATCGAATCGCGCAGGGCGATGACCGTGTCGGCCATCGCCTTGATCGCATCGAACGTGGCGTAGCGCTTGAGCAGGTCGCGCGCGGTGACCACGCCGACATGGCGGATGCCGAGGCCGAACAACAGGCGGACCGGATCGGGCGTGCGCTTGGCCTCGATCGCATCGAGCAGATTGTCGACCGACTTTTCCTTCCAGCCCTCACGGCCGAGCAGTTCCTCGCGATGCTCGGCGAGGCGGAAGATGTCGGCGGGTTCGCGGATCCAGCCCAGTTCGAGAAACTCGACGATGGTCTTCTCGCCCAGCCCCTCGATATCGAGCGCGCCGCGGCTGACGAAATGGCGGAGGCGCTCCTGCCGCTGGGCCGGGCAGATCAGGCCGCCGGTGCAGCGGATATCGACTTCGCCTTCCTCACGCACCGCGTCGGACTGGCATTGCGGGCAATGGGTGGGGAACGACCAGGGATCGCGGGCTTCGTCGCGGGTGAGGTTCTCGACGATCTGAGGGATGACGTCGCCCGCGCGCTGCAGCACGACGCGGTCGCCGGGGCGGACGCCCAGCCGCTCGATCTCGTCGGCATTGTGCAGCGTGGCGTTGGTGACGACCACGCCGCCGACCGTGACCGGCTCGAGCCGGGCGACGGGGGTCAGCTTGCCGGTGCGGCCGACCTGGATGTCGATCTCGCGCAGTGTCGTCTCGGCGCGCTCGGCGGGGAATTTGTGGGCGATCGCCCAGCGGGGGAAGCGGCCGACGAACCCGAGCCGCTGCTGCCAGTCGAGCCGGTCGACCTTGTAGACCACGCCATCGATATCGAAGGGCAGGTCGGCGCGCTGGCGCTCGATCGCGCGATACTGGTCCAGCGCGCCGGCAAGATCGAGCGGGCCGGCGAACAGATCGGAGACCGGGAAGTCCTTGCCGATCAGGCGGATCTGCGCCGACTGGCGGTCGGCGAGCGGCTTGTCGATTTCACCCCAGCCCCAGGCGAAGAAGCGCAACGGGCGCGATGCGGTGACGCTGGCGTCCTTCTGACGCAGGGAACCGGCGGCGGCGTTGCGCGGATTGGCGAACTGGCGCGCTTCCTTGGCCGTCCCTTCGGCCTCGGCGAGCAGGCGGGCGTTGAGCGCGGCGAAATCGGCCTTCGCCATATAGATTTCGCCGCGGACCTCGAACACATCGGGCAAGCCGAATGCTTCGGATAGCGTGGCCGGGATGCCGTCGATGGTGCGGACATTGGCGGTGACGTCCTCGCCGATCTGGCCGTCGCCGCGGGTGAGCGCCTGGACCAGCTGGCCCTTTTCGTAGCGCAGAGAACAGGAGAGGCCGTCGATCTTGGGCTCGGCGGTGAGCGCGATTGGCTCGCTCTCGGGCAGGTTGAGGAAGCGGCGGACGCGGCCGAGGAAATCCGCGACGTCTTCGTCCGAGAATGCGTTGTCGAGGCTGAACATCGGGCGCGCATGGGCGACCTTGGACAGGTTCGACGCGGGCGCGGCGCCGACCAGCTTCGAGGGCGAATCCTCGCGGACCAGATCGGGGAAGGCCGCCTCGATCGCGGTGTTCCGCCGCATCAGCGCGTCATATTCGGCGTCGCTGATCTCGGGCGCGTCGTCGGTGTGATACAGGCGGTTGTGGTGCGCGATCTCGGCGGCGAGGCGCTCCAGCTCGGTTGCGGCTTCTTCGGGCGTGGCGGGGAGCGGCGCGGTCATGCAGAACGGGTAGGCGCGGGACAGGCACTGGATCAACCCCGCTTGAACGCACGCGCAGCACTCGCAACATAGGCACCATGCACCGCATTCATCCCGCCCTGCGCTGGACCGGTACGATCCTGCTCTGGGCGGTGGTCCTGCTGTTGCTGACGCTCACGATCGTCCCGCATCTTCTCGACCGCGTCTATTATCGCGGTGCCCTCTCGTCGCATTTCGACGGGGAGCATTTCTTCAATCCCGATGGCGATGACGACCGGCTGAAGACGACGCAGGGCCGCAGCCGGTTCGGCTTCATGTGGCGCCAGGCGTTCGGCGATGCCGAGCGGCCGGTATGGCCCGAGCGGGTGGCGGTGACGCCTTCCAAGCCCGAGGCGCGGGTGGATGGCGGGCGGATGGTCGTCACATGGGTGGGGCATGCGACGATGCTGGTACAGGCCAACGGGCTGAACATCCTGACCGATCCGATCTGGAGCGACACCGCCGGGCCGCTGGGCGTGGGGCCGCGCCGCGTGGCCGATCCGGGCATCCGCTTCGAGGATATGCCGAAGATCGATCTCGTGCTGGTCAGCCACAATCATTACGACCATCTCGACCTGACCACCCTCAAGCGACTGTGGGATCGCGACCGGCCGCGGATCGTGACCTCGCTGGGCAATGACAGTGTGATCGGGCAGGCGGGGGTTCCGGCGACCGCGCTCGACTGGGGCGGACGCCTGACGATCCGGCCGGGGATCGAAGTGGCGGTGACGCGCAACCATCACTGGGGCAGCCGCTGGTTCAGCGACCGCAACCGTGCGCTCTGGTCCAGCTTCGTGGTGCGGATGCCGGGCGGCAATTTCTTCTTCGCGGGCGATACCGGCCTTGGCGACGGCAAATGGCCGGCCGAGGCGGCGGCGCTGGGGCCGATCCGGCTGGCGGGCATCCCCATCGGCGCATTCCGGTTCGAGGAAGGGCAGATGGAGAATGGCAGTCATGTCGGCCCGCCCGACGCGATCCGGGTGTGGGATGGCCTTGGCCGCCCGCGCGCCATCGCGATCCATTGGGGTACGTTCCGTCTGAGCCGCGAGGGCCGCGAGACGCCGCCGCTGATGCTGCAGGGCATGCTGAGTTGTGCGGGGAGCGATACGGCGCGGTTTGCGGCGCACGGGATCGGCGAAAAGGTGGAGATCGCGCCGCTGGGCACGACGCCGCCGCGACCCGATCTGGCGGCGCTCGACCGCTGCATCGCGCGGGGCGATTTCAAGGCGTTGCGCTGAGGCCGGGTGCGGCTATCCTCCGGCAGATCTGGGGAGGGTGAGCGGATGAAGTCCATGATTCGGATGATGCTGGTGACCGGAGCGGCAGCGATGTCGATCGGCGCGGCGCAGGCGCAGGCACGCGAGAACGGTGCACGCGACATGATGCTCGAACTGGGCGGCGGCATGCGCGGCGAGGCGCTGGAAGCGGCGATCAAGGAAGCGGAGGCCTATCCGCTGGGATCGAAGGAGAATCCCGTCCGCGAGAACCAGCCGCGGGGCCAGTGGGCCTATTTGCGCCGGTTGCGCTGTGCGAGCGGCGAGGCCCCATCGTTCAACCGCGCGGGCAATGTCGGCGAGGGGCCGTTCGGCTTCATCGTCGATCTCTACAAGGTGACCTGTCCGGGACAGGCGCCGGTCGATATCTATATCGACATGTACCATGACGGCGGGGAAACCCGCCCGGTGCCCGGCTTCACCATCGTCGAGAAATAGGCCCTAGCTGCGGCAATCGCCGATGCGGCGCCATTTGGTGGAATAGGCGGCGCGGACGCGTTCGCTGCTGCCTTCGCGACCCTTGACGTGCATCAGCACCGATACGGTCGCGTCGGCATAGTTTTCGCGCTCGACGCCGTTGAACTCGATCGTGCCGGTGATGGTCATGCCGGACTTCTCGGTCGGGCCGCAGGTGCCGGTGCTGGTGATCAGCCCGCCCTTCTGCTCCAGCCCTTCGAGGCGGCACATCTGGTCGGTGTTGGCGAGCATATCGCGATTGATTTCGCGCTGTGACTTCAGCGTGGGTTCGAAACAATCCTTCACCTCGGTCTGGTCCGGGGGAAGCTGGAAGGGAGCGTCCTTGCGATCGATCCACACATCGTTGGCAACCAGCGCGACGAGCTTCGACTCGCGCTCCCATTTGCCCAGTTTCGGAAGATTCGACGGATTGTCGATGCTCGGCCCACAGGCGGCGAGCAGCAGCAACGAAGCAAGCGAAGCGTACCGAATCATGGGTTCCCCTCCCGTGACGCGGCAAAAGGGGTGCCGCAGGGGCGTTTCAAATCGGTTAAATCGAGGCGCAGAGACGCTTGAGGCTGCGCGCGGGGAAGCGTATTTCGTCGCGCAAGGGGTTGGAGGGAATTCCAGGTGACTGCCAAGTGACCGAAGGCGTGAGTCGCGTGCCGAAAGTCTATGAGACCACGCTCGACCGGACCGGCTTTGCGCTGGGGCTGGGGGCGCTGCTGGGCGGACTGGCGGTGCTTGCGCTGGTGGTCCTGGGTGGCGCGCGCGATCCGCTGCCGCTGACCGGCTGGTTCCTGCTGGGTTCGGCCTTTTCCGCGATCGCGATCACGGCGGTGGCGGGGCCGCTATGGCTGGTGATGCATGTCGCCGGCCTGCGCCGCGCACGCCACGCTGCGATGGTCGGCGCGGGGGCGGCGCTGGCGATCCTGGTCGGTGCGCAGACCTGGGGATTCGGCCTGCTGGAAATGCCGCCGATGGACAACAACACGCTGCTGTATCGCTGGATCAGCGCGGTGCTGACCAGCGCAGTGGTCGCGGTGGTGGCCGGACTGATCGGGCTGGCGATGTGGCGGGTGGCGTACCGGCGGGTGCAGTAAGGACGCTCAGTCCTTGGCCTCGTCGCCCCTGCATTGGCCCCGATACACCAGCGTCATCTCTATCTTCGATTTAACCTCGCCGACGGTGGCTTCGATCTGCCCGTAATAGGTGAGGGGCGAGAAATTGCCGGTGATTGCCATGCGCGTGCCGCCATCCGCGCAGACGACTTCCATCGAGACCGACTTCCCGGTCAGCTTATAGCTGCGGTACGAGCATCCTTCGCCCAGCGAAGGGATGATGCCGGGGATCACGACCTTGTCCTGCTCGCTGGCGATGCACTGGACGCTGGTCCGGGGTTCGGCGGCGAGGATCTGGTTGCGCTGATCCGCGGTCGTGCCGGGCTTCGAGAAGTCGATCACCCGGATCGATTGCGACCAGCGACCCGCCCTGATCTTCGAGGTCAGGCCCGAACGCTGCACGGCTTCGATCACCTGATCCTGCGACGCATCAGTCAGCGAGACGCCGGCATCCTGACTGGCCCCGAGGGTCAGCGAGGCGGCCAGTGGAATCAGGACGCGGTATGCGATCATTTGGCGTTCTCCGTGGGACAATCGCCGACGCGGCGCATCACCGCGTGCGACGGTTTTTCCCATGTTCCGTCGGTTTTCGAACGCGTCCACATCGTGAATTCGGCGCGATCCGGGGTGTGGGTGGAGTCGATGCGGATATCGACGGACGGGACCGGCTTGGCCCCGACCTCCACGTCCAGATAGCAGAACTGCTCGCTGGAAACCTTGCCGTCGCGATAGGAGAAGCGGCGATAGGTGCAGAGATCGTCGTTCAGCGCGAAGGTCTCGGAATATTTCCGCTCGCGGGCCGCTTCGGGCGTCAGGCATTCGCGGGGAATGGGCTGATAACCCGGTGGCCGCTTGCTGATGATCTCCCATTCGCCGGGCCGCATGACGAAGGCCGGGTCGTGCGGCTGCATCGCCTTCACCACGTCGGACGGCTTTGCGTCGGTCAGCGATACAGCGCCCGGCGGACCGGCATCCTGACCCGCCCCCAGCGTCAGTGACGCGGCGAGCGGCATCAGGATGCGGTACATGGGGCTTACTTCTTCGCCGGAGCCGGCGGCGTGGTGCACTCGCCGGTGCGCTTGCCGCTGATGCGCATCTTGCTGTGCGCCTTGCCGGTGGGCATCGTCATGTCGGTCTCGGCGACCGCGGTTATGCTCGAATCGGTGTAGGTCGCGTCGGACTTCACGATCATCTCGCCACCCGGTCCCGGGCAACGCATTTCGGAAGCGACCTTGCCGCCGTCGATCGAATATTTGGCGAAACGGCACTGGCTCGACGGCGCGCCGGCCAGGATTTCCGACATCGGCTTGTCGACATCTTCCTTGGTGACGCACTTGCTGTCGGTGCGGCTGCCCTGGCTCTTCATCGCGGCCTGCATGTCCGGGGTGATGCCGGGGCCTTCGATATCGATGACTTCGAGCTTCAGTTCCCACTGGCCCGGCTTCATCTTCTGATTGGCGCCGGCCTTATCGACGGCCTTGGCGACTTCCTCGGGCGTTGCGTTGGTAAGCGAGACGCTGGGCCCCGAATTGCATGCCGCGAGGGCGAAGGCGAGTGCGATCGGAGCGAGGACGATACGGTTCATGCGGAGTTCCTTACTTCTTGGCCGGCGCGGCCGGGCAATCGCCCGTGCGCTTGCTGGTGGTGTTCGCCTTCATGCTCATGCCGAACTGGCCGGTGGACTTGATCGAGGTGACGGCGGTTGCCGTATCCCCGTTGAAGGTGCCGTTGACGCTCATCGTCATGTTCTGGCCGCCCGGTCCGGGGCAGACCATCACCATGTCGATCTTGCCGCCGTTCATTTCGAACTTGCTGTAGGTGCAGGTCGATTCCTCGGCGCCGGTGAACATGCCGCCGGGCTTTTTCGCTTCTTCTTCCGACAGGCAATATTTGCTGGGGCGCTTCTTGCCGTCCTCCTTGGCCTTGGCCAGCGCCTGCGCCTTCATCTCGGCGGGCATGCCGGCAATGTCATATTCGGTGATCTCCACCGTAGTCTCCCACATGCCGGCGCGCATCGTGGGCTTCAGCCCGTTCGCGGCCGCGGCCTTGGCGACTTCATCGGGCGTGGCATTGGTCAGCGAGACACTCGGGCCGCCACAAGCGGCGAGCGTAAGCAGCAGCGCCATCGGCGTGACGATCTTCGTGGTCATCGGCTTCTCTCCTGTTTCGTGCCTTATTTGGTGCACACGCCGGTCCGGCGGCCGCTGACGTCCATCGCCAGCTTCACCCGCCCCGCCGGGGCCGGGTAGGTCATTTCGAGGTTCATGTGGATCATGAAGCTGGTGGTGTCGTAGGTGCCGGTGATGGTGTTGCTGACCGGCAGGCCTTCGGGCGACTTGCAGCGCGCCACCGCGTCGAACTTGCCGCCGCCCATGCTGATCCGGTCATAGACGCACTGCTCGCCCATCATCTCGAACACCGCGGCCGGCTCGGGCGCGCTCTGCTCGGTGGTCGGTTCCTGGCAGAAGCTCTCGACCTTGGGTTCCGCCTTGGCCGCTGCGATGCGTGCGTCGCGATCCGGGCCGGCCGGCATGTCGGGCAGGTCGAGGCTCTTGATCTCGTAGCGGCGTTCCCACTGGCCGGTGGCGATCGGCGCGCCGGGCTTTTTCGTCTTGTAGGCCTCGGCGACCTGGGCCGAAGTCGCGTTGGTCAGGCTGAAGCTGCCGGGGCTGCTCTGGCCCGCGCCGGTGAGCGGAATGGCGAGCAGCGCGAGCGGCGCCAGGATCAAACGGTTCATTTTTTGTTCTTCCGGCTTTTCGTTGCGTGCGACTCTCCCCATATTCCCGGTTTATGGCAATCCAGATTCGCACCAGCCTCGAAGAACCCGAGACGGGTCAGAGCTTTGTCCCCCACCGGCCCAACCGGCCGGACAAGATGGAGGGCGGGCGCAAGTTCCGTATCGTTTCCGACTATACGCCGTCGGGTGACCAGCCGGGCGCCATCGCCGAGATGGTCGCTGCGGTGGAAGCGGGCGAGCGCGACCAAGTGCTGCTGGGCGTCACCGGTTCGGGTAAAACTTTTACCGTCGCCAAGGTGATCGAAGCGACCCAGCGCCCCGCGTTGATCCTGGCGCCCAACAAGATCCTTGCGGCGCAGCTCTATGGCGAGATGAAGAGCTTCTTCCCCGAGAATGCGGTCGAGTATTTCGTCAGCTATTACGACTATTATCAGCCGGAAGCCTATGTCGCCCGCAGCGACACCTACATCGAGAAGGAAAGCTCGGTGAACGAGGCGATCGACCGGATGCGGCACTCCGCCACAAGGTCGCTGCTGGAGCGCGACGATGTGATCATCGTGGCGTCGGTTTCGTGCCTGTACGGCATCGGTTCGGTCGAGACCTACTCCGCGATGATCTTTGACCTGAAGAAGGGTCAGAGCGTCGATCAGCGTGAGATCATCCGCAAGCTGGTGGCGCTGCAGTACAAGCGCAACGACGCGGCCTTTACCCGCGGCGCGTTCCGCGTGCGCGGCGACAGTCTCGAGATATTCCCGTCGCACTATGAGGATACCGCCTGGCGGATCAGCTTCTTCGGTGACGATATCGAGGAGATCACCGAGTTCGACCCGCTGACCGGACAGAAGGTGGCGAACCTGGACTATGTCCGCGTCTACGCCAATTCGCACCACGTGACGCCCGGGCCGACGCTGAAGCAGGCGATGGAGGCGATCCGCCACGAACTGTCCGAACGGCTGAAGGAGCTGCATGCCGAGGGCAAGTTGCTCGAGCATCAGCGGCTGGAGCAGCGGACCAATTTCGATCTGGAGATGATCGCGGCGACCGGCAGCTGTGCGGGGATCGAGAATTACTCGCGCTTCCTCACCGGACGCATGCCCGGCGAGCCGCCGCCCACCCTGTTCGAATATCTGCCCGACAATGCCCTGCTGTTCGTCGACGAGAGCCACCAGACCATCGGCCAGATCAACGGCATGTCGCGTGGCGATCATCGCCGGAAGGTGACGCTGGCGGAATATGGCTTCCGCTTGCCGTCGGCGATCGACAACCGCCCGCTGCGCTTCAACGAATGGGACGCGATGCGGCCCCAGACTACCTATGTCTCGGCGACGCCCGGCGCGTGGGAGATGGAGCAGACCGGCGGCGTGTTCAGCGAGCAGGTGATCCGCCCTACCGGGCTGATCGATCCGCCGGTCGAGATCCGCCCGGTCGAGGAGCAGGTGCAGGACCTGATCGTCGAATGCCGCAAGACCGCGGAGCTGGGCTATCGCTCACTGGTCACCACCCTGACCAAGCGCATGGCCGAGGATCTGACCGAATATATGCATGAGGCGGGACTGCGCGTCCGCTACATGCATTCCGATACCGAGACGCTGGAACGCATCGAGTTGATCCGCGACCTGCGCATGGGCGTGTACGACGTGCTGGTCGGCATCAACCTGCTGCGCGAGGGGCTCGACATTCCCGAATGCGGGCTGGTCGCGATCCTCGACGCCGACAAGGAAGGCTTTTTGCGCAGCGAGACCTCGCTGATCCAGACCATCGGCCGCGCCGCGCGCAACGTGGACGGCCGCGTGATCCTCTATGCCGACCGTATGACCGGCAGCATGGAACGCGCCATCGCCGAAACCGACCGCCGCCGCGAGAAGCAGCACGCCTATAATCTGGAACACGGCATCACCCCGACCACGATCAAGCGCGATATCGGCGACATCATCGCCCATGTCGCGTCGAAGGATCAGGTCACCGTCGATATCGACGAGGACCGCCCGCACATGGTGGGCCACAACCTGCGCTCGTACATCGAGAGCCTGGAGAAGAAGATGCGCGATGCCGCCGCGAACCTGGAGTTCGAGGAAGCCGGCAAGCTGCGCGACGAAATTCGGGCGCTGGAAGCCGAGGAACTCGGGCTGCCGGTGGACGAACGCAAGGCGCCGGTGATGGGGCGCAGCAACGAGGGCAAGCCCGGGACGCGCAAGGGGCGGTTCGGGAAGGAAGGCCGGACGAAATGGGGTGGGGGCAAGCATTGATGCTGAAGGTCTTCGACCCCCATCAGCTTGCGCATGCTCCCGCGCTGGAACTGCATAATGGCGCGTGGACGGATTACGCCGAGACCGTGGCGCGGCCGGGGATCGTAGCGGAGCGGCTGGGCGATACCGTGGCTGCGCGGGATTTCGGGTTGGCGCCGATTGCCCGCATTCACACCCCCGACTATCTCGACTTCCTCCAGACCGCGCATGCCCGCTGGACCGAAGCAGGTCGCCCCGGCGATGCCATCGGCTATGTCTGGCCCGTCGTCGGACGGCGCCCGGTCAATCTTACGCGGATCGATGCGCTGCTGGGGCGATACAGCTATGATGCGGCGACGCCGATTGCTGCGGGGACATGGGATGCGGCCTATTGGGGTGCGCAGACGGCACTCACCGCATTGCAGCCGCTGCTCGATGGCGAGGCGAGGGCCAGCTTCGCGCTGTGCCGGCCACCGGGGCATCATTCGGGCGCGGACTATTGCGGGGGCTATTGCTACCTCAACAATGCCGCCATCGCGGCGCAGGCGGCGGTGGATGCGGGCCAGCGCCGCGTGGCGATCCTCGACATCGACTATCACCATGGCAACGGGACGCAGGATATTTTCCTGGAGCGCGGGGACGTGTTCTTCACCTCGATCCATGCCGATCCGGCGACCGATTATCCCTTTTACTGGGGGCATGCCGACGAACGCGGGCAAGGGGCGGGCGAGGGGGCGACGCTGAACCTGCCGCTGCCGCGCGGGACGGGGATCGCGGACTATCTGCCGGCGCTCGATACGGCGCTGGCGGCCATCGCGGGGTTCGGGCCGGAACTGGTCGTGGTGTCGTTCGGCGCGGATACCTTTGCCGAGGATCCGATCTCGCATTTCAAATTCGTCACCGCCGATTATCCGGTGATCGCGCGGCGGATTGCGGAGGCGGGGCTGCCCACATTGATCGTGCTGGAGGGCGGCTATGCCGTCGATGCGCTGGGCGAGAATGTCGCGGCGTTCCTCTCGGGCTTTTAGATAGCGCTAACATTTCCACTTGCATGGCCGCTTTTCATCCGTACCTTGTCAACGTTGACATAAGCGGCGGTGTTTCCCCTGGGGACGCACGGCGCAGGTTGGGAGAGTGGCATGAGGCGCAAGCGCGTAGTCGCGTCGTTGATGGTGTTGAGCCTGGTCGCGTGCAGCGGCGCGGCGCCGGGGAGCGGGTCCGCTGCGGTGGCGGCGCCCACGCCGACGCCGGCGGCTTCGACTCCCACGCCCAGCCCGACGTCCACGCCGGTCGCGGCGTTCACCCCCGCGGCCGCTGCGATCCCGACCACCGGCGGTTCGCTCAAGCTCGGCAAGTGCGTCAACCTGTCCAACATGCTTGAGGCGCCGACCGAAGGGTCATGGGGCCGGGCGTTCCTCGACAGCGACATCGCCAACATCAAGTCGAAGGGGTTCACCGGCATCCGCCTGCCCGTGCGTTTCTCGGCGCATGCGCTTGCCGTCGCGCCCTATACGATCGACGCGGCGTTCATGGCGCGGGTGAAGCATATCGTCGATCTGGCGGTGGCGGCCGACATGGCGATCATCATCGACATGCATCATTATGAGGAGCTGTTCACCGATCCCGCGGGCCATGCCGCGCGCTTTGCCGAGATGTGGCGGCAGATCGGAGTGGCGTTCAAGGATTACCCGCCGACCGTCTATTTCGAGCTGATCAACGAGCCGAACAACCGGCTGGACGCCAGCAACAATCTGGCGATCCAGGGGCCGGCGCTGGCCGCGGTGCGCGCAACCAATCCGACGCGGCAGGTGGTGATCGACGGGCCGAGCTGGGCGAATATCGATCACATGCTGACCATGGCCTTTCCGGCCGATCCGAACATCGTGCCGACCTTCCATTATTACGATCCGCAGAATTTCGGCTTCGATACCGCGCCATGGATGACGCCATCGAGCCGCGACGATTTCGGGACTGCGGGCGACATTGCCGATCTGAACGCGGTGCTGGGCAAGATCCGCGGGTTCATCAGTTCGACCGGGCGGGTGCCGTTCGTCGGTGAATATGGCGCGCACGAAATCCGGCCCAATGCCGCGCGCGCGACCTATTACGGGATGGTCAGCGCGGCCTTTGCCTCGGCCGGGGTGCAGAGCTGTGCCTGGGGCTATACGAACACCATGCATCTGTGGCGCGACGGTAGCGGGTGGACGCCCGGGGTGGCCGACGCGATCGTCACGACGAGGACGCTGCCATGATCCGCACGCTGATCGCCGCGGGGCTGGGCCTCGCCATCGCCATGCCCGCCACCGCACAGCATTATGTTCCGGCGCCCGCCGCCAAGCCGAAGACCGGCATCGCGCTGCCGATCGGCAAGTGCGTCAACATGGGCAATCATATGGAGCCGCCCAACGAAGGCGATTGGGGCCGCGCTATCGCCGATGACGATTTCAGGGTGATCAAGGCGGCGGGCTTTGCGACGATCCGCCTGCCGGTGCGCTGGTCGACCCATGCGCTCGAGCAGGCGCCCTATACGATCGACGCGAAGTGGATGGCGCGGGTCAGCCATGTGGTGCGCACCGCGAACCGCGCCGGGCTGAACGTGATCCTCAACCTGCACAATTATGACGAGCTGATCGTCGAGCCGGACAAGCATGCCGAGCGCTTCGCGGCGTTGTGGCGGCAGATCGGCGCTGCCTTTGCCGATGCGCCCGGCAATGTCTGGTTCGAACTGCTGAACGAGCCGAACCGGGCGATCGACAATCGCAACCTGCTGAAGATCCTGAACCCGGCGCTGGCGGCGGTGCGCGCGAGCAATCCGACGCGCCCGGTGATCATCGGTGGGCAGAACTGGAGCGGGGTGGATTCGCTCGCCACGCTGGAGCTGCCGGACGATCCCTATGTCGTGCCGACGATCCACACCTATGATCCGTTCGACTTCACCCATCAGGGCGCGAGCTGGGTCGATCCCTCGCCGAAGATCGGGCGCAGCTTTCCGGTGGATGGCGACCTGGCCTATCTCGACGGCAATCTGAAGAAGGTCCGCGATTATATGGCGCGCACCGGCCGGGTGCCGTTCGTCGGCGAATATGGCGCGTTCGATATTCCGGCAGTCTCGCTCGATCAGCGGATCGATTATTATCGCACGATCAGCGCGGCTTATGCGTCGATCGGAATCCAGAGCTGTGCATGGGCCTACACCAATACTTTCCGCTTACGTGAAGGGAATAAGTGGATTCCCGGGATGATCGAAGCGATCCGGACCACCACCACGCTGCAATAACCGGGAGTTCACCACGGATAGTTGCCCGATATTCGTCCATTTCGGCGCTAAACCGGAAAATTACGTAACAGACGGAACCCGACTGGATCGTGCAGAGTTGATCCAGATTAAGGGTGAGTCGCGTGAACGGAACGATTGAGCAGCTCTGTACCGAACATCGTTCGCTTGAGGCCCAGGCGGCGCAGATGCTCGCCATCGTGGCCAACCGGGTGCCCGATCCCGCTGCGGTGGCCGCGGTGCGCTGGCGGATGGCGCAGGAGCTGTTCGAGCATTGCGCGCGGGAGGACTTGGTCGTCTACGAGCAGCTGATCATTTCGGGCGATGCAGCGGCGATTGCTACGGCATGGAGCTATCGCCGCGAGCATGGCGGGCTGGGCGAGATGTTCGGGCGCTATATCGCGGACTGGCCAGTGGTGCGGGTCGGTCGCGAATGGGATGCGTTCCGCATCGCCACGACGGATATCATGACCCGTATCGCCGGCCGTATCCTCAGCGAGGAGCGTGAGCTCTACGCCCATGCTGAGCGTGTGCTGAAGCGCCGCGCCGCATAAGCGGACCACCCCGTCCGTATCGGGACCAAGTCGAAGGTTGAGCGCTGCGGCGCCATCCCGCATAAGGCGGCCATGTTCCGCTTTGCCATCCCCGCCGCCCTGACATCGCTCGCGCTGCTTGGCAGCTGTGCGGGACCGGTCGAAGTCATTCCGACGCCCGCCCGCCCGGTGCCGGTCCCGGCGCCGACGCCCAGCCCGACGCCGGCGCCTTCCACGCCACAGCTGACCGGGGAATGGCGTGATTGGCCGCTGACGCCGGGAAGCTGGGTCTATCGCCAGGACGGGCGCGGCAGCATCGCGCTGTATGGCCGCACCGGCGCCGATGCGGACTTCACCGTTCGTTGCGACCGCGAGCGCCAGCGCATCTATCTGTCGCGTCGCGGCGAGACGCCGGCGCAGATGACGGTGCGGACTTCATCGACGCTGCGCGGCTTCGATCTGCTGCCCGCGGGCACCGGCTATGGCGCTGCCGAACTGGGTGTGCGGGATTCGCTGATCGATGCGATTGGATACAGCCGCGGCAAGTTTGTGGTGCAGTCCCCGGGCGTTGCGCCACTGGTGCTGCCCGCCCATTCCGAAATCCTGCGCGTCGCCGAGGATTGCCGCTGAACCGGCGATAGGGCCGGATCGGTTTGATTGCGGTCCGGCGCGGGCGTACATCCGGCGTCATGAAAATGCGCATGCTGATGCCCGCCCTGATGCTGCTCGGCGCCTGTTCGAGCCAGCCTGTTGCCAACAATGGCAGTGCCGAGGTGGACGTGCCCAACATGCACGGCATCGAGTTCACCGCCGGCACCTGGGTGCGCAAGGATAGCGCCGCGCTCTATATGTCGCCCGAGCAGGACGTGCTGCTCGCGGTGCGATGCGACCGGGCGAAGGGCGCGATCGTCTTCACGCTGCCCGGATCGATCGCGGCGAGCGGCGGGCAGGTGAAGATCGAGGCAGACGGCGCGTCGCACAGCTTCCCCGCGGTCAATGCCGAAGTCGATGGCGACGACGATGCGCTGGTCGAGGCGGCGGCGCCTGCCTCCATGCCGTTCATCCGCGATACGCTGGGCGGCAATCCGCAGCGTATCGGCGCCGAAGTCGATGGCACACCGGCGTTCATCACGCCCGGCGACAAGATGGTCGGCGAGGTGATCAAGGCCTGTCTGTAGGGGGTGAGTCGCCCGGCGACGCGGTCGCTTTCGGGCAGGCGGAAGAGAATCGTCGAAACATCGATAAAATACAAGACTTGATCTGCGACTCGCGGTGATTCAAACAGTTGACGTGCCCAGGCGGGGTACAGCGTTTTAACTAGCGAAAGGAGGTGATCCGATGTCTCATGGTTCAGCAATGGGGTCGGTTCAGTTCGTTCGGGAGACGCGCCGCTGAGCTGAGGCGCGGACGGAAGCCCTCCGTCCGTAGGGTGAACGGGAGGTATCCTCCTCCAATCAACGTTCATCAGCTTGCAGCAAAGCGGTCCGCATGGTCTCCCGGGCTGGAGCTTCCGGCCGCTGACCATGTCGGAGGTCGCCGGGTGTCAGGGATGGCATCCGGCGGCCTTCTTCGTTTTTGGGGATCCGCACATGGAGGAACCCGTTCAGCCACAGCGTAACAGAAACCTCACGCGCCGGATCCTTGCCGGGGTGGTGATCGGCGTGACTGCGCTGGCGATCGCGTGGATCTTCACGCCGCGCGAGCCGGCGATCGTCGCGGGACTGAGCGGCGATTGGGATGCGCGCAATGCCGAGCTGGTGCGGCGGGTCGGCGCACAATTTCCGGTGGGGTCGGCGGAGACGACGATGCGCAAGGCGCTGCTCGATCAGGGCTTCACCGTTTCCGATGGTCAGGCGAAATGGGATCGCACCGAGTATCCGTGCCGGACCTTCGTCACGATCCGCTGGCAGGCGCAGGGTGGGCGGATCACATCGACCGGTGCGACGACCTTTCAGGGGTGCATGTGACTGGAGCTTGTTCCATTGCTGCAAATCCGTGCTCCGGCGAAGGCCGGAGCGTTGGAAAGGGAATGGGTGGTGGCCAGCGCTCCGGCCTTCGCCGGAGCACAATCCTGTTGCCACAGCTTCCCGAAGTGTCGCGCGCCAAGCCAGCTTAAGGGCGAACGGGGGATGATATTCAACCCCGCGGCTCGAAGATCGACCAGCCGGTCCGCGCGACCAGCCGTTCCAGCGCCAGCGTGCCGAGCTGCGAATTGCCGCGTTCGTTCAGCCCCGGCGACCATACCGCGATCGAGGCTATGCCCGGTGCCACCGCCAGAATGCCGCCGCCCACGCCCGACTTGCCGGGCAAGCCGACGCGGAAGGCGAATTCGCCCGATCCGTCATAATGGCCGCAGGTGAGCATCAGCGCATTTATGCGCCGCGCGCGCTGGGCCGAGACGATGCTGCGCCCGGTCTCGGGATTGATGCCGCCCGCCATCAGGTAGCGCCCGGCGAGCGCCAGCTGGCGGCAGCTCATCGCCAGTGCGCAATGGTGGAAATAGACCCCCAGCACATGTTCGGCCGGGTGATGCAGATTGCCGAAGGCGCGCATGTAGTTGGCCAGCGCCATGTTGCGATAGCCGGTGTCCTGCTCGGCGCGGGCGACGGTCTCGTCGATGAAGATCGCTTCGTCGCCCGCCAGCGCGCGGACGAAGCGCAGCATCTCGCCGATCGCCTCGCGCGGCGCGTTGCGGCCGAGCAGGATATCCGAGGTGACGATGGCGCCCGCATTGATGAAGGGATTGCGCGGGATGCCATGCTCGGTCTCGAGCTGGACGATGGAATTGAACGCGCTGCCCGAAGGCTCGCGACCGACGCGCGTCCACAGCTGATCGCCGACTGCGCCGAGCGCGAGGGTGAGCGAGAAGACCTTGGAGATGGACTGGATCGAGAAGGGCATGTCGCCATCGCCAGCGACATGGGCGGTGCCGTCGGCCTCGATCACCGCGATGCCGAACCGGGCCGGATCCACGGATGCGAGCGGCGGGATATAGCTGGCGGGCGTGCCGCGATCCGGTGCCGCCGCCATTTCCGCGGCGATTTCGGAAACGATTGCGGAAAGGTCCGTCATTCCTCGCCAAGCGCCCGGTTTGCGCGGCGGATCATCTTGCGGCCCACGCGGATGAGGAACACGCCGCTGGTCGCGAAGAACAGGATTGCGAACGGCATGCCGAAGCGGCTGGCGCCGTAGCGCTGGACACCCCATTCCAGCCGGTAGTGCGAAATGGCGGCCAGGGTGATGAAGATCACGAAAATCCAGCCCAGCACCATGAAGACGCGGCCGCCGACCTGCATCGATGTGATTTCTTCGTCGGTCATGCCGGGGCGACGATCGGATGTTCGATCCGCAGCCGGTCGGCGATGCGTTCGACGGCTTCGATCTGGCCAGCGCTGCCGATGGGGGTGATCGACCAGTTGCAATGGCCGTGCGTCTCGACGCTGTAGAGCTTCACCTCGCCCAGCACCGTGCGCCAGCGGTGGCGCTGGCCGCCATGGTTGCGCAGCAAGGTGGCGAGGAACAGGTCGATCAGGTCTCCGGACGTCATGCGGTGTCGGCCGCCATGCCCTTCAGGCGGTACAGCATGTCGAGTGCTTCGCGCGGCGAGAGGCTGTCGATGTCGAGGCCGTCCAGTTCGGCACGCAGGGCGTCGATCTTTTCCTCCATCTGCTCCATCGCGACGGCGAACAGCGGGAGATCGTCGAGGCCCGCGGCGAGGCCGCCGGTCTGCTGGCGTCCGGCCTCGAGCTTGTCGAGCACGCCTTGTGCGCGCTTGATCGTGACCGGTGGCAAACCGGCGAGGCGGGCGACGGCGATACCGTAGCTGCGGTCGGCGGGGCCTTCGGCGACTTCATGGAGCAGGACGAGATCGCCCTTCCATTCGCGCGCGCGGACATTGTGGAGCGAGAGGGCGTCGCAGCGTTCGGCCAGCCGGGTCAGCTCATGATAATGGGTGGCGAACAGGCACCTGCACCGGTTGTCCTCATGGATCGCCTCGACCACCGCCCAGGCGATGGCGAGGCCGTCATAGGTGCTGGTGCCGCGGCCGACCTCGTCGAGGATCACGAAGCTGCGCGGGGTGGCTTGCGCGAGGATCGCGGCGGTTTCGACCATCTCGACCATGAAGGTGGAGCGGCCGCGCGCCAGATTGTCCGACGCGCCGACGCGGCTGAACAGGCGGTCGACCAGCCCTAGTGTGGCGCGGGTGGCGGGGACATAGGACCCGGCCTGCGCCAGCACCGCGATCAGCGCATTCTGGCGCAGGAAGGTCGACTTGCCGCCCATGTTCGGGCCGGTGACCAGCCAGAGGCGGTTGTTTTCGGACAAGGTGCAATCATTGGCGACGAAGCGGCCCCCGGCCTTGCCGACCGCTTCCTCGACGACCGGATGGCGTCCGCCTTCGACATCGAAACAGGCATGATCGACCAGAGCGGGCCGCGACCAGCCGCCTTCGGCCGCGCGTTCGGCGAGGCCTGCGGAGACGTCGATCCGGGCGAGCGCGTCGGCGGTGCGGGCGACGGCTTCGCGGACCACCAGCGCGGCTTCGGTCAGCGCTTCGAGATGGGCGGCTTCGGCGGCGAGGGCATGGGCGCCGGCCTGGGTCACCTTGATCGCGGCGTCGTGCAGATCGGGCGCGTTGAAGCGGACCACGCCCGCCAGCGTCTGGCGATGGGTGAAGCCGCTGTCCTGCGCCATCAGCGGATCGGCGGACTTGGCCGGCACCTCGATATGATAGCCGAGCACGCCGTTGTGGCGGATCTTGAGCGACGCGATGCCGGTGCGCTGGCGATAGTCCGCCTCCAGCCCCGCGATCACGCGGCGGCCACCAGCCCCAGCATCGCGCAGATCGTCGAGCGCGGCGTCATAGCCCTCGGCGATATAGCCGCCCTTGTCGGCATCGATCGGCGGCTCGGGCACGAGCGCGCGGCTGAGCAGGTCGATGAGACTGCCATGACCCTGAAGCTGGGGGATCAGGTCGTTGAGCAGCGCCGGCCGGTCGGGCGCGCCGCTCAGCGGTTCGGCGAGCCGCCATGCGCCGTCGAGACCGTCGCGAAGCTGGCCGAGATCGCGCGGGCTGCCGCGACCTGCGCCGATGCGGCCGAGCGCACGGCCGATATCGGGCAGCGCGCGAAGCTGGCCGCGCACCATGTCGCGCAGCGTGGAATCGTCGTGGAAGCGCTGGACCAGATCGAGCCGGGCGTCGATCCCACCGCGATCCATCAGCGGCGCGGCGATATCGCTTCCCAGCAGCCGCGCGCCAGCGCCGGTGACGGTGCGGTCGACGCTGTCGAGCAGGCTGCCCTTGCGGCTGCCTGCGCTGCTGAGCGTGAGTTCCAGGCTTTCGCGGGTCGCGGCGTCGATCGCCATATTGGCGTCGGTGCGGCTGACGCGGGGCGGGCGAAGGAAGGGCAGCGCGCCCTTGGCGGTATGTTCGAGATAGGCGACCAGCCCGCCTGCCGCGGCGAGCGCCGCGCGGCTGAACTGGCCGAAGCCGGCGAGCGCGGAGACACCGAACAGCCGCTTGAGCCGGGCCTCGCCCTGGCTGCTGTCGAAATCGGCGCGGGGGCGCAGGGCGGTGGCGAGATCGGCGAACTCGCTCGCGTCCGACGCGATGGTCTCGGCGGGGGAGAGGCGCGCGATCTCGGCGCTGACCCGGCTGCCATCGCTCTCGATCACTTCGAAGCGGCCGGTGGAGATGTCGGCACAGGCGATGGCGACTGCGCCGCCGGCTTCGCCGACGCTCGCGCACCAGTTTGCGGTGCGGCTGTCGAGCAGCGATTCCTCGGTCAGCGTGCCCGCGGTCACGACGCGGATGATCGCGCGCGCCACCAGCGCCTTGGATCCGCCGCGCCTCTTCGCTTCCTCGGGCGTCTCGATCTGGTTGGCGATGGCGACGCGGTGGCCGGCCTTGATCAGCCGGGCGAGATAGCCGTCCATCGCATGCGCGGGGACGCCGCACATCGGGATACGGTCTCCGTCATGCTCGCCGCGCGCAGTGAGCGCGATATCCAGCACGGCGCTGGCGACCTTCGCATCGTCGAAGAACAGCTCGAAGAAGTCGCCCATCCGGTAGAAGAGCAGGCAATCCTCGGCCTCTGCCTTCAGGGCCAGATATTGCTGCATCATCGGGGTGGCGGTGGACGCGGACATAGCGCGGCCTTGGGTAACCGAACCGACCCGGCGATCAACTCCGGCGCGGGGATTTCCTGGGGACAAGTGCCGACTGTGCGGATTTCCGCACAAATTGGCGGACTGCGTCTCACGAACCTGTCCTATTTCGCATCTATGCACAGCGTTAAACGGCGCATTGCGAGCACGCATATGCGTCCCTAAAGGGTTGGGCGATCCCCAGGAGAGCAACATGGCCGAAGACAGCAACGTTCAGTTTTCAGAGCGCGAGGCGCTGCTGTTCCATTCGGAAGGTCGCCCGGGCAAGATCGAGATCATCGCGTCCAAGCCGATGGCGACCCAGCGCGACCTGGCGCTGGCCTATTCGCCCGGCGTCGCGGTGCCGGTGCTGGCGATCGCCGCCGATCCTGCGAAGGCCTATGACTATACCGCCAAGGGCAATCTGGTCGCGGTCATCTCGAACGGCACCGCGATCCTGGGCCTGGGCAATCTGGGCGCGCTGGCGTCGAAGCCGGTGATGGAGGGCAAGGCCGTCCTCTTCAAGCGCTTCGCCGATGTGGACTCGATCGATATCGAGCTGAAGACCGAAGACGTCGATCGCTTCATCGATGCGGTCGAACTGATGGAGCCGAGCTTCGGCGGGATCAACCTGGAAGACATCAAGTCCCCCGAATGCTTCGTGATCGAGCAGACCCTGCGCGAGCGCATGAACATTCCGGTATTCCATGACGACCAGCACGGCACCGCGATCATCGCTGCCGCCGGCCTGATCAACGCGCTGTACCTGACCGGCCGCGACATCAAGACCACCAAGGTGGTGATGAACGGCGCGGGTGCCGCAGCGATCGCATGCGCCGAACTGATCAAGGCGATGGGCCTGCCCAACGAGAATCTGCTGATGCTGGATCGCACCGGCGTGATCTATCGCGGGCGCGAAGGCGTGAACCAGTGGCAGTCGGCCCATGCGGTCGATACCGATCGCCGCACGCTGGCCGACGCGCTGGAAGGCGCGGACGTGTTCATGGGCCTGTCGGCCAAGGGCGCGCTGCCGGCCGAATTGCTCCAGAATATGGGGCTGAAGCCGATCATCTTCGCGATGGCCAATCCCGACCCCGAGATCACCCCGCCCGAAGCCAAGGCGGCGCGTCCCGACGCGATCGTGGCGACCGGCCGTTCGGACTATCCGAACCAGGTCAATAACGTGCTGGGCTTCCCCTTCATCTTCCGCGGCGCGCTCGACGTGCGCGCGACCACGATCAACGATGCGATGAAGGTCGCCGCCGCCCGCGCCCTTGCCGAACTGGCGCGTCAGCAGGTGCCGGAGGAAGTCGCGGTCGCCTATGGCGTGCAGCACAGCTTCGGCCCGGATTACATCATCCCGGCGCCGTTCGATCCGCGGCTGATGGAGATTGTCCCCGCCGCCGTCGCACAGGCCGCGATGGATTCGGGCGTGGCGACCAAGCCGATCGAGGACTTCACCGCCTATCGCCAGTCGCTTCGCGCGCGCCTGAACCCGACCACGTCGGTGCTCACGCTTGCCTATGAAGGTGCGCGCGCCAATCCGAAGCGGGTGATCTTCGCCGAGGCCGAGGAAGAAGTCGTGCTGCGCGCGGCCATCGCGTTCAAGGAAGGCGGATACGGCATTCCGGTGCTGGTCGGCCGCGAGTCCGTGCATGAGCGGCTGCAGGCGCTGGGCGCCGATCCGGCCGATTTCGAACTGCACAACAGCGTCAATTCGCCGCTGGTGCCGCGCATGATCGACTTCCTTTACACCCGCCTTCAGCGTCGCGGTTACCTGCGCCGCGATATCGAGCGGATGGTCAATCGCGACCGCAACATCTTCGGCGCGCTGCTGCTCCAGCTGGGCGAAGCCGATGCGATGATCACCGGCGTCACCCGCACCTGGGCGGAATCGATGCGTCAGGTGAAGCGCGTGATCGATCCGCAGCCGGGCCGCACCGCGTTTGGCATGCACATTCTGGTCGGCCAGTCGCACACCGTCTTCATCGCCGACACCACCGTGAACGAGCGCCCGAGCGCCGAGGAACTGGCGGACATCGCCGAGGGCGCCGCCGCAGTCGCCCGCCGCATGGGCCATGAGCCGCGCGTGGCGTTCCTCAGCTATTCGAACTTCGGCAATCCCGAAGGCCGCTGGCTGGAGAATCTGCGCGGCGCGGTGAAGGTGCTCGACGATCGCAAGGTCGAGTTCGAATATGAAGGCGAGATGTCGCCCGACGTCGCGCTGAATGCGCGTCAGCGCGCCAACTATCCCTTCGCGCGCCTTTCGGGTCCGGCGAACGTGCTGATCATGCCGGGTCTGCAGTCGGCGAACATCTCGGCCAAGCTGCTGCGCGAACTGGGCGGGGATTCGACCATCGGTCCGATCCTGATGGGCATGGAAAAGTCGGTTCAGATCGCCCCGATGACCGCGACTGCGAGCGAACTGGTGACGCTGGCGGTGCTGGCGGCAGGCGGGATCGCGCGCTGAGGCTTTAGGTGCTGGGCCGCCGTCCCGCGGTCCAGCCTGTCCGCAGCGCGAGCAGCGACAGCGAAGCAAGCAGGACCGCGACCAGCGCCAGCGGGACGCCGTTCAGAGAGGCGGCGGCCCCGAAGGCTCGCGCCCAGCCTTCCGATGCACCGAAGGTGAAGAACTGCACGGTCTGCAACGCGAGCAACGCCGCGACCACCAGCATCGGCTCGGCGCTGCGCCGGTTCCGTGCGGCGAGCGCCAGTGCGAGGAGCATGGGCAGCAGTTCGCTCAGGCGCAGATAGGCGGGCGTCGAGAAGGGGAGCGGTAGCCGCTCGATCACCGGCGGCAGCACGAGCAGAACGGTGGCCAGCATGTAACCGGCATGGACTCCCACCCGGCGGCGATGCTTCAGCGCGAGGGCGACCATCGCGACCAGCGCGATGGTGGAGATCAGGTCGTGCATGCCCAGCATCGGGCCGAACCGGCTATAGAATGGGTGCCCGGCGAGATACTTCACCGCCATCGAATGATAGACCAGCACCGATCCGGCGACGAACAGCGGCACTGCGGCGAACAGCGCCAGTCCTGTCTTGCGATGCAGCGCCAGCCGCTTCGAATGCGCCGACCAGCTCTGCACGGCGATCAAAGTCAGCCAGGCGATGGCGGTCAGCCCGTGGGCATGGAAGGCGAAGGACGCGCCGCCCAGATTGCCGAAATAATCGCGCCAGAAGGCGGTGCCGACCATCGGCGCGAGCAGCAGCAGCAACGCCCAATGGGCATGACGATAAGGCATTGCGGCGTCTCCCCGATGACGGCGCGACCGAGCCTAGCGTGGCCGCCTGCATCCGTCATCCGGGATCGGCTCAGGCGTCGATGCTGACGCCCAGCGACGCGTTGACCAGTCCGCCATCGACGGTGATCGTATCGCCCACCACGTAATCGCCCGCGCGGCTGGCGAGGTAGATCGCGGCACCGGCCATATCCTCGTCCACGCCGATGCGCCGTGCGGGGATCGCCTTGGCGACGTCGCTGCCATGATCACGCGCAGCCTTGTTCATGTCGCTGGCGAAGGCGCCGGGGGCGATCGAGGTGACGACGATGCGATCGCGGATCAGCCGCGCGGCCATGCGCTTGGTCAGGTAGATCAGCGCCGATTTCGACGCGTGATAACTGTAGGTTTCCCAGCCGTTGAGCCGCTGGCCGTCGATCGAGGTGATGTTGATCACCTTGGCAGGCTGGTTCGCGCCGCCCGCCTTGAGCAGGGTGTGCAGCGACTGGGTGAGGAAGAAGGGCGACTTGACGTTGAGGTCCATCACCTTGTCCCAGCCGCTTTCCGGGAATTCCTCGAACGGCACGCCCCAGGCGGCGCCGGCATTGTTGACCAGGATATCGAGCCGCTCCTCGCGTTCGGCTAGCGCTGCGGCGAGGCTCCGGCAGCCTTCGACGGTCGAGACGTCGGCGGGCAGGGGGATGCAGTTGGGGCCGAGCGCGGCGGCGGTTTCCTCGCAGGCCGCGGCCTTGCGGGACGAGACATAGACTTTCGCGCCCTGCTGGATGAAGCCCTCCGCGATCATCCGGCCGATGCCGCGCGATCCGCCGGTGACCAGGGCGACGCGGCCGTCGAGGCGGAACAGGGTGCTGGTGTCCATTTCTTCTTACTCCCCTCCCGCTTGCGGGAGGGGCCGGGGGTGGGCGCCCGGCCTCCGCAAGTGGTGGACTCATTGATAGCGAGGGCCCACCCCCCGACCCCCTCCCGCAAGCGGGAGGGGGAGTTGAAATCAGCCGCCGCGCTTGATCGTCTCGCGGGCGATGATCAGTTGCTGGATCTGGCTGGTGCCTTCGTAGATGCGGAACAGGCGCACGTCGCGGTACAGCCGCTCGATACCGTAATCGGCGATATAGCCCGCACCGCCGAAGATCTGCACCGCGCGATCCGCCACACGGCCGACCATCTCGCTGGCGAAATACTTCGCGGCCGCGGCTTCCATCACCACGTCCTTGCCCACATCCTTCGCTGCGGCGGTTTCCAGCACCAGCGCCCGTGCCGCCAGCACTTCGGTCTTCGAATCCGCGATCATCGCCTGGATCAGCTGATGCTCGGCGATGGGCTTGCCGAATTGCTTGCGCTCGGTCGCGTACGCCACGCAATCGGCGATCAGCCGCTCGGCCACGCCGATGCAGACCGCCGAGATGTGCAGTCGCCCGCGATCGAGCACGCGCATCGCGATCTTGAAGCCTTCGCCTTCCTCGCCGAGCCGGTTGGCGGCGGGCACCGCGACATTGTCGAGTATGACATCGGCGACCTTGGCGCCCTTTTGTCCCATCTTCTTCTCGGGTTCGCCGATCGTCAGGCCGGGCAAGTCGCGCGGCACGAGGAAGGCAGAAACGCCGCGTCCGCCCGGTTCCTCGCCGGTGCGCGCCATCAACGTGAAGACATGCGCCTTGTCCGCGTTGGTGATGAAGCGCTTGGTACCGGTGATGCGATAGACGTCACCGTCCCTGACGGCTTTCGTCTTCACCGCACCCGAATCCGAACCCACGTCCGGCTCGGTCAGTGCAAAGCTTGAGATGGCTTCGCCCGTGGCGATCTTCGGCAGCCATTCGGCCTTTTGCGCGTCGGTGCCGGCCATCACGATGCCCTGCGATCCGATGCCGACATTGGTGCCGAAGGCCGAGCGGAAGGCGGGTGTGGTGCGGCCCAGCTCGATCGCGACCTTCACTTCCTCGCTCATGGTCAGGCCCAGACCGCCATATTCCTCGGCGATGGAGAGACCGAACAGACCGAGCGCCTTCATCTCCTCCAGCACGTCGGCGGGAATCGCGTCATTGGCCTCCACCTCGGCCTCGAGCGGGCGGAGCCGTTCGGCGACGAAGCGCCGGATCGTATCGATCAGCGTGTCGAAGATTTCGGGATCGAGCGCCATCCTCACCGTTCTTTCTGTTCTAATGCCTCACGCTATAGCGGAGCGGCTGCAGCGGACAAGCCATACCCGATCTTCAATTCATCGCAATCGGCGCGGTCCGTGTTGACCGGCCTTGGGCGCCACCTATGCTGGGCCGGTCGCACAAATGGAGAGTCAGATGTCCGAGGCCCCGACCCTGCCGCCCGTCCGCCGGCTGGGGCAGCGATCCACGCTGGCATATGGGTTCGGCGCCTATGCATATGGTGTGAAGGATTTCGGTTTCTCCACCTTCCTGCTGCTGTTTTACAGTCAGGTGCTGCACCTGCCGGTGTTGATGGTCGGGCTCGCGATCATGTGTGCGCTGGTGCTCGACGCGTTCATCGATCCCGCGATCGGTTTCCTGTCGGACAATACGCGCAGCCGCTGGGGGCGGCGGCATCCCTGGATGTATGCCTCTGCCCTGCCGATCGCGGCGGGATGGATCCTGCTGTGGAACCCGCCGGCCATGTCGCAGGGTGCGCAACTGCTCTGGGTGTTCGCGACTGCGGTGTTCGTGCGCACCACGATCTCGGCCTATGAAGTCCCGTCCCAGGCGCTGACGCCCGAACTCTCGGCGGATTATGACGAGCGGACCCGGCTGACCGCCTATCGTTATCTGTTCGGATGGCTGGGCGGGATGGTGACGTTGTTCGCCACCTATATGTGGCTGATGGTGGGTCCGGACGGGCAGCCTGACCAGTTCAACCCCGCCAATTATTCGGCATTCGCGTTGTTCGGCGCGGTGACGATGGTGATCGCGATCTTCATCTCGGCGATCGGCACGCATCGCGAGATCGGGCGGCTGCCGCGGCCCGAAATCGTCCGGAAGCCGCTGGGCGACCATTTCCGCGAAATGGGCCAGACGGTCCGCAACCGGGCCTTCCTGCTGCTGATGCTTGCCGGGCTATGCTATTACACGGCGCAGGGGATCAGCTTCGCGCTTTCCAACCTGCTGTATCTCTATGTGTGGCGTTTCGACACATTGGGTTTCGCCCTGTTGGCGCCCAGCCTGTTCCTGGGCGCCACCATTGCCTTCCTGATGGCGCCGCGCGTGGCGGCGCGGCTGGGCAAACCGCAGGCGGCGATGTTCTTCATGCTGGCCGCAGCGATTTTGCTGTCTACGCCTTATGTGTTGCGGCTGGCCGGCCTGTTCCCGGATCCTGCCTCATCGGCGATGCTGCCGCTGCTGTTGTCGATCTTCAGCGTGAACACCGCCTGCAGTGTTTCGGCGACCCTGCTGGGTGCGTCGATGATGGCCGATGTTGTGGAGGATTCCGAAGCCAAGACCGGGCGCCGATCGGAAGGCGTGTTCTTCGCCGGCGCATTCTTCGTCCAGAAATGCTGCAGCGGCTTCGGCATCTTCGGCGCCAGCCTGATCATGCACTACACCTCGTTCCAGGGCGCGACGATCACCCCGCTCGCGATCGACCGGCTGACGCTGTATTTTGTGCTCTCCTATCTCGTGCTCGGCTTTGCGGCCGCCTGGGCCTATCGCAACTTCCCCTTCGGTCGCGCCGAGCATGTCGCGCGGATCGAGGCGCTGGCGAAGGGTGGCAATTGAGCGGAAAGGAGAGGGCTGCGCGCTGTCACGACAACCTCCGCAACTGGACCCCGACCTTCGCTGGGAAAGTGTATTTTTGATGTCCACTCGAACAGGCCCGGCGGCCCATAAATGAAGTGCCCGCCAGAGCCTCAAAGGCTCCAGCGGGCACCCTTTCCTCCCCAGGAAAGACACGGGTCGGGTCGGGGGGGGGGCGTTAGCCCGCGACGCGGCCGAGGCGGTGGTACAGGTTCGAATATTTCACCGATTCCGGCGAATCCTTGACCTGCTGAAGATGGGTGCCGACGGCTTCGCGGATCAGGCGGAAGTCTTCGGTCGAGAACACGGCGCGGCTGCGCTGGGGTTCGGTGGTCATGATAGTCACTCCTTTCAGGCAGCTTGCTTGTTGAACTGGTCGGCTTCGGTGCTCTCGGCGAGCGCGGTGGTCGAGCTGGCGCCACCGGCCAGGGTGGTGGCGATCATGTCGAAATAACCGGTGCCCACTTCGCGCTGGTGACGGGTCGCGGTGTAGCCATTGGCCTCGGCCGCGAACTCGGCCTGCTGCAGCTCGGAATAGGCTGCCATGCCGCGATCCTTGTAGCCCCGGGCCAGCTCGAACATGCCGTAGTTGAGCTGGTGGAAGCCGGCGAGGGTCACGAACTGGAACTTGTAGCCCATCGCGCCAATCTCGCGCTGGAAGCGGGCGATGTCGTCCTTGTCGAGATTCTTCTCCCAGTTGAACGACGGCGAGCAATTATACGCCAGCATCTTGTCCGGATACTGCTTCTTGATCGCCTCGGCGAAGCGCCGGGCATCGTCCATGTTGGGCTTGGAGGTTTCCCACCACAGCAGATCGGCATGCTCGGCGAACGCCAGGCCGCGCTTGATGCAGTGATCGACGCCGGTGCCGTCCTTCAGGCGGAAGAACCCTTCGGGTGTCCGCTCGCCGGTCAGGAACTCATGATCGCGCTCATCGATGTCCGAGGTGATCAGCTTCGCGCTTTCGGCATCGGTGCGGGCGCAGATGATCGTCGGCACACCCATCACGTCCGCGGCGAGGCGGGCGCTGTCGAGGTTGCGGATATGCGCCTGGGTGGGGATCAGCACCTTGCCGCCGAGATGGCCGCACTTCTTTTCCGAAGCGAGCTGGTCCTCATAGTGCACGCCCGCAGCACCGGCGGCGATATAGGCCTTCATGATCTCGAAGCAGTTGAGCGGGCCGCCGAAGCCGGCTTCGGCGTCGGCAACGATCGGGGCGAACCAGTCGCGGGTCGCGCCGCCTTCCGAATGCTCGATCTGGTCGGCGCGCTGCAGGGCATTGTTGATGCGCTTGCAGAGTTCCGGACCGGCATTGGCCGGGTAGAGCGACTGATCGGGATACATGGACGATGCGGTGTTGGCGTCGGCCGCGACCTGCCAGCCGGACAGGTAGATCGCCTGCAGACCCGCACGGACCTGCTGCATCGCCTGATTGCCCGACATGGCGCCCAGCGAGTTGATGTACGGCTCGGTCTTGAGCAGTTCCCACAGCTTCAGCGCACCCTTGCGGGCGAGCGTGTGCTCGATCGCGAACGACCCGCGAAGCTTTGCCACATCGTCGGCGGTGTAGGGACGGGTGATCCCGTCGAAACGGCCGACCGGCGCGGGAACGAGATCTTCGAAGGTCGTAGCCATTGTGTGAACCCCTTTACAGAATGTGCAGGCCGAATACGGGCGATGCTGGCGATTCGGCAGGGGTAATCACGCAAGAACGAGGTTGCGCTGTGGTTCGGGTCCGGACTTCATTGGTAATGTTGTAAATTATATTACAATCGGGCAAGGCGTGCTTCTCGCCAACCACCGAGTATCGCAATGGCCGATCGCAAGCTCTTCGCCGGTCATGCCGTCCGCCGCCTGCGCCGCACGCTGGGGCTTACCCAGGTGATGATGGCCGAGGCGCTGGAAGTCTCCGCCAGCTATCTCAACCTGATCGAGCGCAACCAGCGGCCGCTGACCGCGACGCTGTTGCTGCGGCTGGCCGAGACCTATGACTTCGATCCGCGCGTGCTGACCGCGAGCGAGCCGGGCGGGGGCGCGGACGCGATCCGTCGGCGGCTGGCCGATCCGATGTTCGCCGATCTGGAAGTGGATCGCACGCAGGTCGAGGAATGGCTGGCCGGGGCTCCCGGGGGCGCGGAGGCGTTCGCGCGGGCCTATGACCGGATGGGATCGGGCGGTAGCGGGGACGAGGTCGCGGTCGATCCGGCCAGCGCGGTGCGGCGCGAGATCGAGCGCTGGCGCAACCATTTCGCCGATCTGGACGCGGCCGCCGAAGCGCTGGCGGACGAACTGCGGCAGGGATCGGGCGAACTGTATGGCGCGATGGCCGAGCGATTGCGGGTGAAGCACCAGCTATCGGTGCGCATCCTGCCCGCCGACGTGATGCCGGGGTTGGTCAAGCGGATCGACCTGCATGCGCGGCAGATCCAGCTTTCCGAATTGCTGGGCCCGGAATCGCGGACCATGGCGCTGGCCGAACGGCTGGCGCAGGAGGCGGGGACCGAGATCGAGGGGCTGGTGCGCGGCGCGGGCCTCGATCGCACCGGGGAGCGGCTCTACCGGCGGCACCTGACCGGCTATTTCGCGGCGGCTCTGGTGATGCCCTATGCCCGTTTCCTGCGCGCGTGCGAGGCGACCGGCTATGACGTCGAGCTGCTGATGCGGCGCTTCGGCGCGAGTTGGGAGCAGGTGGCGCACCGGTTGACTACCTTGCAACGCGTGGGTGCGCGCGGGCTGCCCTTCTTCATGATCCGGGTGGATCGGGCGGGGCAGGTTTCGAAGCGCTATGGCGGGGCCAGCGGATCGCCGCTGGTGGAGGGGCTGGGCGTGTGCCCGCTGTGGGGGCTGTTCGACGCGTTCGAGCGGGCAGGCGACGTGGCGACGCAACTGGTGGCGCTGGAAGACGGGACCCGCTGGTTGACGAGTGCGCGGATGGTGACGCCGCCCGGCGCGCGTGCGG
>NZ_JARNTV010000004.1 GCF_029433115.1 Sphingomonas sp. AOB5 | reverse complement strand
GGCCGCTGCGGACCTTCGGGCGGCAGCGGCGTGCCGTTGCGCTCGGCCTCGGCGCGCTGACGCTCACGCTCGGCGCGGCGCTCCGCCATCTGCTTCTCGATCGACGAGCTGAGCGGCAGCGACAGGTTGAAGCCCCAGCGCAGTTCCTCGCGCTCGGCGCTGGCGAAATTGACCGCGCGGGTGTCGATGCTGATCAGGCGCCCGCTGACGTCGCGGGTGAAGCGGCCGGGGAAGGCCGCCTCGATCTCGGCGGTCGCGGCCGGGAAGGCCGTGATCTGGTTGCGCGTGGTGCTGCGGACATATTCGACGTTGAGGTTGAACTGCACCTTTTCGAACGGCGTCAGATTGCCGCCGATCTTGAACACGTTGCGGCTGTCCGCGGTCAGCCCGGGATTGCCGCCGCTGATGCTGGTGATGTCGACGCTTTCGCCGCGGACATAGTCGAACACGCGGACATTGGGGGTGTCGATCCGGGGATCGCCGAGCTGCTGGGCGCTGGGCGCGCCTTCCTCGTCGGTGACCGATCCGATCAGGCGCAGCTGCGGCACCGGTGCCCACACCAGACCGTAACCGGTGGTGACCAGCGTGCCGAAATCCGAAAGCTGTTCGATCTCGACATTGCCGTTGATCGAGATGTCGCCCAGCGCATCGAGCACGGCGCGGCGGCGGCTGGTGAGCGGCAGATCGACATTGAGCTGCGCGCTGCCCAGGTCGCGCGCGACGCTGCTCGAGCGCAGCGTGCCCGAACGCAGTGAATTGCTGTCATAATCGGTGGTGCGGCCGGTGACGCGCAGGCTGGTGCGGATCTCGCCCGCCGGCACCTTGGCGATCGGGCCGCTGACCAGCGCGTCGATCGACGCCACGCTGGAGGTCGATTTGGCGATATCGGCCGGGCGCACGCCGATCAGCCCCAGCGGAATGGTGCCGAAGGGATTGAACGCGGGATCGTTCGCATCGAGCCGCGCCTGGATCGCGGCGGTATCGAAGCCGGTATCGGTCACGCTGCTCGACGTCACCCGGTCGTAATTGCCGGTGACCGACCAGCGCCAGGTCTTCGCATCGCCGTTCACGCTGAAGCCGACATGCGCGGTGCGGCCCTGTACCGTGCGCGACAGCGGCGCCGATCCGGGCAGGTAGCGCGAGAGCGTCACGTCGCGGGTGAAGGGCGAGAAGGGATTGCCGTCGGGCAGGTTCATCGTCAGCCCGCCCAGACCCAGCCAGGATTCGCGATTGGTCGCTTCCAGCCGGGCGTTGAACGACGCCGAGACCTTGCTCGACACGTTACGGCTGATCACGGCGTTGATCGCCAGCCGGTCGCTGGGCGAGACGAGCGTGCGATAGGGCGTGAGGTCGGTGGTGTTGCGCGTGCCCGCGGTGGTACCGAAATTCGCCAGCGACGGGGCACCGCTTGCAGCGGACGCGGGCACGCCGGCGATGGTGGTGGTCGAGCCCGCGATCGCGCTGAGCGCCGGATCGATCTCGCCATTGGCGACCGCGCCCGACACATTGCCGCGGAAATCGAACAGCGACGGGGTAACCGTCGAGGTGATATCCCGCTCGGACTCGGTCAGCCGGGTCGTGCCGTCATACTGGAGATTGACGTTGATCCGCCCATTGCGGTTGATCCGCACCAGTCCGCCCTCGGCACGCACGGTGGAGTAGCCGCCCGCGGTCGGCGAACCGGCGGTCAGTTCGGCGGTGATCGCGCGGAAGCGCGGACGCAGCACGATGTTCACCACGCGCTGATCGGCGCGATAGCCATATTTCAGCGCGGCTTCCTCGGGCAGGATCTCGGTGCGCTCGATCGCTTCGGGCGGCAGATCGCGCAGTTCGGAGAAGTTCGAGATGCGGCGGCCATTGAGCAGGATCACCGGTCCGTCGCCGCCACGCCCGCGGCCGCTGCGCGTCTGGGGAGCGAGCGCGTCGACCAGTTCGGCGATGCTGCTGACGCCATAGGCGCGGATATCGGCGGGGTTGAGCGTCAGTTCGGGCTTGATCTCCCCGGGTACGGCACCGCGCAGCTCGCCCTTGACGACGATCTCGTCCTCGCTGGGGATGTCGCCGTCCTGCGCCGGTTCGGCATTTGGCGCGGGATCGGAGGCCTGGGCATGCGCCGCCATCGGCAGCGCACCCACCATCAACGCCGCCAACGCGCAGCCGAACTTGAACTTCACCACCCCGGATACTCCACTGATTTCCGGCGTCGCTAAACCGGACTTGTCGCAGAATTGTGCCAGATAGCGGAATAAATGCGGCACTGCGGCATAATTGGGCGACATGTTTGGGCCGCCTGATCGGCGAATACTTACTTCGCCTTGCGCTCCTCGGCGATGCGCAGGAGGCGCAACACATTGCCGCTCCACATCTTGGCGAGATCCGCTTCGGAATAACCGGCGGCGCGCAGCCGCGCAGTGACCTTGGGCAGTGCGCTGATATCCTCGAACCCGGCCACGCCGCCGCCGCCATCCCAATCGGCGCCGAAGCAGACATGATCGACCCCGGCGACGTTGATCAGGTGCAGCAGCGATCGCATGAAGACTTCGAAATCGGGCCGCCCGGCAGGCTCGAGCTTCTGCTGGGCGCGGATGCGGGCGATCAGATCGGCCTGCGCGGGCGGCGACATCGTCGCCAGATTGTCCGATTCGTCCGCCAGCGCGTTCAGCGCCGCGCTGGACTTGTAGGGCGAGAGATAGACGCTGTTGACGCAGATCGCGCCGCCCGAGGCCGCCAGCTTGCGGATGCGCGCATCGTCGAGGTTGCGGCCATGATCGTAGATTGCGTCCGGCCCCGAGTGCGACAGGATCACCGGCGTCTTCGACAGCTCGATCAGCTGATCGAGCACATCGTCCGAAGCATGGCTGGCGTCGACGACCATGCCCAGCCGGTTCATCTCGACCACCCATTCGCGGCCGAGCGGGCTTAGGCCGTTCCAGCGCGGCTTGTCGGTCGCCGAATCGGCGAACTGGTTGTTCCGGAAATGCACCGGGCTCGCCATGCGCACGCCGCGGCGATAGAATTCGCCGAGCAGGGTGAGGTCCAGCCCCAGCGGATAGCTGTTCTCGATGCTGATATAGGCGATGCGCTTGCCCGATGCGTCGATGCGCGCGGCGTCGCTCGCCCTGGTCGCCAGCGTAATCCGGTTGGGGAAGCGCGCGATGGTTTGCGCGATCTCGTCCGATCGCTTGAGCGCGAACGCCTTTGCCGCAGCATAGCCTTCGGGGGTGAGCGGTCCCTGAGAGGTGTAGATCACGAAGAAGCCGCCATCGAGCGCGCCTTCGTCCATCCGCCCCAGATCGACCTGCGCCAGATCATTCTCATAGGTGTGGCGGGCGCCGAAATCCCATCCGGGCCGGGCGAAATGGACCGGCGTGTCGAGATGGGTGTCGAGCGTGAGCAGCCTTTTGTGGAGCGACGCATCGTCCACCGGCGGCGCGATCCCCGCGCTGTTCGTGGTCGAGGTGCCGCAGGCGGAGGTGGCGAGCAGCAGCGGGAGCAGGAGGCGATGCTTCATACCGCGATCCTAGAGACGCGGACGGCGCGGTAAAGCCCGAAGGGGTCTCGATCACGAGACCCCGGCTAATCCAACGGGTTTGAATGGTGCGGTCGAGAGGCACCGAAGACCCGAACTTACCCGCTCATGCTAACCGTAAGTTATTTATTCTACTGAATTAGATTGCTCATACCTGCCCATGTGATATCACTAGTTCGCGTCCTTAACGGGGGACTAGACGGGGGATCACATGCGATACAATGTGCTCACTCAGCTTAAGGCCAAGAGCGCGCCTGAGGGCAAACACGCGGACGGCCAAGGGCTGTGGCTCATCAAGTCCGACCAGGCTCGCGGCAAGTGGGTTCTGCGCCTCTTTATCGCCGGTCGGCGGCGAGAGATGGGGCTTGGCCGGTGGCCTGACGTGTCGATCGCCGAGGCCCGCGAGAGAGCGGGCGAAGCCCGTAAGCTCACCCGCACTCAGCAAGATCCGATCCAAGAGCGTCACAAGGCGAAGCGCACGGCGCGGCGCCTCACGGTCAAGGAAGCCATTGAAGACTGCTTCAAGGCTCGCAAAGCGGAACTCAAAGGTGATGGTAAGGCGGGGCGGTGGATGTCGCCGCTAGAAGTCCACGTGATCCCGAAGATCGGCACGACCGCCATTGAGGACGTCGATCAGCATGTACTCAAAGAGCTACTGGCGCCGATCTGGCACGAGAAGCCAGAAGCGGCGGTAAAGGCACTCAATCGCATGAGCCTCGCTATTCAGCACGCGGCAGCGCTCGGCCTTTCAGTTGATCTGCAGGCATGCGCCAAGGCTCGCGCGCTGCTCGGGAAACAGCGCCATACCACGACGCACATCCCGTCCCTCCCCTACAATAACGCCCCCGCTTTCTACCGGTCGCTGGCGGCTACGGAGGGCGTCTCTGCACTTGCGCTGCGCTTTCTGATCCTCACCTGCGCTCGCACCAGTGAGGTCCGTCTTGCGACCTTTGACGAGATCAGTGATGGCGTTTGGACGCTTCCGGCGGGGCGCACGAAAACGGGAACTGAGCGTCGCATTCCGCTGGTGGGCGAGGCAATCGCGATCGTGGAGCGGTGCCGCGAGAAGTCGGAGCACTATCTCTTTCCAGCGTATAAAGGACAAGCCATCTCGGATGCCGCTATGTCCACGCTGATGAAGCGCCAAGGGTACGATGCTCGGCCGCATGGATTTCGCAGCACCTTCAGAACTTGGTGCGAGGAGGCCACAAACGCCGACTACGAAACCAAGGAAAGCGTTCTTGGACATGCCGTGGATGTGGGTGTTGTGGGAGCGTATCAACGCTCAGATCGGTTTGAGAAGCGCCGAACGCTCATGGCCGCGTGGGAGAAGCTCCTTCTTGAACAGCGCTAGTGGGCACTGAGTTTCGTAGCGTGTGGCAGTCTCGCGCTGAAGGGTGCGCTCGGTGCACCGTCAATCATAAGCTGCAGATACAAGTGGTGATTTGGAAGGCTCATCACATCCATTGGGCCGAAGCGTGGCTCTAACATGCTGGAGATGATGGTGGCATCCGTCGCACCCACGCGGAATGAAATGAAGGTGCCCGCGTTCGCAAGAACCGAGTGTCGGACTTCCTCAGATAGCTGAAACAAGTATTGGTTTGCCGCAACGATGCCACATCCCATTTTACGCAGCTCGGGCATGAGGTTTGCGAAGGCGAGCGTGGTGAAGGACTGAAATTCGTCCACATACAGAGTGAAGGGTCGCCGGATGGCTGCCGGCACTTCCGCGCGAGACATAGCGGCCATCGCGACCGTTGAGACAAAGACACTACCCAGAATGTTGGAAGCGTCGTTACCTAATCGGCCCTTAGCTAGGTTGATAACGATCGCACCGTCCTGATCCATGATCGAGCGGAAGCCGAGTGATACGGGCCCCTCTACCAAGCACCGGTAAACATGCGGGTCTGTCAGCAGCGCACCCAGCTTGTTTTGGACAGGGGCTAGGGTCTCGGCCCGATATCGGTCTGGGTACTTTGCGAATTCATCCCGCCAGTATGCCCGAACCGTCGAGTTGCGTATTTCCGAAACCACTTCCTGGCGAAACGCCTTGTTCGTGTAGAGGCGCAACAGATCGGGAAGGGTAGATCCGTCGCGTTCTATCAGCGCGAACAAGGAATTGCGCAGCAGATGCTCCATCCGGACACCCCAGGCGTCGTGCCAGAGCATCTTCATCGCATCCATCAGCCCGGACACTGCGAGTGGAATCTTGTCGTCGCGAACGCGGCGGAGAGGATTGTAGCTGAAAGGTTGGGCGCGATCGGCCGCGTCGAGATAGATTAGCGGGCGGCCGCATTGACTTGCGGCGTCGCGCACTTGCTCAGCAAGGTCTCCATGCGGATCGACTAGGATGAGTCCTCGCCCTGCCCGAAGGTCGCCTTCGGCCAAGGTTCTCATGAGGGTGGATTTGCCTACGCCGGTAGCCCCGAGAATGTACATGTGGCTAAGCCGGTCGGGCTGCTTGATGCCGAACCGGACGAACTTTTGATGATGATTGGTCTCCGCGAAATACGAGATGTCCATGGGACCATTGTTCCGCAAACTCCTGCGGCTCGCATGGCGTCACGGCACGCAGCCCGGACGACTTCGCAAAAAGAAGCCTCTCCCTGGGGAGAGGCTTTCGAGGATATGAGCAGGCTAGTTGGCAGCTTATGCGGTATCGGCATTTTCCGGCAGGTCGACCAGATCGCCATCTTCATTCCGCTCGGCATCTTCGTCCGCGGATGGTCCGGCAAGGTAGCTGGTAGCAGGAAACCGCAGCCAACGCGGTGCCCAGCCCAGAACCTGAGTGCGGCCGTTAGTTCCTTGCAGGCAATCGTGGAGGATTGTCCGCAAGATCTTTGCCGACGCATCCCCATTTGCATGCGCGACATCCGTACCCGCCACCTCTTCCAAAAGCGCCAGCAACACCTTGCGATCGCGCACGAGCGCCAGGAAGGCTTCGTCCGCCAACCACATTTCACCCGCATCAGGTGTTACAAGCTCGCCCAGAGCGTCTACGGCGCCGCTACCTGATTGAAGGCTGTCACCCATCACAATGGCACCGATCTCCAGCACGTCGTTGTCCGGAAGGTCCACGAGCCGTTTGGCAATTTCAGAGAAATTGGCAGCATCGTAGACGCCCGTCAGCGAGCGCCGCCCAAGATCCAGCCCGAGCATCTCATATGCCCATATGCGTCGTTCGAGGAAGGTCGCCTGAGCCGGGGAGTTTGTAATGCTTGTTTCCGTATCAGGCTTGTCCGTCTGCTGATTCTCGCATCCGATCGACCAGAGCGACGAGCTTGTAATCGCGTGAGCGAGGATAAACCGGAGCGCCAACATGGGCCGGCTGAGAAGCAAGTGGCGCACCATGAGATGGCGATGCAACTCAACGTACCGGCGCAGTGGGGCGGTTAGCTCTGTACGCTGTTTCGGCGCTTCGCTCTCGATTTCGCGATCAAGTCGCAAAGACTCTTTCCGCGGGAGATATCCTTCATGGGCTTCGACCACCCCCTGCGACGACACTGCGAGATATACGCGCCCCTTCTTGTCGCGAGGACGCCTATCATGCTCCCAACTCCGGAATTGCTCGCCAAGCTCGAGAACGATGACGTCCGACCACCCATCCTCTCGGTACGCCTCCCGCTTCGCATCGATCGCCTTGTTCTGGAGCTGCCAGAATAGTGCGCCGTCCGAGAAGTAGCTGTCGTCGGAGAACAGATCCGAAATGATGGGAGCAGTGTAGTCTTCGAGGTCGAACAGCGCGGTGGATGTCCGGATCGCCGTTCCCCCGAATAGCCATTCTTTCAACAGGCGGCCTGTGGGCGCTCGTCGATCTTCACTATCGACCAGCGTGAGCCATTCTCGTTGTTGTGCGGTGGACGCCATTGTCAGGTGCCGTACGGTCGTTACGTCGATTTGACCGGCTCGATATAGGGCGCGGATACGTGGCACTAAGTTGCCGAGTGCCAGCACCCGTTCCACCATACGTTGGGGCAAACCGAACGTGGCAGCGATGTCTTCGGCAGTTTTCCCCTCGCGAATGAGACGCACGAATGTTTCCCATTGCGTGACCTCATCTGCATCGAGGCGGGCGACATTTTCGATGAGAGAAGCCTCAAGGGCACCGGCGTCATCACCGGCTTCCATAATGGCGCATGGAAGTTCCGTGATGCCGCCACCGTCATCTGCGACGGCTTTCGCTGCCATAAAGCGTCTCCGGCCGGCAACGATCTCGAAGACGCCGGGTTCGCCATTCGGTCGAACTAGGATGGGTACCAGTACGCCGCGAGCGCGCACCGACGGTATGAGATCCTGTATGTCGCGACGCTTGTGTTTCGCGCGCATATTGGATGGCGAGATGATGAGCTTCGCGAGCTCAATGTAGCTTAGTTTCATGTAGTACTCCCGACCGGTCAGCGGTCATCAAAGAGGACCCGCGCATGCCGATTGGGCGGCGCGCGAGGCTGCCGGAACGGTAATTGAAAGATCGATCCTTCCCCGCAGCGCGGAGCCAGTCCGCATAGCCTCGAAGAGGCTCGGCGCCGCGGGCAAGGTCTGCTGCAAGGATATGAGCAATCGGCTGGGAAGGAACGGCGTCACCGCACCCAGCCATGGGTTCTACGATGCGCGAGGACAGCTCTCATCGGCGGCTCAGGCTGTTCATGTCATCGCTGAAAAGGTGGGGCAGTCAAAAAATATTTGGCCCACTCATAGTTGGATATAGTAGAATTTCGTGCGTCATACAGCCTCACTGCGACCGGTTACAGAGGTAATTTGTAGTAATAACTGAGCTGCTTCCAACATTCGGAGGCAGTTACATGGAGAAATTTATAGTAACGAAGAAATCTGGAAACCGAATTACCGGTCCGATCATGGTGACCACGAGCCCTCGCTCAACCTGTCCAATAGCGTGTCCATTTAGAAAGGGTGGCGACGGCCCCGAAGCGTCATTGTGTTACGCCGAACATGGGCATCTGGGGCATTATATCTGGACTGGCTTGGACAGGGCTTCACCCGGAACCAGCATCAGCGGACGCATTCCGGTGTACGACTTCGCCGGACTCGCGCGTCTAGTCCGCGCGCTCCCACCGGGGACGGTGTGGAGGCATAACCAAGCGGGAGACCTTCCCACCCGCGATCAACGAAGCATCGACCTTCAAGCGCTGAAACGGCTGATCGCTGCCAATCGCGGCCGACGCGGATACACCTACACGCACTATGATGTCGTCGATCATTCGCACAACCAGGCGTGCGTTCGCGAAGCCAACGCACAAGGCTTCGCGGTCAATCTGAGTGCTGACACCTTGGACGAGGCGGATGCCCTGGCGGACGCAAACTGCGGGCCGGTCACCGTCGTGGTGCCGGCTGACCAAATGACTAACACGACTACGCCTGCGGGCCGGAAGGTGGTGATTTGCCCGGCGCGGGTTCGAGACGATGTGAATTGTGCAACCTGTCGCCTTTGCGCAATTCCCGATCGCCGCGCGATCATAGCATTTCCGGCGCTCGGCCCCGCACGCACGCGCAAGCTGCACTGAGCGGCCTAATATCAGATGTTGTGGACTTGGAGACTTGGGGGACTTGGTCGGCTGCGTATTACCCGCGCAGCCGCCATCTCGACTGAATGCCGTGACGCCATGCGGAAATTGAGTGCTGTAAGAGAATGCAGGAATGACTCTTTCCGACGAGGCCTTGGATGCCTTTATTGATGCTTTCGAGGGCGGGTATGGACGTCGGATCTCGCGCGACGAGGCGAACGAGATGGCGCGGCGTCTGATCGCTTTCGTCGAGCTACTTTCGACACCGCCCGGCGGTATGACCGCGGAAGAATGGGCAATTCGTTGTCGGGAGATTCGAGACGCGGGATAAGGCGTCGTAGAACTTCGAACCGATGGCGGCCGTCTTCGCTTTCAAGTGTCTTCGCGAGAGAAGCGACGATACGGCGCCCTCGCCCTGCGATCTGTCTAGGCGTCAAGGTTCGAACCTGTTCTACGTCGTGCAGCAGACGTGGAAGCGCGCACAATTCCGGGTCCGAAAAGAACGGTTCTGTGGCGTAGATACTGAGTTTTTTGGCACCCAAGGTAGGGTTCGATCCAACAATTTTTAGCAGCTCTCGTTTTGCGGCGTTTTCCGGCTGGGCGATCCAATCCACGGCGTACTTGCTGGCTTTTACGAGCAATTCGAAGGGTTCGATCAAGTCCACGTCTTCTGCGTTATCAATGTCGTCGAGCGCGGCTTTTCGGGCCTCGAGCTGCCTGCGAAGCTGGTCGAATTCTTCGTCCTGTATCAGCCGCCGCAAACGCAGCGATGTAACCTCTGCCAGCTGCGCGGCGATTTCCGCTTGTGCGGCAATCTGCACGCGTCGGATTTGCCCTCTCCTAACCTTCACGTCATTCGCGAACTCCGGCAAATAGCCACGTACCCAGGCAACGACATCCTCTCGGATTCTGAGAGATTCCAGAAACACAAAGAAGGTTTGCGTAAGCACTTTCTCTTCTACCGACAGCTCAGAACAGCCATTCCGCAAAGGGCCCCTACTTGAGCAGTGATAGTAAATATACTTGGAGCCAAAACGGTTCGTCTTTCGCTCGGCAGTGACCATTCCGCTACACGTCGCGCACCGGATCATGCCGGTGTAAGCGAAGGAAAGCCGGACTGGGCGGGGCGTAGATCTCTCGTTGAGCTTTTGTTGAACGCAGGCAAACTCGGATGGGGTGACGATTGCCTGATGCAGCCCGGGATAGATCTGGCCATTCCACTCGAATTCCCCCTTGTAGAACGGGTTTGCGAGCATCTTGTAGATCGTTGACCTGCTGATTGGTTTGCGCCCGCTGCGTTGTCCCCCGGGGGTCAGCAATCCCCATTGCTGATGAACGATGGTAGCGACGTCGTGCGGGTTACGGCCCTCATAGATCAACATGTCGAAAATTCGCCTGATGAGCGAAAACAACACCGGGTCAGGTACGATGGTCTTCGTAGCGGGGTCATTCAGATAGCCCAGCGGGGCGCGGTTGGGGCGCCAGCCTCGCTCAATTTTCGTTTGGTTGCCGCGCTTCACATTGTCCGAAAGAGCGTCCGAATAGTATTTCGACTGACCGAACATGATCGACAGCATGAACTTGCCCTGAGAGTTATTCTCGAAGGTGTAGGTAGCGAATTTGAGATCACGGATCGTGCCCGTGTCGAGCAGGTAGATAATGCGACCGCCGTCGATGGAGTTTCGCGCTAGGCGGTCTGGCGCCCAGCTGATGATCCCGTCGGCCTCACCACGTTCGATTCGATTTAGCATGTCCGCGAACACCGGTCGGCCGGGGTTCTTGGCGCTCATTGCCTCTTGAAGAACCTCGACCACTTCAATCGCTGGCTGGTTGAGGAAGGCGCGCTCTGCCGCATCCTGCTGCGACTGAAGCGACATAACCTGTCGCTCCTCCCGTTCGGTCGATTTTCGGCAGTAGAGAAAGTATTTCATGGGGCGAGCGATGTCCCCAACGTCCCCCAAGTCCTGACGAGGGAATTGCTGCGGGTGAATCGATTCTATCCTGGCCTTGCTAAGTCGGGAATCCATGGAGGCATTGTCCCTCGGGCGCGGCGATAGCCGCACGGGTGCATCCGACCCATGGTTGGGTGTGGTGACGCCTGCTTCGACCCGCGCCCCTCGCGTATCGTTAAGCCATGAGCGCACCCATTCCCACGATCTCTCGAATACTTCCGGACGGTACGTTGATTGAGCTGCTGTACGATCCAGACGTGGGCACCTCGCTCGCTATCGCGAAGGCGGACGCCGGCCCTGCTATTCTCGCCAGCATAGAGCTGCCGAATGGAGAAGTTCTGATCCCGTACGGTGCGACGAACAACTTGCTTACCTCGGGGTGTATCGCGCTACCCAGCGCGATCGGCAGATATGAGAGTCAGGCCGCACTAGTCGCTGAGATTACCGCATTCCTGCACCGTTATGTTGATCTTTCGCCTGCGTTCGAGGAGCTGGCCGCATACTATGTGTTATTCAGCTGGGTATACGACGCGTTTAACGAGGCACCGATCCTGCGGCTCCGTGGGGAGCTTGGGTCGGGCAAGAGCAGGGCGCTGCTGGCGATTGGGCTTCTCTGCCACAAGTCCTTCTTCGCGTCTGGCGCATCGACCGTCTCGCCGGTATTTCACATAATTAACGCATTTCAAGGAGTTATGGCATTAGACGAAGCAGATTTTCGTTTCTCAGACTCCACCGCGGACCTGGTCAAGATATTGAATAACGGAACTATGCGCGGCCTGCCTGTGCTGCGAACTCTGACCAATCGCCACCGGGAATTGAGCCCGTCCGCATTCTGCGTTTTCGGCCCCAAGATAATTGCCATGCGTGAGCATTTTGCAGACGAGGCACTTGAGAGCCGCTGCATCACCGAAGAAATGGGCGCGCGTCCGCTTCGGTCGGGGATTCCGCTCGTCACTCCAGCAACGCTGCGGGTTGAGGCACAGGCGCTTCGAAACGACTTGCTGGCGTGGCGATTTGCCGCACGTCACACCGTTGCAATTGATCCTTCGTGTATGCTCGAAACCTTGTCGCCTCGCGGCAACCAGATGGCGATACCGTTGCTGAGCCTGATCGAAGACGCTGCGGCCCGGGAGCGGGTCGGTGTCTATCTTGCCAACGCAGACCTGCGGGCGCGCGCCAGACGCGCCTCACAGCCACACATCGCGATCGCGGGCATCCTGGACCGCCTATTTCGCGAGGATGGTACGACGCACGTATCGGTTTCGAAGCTGGCGCGGGAGTATAGCTCGTCCACCGGAAACGCGCTCGCCATTAAGTCGGTCGGCCATATGGTGCGCTCTCAGTTAAGGCTCGAAACGCGGAAAAGCGCGGGGATCTATGTAATCCCTGCGTACGAGAAGTCGAAGGTTGCGGAGCTTATGGCGCGCTTCGGGGAAATCAATTGATGAGGGCACAGCGGTGTTGGATTTATCCCACCCTCAGCGCGAAAATTCACCACTGAGGCCTCTCGTGCGGGTGCGGTGACGCCTTAGGAATTTGGCGCGAATGCCCGATGATAGCAGTGGCGGGAGATTGCGCGCTGCTGCCGCTTAACCTTCATCATATGTCTCACCAAATTGTTCTTTTGCGGCGTAAGCACGCCCTTACTCAATATGATCTTGCTGACCTGATTGGCGTTTCCCAATCGACGATCGGGCGCCTGGAGGATGACCCGTCGTACGCGCAGAGGCTTCGACTGGATGCCGTCCTCGCGTTGCAGGTCATCTATGGGAAATTGCCCGGAAAGCTCTTTCCCCACCTATACGAAGAAGTGGAAGATGCGGTGATGCGCCGGGTTGCGGCGCTTGATCGGAAACTCGACGGCCAAACGGGATCCACGGCCGAGCATCGACGGGCGCTCCTTTCACAGATCGCTCAAAATATTAGCAGTAGAACCAAGTTGGTATGATGGAGTCTCGCTCTCGGCTTATGGGTATCCATTGTGGAGCCCGCGGCGTGGGATATGTCATCTTTGAAGGCGAGGCTGCTCACGACTGGGGAACCATTGTAGCAACGGGCGATAAGAACTGGATGTCGCTACAGAAACTTGTGCGTCTTCTAGATCGGTTTAGCCCGAACATCGTTGTTCTCGAAGAAGCAGAAGGATTACCTCGGCGAGCGCGACGGATCGTGCAGCTTCAAAACGAGATCGTTACCTTGTGCCGCCACCGAAATATCGAGACCTGCCTCTACCGTCACGCGGAAGTGCGCGATTGCTTCTTGAAGGTTGGAGCGAAGTCTCGCCAAGAGATTGCGGAAGCCGTGGCTCATAGAGTTGATGTGCTTGCACATCGGCTCCCGGCACGCAGGAAGCCCTGGCAAAGTGAAGCGCGGCAAATGACAATCTTCTCTGCAGGAGCTGTTGTGATTACGCATCTTAATTCAGGGAAAATTGAAGGCGACATGAGATAATTCGTACAATTCTCATGTAATTCGATTTAAAAAACTATAATGATCAATTAATTGTTATTCTGGCATTCTGATGCCTTGGCATACCGGTACCAATTCCGATCCCGAGTATTTCAATATTCCTTGAGAAGATGGAATATTACGGAAACTTTCTGACCAGTATATATAATGATCACCTAAAATCTCAGCGTGCAATACAATTAAATCTAATCTGTCTTCGATTTTAATCACATACGGTATGTCAAATAGATGATAAAACTGTCCTATTTTTTCATCTTTAGATATAGCGAGTTTATCTCCTATTACTATGGAGTAATATTCACTTCCCTGCCATTTTAATTTAATAGTTTTGTTGTAGATCAAATTTACTGTGGAAAGATCAAATTGTTCACCGCTGCTATTTATACACGCCCCCGCTATCGAATTAATTCGTACGGATGGTATATCTGCTATACTTTGGGCGCATGAATTGCCATGCGACAGGGTTATTATTGCGAAGCATGCAGTTATAAATTTAATTTTTAATTGAGAAATCAATGTCCGCAATATCAAAGTGACTTTGATTGGTTCTTTCCCCGCCACCCCTGTGATCATCGTTATTTCTGGTGATGGGGCTACCCTTTTTTTGACGATATTCATTCTCAACCCTCAGCGCTTCTGTTTCGCCACCGACCCAGCGTCCGGCATCTAGGAAGTTCTTTCCGTGACCCGCCAACTCATGTTCAAGGAGCTCATCTAGCGGCATCAAGTACCTAATTATGTCACCTCGGCCATCACGAGCCTGATAGCGCCATTTCATCGGATCGACGTAAAGGACGTAGTTCCCCATCGTTCTGTCGCCGGTTGGTTCAATCGCCCCCCCTCCGGTTGGCAACCCTCGGCTATTGTTGGGCTGGGTTAGGACAGTGATCAACTGGTTAGATGCAATCAGCCTCCGCTCTACATCACCAACCCCAGAACGCTGATCATTAATTTGTATATCAATCGCGGCCTGCATATCGCGGCTCTGCGGACCTCGGGCGCAAATGCCGAACTGTCTGCCATCCTTGTCGGTGTAACAAAGTCCGCTCGGGTCGCGGCGGTTCATGGGGTCGCCGCCGGTATACGCATAGAGATTTATCTGATCCTCATACCCGATCGGATCGACCTGCAGGAACCGCCCAAGCGTCGGCGAGTAAATACGGGCCTTGTAATGATACATGCCCAGCTCGGAGATCCATGCCTGACCGGTGTAATGGAATCGGCCCATCGCACCGCCGGGGGTCAACACCTGGGGAATGCCATGCTCATCGTAGGCATAGGCGGTAATCAGCGCGCCACTGGCATCCGCCACGGACACCACGCTGCCTTGATGGTCTACCTGCAACGACCGCCGCGTCGCGTAGAGTGAACCTTCATACCAGATCAGTGGGTCGTCATTGCCGGCACCATGGACATAGCGCCGCAGGATCGTGCCACTACTGTCATACTCCGCGACCAGTTCGTCGCCGTCGTAAAGGAACCGCGCCACGCCCGCAGACCCATCGGACGTTTCGAACAGCCGGCCCAGCGGATCCCATGTCAGCGCCGCGATCTGCGCTCCGGTATAGCTCGCTGGGCAGCCTGCCGTCGCAACATGCGCCGCCACCAGCCGGTTCTCGACATCGTAGCGGAACGCTCGCGTCCCGTCAGAGGTTAGGTTGCCATTGTCGTCGTAGCAGAAGCTCGCAGGCCCTGCGGTGCCATACTGATTCAAACCATTGACGGTATAGGTTCGCTCCACCGCATAGTTCGCGGTGAACGCATAGTCGTTGTTGCTGCGCGTCCGCTGGTTAATCTGACCCGCCGGGTTGTAGCCAAACGTCGTCGTGACGTCTGCGCTGGTGCCTGAAAGATCGTTCGATAGGCTAGCCAGACGAGATACTGCGTCATAGCCGTAGGTGGTCGTTACGCCGCCGCGTGTATCGCTCGCGCGGCGGTTACGATTGTCATAAGGAATGCTTGCGATCTGCGTGGTACCATTTTCCTTGATCGCAATCAGGCGTCCGAGATCGTCATAGTCATAGGTAAAATAGGCGCCGTCAGGATGGGTGACTTGGGTGCGGTTGCCGTTGCGATCCCATTGATAGGACAGGGTGCGCGTCGTGCCACCCTGATTCGTCGTGGAGGAGCTGATCCGGCCGAACCCGTCATAGGCGGTCGTAATCCCTTGGCCCGAACTCGAGCCGAACCGTGCCTGGGTCTGAAGCCCGCGGAGGTCATAGGCGTAGTAGACGTCTTGTGAGGATCCGCCCGGCACGTCCTTTAGTGTCATCCGCCCAAGCGCGTCGTAGCTGTAGGAGATGACCTGTCCGTCGCGCTTTCGCAGGCTCGTGCGGTTACCCTTAGCGTCGTAAGTATAACCTTCGAAATCGGTGGTCGAAACCGCGCCGATCGCGGTGCTCGACGGAAAGTTCCAGCGGATTTGACGATCGTGACCGTCATAGCTCATTGTCGCGACATTGCCGTTAGCGTCGATCAGCACCTTCCGCTTGCCAGTGAGAGTGTACGCGTAGGTAGCGTCGTTGATCTCGACGATCGTCCCATAGCCCTTGGTGACCTTCGTCACCTGATCAGCGGCATCGTATGTCAGCTTGGTGATACGGTCCGCACCCGCTGGGCCGACGGTTCCCACGCACGCGCTTGTCGGCAACGCCGAATAGAAAGCAGGATTCATCCGGACCGCTGTGCATTCCAGCCGACCCACGGCATCATAACTGTATTGGGTCACCGAGAACGGCACGAACACGTTGGAGCCGTTTAGCCCGTATAACGTGCGGGTGCGCTTACGATCCATCGCATCATAGCTAGTCTCGAGCTTCTCGTAGACGGTGAAGCCAGACCAGTTCGCAGGCGCGATGTCTTCCGATTGCCAAGAGGCCAGTTCGCCCTTTTCGACCAGGATAAGGCGCCCGATACTGTCATATGTATTACGAACAGCGGCGTGCTTGATCGAACCCGTTTCGTCAGGATCAGGGCTGATCACACCGGTGACCCGATGCATCACGTCATAGCGGGTACCACTGGTAAATCGGGACGCGCTGGCCTGCGCATGGGCATCACCGGCCACTGAAAACAGCGCCAGCGCAGGAAGCAGGGTCGCCACAGCGCGGCGAGTGAAACCGCTTTTGATCACAGACATGCGGTCAACTCCGCACGCGGTGTGGTCTCGCTGATCTTGTTGCCTGCCTTATCGTACCCATAGCAGGTTCGCAGACTGGTCCCGTTCGACGTCACGACCGTTCCACGAAGCAACAGATTGTTCGGCCCCGAATCCGGGCCATAATCATAGTTGGTTATCACAAGATCGGATGTTCCGGCGGCACAGGTCCCTGTAGTCAGGTTCAACGTGCTTGAGATACACGTCCTGACCTCGGTCAGCAGCCACTGCGCGGCAGTCGATTGGCTGTATCCGCCGCCGCTGTTCTTGATCCACGCATATCGCTGCGAATAGCTGTATTTCTTCGCGGGGGAGACGCCGTTCACCGCAGGCCTGACTTCCGTGAGAACGCCTCCGTGCGCTGGATCGTAGGTATAGGTCGTGGTGTTCTGATTGGCGTCGGTGACGGTCAGGGGTTGCTGACAGACCTTCATCGAGGTGCAGTCCGAATAGGTTGCACTTTCGACGATATCGACCAGCCCCGAACCCGGCTTCGCGATCCGCCGGCTCTCCGTGCGACGGCTGCTCAGATATTTATATTCCGTCCGGATACCTTCAGGGTCTGTCCATGACTGGATCAACCCCACGGTAAGACAAGTGAATGGCTCATATTGCGGGTATACGACTGCCTTATCGCAATAATCGAAGCTTGTCGTTCGTCCGAGCGCGTCGGTAACCGCCGTCGGTCCGGGCGTGATTTGATATGCGATGTTGAACTTATATCCCGCTGGGCCAGAGCACTCGTTGCAGTGCGCCTGTTGGAGAAGATCGGAAGTCAGCAGGACATTGTTGAACGCATCCCTCTGATCATTCGCCATGACATTCAGATCATAGTCCGGATCGGATCGGCTGGTGAGAATTGCCGGGAGCGTCGGCTTTTGCAGGTGGTACAACAGGATGACGCCGGTCCCGGACCCCGGCAGCTGATTGCTCATCGAGTAGGGGACTTCCGGAAAACCAAAAGTTACCGTGGTCGTGCGTCCGAGATTATCTGTGTAGGTGCCCCCAGCAAGCACATGCTCTGGCGCCCCGGGAGGCGCGCCAATCTGGCTCGGGCTGAAGTCGAAATTATAGGAATAGGTCGATCCGTCAGCGAAATCCTGCTTCCAGGTGACATCTTGGTCGACGAAGAAACTGTTCTTCTGTGGCGCCGTCCAGTTGACGAGCCAAGGGGTGGTCTCATCGGGCCGGGAATAGCTGACCTTCTGATATGTCTTGGATCCGATCGTTCCCGCCGCATAGGCGAAGGTCCACACCTTGCCGGCCGCATCCGTAACGCTGGCCAGCTTCGGCTCGCTCGCGTAACTGGTATAGCTATAGCTGGTGGTGGCCAATGCAGCCGACGAGCAAAGGCCGTCTGTCGGCGCCAGCGAAGCCGCAAGGTTATAGATGCATGCCTTGGTAACTAGGTTCCAGTCGGCGTTCGTGTATTCGAACAGGAGCAGATACCCACGACTGCTTGTAACGCTCTTCAGCCGCGCCCGGTTGCCGGTCGTGCGGGTATCATATTGCAGCGTATACTTCGTGCCATCGACCGCATTCACTTCCGACGCATAGGCGCATCGTATTGTAGTCGAGCAGTCTGCTGCACCGATCGCAGGCAGCGCTCTGAACACGATCGTGGAGCCGTCCGCAGCCGTGTAGGTGTACACTTCACCACCAGCGCCACGCGAACCGGTATGGGCGAGACGCGCCATCGGTGTCCGCGACATTTGTTCGAAGGGCCAATCGATGCCCAATGCCTGGAATGTCTCGGTCCGGCCATCGACCGAGACATAGACCTGATAATCGGACTGCCCTGCGCTCACGATTGCATGAGAAATCAGATTCTGCCGACGTTCCGTCAGCATGATACTCCAGTTATGCCCCATGCTGGCGAACGGCGCGGGGGAACCCGGAAGACCGGCGGCGTCGGTGCGCTCAAGATCGAACTTCGGCACCGACAGGTCGGCCATACGATACGCATATACGCCAGAGCGCATGTCCACGCCGCCTGGTGAAATCGTGTACTGCTCAGGTGGAGGCGCGCTTACCTGCGCCTGCGACTGCGCGTGGGCTTCCCAACCACACGTCACTTGAGCAAGCACCATCACCAGTGACAGAGCAGATTTTGCCAACAGGGTCGTTCTCGAGTCGGTTGTCTGGTTGCCGCCGCGCGACACGGTGCGTGCGCTGCCAGTCAATACGTGCATGTCACTGCATCCCGATATAGAAGAATCACGCTGCGAATTTGCTATTCGCAGACATATTGTTCACCGACCCAATGACACCCATCGTCTCCACCCCCCGGCGGTGTTGGCGTGGGGGTTGGCGCCGGAGTGGGTGTCGGGCTGGGTGTAGGTGTGGGAAGCGGACTTGGCTCGGGAACCGGCCCCAGCGGCAGGCACGTAGCCAGCGTCGCAGATGGGTCCGATTTATATTTGAGACGGTTTCCAGCCCGATCATAGCAGATGGAGTTGGTTTGTCCGTTGTTGACCGTTCCTGTCGTTCGAACGGCCACCAGGCGACCCAACGCATCATAGACGTAGACGACGGTTTCTTCGGCGTTTGCAGCGCTCACGCCTATGAGACCGATGATAGCTGACGATACCAGCAGCTTCGTTCGGATTATTCGAGACACGTGCCCTCCCATTGCGCGAGGGCATCAAGCGCGATTGCGCGCAGCACATTCATAACAAGCCCCCCGGCTGCGAAGGGGAGGCAAAGATCGGCGCCCCCTTTCGATCAGCGATTTAATACCATAATGGAGCCAATCGCAACTCATCGAGACGCTCCTATGTCATCGACTAAGGAAGCAAGGACGCACCGGCGTAAGGGTCTTTGCGAGGCTTAGACGGAGGCACGACGATCGGCGGCGATTCGTCTATGGCCACATGCTGCGCACCATCACCACCAAATGAAGCTGAAGCGCTTCGCACGCCGGCGACGATGCTCGACGCACCAAACAGAATAAAGCAGCCCATGATGACGGTCGCGCCGCGGCGAAGGTCGAGGCGCGCCCCCAACATAGCCAGGCCTACTGAGGCAATCGCAACCACCGCTACGGCAGTTGCGACTGTGCCGAGAAGCGTGCCTTCAAGCCACGCAACCGCGGCCACGATCGGGTTTGCGCCCTGCGGATCGGCAAGATGCCCTGATAAGATATCCAGCGTCACGCGCATTTTCCCAACTAGTGCCTAGCGAACATCACAAGCGATCGGCTCAGCGCGTCTTTCAACCAGCAGCAGCTAGAACAGTTGAAAGTCCTGCGGCTGTTTAATGCGCCATCCCGAATCCCACCGCTCCACGAGCACCTCGTAGCGGGAGGTGCTGATCTGTCCATTATCCCAGCCATTCGGAGGCGCGCCATAGCAAACGGCTCCGGGGTGATGGATCGCAGGATAGCGGCCTAGGTAGTAGCGATAGGGTCCTTTGTAGGTCACCTCGACCGCGATGCGCAGCTTCCCGGTGTCGCCTGACGACGTTGCGTCCAGGAGGCGCGCAGGACCGAGATCAAAGGTCTCGCTGCACGACACCGCGCCATTGGCTCGGAACGTCTTGCTCTTGAGGTACTGATAGAATTGATCGGTGAGGCGCTGCTGATCGGCCGCGCCCAGTTTGGTGCTGTCGCAGCCAGAGACGAGCGGCGCTAGACTCAGGCACGTCACGATCATGGATATACGGCGGATCATAAGGTGGCTCCCGTTCGCGCCACCACAAGCGACTGCGAGCGGCCACCGGCCACGTAGAAGACGATAAGCGCGGTCTGGCCGCGGACTGCCGGAACATAGACGTTTCCGGTTACGCTCGTTCCCGGCGCAATGGCCTGAGCGCGAAGGAGCGACCCTTCGATGCGCTGCAATCGCTTACGCCAACTCTCATGACCTCCAAGCATATTGGCGAGGCCGATACCGCCCGCCACAAGCGCGAGCGGCGGGAAGATGAGCGAACCGGCGACCTGACCGGCCACCCCGATCCCAAGCGACTTGGCGGCAGTCCCGCCGAAGCTCGGGGCCGCCGCTAGCTCATGCCCCGTACCAGCTGCAGCGATTACCACTCCATTGTTGAGCCGAGCACGCACGTCGCTCAGTTGGATGGTCTGGCGGCCGACATTGGTGACGGTGAGCTGGAGCTGCAGCCAGTTGCGATCCTTGGGGAGATAGCCCCGCTGGCCCTGCATGAGCACCTGATCGACCGATACGCGGATGCTGCGATCACTGGCAGGCGCATAGGCGAAGGTCTCAGGCGCTTTCGCGTCTATCGCGCTACTGGAGGCGGAGTTCACCCCGCCTCCGCCACCCATGCATGCCGAGAGTAGTGACGCGGCGCCAGCGGCCGCAATCAGTCGATGCGCTTTCATGCCTTCCCCCACCAAATGTGCGGTTGGAATACATCGAAATAGGGCGATTTACCATAGGGCGTTTTGCACTATTCTAAAACGCCCTGTCAGTGGGCGGGCAGATGCCCCAAGCCCGCAAGTCCGCATTCGAGCCGCAATATATCGAGATCATCGATCGCCTGATCGCGCGTCGGCGGGCAGTCGGAATGAGCCAGGTCGAACTTGCTGCTCAGTACGGTGAGGAGCAGACATTCATCAGCCGAATGGAACGCAAGCAGCGGCGCATGGACGTCTGGGAATTTGTCCGGTTCTGCCGCATCCTCAACGTCGATCCGGCCGAAGTGCTCAAGGGGCTAGAATAGCCAGGCCATGGCGCTCCAGATGCCCGCTAGCACCGAGCCGATCACCAACACGCCGAGGATAACGGGTTCAACCGCGCCTCCAATCCTCCGAAAGCCGCGTTTGCTCATAGCCTGCCGCCTTCTCCGCTTGTTCTGATTCTCTGCAAATCCACCAACAGTCGGTTCCCTTGGCACGCGCCGTAGCGTAACAGGCCCTAGGCATGCCACAGCCTGATTGGGAGCAGTTTGCGGAACGCGTGAAGTCGCTCACCGAGCGGCAACGTAGCTGTCTCCGTCTCGTGGGCGAACTCAAGGATCTCCACCAGATAGCCGACGAGCTCGGCATTAGCCTGCGCACCGTTGAGGGCCATCTAGCCGGCGCTCGCGCGACGTTACGCGCCGCGAGCAGCCGCGAAGCCGCACGGTTGCTTCGTGAGTTTGAGGAGCGCGAGGGCACGTATTCGGTACGCGAGCAAATTTCCCGCGTTGAGCCAACGGTCGATGTCCCGGCAATCGAACCCTCGCAGTCTGACGGGGAACCGGCCGACGAGGCCGTTGGGGGGCTACGAGTTCGCGAGGAGCTGAAAGCATATTCGGCTCTTTCTAGTCCGCCCAACATGCTGAGTTGGTCGCCCATTCCCGGGCCGGAGCGTAGTCCACGAAGTGTTCCTCCACTTCGTCGTCTCGTTCTGATCGCCTTGCTGGTAGTCGGCATGGGAGCCGGCATTGGCATTGCCGTTCTGACTGTCGCGGGTGCGATCGTAACGCTCGACCGCCCGCGTCCCTAAACGCTTAGTCAGAAAGGCCGCGTGGACTCTGCGTCCCGCGGGACGGGTCCACTATGTCTGAAGTCGCCTCTATGGGCGTGGCGAAGGCGGTACACCGCCTGCACACTGCCGAACTCAATTCCGATAGCCATATCGAAGCCAATGCTCTTTTCCTCGCGTCCATCGCGAACGGCCGACAGGCGGCGGGGCTTCCATTCGGGGCGACCCAGGCCGCCCTCGAAGAAGCCGGGAAAGCCGTTGCCTTCTCACTTGAGAGCCGCCGTCACCTCGCGCTCGCGCATCAGCGCCTCCTCAAGACCGTGCAGGAGCACGATATCGATATCACCGATCACGGAGACATCTTTCCGTGGTGCCCGAATGCGAGCGGTGAGCAATCGCTAACCACGGCGGCGAGCGTCGCGGCCTGATCCATGACCTTGACCGGATCATCTGCTGGTGGTCCGGTCGGGACATGTGGAATGTCGCCGTCTACCTCATGCTCTTGGTTGCCACGTGCCTTTACGCCGGCAGCAGGGGTGGAGCGCCTGAACGCATCGCAACGGCGATCATCCTTGGCGCAGTGGCGCTCACCTACGTCGCGGCAAAGCAATGGCGCTGGGCATTCACCTCGCGAGAGACCGGTATCCTAGCCGTCGATATCGTCATGCTGGTTGCGGTGGTTCTGCTTGCCATGCGCGCAGACCGATACTGGCCGATTTGGATGGCTGCGTTCCTGGGCCTCGGCATCGAACTGCAATTCGTGATGTGGGCCGCCCCTGAGCGGCACGTCGAAATCTATAGAGTTCTCCACTTTTGGAACGCCTATCCGACCCTTCTGCTGCTCGCGATCGGGACATGGCGTCACCGGACACGCCTTGCGCAGAACGGTGCCGATCCCTCTTGGAGCAACTTCTCACGCCTGCCTGCGGCAGCGCAGCCCGCGAGCTAGCACACCGTCTCATCGAGCGGTTCGGAACCCTGTCCGCAACCCTCGCTGCGCCCAGCACGGAGCTGGCTAGCGCAACGAATGATCGTCAGGCCGTTGCGGTCATCAGTGCCACGCATGACGCAATGCTCTGGTCCCTTCGTACACGGCTGGATGAGCGCCCGCTTTTGAGCAACGACTTGGCGGTGATGGAATATGCGCGTGTAGCCCAAGGGTTCGCGCATCGCGAGATCGTCCGCGTACTGTATCTAGACGCCGGAAATCGGCTCCTCGCTGAAGAGGAATTGGCCCGCGGGACCGTGGACGAGGCGCCGATCTATATCCGCGAGATTATTCGGCGAGCGCTTGAGTTGGGTGCAACCGGCCTCATCATCGCCCACAATCATCCGTCGGGAGATGTGACCCCCAGTCGCTCCGATCGAACCATCACCGACATGCTCGCGAAGGCTGGAAAACCGCTCGGTATTCGCGTGCTCGATCATGTGCTGGTGTCGCGCGACCAGGCCGTGAGCTTCCACGCGCTTGGATGGCTGTAGGACTGATAGTGAGGACTGCTATGGCATTTAGGATACGCGTCTCCGGCCCCAAAGCCTGTTTTGCTCGACCTGAATTTAAGGTGGATCGAATTAGCTACGAAGTGATCACTCCCTTTGCCGCTCGCGCCATCTACGAATCAATATACTGGAAGCCTCAGATACGATGGCATGTGGACGCAATTCACGTGCTCAACCCAATATTATTCTGCGAAGAAGACCGAAATTCACACAGTCCTAGACACGGAATTATACGCAGCATCTCACTGTTGGATGTAGATTACCTCATCGATGCACATTTTGATGTTATCGATCACTCTAACTCGGATAGCATCGCAGCCATGCACTCAAAAATGTTTATCAAACGAGTCCGCTCGAGGCGCTATTTCCGAGAACCCTATCTGGGCGCGCGCGAATATCCGGCTACGATTGAATTAGTCGAGAGCGGCACGGCAGACACTCCACAGCCCGCCTCACGCGAGAACCGAGAAATTGGATGGATTGCTCATGATCTTGATGAAATACCGTCAAATGGTCTGAGATTCTTTCAAGCCACCATGAGGAATGGCACCATACTTGTACCCCCAAAGGGGTGTCCCACTCTGGCTCTCTAGAATGGTGGATATAAAATCCCCTTTGGACCAGCGACGTTTCTTAAGTGCGCTAGTATCAAGAGATTGAATCTCGAAATCTCAGCTGTCTACACGGAGGCGATGCTAATGACGAAGGGAGCGCACTGGGGGAGAACTGCTTGTGGCCGCAACTGGCTCATCTAGCGCATCTAATGGATGCGGCCTTGTCGTGCTCGTTATCGTCGCGGTCATGATGCTGAGCCGCTGCGGCGACAGCTCCAATACGCAACCTCAAGCGTTTGCCGATACCGGCAGTGCTATCGGCGCCGAAACCACAGGCGCCCGAGAGACACTCTATGTGTCGGGTACCTCTGCCAATTGCCGCAGCGCCCCGAAATCAAAAGGCCGCAAGGTCGCGCGCCTGTCGTCAGGCGACGAGGTCACCTCACTTGAGACCGATGGCAGTTGGACGAAGGTCGAGCGCAGCCAGGGTTCGGATTGTTGGGTCTCATCGCGCCTGTTGTCGACCGTAAAGCCAGCACCCCCTCCGCCTGCACCAGAACGAATTGCCGCCCGAAAGCGCCTTTCGACCAAATCGAGCCGGCAATGTGGCGGCAAGTGGAAATGTGGGCAGATGAATAGCTGCGCCGAGGCGTACCACTATCTCAACACCTGTGGCGTGGGTCGGCTTGATGGCGATGGCGATGGCGTCCCCTGCGAGAGCATCTGCTAGAGGCGCCGTCGTAGCGCTTCCGGCACGCCGTCCGCAGCACCAAACGGATCCCCGTTGAGCCGGTTAGCGTGTCGTGCGCTTGCGGCGCTTGGTGCCCAGACCGATCTTCTTGGCGAGCGTGCGGCGCTGCTCGGCATAGTTCGGCGCGACCATCGGATAGTCGGCGGGCAGGTTCCACTTGGCGCGATACTGGTCCGGCGTCATCTGATAGTGCGTCATCAGGTGGCGCTTGAGCATCTTCAGCTTCTTGCCGTCTTCGAGGCAGACGATGAAGTCGGGCTTCACCGAGGAACGCACCGAAACCGCAGGTTCCTGCTTCACTTCCGGCTCCGCAGCGACGGTGCCGAGACCCGAGAGCGCACCATGGACGTTCTGGATGAGCGTCGGAAGGTCCGAGACAGCAACCGAATTGTTGCTGACATGCGCCGCGACAATATCCGCGGTCAGGGTGATCAAGGTTTCCTGCATTTCGTTCTGCGTATCCATGATTGATCCATTTCGGATGAAGATGTCCCCCTGTGGCCTGAAAACGTTAGCGCTGCAACGCATCCTCATATCCTCGGGACTGGGCTTCCCGGTCTTTCAGCAGCACTCAGGTACACCCCGAAAGCAGATTGGCTCCTCCCCAACACTCCAAGTGGCGAGACTACAAGATGGATACATTCCGCGTTTCGCTCTACCATCTCCAGCCATGCTACGGATAGTCGGCCAATATCAATTCGAGGACGCCAGATGTATTCAACACTATCGCTGAAACGGCTCGTAGCTTGGCTAGCGCTGCCGCCTCTCGGCATATTTGTGCTACTTACGGCTCTCGTGCATGCACCACAAAATCTAACAGAGGGCTGGAGCTTGGCCAACAAGGTGCTCGGCGGCTGGGGCATCTTTCTGTTCGTGTTCGGGTCTGGCTCTCAGTGGTGGAGGCCCTGGCGATTGCTTTGGCGAATCCCGGGTATTGATCGACTTCTCTTCCCCGATCTAAATGGAAAGTGGGTGGGCAAGACGCGTTCGAATTGGCCGTCGGTCAAAGCCATGTTCGAGGCCTATGAGAAGCGCGAAAAGCCGGGATATGCCGGCCAGCTCGACCAAGTCGCGTTGCAGGACGACGACATCGAACTCAAGATCACTGCCTCATTCTTTCGGCTTCGCGTCGAGGGGAAGCTTAGCAACACGGGCGGCACCTCCCACTCGATCAGCGCCCAGCTAAGCTGGAACGACCATCTTGAACGCTTCGAGTTGGGCTATCTCTATAACCAAAATACGCCGACGCCGCGGCAGACTGACGAAGCCCTGCACCTTGGCGCTGCGTATCTCAGTCTCGATATCGAAGCAGCAACTCTGAAAGGCGAATATTGGACGAAGCGGAGCTGGCGCAGCGGCCTCAACACCGCCGGCACACTGGAGGTGGTTAGGATGTAGCACTCGCGGCAACGCTATCCAGCATCAGATCGAGACGGGTGCGACCGTCATGGACCGCGAGCGCAAGACCATCCGGAAACGCGGCCGTGCCAACTATAACGTACAAGAAGCTCTGAAGCTGGTGTTTGGACGAGCTGATACGGCTGATCATGGCGCGGTCATCAGCCCCGGAGGGGCGTGGCTTCGGCTCTGGATGAGTATGCCAATCGCCGATGTAGTGTAACCCGAGCGGATGGCGTTGGTCGATCTCCTGCTGCTCAGCGCGGCGATCGCCCTGATACGAACAGCGCGAGCGGCGGTCCGTCGGCCGCGGGCCAGTCGCTTCCTCGATCGTGATCATGTTACCGGAGATGCGAGCGAAAAGCAGGCCCCCTGCTTCGCGATGCCAGAAACGGGTCTGGCGACAGGCGTTGAAATGCTCGAGCACGGCTTCCGACAGCAGCAAGGTTTCTCCGGACTGGCCGATAGCGACGCTGATCATGCTGGACCCTTGCCTTGGCAGGCTGGGCATTGGATGTCAGGTAGCCAGTGCCGCTCGATCGCACGCCCTCCTGGAGCGTCTGCGCTAGTCGCGGCCAGCCAAGCGGGAGTCCATTCACCTCCGGCTGCCTCTAGTATTTCGGTTCGACATGATAGGATGCGATGGTTGCCTGGCGACGCCCGTTCCGTCAGAACGCCTAGCGCCAACTCAGTCGTGAGTACGGCGGCAGACATGATCTCTCCCGCGCCGTAGGGCATGAACCAGTTACCGCAAGCCGCTTCGCGCTGAAGCGGCACCTCGGTCCATTTAGTCGCCTGGAATTCTGGATCGCCAGACAGGTCGAAGCCGCACAAGAGACAACCCGCGCCGGGAAGAATCGCCACCGCTTGCGCGGCGCACCCTCGCGGCTCGGTCCAACCAAAGACGAATTCCTTTCCGGTATGATCTCGTTGCCACATTGTCAGTTCGGCTTCGTCATCGAGCATGCCGGTCGTGCTAATGATCAGATCGCATCCTTCGAGCGTTTCAGCGCATTCCTGCCAGCGTCTGCCATGTCCGGCAAACTGGCTATGGGGGAACTCTCGACCGAGTTGCTCGGCGAGAGCGATCGCCTTGTTCTTGCCGCGCGCGGCTACGCCAAGGACATGACGCCCGACATTCGCCCATTCGAGCATTTCTGGATCCATCAAGTCCAACTTGCCGACCCCTGCGAGCGCCAGAAGCCTCGCGACCGGAGACCCAAGCGAGCCGCAACCCACCAGCGCGATCTTTGCGGTTCTCAGCTCTAGGAGGTCCGGGTTCGAATCCCGACCATGAATCCAGAATGCGTCGGCGCGCTCTACGCGCGTTCGGGTTAGGCTCGCCTCCTTCCACTGACCGAGACGGACCTGCGGGGATGACGCGCCCTGATACGTGCCCCTCTTTTTCCGCCCGCGGTCTATGCGTCGCAGCTCAAGTTCGACGCCGCCAAAGCAAGCCCCGTTGCCGGCGACGGCACCGATGATGACGGTGAATATATGTCCGTTAGCCGACCGCAACAGTCTATCCAGAAGCTCGACCGCGTTGTCGGCAGCACCGCCGGCAATTTCGTAAAGGTCCGCGACAGTCTTCGGATACTCTCGCGGCAAGAGCGGACGATCGAGCCATAACAGGGCTGCGTCCTTAATCGCGACCTCGGCAACACGCGCCTTACCTAGATTGCCGAGCCAGCGGCGGATGTCCGTCCTAGATTCCGAAAGAATGCACAATCGCTTTCCACGCCAGAGCTTTATCGCCCGGCTTGGGCCGCTCGGATCCAGCAATGATTGCACATACGGCCCCGTGGCCGTGATGTCCCAATAGGAAAGAAACTCGGATCGGAAATCATCTTCGTTCGCCCCCGTGATGCCCTTGTCGAGTATGTCAAACGCACCATCGAGCAGTGCCTTCACTACATCAGTCGGCCGGGTTCGGTCGTACCGGTCGGAAGGCGAGGTGATGCATAGTCGTCCGTTGGACTCGACATGAGGCCAGGTTCCGAAGGCGGGTGGATTAGCGAGAAAGACCTGTGGCAGTTTGCGCGGGTACTCATCCGGGATCTCGATATCGAGTTCAAGAATCCGACTCGCGATCTCTGCCTTGATCCGCCATCCGTCGGTGGATCCGCTTCTGACGCGCCCAAGCCGGAGAGCGCCCAGAGTACCAATCAGCCAACTTTCCAGTCTTGCTATGGCCCCCGCCCGGTCGATGCCGAGCGGGAGAATGTTAGCCATAGCGCGCCTCTCCGCCAATTTTGACCGGGTCACGGCTCTCAGGCCGCGTTTCGCCGAGCAGCCCCTGCGTCACAATCACCGGCGTCGCGGCAACGACGATATCGAGCAGATCGATATTGTTGGGCACATAGCCGCCGAGCGTGCGGCGAAGGGTCGCCAGCGCGGATGCGCGCGTGTCTTGCGACAAAGCCACCTTAAGCTCCTTGGCCAACTCGCGCGCCTTTGCGACAAATTCCTCCCGGCACGCCTTGTCCCAGCCCTCATCGAGGATCTGGCCGGGTACGACAGGATTGACGATGGCGGTAGAGAGGCGGTCGCCAAGGCCGTCCGCCACCATTTGCAACGCAAGGTCGTCGCGCGTCTCGGCCGGCGCGGTGGCGCAGTCGTCGAAAGCGTCGACCACCGCAGCCATCAGCGCGATCGAGCTGAGACGACATCCCTCCCAGCTGTGGTCCCGCCAACCCTTCAGATAGCGGCAAACACGACGGAGCTGATAACCGTGCCGGTCGATCGCATTTCGAAACCAGGTCTCGAGCTTGCGTGGGTCCGAAGGCTTCCAGCCCTCGTCGCGATGGGCGAGCATGATGTGATCGGCGGGCAAGGTGGGGTAGACTTGGTCGAAGGCCATAGCCTCGTCGAGGGCAAGAGCGCCGAAGCTTGCATTGGCCCGGGCTTCGGCCTTCTCGACCAGCACTTGGAAATCGTCGTCGGGAATAGCGTAGAGTGCGAGATCGACATGCGCACCCTTGCGCACCTGCACCCTGACGCAGGAGTTCTTGTCCCGGTTTAGTTCCCAGCCGTTCTCTTCGCAGACCGGCTCAAGGATTTCCTCAACCGCGGCGAAATAGGCGCCGCTCACGATCGCGGGGTGCGTCTCTCCATTCTGGGTTAGGAACGAGACCGGAAGAAAAACGCCATCGTCTAGATCGATTTCCTGCGGCGGGTCATAGGTTGTCCGGTTGAGAGTATCGTAAGACCAGCTACCCTGCATGCGGAACTTTGGACGAAGGACCGGCTCGGCACCGTCGGCGAAGCTGAGCGCTGCGGTTTCGAACAGACGCTGTTTAAGGATAAAATGGGGCCACTCGGCGAAGCCCGCCTTCAACGCGTCGCGAAGGGTATCGCGCACCCCGCGCAGTTCCTCCCGCTCCTTATCGTCGACAGTCAGCTCACCGAGATAGTTTTCGTCCGATTTAGCGCTGAATAGCGCGCGATGTGCGTTGATCGCCACCCAAGAACTCCCTGAGATAATCGTTAATAAGGATCACATAGGTAGCGTTGAAGTGTCCGCAAGAGCCAAGGAACAAATCATGTCCGTTTGCGCACACACTTTTCCACAGTTTTGCACGATTGCCCCCTCAGCTAACACTCAGCCTCAATCAACCTACTAATGGGTGGGACGGCGCCTAGTTCGACGATTCCGATACAAATTCTACTTATCGTAAAACAGCCCATTTTCAGTGGCTTTCGCCCAAAATGCGTTAATCGCTTTGAGCGATATTGTTCCTATGCCTCCCCGATGCTCCGCGTCGCCGATACCGTCATCCATTCGCCCGTCAGAAGCTGCGAGAGCACATCGCGGGGTACTCGCCAGTTCACACCAAAGGTCGGCTCTGCTTGAAACAGAAACCGCTCCGCGAACTGTCCTGTCTCACTCCTGCGGATATTGCTCAGAATGTTTGCGGCATGCGTGCCGTTGGTCGTAACAGTGAGCACCGTAAGATTGGGGATGCCCCAATGTGTACGATACAAGCCCGAACGCAGGATGCTGAGATAGCTCGCGACCTTCCGGCCATAGGAGGTCTGGCCGATGTTAGACCGTTCAATGCTCTCGGTGCTCCGGTCGACCTCGACCGCGAAGAAGCGGAAGCCGTGGCCGGGATATTCAAGCCCAAACAGATCGTCAGGTGTGAGCGTGCGGTCAGCACTAGGAAGCGGAATCGTAAGTGTCGCGCCCGAACGCGTGAGGATCTCGCCCCGACTGATATAGCGAAGGCCACACTTTCCTGCGGTGATCTCACAGGAGATACCGACACACGCTTGCATGAGTTGGTGGAGAAACGGATCGGTGCGCCTTACCGGGTGGCGTGTGAGTGTGCCACGCTCAGCAAGCAGCGTACGTGCACGAGGCGCGAGATCGTATACGAGGTGCTGATATCTGGCATCGAATGCCGCGAACTGCCGGGGCGGGCGGATGAGGTATGGCCCGTTCGCGTCACCGTTATAGAAGTGGGTCAGACGGTATTTCAGGTTCGCGAGATTGCTGCGGAGGTGGCGCGTTAGCTCGTACAGGTAGTGGGTCGGAAGAGGTCCGTGCCGGTCAATCGCTTCGAAGATGCGCAGGTCCGCGTCGGTCAGCAATAGGCGCACATCGCTAGGCTGGGGAGCAGCGTGGCGTAGGCGGCGGGAGAGCGCGTCAGTGGACATGCGGTGGGCGTAGCGCAGTCGATAGGCGCCGTAACCGAGCGATATGGATCGTATGGAGCAGAGCGATTCACGGTGCGCACGCATGCGCACCGCAACTATTTTTACCACTCAGGACTGATGTCTTCGGGGAGCGGAGCCGCCTCTGGAGGAGCGGTGCGCGCTGATGGTGCGCGGCCGAGCGAAACCCGTGAGCGGTTGCGTTCGATGAGTGCCTGATAGGCCTCGTCTGATAGCGAACCGCTGTCGTTGACCGGCTCGATTGGAATGGACACAGCCGAGGGAGTTACGTGCCGTATGTGTGCGGCGAACTGGAGCCGGGGCTGGCTCAGGATAAATTCGGCCGAGGTCCGCATGTCGCGGGCCATAGCGTAGGCGTCCTGGGCCGAAAGGCCGGACGCGAACTTAATACCCGTATTCGCAGCGAGCGATGCTCGGAGGGAGGACGTACCCTGATCGAGATATTGGTGCGCCAGCAGGAGACCGCATTTATACTTGCGGGCCTCGGTCAGCAGGTCGTCAATGTTGCTTGAGAAGAAGCTTCCGGCCTCGTCGACCATGAGGAAGGTGGGCTTACGCTCGTGTTCCGGGATCGCGGCCCGTTCAAGCACGGCTTGGAGGATGAGCGAGATCATGAGCTTTCCGAAAACCGCAGAGCCATCCTTGAGGAAGTCTTTGGCGGTATCGACTAGGATGACCGCGCCGCGGTTCATCTCCGTGAAGAAATCCACTTTGGTTTCGGGCGCCGTGAAGAGCCGAGCCATAGTGGGGTTCTCGATAATGGCTTGAAGGCGGTAACGGATCTGCTCCCTAGTCGCCTCGAAGATTTTGGATTTGAAATCGCGCTCGAAGAACTCGCGCTGAATGTCCGGTAGCCGGCCGATCGCCGCTTGATACGGCGCAGGGTCATGCATGAGCCGCAGCATGTCGAGGATCGTCGCGTTACGACCTTCAACCTCCGGCAACGTGAGCAGGAGGCGCGTCACGTAGCGGAAGAACACCTCCTGCTTGCCGGTGAGCGTCAGGTTGGTGAGGCCGTTCCAGAGATAGCCGAACGTCTGGATGACCCCGGCCGTCACCTGCTCGCGCGTCACCTCGTCATATCCGCTGAAGCGCTCTTGGTTGATCGCGAAGGGATTAAGCGCGACGGGGTATTGGGTGTCGCGGGGATCAAGGAGAATGAGGCGATCCTCGATACCAAGGTCCGATCGCATGAGCTTGCGAACAAGATCGGAGTGGGGATCGATAAGGATGATGCTGGGCGGCTCGGGCGACCGCAGATCGTGCCGAATGAGCGTCTCTATGAGCACCGTTTTGCCGACGCCGCTGCCGGCGAGCACGTGCATGTGATTGAAGCGATCTTGGTGCGTGAGCTGGAGCGGCACCGGAGACGCGAACAGTGCGTGGAATGGCGTACCGCCTAGGTACGTGTCATTGAGTTGACCAAGCGGAAGGTCGCTCTTGTATGCGTGGACCGGCGCCCTGCTGCTTTCCGAGAATGGCTCGATGCCAGAGGCGTGGCAGATGTTGAGATAGAGCTTGGTTCGCAGCCACTCAAACATCTCACGCTGTTGATAGCGGTCATCCAGGAGCGTTTTGTAGAGGCTGGATATCCACGCGCGGGCGTCGGGGAAGGCGTATATGAAGGGAATGGTGAAGGGACTGGGATCGCGGGCCTTGGGTAGCGCTTCAGCGATCTCGTAGAACACACCGAGCAGGAACGCTTCAGCGAGCTGTTGTCCGTCTACGGATTTTAGCTCCCACGTCCGCAACTCTTTCCGAAGCTCGACAAGCTGGCGAAGATCGAGCTTCTCAAAATCAGGTGCGTTGGTCCGAAAGCGCTCGTTGGCTAGAATCGCGCTGAGCGCCTCGCGCATGGGTTCGCTCAGCTCGTAGTCGAGGGCGTCGAGTATGGCCCCTACGAAGCGCTCAATGGCGGCGGCATCGGGATAGCGGCTGCTCGCCACGCGCTCATACAGCGCCCGCAAAGCGGCAAGCTCGCGCTCACGTTGCGTTGGCTCGCTTTCGGCTAGGGCGTGTATAGCAAGCCAGCTGAGAGCGACCACCAGCGCCAAGACGAGGATTTCGGTCGTACGCCTAGTCCGCCGTTACGAACGTGTGATCCTTGGATGTGACCTCGTACACACGATCAGTGCCATTAAACGATGCTCGCGCTTCCGCCGTCCTGAGCGCCTGGGAGCACGCGTCGACCACGTGCCGCTCAAGCGCGAACACCTGATTGAAATCCTCGCATTCGAAGCGAACTCCTGACGAAAGGTCGCGGAGCGTCTTGTTCAGCTGGTTCCGTAGATCGGGGTCATAGTCATCGGCGAGAAACCACAGGCTTGCTTGCCAGAGATCGAAGCGGTCGAGCAGCGCGCGCTCCCCATCGCTGACACTCAAGATCGCATTGAGGCAGTAGACCCTCTTTCCACCAAACATGCCCTTGGTGTCGGTAGTACGCGTGAATTTAACCTGCATCGATACCTCCCCCCTGCTTGAGGAGAAGGTGTCGTAAGATGCTGCGGCATCAAACCAGCGTTGGGTTCATATTGGAGGTTTGGGTGGTGGGTGGGCGTAGGTCGTTTACGAGCTAAGGTCGGGGTAGAGGTCTCCCGTATTACGTATGGTTTCTCGTGAGTTAGATCAGAATTGGTGCAGCATACAGGGTACGGGCGCCTATGCCGGAGTAGAGCGCCGGAGCGCCAAAGCCGTCACCGTGCTATAATTCGAGAGGCGACAACTCTGATCTAGTTGCTGCGCGCAGACGCAGTCGCCGTGAGGCCCAGGGCATTCCCTGCGGCGCCTTCGGGAGCACCACCGTGAACATCATGTTCTTTCGCCTTTGGCGAGGGGAGGTGGAGCTATGAGCGCTGCCTCCAATCGCATTCGTGAACTCAATGACGCGTATCGCGCGACTAGTCCGGCGACAGGTACCTGGCTTGTAACCATCGGCGTCCAATCCATGGGTGCCACCGCGGTTATGGAAGCCGTCGCCAAGGTTCAGAACTTCGACGAATTCACCCCGGACAACGATCCGCATGGTGAGCACGATTTTGGTCGTTTCGAGGTGAACGGACAAATCCTGTACTGGAAGATCGACTATTACGATCGGGACCTCGTGTATGGGTCTCCCGATCCAGCCGATCCGGCCGTAACCAAACGTGTGCTGACCATCCTGCTAGCCTCAGAATACTGAGGCTAGCTTTTTAAAGTGCTGCTTCATTATCGCTCAGGTGCTCGCTGAAAGTGCCTTTCGACTAAATGCTTGAGACGAGTTAGGGTCGCGAAAAGCCACTCTCCGATGATAGTAACATCGTTTGCGTCGCTCTCACGTGCGGAATCCGCTGTACGACCTCCCTTGCGTACTTGAGCAGATACTCTTGGTCGACAAATGAGAGGTTGATCAGGATGTCGTAGTCCACCGCGCCGTGAACGATGGCGATGTTTGTGAGGGCCAGCGGAAGCCGACTGTCAAGGCGATTGACCTCGCTCCACTCCTTTGTTCGTTCAATTATGAGGTCCATAATTGTCTCTTGCGTCGCTGGTTGCCCCGGGGCCAGCGAAGGACCTTGATGCGCTGAATGATTGTGATCGCCTGAGTTGGTGCGGATCCACTCCTCCTGCCTCAGGGTGGCGATATCAACGGCTACGGCCACCAAACCGGCGTTCTCGAGGTTTACGCGGGGATCTCGCCCATTCAGCCACAACGTCTCTCGAACACCGCCGTCTTCGACAAGGCGCCTAAGAACTTTTGCTACTGCTCTGCGCTCGTTGTCGGTGAGCTTCTCTGAGGGGGTCTTGTCGTACGCTGCTAATAGCGAGGCGCAGTCCAACAATGACTGTTCACTGTGTAGTTTTGGAAATTCGGCAGCCAATGCATTCAGCACTCGCTCTGCTCCAGATCCTGCGCGTGAGCGAGGCTTCTTACTTGCTCCAGCCATCTTCCCCCCATGGACGGTTTGCTAGCTAAAATGGCCCTGCAGTCAAGCTATGAAGCCATTTATTGCACTATGTGACACGAATAATGACTAGATGGAACTCGTAACTTGAGGTCACGATTCTCTGAATTTTCGAGAGATGATATCGCTAAGCTTGGAAGTCATGTTCGGACTGGTGGGCCGGATTTAACGATTAACGCTGCCGCTGGCTGCACGTGCATACGCGTTCAATGGCTAGTGACGACTAATTGCTTATTGCCAGATTGATTATCACCTCTGCAGAGGGTCCGATGCGCTATCGATATAGGTCCATATTGGGGAGAAATGCTGACAGTTATGTCAATAAAGTTATATTATAATAAGAATTAGATGATTTTTAAAAAATAGTGCCATTGATTTGGATCATGATAAAATTATCTGGCGCTCGCTGTTAACCATGTGCTATGGCTATTGTTGGACGGGTGACGCGCGTAACGCGGCGAAGTCTGCCGCGAAGCACCCCGCGCGTCTCCCTAGATTGGGAGCCGAAGATGTCCAAGATCACGATTGCGCGGAAGTCCGAACTTCCCCCTCCCGCATTGCTGCACATCATTATCCTGCGGAGTAACGGCTATGATCCCGGCCGTATCGCATAGCGGCTGCGCGCCGCACGCCGGGGCGATTGCACAATCGCGCCTCGGTCACGTTCGGGCAGCCAAAAGCTGCGCGCCGAAAGCTAGCGCCGTCTCCGTTTATGGGGGCGGCGCTTTCGTTTGGGGCCATCCTTGTGATGACTTCAATGCAAGGCCCAACCGAATTCGACGGCGGTTGGCAATAAAAAGAGGGGCGAGAGCGTGACAGCGCTCCCGCCCCTACCGGCGACAAATCGTATGGAGATTGACCATGCCAATTCTATCGACGGTAATCCTGCGGCAGATCCGAAAGGGACGCCACCTGTTAGCATTAATGTGCGAACACGTACGCTGGATGGGGGCACTTTCTCAAGCGAAAGTGCCTCATACAGTAGCTGATAGTGTAGTTGGACCTGGTGGTCCTGCCCAAAGTTGGGCGGGGCTACTCTGGGCCTGTTTCCTATCGGGATCGAGACAGCTAGTCGTTTCGGTCATCGAAGACCCCGCTGACGCATATTTAAGCGTCATAGCTATTGTTCATACAGTGGCGCTTGTCCGTAGCGCGCTCCGCCGTTTGCGGCGAAAGCGCGGTCGAACTCGCGCCATCGACGTGTCGTTCAAGTCCACTACTAACCCTACAGCATGACCGATTGCGACACAAGGTGTGAATAGACGTCTCTGGGGAGACGGATTTGTGTTCTTCACGGATCTGTCTCCCCACTTTATTATGATGATGTTGACACGTGTTCTAAACTGTGTGGCGTCTCGGGGTAAAAGGTCGCAGCGCCTACGCGCTCCACGCGGTGAGCGCTTGAACGGTGGCGTTCGGTGGAAAGCTTGTGATCAAGCGAGAATCAGAACTAGTCTCTGCCTATGAAATTCGGGATCTTGATCACTGGGCTGTCGCTTGCCCTGGGAGGATGTGCACATCTCAGTATCGCACCGAGCACTCGACAAGCACCCGACCTTAAAGTCGTCAGCTGGAATCTTGAGTTTCTCGCTGAGCGTGATGGCGCCGGATGCAAGCCTCGCACGGCTGCAGATTATGCGCAAATGCGCCAGATCGCAGATAGCCTCAATGCCGATGTCATTGCCTTTCAGGAGGCCGAGAATCCAGCCGCCGCAGCGCGCGTCTTCGATCCCTCGCGCTATACCATCATCATGGAAACGCGGCTTGGTGATGTCAGCGGAAAATGCGGCGGTCGCCAACCAGAGCAGACCTTTATCAGACAGGCAGTTGGATTTGCGATCCGAAAGGATCTCGCCTTTGACCGGGCGGCAGACCTGACAGCACTACAGGTTGGAAATCCGAACCTGCGGTCGGGTGTCGATATTACCGTGCGGCCTGCTGGCGGGCGACCGCTTCGGTTGCTGGCTGTACATCTTAAGTCCGGCTGCTTCTCAGGATCCACTGGACCGGCATGTGACACTTTGGCTCAGCAGGTTCCAGTGCTCGAAGATTGGATCGATGCGGCTGCCCGCGGCGATACGCGTTTCGTCGTGCTCGGAGACTGGAACCGGCGCCTAGCGGTGCCCGGAGATGCTGTCTGGATCGATCTGGACGATGGGGATCCCGCGGACTCCGATCTTACCTTGGCGGACGATGGTGTTGTGCCTCGATGCGATCCTCGATTTACCGCATTCATCGATCATATTGTGCTTGATCGACGGTCTGCGGTAGACTTCCGTCGCTTCTCTGAATTAACTTACGCCACCGCCAACCATCCATCCGATCATTGTCCTATATCAGCAGTGATCGCGCGTTGAAGTCCGCTATGCGCCCCATAAGCGGTCATTCAGCCGCGACACAAACGATCCTGTAGGCTGACACTCGTACAACAACGCTGGAGCTCAACGCCAGCATCCGTGCCGCACTCGCGGTGCCGGCCGCGCAGAGCAGAACACTCGGTGCAAAGACGGCGCTGATCGCTGGCGGCGATGGCCCGCAATGGTATCGAGGACATTTCGGCAAGGGCGATGCCGCGACTAGCCCCATCGATATCGGCCGAACCTTTGTCTCGTTCGGCGTTTCCAGGGTGCTGGTCGGCCATGCCATCATCGAGACCGTGACTCCCCTCTACGGCGGCAAGGTGATCGCGGTGCAGGGCTATCCGCACCGCGACGAGACGACCGGCGCGCCGGCGCGCCGGCGCTCGAAGGCGCACCGCGCGAGGGCGGCAGCGGCTCCGCAGAAAGCCGAGCTTATATGCGGCGCTTGCCCGGCTTGGCCTTGACGTATCCCATACGTCGCGACGCGGACCGGCGCACCGCACGGTCAATGTCCTGCTGCTCGCGCCTTGCGATCTGGCGCGCAACACGAAACCACGCGGCCGCGGTATCATCGCGGAGCCGCCCCAGCACCTTCACGAACACGATCTCATCGAGCTCCCATGGCTGAGGGTAAAGGGTGGTGGTGATCTGCACGAGAGCCTGCGCAGTATCCGTGGCCGGCGCCTCAAAACCGGCTTCGAATACACTTGGGATATGGGTCGTCGGGTCCCAGAGGTGCATGGGCTGGGACAGTGCCCGCGGGCTGGCATGGTTGTCGAACGAAGCCAGCCGGTAGCGATGCTTCAGCGTCAAGCTGCCCGCGGCCTCCTGAAGATGATGGAACTTCGGATCGTCCGGCACGCCCAGCTGGCCGCCGGCCCAGCCGTACATGCCGCGAAAGTGTCTGCCATATTTGGCGACGGCCCGAGCGAAGTCCTTCTCGAGCTCGATGGCATAGTCACGGTCTGCGGACGAACCGCCGTCGAGCTCGGCGGCGCGGCGGTGATCGTCGAGCGCCTTCTTGCGATCGACGATCTCATGGTCGAAATAGCGGCGCGCCAGCGCGTCGCCGCCCTCGGCGATCAACGTCGCGGTGATGGCAACCTCATGCAGCGTGCGCCAACGGGCTTGCGCTCCTTCTGTACGACCATGTTCGAGCAGCAGCAGAATCTCCTCGGCAATCCGGCAGGCGCGGATATGCAGGCGCGCCAGCGCCAATGCCTGTCCTTCCTCGCCTGCGCGGCGTGAACTGAGATGCGCGTGATTGAACTTGTCGCCTTCCTCTGCGCAGAGCGTCAGCAGCATGCGCAGCGCGTCGAACGGCTCGGCCCAGGTCTTGAGGATTCGCGACCGTGTAACTTCCGCCTGATTGTCGGCTGGGCCGGTGCGCCATTTCTCACGCATAGCCTCGGCGATATCGTTGGCCGACCTGTCGGCAACACGCTCGAATATCTCGGGTAGCTGCTCTTCGAGTCTGGTCGACAACTTGCCTAACCGCTCGAAATCCGCGTCGTCGAACTCGATCTTGATCGGGCGATCATGGAGAATCGAGGCAATCTTGCCTCCACCTTCGAGAAGCGCATCGACGATCTTTCCGAGCAGCGCTTCATCCTCGACGCCCGCCGCCTGAAGCTTGTCCTGGACCAGATGCTCCAGCTCTCGCCGCGGCAGTTCGTCAAGAAAGCGATCGAGTGAGTCCTGCAGCGCTCCCATGACCTCGTCCTTGCGAAACCGACAGCAACAAATCTAGCCGATCATCACTTTGTCCAACGAAGGCAATTATCCACCCTCGTCGAACAGGCGGAGTGCCCGGGCCAGCGAAAGCCCAGTCGCAGTCGAACCGATTATCGGACGGATTTCGATGTCCGGCCTTGAACCCCAGGTTGGAAAGACATCGCCTTCGTGATTGGACTTCAATGTCATCAGCGCGGCCGAAACGGAATCGCTGTCGATCGTCACGCGGCGCTCCGTGACGCCGAGGGCAAGCAGATGCTCGGCAGACTGCCAGGCACGGTCACCCAGCTTCTCCCTGATCGCCTTGTACATCTCCCACTCTTCGAGCTCGATATCGTTGAGGATGCCATCCTCCCGGGAATTGGTTCGTTGCGCAGCGTCACTGGTGAAGAAGAAACGCATCACTTCAGCGTCCAGAGGCACGAAGCGCGATACGATCTCCAAATGCCGACGGTCACCTGCATCGACGTCGCCCGATGCCGCACCAGCGAGCAAGCGTGCGAACAATTGCTGGATTTCCGGCTCATCCTGTTTGGTAGCCTCCTCGAACCACGCAACGGCGAAGCGGTCGGGAATGCGAGCTGTAACCGCGAGGCCGCGGGCCTTCAGCTCCTCATGGATCTTCAGCTGAAGATCCATGGCATTCTTCAGACGCCAGGCAGCTACGCGATCGCCAATCAAGGCCTGCCAAGCATCGTTTAGCGTGCCTCCGAGCGGCTTGGTCAATTCCGCCGAGGCGGTCACAATATCGCTAACGTCAATCGGCATCACGGCATCCCAAAAGCTGATATGCAGTTCAGCACAGCTACTTTGACTGCAATACTATGGTCGGCAATATTCTCGCATATGGATTGCACATGGTATGTCGTGAAAGAAGGAGCTGACTATGCCGCAGTTCTTCGTGCCGCTGGTCGACGCGGACAAGCAGGAGGACGCCTACACAGAGATGGCCGCCTCAATTGGCGCCGCTACCGCGCCTCCAGCGAACCGGATCTACTCGATGACCTGGAAGCACAGCGACACCGAATGGACCGCCACGGTCGGCGAGCAATTGCGTGGGATCGCGACGATCGAGAAGGGCCGGGGACGCTCGAAGCGAGAGATCAGAGTGCCCCGCTCGACCAATGACACCGTGATCGCGATCTATCCCGGAGCGCAATTCATGATCATGCACGACAATCGAAGCAAGATCTGGAACGTGCCGATCTACGCCAACCCCATTTCGGTGACGGGGTTTCACCAAGACTAAGTCAGGCAGCATTTTTTGAATTTCTTACCGCTACCGCACGGGCAAAGTTCATTTCTCCCAACCTTGACGCCAGGTGCCGTTGTTCTGGCCGCAGCTGGCCGAGCCGGAGACTTGCGGGTCATTCCGCGCGTGAGTCGCTCCAAGGCACTGTCATGCTTCCACGGATAGCTCAGCTGTATCCCGAACTTCGGCAACCCGTCATCGGCACGAACCGCAAGGCCAAACCAGCCTTCAGCGCGATGCACATATTTACGGCGACGGCAGTGGTCGGCCAGCTTTTCGGCCGCCTCGGCATTGGGCAGCGGTCCGCAATGGATGGTCAGCCCGCTTTGACTATCGTCGAAGCCGAGCGTCAGATTATGGCTCCTGCCGTCCCTACGGGTCTGCTCGGAAATTTGCTGCAGGCCGCGGTTGAGATCGTCGATCGTCTCGCCGCCCAGCGACAATAGGAGGAAGCCGAGGTCGACCAGTGCCGCGTCGGGCCGGGTTTCGATATTCGCGAGCACCCGGCCGACCAGCGTGCCCTTGAGGCGGGTCAAGATGCCGTCTGGCGTATGTTCGCCCGCGATCCCGGTGCGACGAACCGTCATCGCCGTGTCCAGCGAAATGCTGAAATCGTCGGCGATGGTGACGAGGTTCATCTCGTCTTCGAACCAGAGATTGTGCTTGAGGTGATAGGCGAGGATCGTCAGCTCGTTGATCGTGTTGATCCGGTCGCCATAGCCGACCCTGCGGTTGACATAGCTCAGCAGGCGCAACGGACTCGGCAACATCTCCGCCAACACGTCGATCAGGAATACATCGCCGATCAGCGGCGCCTGAATGATCGCATCGGTCTGGAATCTGAGAAACTGGCGCGCCTGTGCGCCCAACGCAGGATAGTGATCCGATACCACGCAAACAGGATAGATCTCGCGCAGTTCCGAGATATCGATTGCGACGTCGCCGGAGCCGACAAAGCGAAGGGTCGGATCGCTCAGCGACGTTGCGCACAGATGCGCTTGATCATAGGCGTCCTGGACCGCCTTCTTGAAATCGTCCTGCAACTGCAGGTCGTTGCCTCGCCGGGCTTCGAGCGTCAGCTTTTTGGACTTGCACTGGACGACGATCGCGCGGTTGGCGAACAATACCAGCACGTCGATTTCACTGACCCGAGCGCCTTTGCGGATGACGTTCACCCCGCGGTGGACATTCGCTTCGCCAAAGACCGCCGCCAGGCGATCGGCCACGAAGCTTTCAGTGAAGTCGCCGCGATGTTGGAAGGCGGTATTCCTGTACCCCTTGTCGGCCGCCATCCAATAGTAAGGGGAATCGTAGAGGGCCTCGACCACGCCGTAGCTCTGAAGCGAGACGTAGTCGTCGGATGGCGTGCGCAGGATCGGATAGGCATTGGCCAGGTTGAAGTCGCCGATCGTCCTGAAATCCGCATTGGAAGGCGCTTCCGGTGCCGTGAACGCGGCAAGCACAGCGGCTGCGCTCTTGGATGATACGCTTGCGGCGGCGGCGACCTCGTCGAGCGAAAAGGTGAAGCCGGGGAGGAAGCTCAACGTGGTCGGGTCCGCGTCGCAGGCCTTGTCGAGAACCGCGAGGAGCTTGTCGTTCGGCAGGGTGGTAAGCGCTTCGGCAACCGCTCGGCCTTCCGCGATGCGAAACCCCTTGTTGGCGAAGAGCCAGTCATCGTCGCGCGCGTAACGCTTCACCGCGAAGTCGCGATATTGAAAGCTGTAGGCGGATTCGCCACCATAGAAGATCGGCTCGCGGAGCACATCGCCCCGCAGGAACGGGCTCGCTTCTTCGATGGTCAGTCCGGCCTGCACCTCCTCGAAAGCCCGCTTCAGCGCCGCCATCATTGGCATGTTGAAGCACGCGTGAAGTTCCTCGAGCAGCTCGCCCGTACAATCAATCAGGCGCTGCATTTCAGTCGGGCTGGGCAGGTCAAAATCGATCGGATGCTTGAGCATCAGCCCGAGCAGCGTCGAGAATTCGGTCCGTATCGTTCGTTGCGGCGCGTAGGAAGCGGCGAGCGCTTCGCTGGTCAACTCACCCGAATGAAGAACGAGATTGTCGCGGAACGACAATAGGGCGAGGACATGGATATAGCCTGGGGATGCACAGAGCCGCTCGAGGTCGTCGAAGACTTCCTGTTCGGTGCGCGCCGTCTCAAATCGCATCAGTCTCGTCCGCCAGCTTTGTTCCAGCGATCTCTATATCCGATCCGCATGCCGTCGCCGGGTCCAAGATTGCTCGTCGTGCGGAGAATAGTAGCCGGTATCGCCCGTAAACGAATGTCCGCTCTTCGGGACCAGTCATCCAGAAGCGGGCCGTTTGCAAGCGGCCCATTAGCGGTCATGCAGGCGCCTTTGGCCGACGAAAAAGGGGCCGGCGCACGCGCCGGCCCAATTGCTCCGTCAGGAGCTGGATGCATCGCGTCGGGCGATTCGTTCACGAAGCCAAGCGTCTATCTCCTCCTCAACCCACCCGACCCGTCCGACACCAAGAGGTACCCGTTTAGGGAATTGTCCGGCAGCTTCTAGGCGAGCGATGTGAGCGGGGCTGTAGAGTACCCGGTCGCGAACGTCCTTCTTCGATAGCAGTCTCATTGTCGCTAACTCCCGTATGGGAGCGTCGCGACGCTCAGGTGATGCCTAAGCAAGTGAGGGATACCATCGCGCGACCGAACGCAGCGAGTTCCAACTGCCTCCGAATTGGAGGGTGGACTAAACGGGGGGCCAGAACTGCCGAGGAAGCAATTCCCTTACTATCTCAACCCCTTATCAGGGGAAGTGGTGCGGTCGAGAAGACTCGAACTTCCACGGCCTTTCGGCCACAACGACCTCAACGTTGCGCGTCTACCAGTTCCGCCACGACCGCACGTGAAACCCACCGGACGAACGCCGGAGGCTGGTAAGGCAGCGGCCCCTAGCAAAGCGGATCGGGGGTTGCAACCGCACTTTCGCGAATCCTGCGATCCGGTAAGGGTCTGAACCCGATAGCGGCAACGCCCGTGACGGAGCCGAATTTGCTTCAGGGCAAGGCGCGAGGAGCGGAGCGATGCAAATGCATCGTGACCGACAAGCAACGCAGCCCTGGGGCAAATTCGGCCCGCCGCGAGGCGGTCGTTCTCCTAGCCCCGCTGGACGGCGTCGTGCCGCTTGCACGTGGCAACCAGCACGCGCTGCGCGTCACTCCTAGCCAGCGGGGCTAGGAGAACGATCCCGGGCATTGTCGCTATCGGGTTCAGACCCTAAGGCAGCCGGCCCATGCGTGCCTCCCCTGCCCTGATTGCCGAGACGCGCAAATTGCTGGCCCTTGCATGGCCGGTGATGCTGACCAGCCTCAACTGGACGATCCTGCACGTCACCGACGTGATCGTGGTGGGCATGACCGGCACCGGCGAGGTGGCCTATCTGGGCGCGAGCCGTTCGCTCACCTTTATCGGCATCGTCATCGCGATCGGCGCTCTCTCGGGCATCCTCGTCCATGTCTCGCGCGCGGATGGCGCGAAGGACCTTCCGGGCACCGGGCGGGTGTTCCATGAAGGGCTGCTGCTGGCCGCCGCGCTGGGGCTGGCCAGCATGGTCATCCTGTTCACCCTGGCCCAGCCGATGCTGATCGGGCTGGGCGTCGATGCACATGTCGCGCCGGGCGCAGCGCATGTCGTGCAGGTGATGGCGTTCGCCTATCCGTTCCAGCTGATGATCGTCGCGGCGAGCTTCTTCCTCGAAGGGGTCAGCAAGCCGCGGCGGGTGGCGGTGGTCAATCTCTCGATCCTGCCGGTCAATGCGGTTCTCGCATGGGCGATGTCGGGTGGGCATCTGGGCTTCCCGGTGATGGGCGCGGCGGGTGCGGCAGCGGCAACTGCGATCGCGTCGGCGCTGGGCGCGATCGGCATGCTGGCCGCAGCGTGGATGGTGCCCGAGGCCAAGGCACGCGGCGTGCGGGCGCTCAACCGGCTCTGGACCCGCGAAACGCGCGCAGGTGCCCTCGCGTTGGCGAAGTTCGGCTTCGTGCCCGGCCTTGCCTCGGGTCTGGAGCTGGCCGGCTTCTCGATCCTGATCGCGCTTTCGACCCAGCTGGGCGACGTGACGACGCACGCCTTCCAGATCGTGTTCTCGATCCACAACCTCACCTTCTCGATCGCGCTGGGCCTCGGCTCGGCAGCGGGCGTGCGCGCCGGCAATGCGGTGGGCGAAGGCGTGCCCGAACAGGCGGCGTGGCGGACCGGAATCGCGGCCGGGCTTGCGGCAATCGCTTTGGGGCTGCAGGCGCTGGTGCTGCTGGTAATCCCGGCTGCGGTGGTCGGCCTGTTCCCCGCAATCCCGCCAGTGCATGTGCTGGCCGCGGCGATGCTGATCCCCTGGGCGCCGTTCATCCTGTTCGACGGGGTGCAGGTGGTGTTGGTCTATGCGCTGCGCTCGCTCGGCGATCAGGTCGCGGCGGGCGTGAACAGCATCATTGCGTTCTTCGTGATCACTGGCGGCGCAGGTCTATGGCTCGTCCACACCGGCTGGGGCGCATACGGTCTGGCGATCGCCTCGGGCATCGGGATGCTGGCCGCGGCCGCATTGCACGGCGCGCGGTTGCTGGTCGTCAACCGCCGATTTCGCTCGCAAAGCTGAAGTCGACGATGCGGACGTTCGCGGGAACGTTCAGGTTCGCGCTGTTGAAGTCGATCGACGCATTGGGATCGAGGCTGCGCACCTCGGGCGTGATCCGCCAGCTATAGACGACCTGCCCCGCCGAATCCTGCAGCTCGATCCGGATATCGGGCACGTGCTGCTTGGCGCCGGTGGGGTTCACCACCTTGCCCGAGACCGCGAACAGCTCGCCGCCGCCCGGCGGGCTGCGCCGCTCGACCTTGGTATCGGTCACGCGCAACGGGGTTTCGACTTCGCCGAGACCAAGGCCCAGCGACGCGGCGATGCCGGGCGCGCCCGAATAGAGGATCGCGCCGGTGCCCAACAGCATCGAGAAGCCCGCGACGAACGCCGCCGCGGTCCAGCGCTTCGCCGGATTCTTGCGCGGCTTGAACGGCGGCTCGGGCGCGAACGGATCATAGCCGTTCGAGGGCTCGGGCACCGCATCGTCGACGAACACGCGGGGTGCGGCCTTGGGCGCCGCTTCCCGCGCGGCACGCGGCGCAGGCTGCGGCTCGGCGGCGGGATAGCTCGGGATCGGCTTGCGTGCTTCGGCCTTCACGTCGGCGGGCGAGGCGCGGGTGGCCAGATCGAGCACCTGCGGCGCCTGGAACCAGCTATGCTTGCAGCTGGCGCAGCGCACGGTACGCCCTTCGGCGCCGATCGCGCTATCGGGAACGAGATACCGGGTCCGGCACTGGCTGCATTCAAGGATCATGGCGAATCATAAGCACTAAGCGACTCGGGCCGCAAGAGTCCTAAATTCCGGACCTGCTTGAGCGGCGGCAGGCGCTATGCGATGGCTCGGCTTCACGGGGGCGCCGCAGGGAACGAATGGCCAATATCGTCCAGTTCGAGAATGTCGGTCTGCGCTATGGCACGAGCGCGGAAACCCTGTCGGACATCAACTTCACGCTGACCTCCGGCTCCTTCTATTTCCTCACCGGCCCGTCGGGCGCGGGAAAGACCTCGCTGCTCAAGCTGCTCTACCTCGCACAGCGGCCGACGCGCGGCACGATCCGGCTGTTCGGCGAGGATGCCGGCGCCCTGCCCCGCACCCGCCTGCCCGGCTTTCGCCGTCGCATCGGCGTGGTGTTCCAGGATTTCCGGCTGGTCCCGCACCTTTCCGCCTATGACAATATCGCGCTCCCGCTGCGTGTCGCGGGCATGCCGGAAAGCGATATCGAGGCGCCGGTGCGCGAGATGCTCGCCTGGGTCGGCCTCACCGATCGCGGCAAGGCCAAGCCGCCGACGCTGTCGGGCGGCGAGCAGCAGCGCATCGCCATCGCCCGCGCGGTGATCGGCCGCCCCGAAGTGCTGGTCGCCGACGAACCGACCGGCAATGTCGATCCCGACATGGCCGAGCGGCTGTTGCACCTGTTCGACTCGCTCAACCGGCTGGGCACCACCGTGGTGGTCGCGACCCATGATTTCCATCTGCTCAACCGCATCCCCAATGCGCGGATGATGCGGCTGGAAAAGGGTCAGCTCAACGATCCGACGGGCGCGCTGAGGCATCCTCCCGCATGAAGTTCAGCCTCAACCCCAACGCGCCCGACCGGCGCCTGCTCGACGAGGGCAAGCGCACCCGCGCGATGACCTGGATCATGTCGATCATGCTGTTCCTCACCGTGCTGTCGGGCGCGCTGGGACTGGGCATGTTCGCCGCGACTGCGCAGCTCGACCAGCAGCTCTCGGGCCGCCTGACCGTCCAGATCGTCGAGCCGAATGCCGAACTGCGCGACGCGCAGGCTCGCCAGATGGCGGCAGCCCTGCGCGCGGTGCCCGGCGTTGCCCGCGCCGAGGAAGTCGATCGCGCGCGGCTAGCCGAACTGCTCAAGCCATGGCTGGGCGATGCGGGGCTCGATCCCGATCTGCCGATGCCGGCGATGATCGATGTCGATGTGCGCGGCGACACCGCCGTTGCAGCCGCGGAATCGGCAGCCAGGCGCGTCGTGCCCGCCGCGCGGATCGACCGGCACGCGCAATGGCTCTCGCCGGTACGCAATTTCATGTCGACCTTGAGCTGGCTGTCGGTCGGGCTGGTGCTGCTGATGGCCTCGGCGACCGGTGCGGTGGTACTGCTGGCGGCGCGGGCGGGGCTGGACACGCATCGCGATACGATCGACGTGCTGCACATGCTCGGCTCCACCGATATCCAGATCGCGCGCCTGTTCCAGCGGCGCATCGCGTTCGACACGCTGATCGGCGGCGTGGTCGGCGCGGCGGCCGCGATGGGGCTGGTGTGGTTCCTCCAGTCGCGGCTGGGCAGCCTCGGCTCCGAACTGATGAGCGGTGTCGCACTTCAGCAGCGTGACTGGTTCCTGCTGCTGTTGCTGCCGCTAAGCTTCGCGCTGCTCGCCACCTTTGCGGCGCGGCTGGCGGTGCTGCGCAAACTGAGCAAGACGCTTTGATCGGGCGGATCGCCGCGCTGGCCCTCGTCGTCTGGGCGCTGGGCTTCGGCATCTTCATGCTGTCGCTCGGCAAGCCGGTCGAGCCAACCGAGAAGACCGACGCCATCGTCGTGCTGACCGGCGCGCCGGGCCGGATCGATCGCGGGCTGGAGCTGATGCGTGCGAAGGCGGCGAAGCGCATGCTGGTCAGCGGCGTCGGGCGCGAAGTGAAGCCGCACGAGCTGGCGATCCAGTACAAGGAACAGCGCCTGTTCCGCTGCTGCGTCGATCTGGGCTGGGAGGCGGTCAACACCCGCTCCAATGCCGACGAGACCGCAACCTGGGTGCGCCGGCACGGCTACAAGACGGTGCGGCTGGTGACGTCGGACTGGCACATGCCGCGCGCGCGGATGGAATTGGCCAGCCAGCTGGGCGGCGACGTCGAGGTGATCGGCGATCCGGTGCCCAGCTCGCCGCGGTTCATGACCCTGCTGCGCGAGTATCACAAATTCCTGGTCCGCTGGACCGCGCTGACGCTGGGCCTGTCCTGATGGACCTAGTGCGGACGATCGCCTTCTCGATCTTCTTCTATGGCCTGTCGGTGCCGATCGTGCTGCTGGCACCGGTCGCGGCTTTGTTCGGCAGCGAGCGGATGCGGGCATGGTGCAACGGATGGGCCGGATTGTTACGCTGGTCGGCGCGCAATATCCTGAAGATCGACCAGCAGATCGTCGGCGAGATTCCCCCGGGGCCGTTCTTCTTCGCCGCCAAGCATGAATCGCTCTACGAAGCGATCGAGCTGACCCGGCTGCTCAAGGCGCCGGCGACGGTGATGAAGCGCGAGCTGGCCAGCATCCCGGTGTGGGGCTGGGCCGCGCGCAGCTATGGCGTCATCGTGATCGATCGCGCCGCCAGCGCCACGGCGCTGCGCGGGATGATGAAGGATGCCAAACAGGCGGTAGCAGAAGGCCGGCCGGTGCTGATCTTTCCCGAAGGCACCCGCGTGCCGGTGGGCGAAGCGCCCGATCTGGTCGCGGGCTTTGCCGGGCTGTACCGGATGATGGGCATTCCAGTGATCCCGGTCGCGGTGAAGAGCGGGCATGTCTGGCCCAAGGGCGGCGTGAAACATCCCGGCACGGTGACGTTCGTTTTCGGCGAACCGATCCCGCCGGGCCTGCCCCGCGAAGAGATCGAAGCGCGGGTGCATGCGGCTATCAATGCGCTGAATGTTTGATTTGATCCGGCTGACGCCGGATGCGGCACCGGCCCGCTCTCCCACCCGGCCACCCAACGACAGTGTATTCTATGGGTGGCCGGGTGGGGGAGCGGGCCGGTGCCGCCAGATCAATCGTGCGAGCGGCCGAAATCGGGGCGTGAATCGTCCTGGCCTTCCTCGATCACGCTGCGGCGAATCGCGCGGGTCTCGGTGAAGCGGTCGAACAGCTCGTCGCCCTTGCCCCAGCGGATCGCGCGCTGGAGCGCCGAGAGATCCTCGGAGAAGCGCTGGAGCATGTCGAGCACGGCCTCCTTGTTCGCCAGGAACACGTCGCGCCACATGGTCGGGTCCGACGCGGCGATGCGGGTGAAGTCGCGGAAACCGCCGGCGGAATATTTGATCACTTCGGAACGCGTCACTTCCTCGAGGTCCGACGCGGTGCCGACGATGGTATAGGCGATCAGATGCGGCAGATGGCTGGTCACCGCCAGCACGCGATCGTGGTGATCGGGGGCCATCGTCTCGACCTGCGCGCCGAGCTGGCGCCAGAAATCGAGCACGCGTTCCACGCCAAGCTGCGGCGCGCCCTCGGGCGGCGTCACGATGCACCAGCGATTGTGGAACAGCGACGCGAAGCCCGCTTCCGGCCCGCTATTCTCGGTGCCCGCAACCGGATGCGCCGGGATTACGATGGCGTTCGGCAGCGCGGCGGTGAGGGCGGTGACCACGCTTTCCTTGCACGAGCCGACATCGCTGACGATCGCATCGGCGGGCAGATCATCGGCGAACGACGCTGCGGCGGCACCCATCGCGCCGACCGGCACGCACAGGATCACGAAATCGGCATCGATCACCGCAGCGCCCGGCGTATCGGTGATGTCGTCGCACAGCTGGATGCGCGTCGCGATCTCGCGGACTTCGGGGTCGGCGTCGTATCCGGTCACCCGGACGCTCGGCATATGCGCCTTCACCGCGCGCGCGATCGACGAGCCGATCAGGCCCAGGCCGATCACCGTCACGCGGGCAAAGGGGATCATCCCGCCTGCTCGACCAGTGCGCGGAGCGCCGCGGCGACGCCCTGCGTCTCTTCCGCGGTGCCCACGGTGATGCGCAGGCCGTGCGGCAGGCCCTGCCCCGGCAGCCAGCGGACAATGTAGCCGGCCTCCATCAGGCCCTTGTACGCCGTCTCGGCGGTCAGCTTGCCCTCAAACAGCACCAGCACGAAGTTCGCCTGGCTCGGCACCGCGCGCAGCCCGGCATTGCCCAGCTTGCCGATCTCGGCGGTGAACCAGCGGCGCCATTCCGCATTCTGCTCGCGGCAATGCGCGACGAAATCGGTGTCGGCGAGTGCTGCGAGCGCCGCGGCGGTACCGGCGATGGTGATCGAGAAGGGCAGGCGGATGCGGTGCATCGCTTCGATGATCGCGTTCGAAGCATAGCCCCAGCCGATCCGCTCGGCGGCGAGGCCGTACATCTTGGAGAAGGTGCGGGTGACCAGCACGTTGCCCGCGGTCTCGGCCAGCTCCATGCCGCCATCCTCGGCGTCTTCGTCGCCTTCGATATATTCGGCATAGGCATGGTCGAGGACCAGCAGGATATCGCTGCGCAGCCCGGCATGGAGCCGCGCGATCTCCGCGCGACTGGAATAGGTGCCAGTCGGATTGTTGGGATTGGCGATGTAGACGATCTTCGTCTTCGGCGTGACCGCGGCGAGGATCGCGTCGACATCGGTCGCATAGTCATTGTCCGGCGCGATCACCGGCGTGGCACCGACCCGGCGCGCGGCGATATCGTACACCGCAAAGCCGTATTTCACGTAGATCACTTCGTCGCCGGGACCGGCAAAGGCACCGGCGGCAAGGTGCAGCACCTCGTCCGAGCCGTTGCCGTAGATGATCCGCATCGGATCGAGACCGTACTTCGCCGCCAGCGTCTCGCGCAGGTCTGCGGCGCTCGCATCGGGATAGCGTTCCAGATTATGCGACGCCGATTCGAACGCGACGCGCGCGGCGGGCGAGGTGCCGTGCGGATTCTCGTTCGACGAAAGCTTGGTGACCTTGCGGCCATCGTCGGTGGTCGAGCGCCCCGGAATATAGGGGGCGATGTCCATGATCCAGGGCTTGGGTACGGGCGCAGTCATGTCGCGCCGCTTGGCCGAACGGTTACGCAATAGCAAGGTCATGCAGGCTATGGCATGAGCCGTAACGGGGACGGAACGAGAGGCGAATGCGAACCAGCACCAGCTTTTGGCGCGCGATGCAGACGGCGCGGCGGAGCAATTTGGCGGCAGCCGGAGAGGCGCCGCCGGTCCCTGCAAACTATGCGGTCACCCGGCGGACGCTGCTGCAGGCGATTGCGGCCGGCGCTGTCGTCTCGGCCCTGCCGCGCGAGGCGCGTGCCGCGACGATGGGCACTGTCGCGATCATCGGCGGCGGGATCGCGGGCCTCACCGCGCTGCATCACCTCACCGAATCGGGCGTCGAGGCGAAGCTCTATGAAGCACGCGACCGGATGGGCGGGCGGATGTTCACCCAGCGCCCGGCGAGCGGCCCGGCGTTCGAGGCGGGCGGCCAGCTGGTCAACACCGATCATCACGACATGCAGCAGCTGGCAAAGGCCTTCGGCGTCGAGCTGATCGACCGCAAGAATGGCGAGCACCGCACGCTGATCCTCGCCAATGGCCGGGTCGTGCCCGACGCCGAACTGGCCGAGGCGCTGCGCGGGATCGCCGGGCAGATCGGCAAGGATGCCGACCGGCTCGACCGGAGCTATGCCCGGGTCGCTGCCGAACTCGATCGCATGTCGATCGAATCCTATCTCAACCAGCATGCCGCGCTGATCCCGAACCCCTGGGTCAAGAGCCTGCTCGAAGGCACCAGCCGCACCGAATATGGCGTCGAGCCGGGCGAGGCATCGGCGCTGGAGCTGATCTTCAACCTGCCCACCGTGAACGGCGAGCGTGCCGAAGTGCTGGGCGGATCGGACGAGCGCTTCGTCATCGAAGGCGGCAGCAGCGCGCTGATCGACGCCATGACGTCGAAATATGCCGGCGCGATCGAGAGCGGGAAGCGGCTGTTGAGCGTGACCCGCAGCGGTGGCCGGATGCAGCTGCGCTTCCTCGACGGATCGGAAGGCCTGGCGGATACGGTGATCGTCGCCGTCCCCGCGCCGATCCTGCGCCAGATCGATTTCCGCGTGCCGCTGCCCGCCGCATGGCGCGCCTTCGTCGCCGAGGCCGAGCTTGGCCGCAACGAGAAGGTGCAGGCCTTTGCCACCGCCACTCCATGGACGAAGACGATGGGGATGGGCGGCGAGCTGTGGCAGACCGGGGACGAGGGCTATGCGCTGGGCTGGGACGGTAGCGTCCATATGCCCGGCACGCTCGATTCGGTGTGGACCTGGTTCCTGGGTGGCGATCAGGTGAGCGATCCGGGTGCTGCCGACGCGCTGGCCCGCCGCTTCGCGCAGATCTCCGAGCCGGCCGTGCCGGGGCTGATCCCGGCAACTGCGGACGGACCCTATCGCCGCACCGCATGGCATCGCGATCCGCTGACGCTCGGCGCCTATTGCAACTATCCGCCGCGATTCCTGACCCGGTTCGCGCATCTGCTGAGCGTCGAATCGGAGGATGGCGAGCCGCAAGTGAGCCGCGCGGGCAATGTCTTCTTCGCGGGCGAGCATCTGTCGGACGCCTTCCCCGGATACATGAACGGCGCGGCACAGACAGGTCGGATGGCGGCCGAGGCGATCACCGGCAAGCGGTTGCTGGCGAAGGCCGCTTGAACCTTGCTTGTGCTCCGGCGAAGGCCGGAGCGCTGGCCACGTCGCGCTTCGATCTCCAACGCTCCGGCCTTCGCCGGAGTACACGGGGTTGAATGCAGACGCACGCAGCCCTAACCCGCCGCAATGTCTGACGATCAGCGTTTCGGCCTGAGCCGCACGGTGACCCTGCCCGGCCCGTTGCGGCTGGACGGCGGCGCGCTGCTGTCGCCGGTCGATATCGCCTATGAGACCTATGGCACGCTGAACGCCGATGCCAGCAACGCGATCCTCGTCTGCCACGCGCTGACCGGCGACCAGCATGTCGCGTCCGAGCATCCCGTCACGAAGAAGCCGGGCTGGTGGACCAAGCTGATCGGGCCGGGCAAGCCGATCGATCCGGCGCGGCATTTCGTGGTCTGTGCCAATGTGCTGGGCAGCTGCATGGGGTCGTCCGGCCCCGCGACGATTAACCCGGCGACGGGTCAGCCCTGGGGCATGAGCTTTCCGGTCATCACCATCCGCGACATGGTCGGCGCGCAGGCGCTGCTCCTGACCCATCTCGGCGTCGAGCGGCTTCAGGCGGTGGTCGGCGGATCGATGGGGGGCATGCAGGCGCTCAGCTGGGCCGCGACCTTCCCCGAGCGCGTCGCCTCCGCCGTGGTGATCGCATCGACCGCGCGGCACTCGGCGCAGAATATCGCGTTCCACGAAGTCGGGCGGCAGGCGATCATGGCCGATCCCAACTGGCGCGATGGCGACTATTACGCATCGGGCGAACCACCCACCGCGGGGCTGGCCGTGGCGCGGATGGCGGCGCACATCACCTATCTGTCCGAAGCCGGCCTCACCGCCAAGTTCGGCCGCAAGCTGCAGGCGCGCGAAAGCAAGACCTTCGGCTTCGACGCCGATTTCCAGGTCGAAAGCTATCTGCGCCATCAGGGGCTGAGCTTTACCGACCGGTTCGACGCCAACTCCTATCTCTATATCACCCGCGCGCTCGATTATTTCGATCTGGCGGAGGAGCATGGCGGCGTGCTGGCCAATGCGTTCAAGGGCGCCGCGACGCGCTTCTGCCTCGTCAGCTTCGACACCGACTGGCTGTATCCCACCAGCGAATCGCGCGCGATCGTGCATGCGCTGAACGCCGCGGGCGCGCCGGCCAGCTTCGTCGAGCTGAAGTCACCGTTCGGCCATGACGCCTTCCTGCTCGACGCACCGGAAATGAACCGGGTGATCGACGGCTTCCTGCGCGCGGGGGAGAAGAAGTGAGCATCACGCTTTCCTTCGACCACGCCGATCTCGACATCGACCTGATCCATGCGTTCCTGTCGGGCGCCTATTGGTCGGTCGGGATTCCGCGTGACACGGTCGAGCGGGCGATCCGGGGGTCGCTGTGCGTCGGCGCCTTTGCGCCGGACGAAGCGGGCACGCCCGAGCAGGTCGGCTTTGCACGGCTGATCACCGACAAGGCGACCTTTGCCTATCTGGCCGATGTGTTCGTGCTGCCCGCGCATCGCGGCAAGGGCATCGCCCGGACGATGATCGAGGGGTTGCACGCCCATCCCGAGCTGCAAGGCCTGCGCCGCTGGGCACTGTTCACCAAGGACATGCAGCCGGTCTATGCCAGCCTTGGCTGGGAGCAATATCCGTACCCCGAGCGGCTGATGGTCCGCGACGATCCGGACGCGTATACGCGATGAGCTTGCGTCCCGACCTTGCGATCATCGCCGCCAATGTCGCGCCGGGCAGCCGCGTGCTGGATGTCGGCTGCGGCGATGGCGCGCTGATGGCAGCGCTGCGCGACGAGCGCGATTGCGATGCGCGCGGATTGGAGCTGGATGCGGGCGATGTGGCCTCGGCGGTGGCGCGCGGGCTTTCGGTGATCCAGGGCGATGCCGACACCGATCTGGCCGATTATCCCGACGCCAGCTTCGACTATGCGATTCTGAGCCAGACGCTGCAGACGACGATGCGGCCCGACTGGGTGCTCGATCAGCTGCTCCGCATCGGCAAGCGCGCCTTCGTGTCCTTCCCGAACTTTGCGCATTGGCGAGTGCGCGCGAGCCTGCTCTGGGGCGGGCGGATGCCGGTGACTCGGCTGTTGCCGCTCAAATGGTATGCCACGCCCAACATCCACCATGTGACGGTCGACGATTTCCGCGCGCTGCTCGAGGAACGCGGGATCGCGATCGAGGGCGCCTGGTTCCTGTCGGGCGACCAGCAGACCGGCCAGACCATGGCCAACCTGTTCGCCGAGCATGCGGTGTTCCTGCTGAGGCGCGGCGAGTGACCGCGCGCGCGGTGCTGCGGCTCCATGCTGCCCATCGCGACGATATCGGCGATCTGGTGACGCGGCGCCCGGTGCCCGGACCGGCGATCGGACATATCGGCGCGTTCCTGTTCCTCAACCATCACGGACCGCAGACCTACGCCCCGAACAATCGCGGCCTGCCGTTCGGCCCGCATCCGCATCGCGGGTTCGAGACGGTGACCTTCATCCTCGACGGCGAGCTCGCCCATACCGATTCGGCGGGGCATGAGAGCATCATCCGCGCCGGCGGGGTGCAGTGGATGACCGCGGGGAGCGGGATCGTCCATGCCGAGGTGTCGCCCGAGGCGTTCAAGCGAGATGGCGGGGCAATGGAGATCCTCCAGCTCTGGGTGAACCTGCCCGCGCGGCTCAAGATGACCCGCCCGCGCTATTTCGGGGTTCAGGCGGATGCGATCCCGGTAGTCGATGGCGTCCATCTGATCGCGGGCGAGCATCGCGGCGCGACAGGGCCGATCCCGTCGCTGACCGGTGCGTTCATGAGCTTCGTCACGCTGGCGCCGGGCGAGATGGTTACGTTCGACGGGCTGAGCGGGCGCGACGTGTTCCTCTATTGCGCGCGCGGGGCGATCGAGGTGGGCGGAACCCGGGTGTCGCGGTTCAATCTGGCCGAACTTGGCAGCGGAGATGCGGTGACCATAGCGGCGAGCGAACCGGCGCTGTTCCTGTTCGGCCATGCCGAACCGATCGATGAGCCGATCGTGGCGCATGGGCCGTTCGTGATGAATTCCGCCGACGAGATCCGGCAGGCCTATGCCGATTATCAGGCCGGGCGGTTCGGCACGGCAGAGATCGTCGCGGGCTAGATCAGGGCGCCTTGCCCCAGTTGACGGTGACCTTGCTGCCCGATCCTTCGGGCAGGGCCATCACCATGATCGTGCGCTTGTTGCCTTCACCGGCGGAGAACATCTTGTCGTTCGAGATGCGTTCGGCGAGGCCGGATTTGGTCGCATGTTCCTTCGACCAGGCGAGGATCACCGCAGGCGCCGCGGCGCTCGAATAGCTGACCGTGCCGGCATCCTTGCCGGTCGCGTCGAAATGCGCCGAGCTGCACACGTTGATCTTCGCATCGGTGTAGATCGGCGCGAAATCGGGGTTCTTGGCGCAATCGTTGCTGCCGTTCGCGCTCAGCACCTCGGCGGCCTTGGTCTCGAACGTGTCGTCGCGCTTGTCCCCGGCAGGCTTGGCGCCACATGCCGACAGCGAAACCGCCAGCATCAGTCCGATCGCAATCCGCATGCTGCCCTCTCTGCTTAGAAGGGAACGTCGTCGTCCAGATCGTCGGGGAAGCCACCGCCGCCGGACGAGCCGCCGCCGCTGTTGAAATTGCCGCCACCGCCGCCGCCGCGGCTGCTGGAATTGCCCGCGAAATCGTCACGGCCGCCGCCGCCGCCCCAATCGTCACCGCCGCGCGATCCACCGCCGCCGCCACCCTGGCCGCCACCGCCGGGTGCGCCGTCGAGCATGGTCAGCACGCTGTTGAAGCCCTGCAGCACGATCTCGGTCGAGTAGCGGTCGTTACCCTGCGGGTCCTGCCACTTCCGGGTGGTCAGCGCGCCTTCGATATAGACCTTGCTACCCTTGCGCAGATAGCGTTCGGCGACGTTCGCCAGACCTTCGTTGAACACCTTCACGGTATGCCACTCGGTCTTTTCCTTGCGTTCGCCCGAATTGCGATCCTTCCAGCTTTCCGACGTAGCAATGCGCAGTTCGACCACCTTGCCGCCATTCTGGAAGCTGCGGCTTTCGGGATCGCGGCCGAGATTGCCGACGAGAATGACCTTGTTGACGCTGCCGGCCATGGAAACTCCGCTTCTAATTCTGTATTCCTGTTCCCCGACGATATGGCCGAGATCATCAACCTGAACAAGGCGCGCAAGGCGCGTGCAAAGGCCGCCAATCAGGCAAAGGCTGTGGAAAACCGCGCCAGATTCGGCCGGACCAAGGTCCAGAAGCAAGCCGATGGCGAGCAATATGTCCGGATCGGCAAATTGCTCGACGAGTCGAAACGCGAAGAAGCCGGGCGCGAGGACGACTGACCCGTCCGGTCAGCGGATCGCGCTGTGAGGGGAGAAGCGGCGTGGCGTGGCGAGGGGTTTTCGGAAGATCATGGGTCGCGCGGCTGATCCTCGGCGCGCTGATGCTGGCCGCGGCACCCGGCGCCCGGGCCCAATATTATGACGGGCATTCCGAAGTCGACATCGAAGAGGTCCGGCGGAGCGCGCTGCTCCTCTATGGCTATCAGCCGCTGTCCATGGGCCTCAACAGTGCGGGTACCGACTGGAAGCGCCGGATCGGCAGCGAGGATGCCCGATCCCTGCTGTCGCGCGAGACGGTGGACGACACGTTGCTGTTCCTGATGTCGCCGACGCTGCCCGACGCGCCGCGGATGACGCCCGATCCCGCCGCCGCGCATCGTTTCTGCAGCGCCGCATTGGCCGGGCAGGTGAGCGACACCGCCGAACTGCGCCGCGCGGCAGTCTGCATCGCGCGCTTCCCCGATCTCGGCGCACGGCATGGCGAGCGGATCGCGGCGGCGTTCACTGGCCAGTCGTCGGCCTTCGTGCCGCGGCTCGACGTCGGCAGTTCGGCGACCGCGCACGACGCCTTGCTGCTCTATCGCGCGCTGCGCTTTTGCGGCTGCGGGCCGGAAACGATGCGGGCGTCCCTGCTTGCGATCGTTGTGCGGACCGAACCTGTCTTCGCTGCGGGCTATACCGCCTGCCCCGGCTGGCGGTGCGCGACGGAAGCGGAGTCCATGGCGCTGGGGAGCTATACCGCGGTCCTGCGCGGCGCGATCTTTGCGCTGATCGAGAATCCCGATCTGGCAACCGATCCCGGCATCCAGCCGCTGCTGCGCCTCGCCGGCACCGAACAGATGCGCCTTTCGGTGCAGATGACCCGGCGCGCCACGGCGCGATTCATGGAGCGGCCGTGCAGCGAAGTCGCGTTCGACTATGCCGAGTGCCGGCGGCGCTATCCGTACAACAACCATCTCACCGCCGTGGCGCTGAAGATGGCGAGCGGCTTCATTCTCGATACCCGCCCGATGGCGCGGCGTTGCGCGGTGCTGCTCAGGCAGATGCGCGAGATGGAACCCGAGCTACGGCTCGATCCCGGTCTGGCGCGGGCAATGGATCGATTCGCTGCGCAACGCTGCCCGGCTAAAAGCCGAGCGCCTTAGCGCCCCAGAAGGTGGCGCCCGCGGCGATATAGGCCAGCGCGAACAGGTAGACGATCATCACGATCGGCCATTTCCAGCCGTTGGTCTCGCGCCGGGCGACGGCGATGGTCGACAGGCATTGCGGGGCGAAGACGAACCAGGCGAGGAAGGCCAGCGCGGTGGGCAGCGACCAGCGCGAGGAAAGCTGGGTGCCCAGCTTCTCGCCTTCGGCATCCGCATCGGCATCGATCGAATAGACGGTCTGCAGCGCCGATACCGCGACTTCGCGCGCGGCCATGGCCGGGATCACCGCCAGCGACATTTCGTGATTGAAGCCGATCGGGTGCAGCACGACTTCCAGCCCCGAGGCGATCCGCCCGGCGATCGAATATTCGCTCTGCTTCTGCCCCTCGGGCGCGACCGGATAGGAACTGAGGATCCACAGCGCCACGGTGACGCCCATGATGATCGTGCCCGCGCGGCGCAGGAACACATAGGCGCGCTGCCACAGCCCGATGGCGATGTCGCGGATCGAGGGCAGCTGATAGCGCGGCATTTCCATCATGAAGCCGCCGCCCGCGCCCTTGGTCGCGGTGCGCCGCAGGACCAAAGCCGCCAGCACCGCGCCGACGATACCCATCAGGTAGAGCGCGAGCAGGACGAGACCCTGAAGCCCGATGCCCGGCCCCACGGTCTTCGCAGGAATGAACGCGCCGATGATCACCGCATAGACCGGCAGGCGCGCGGAGCAGGTCATCAGCGGGGCGATCAGGATCGTGGTGAGCCGTTCCTTGGGATCGTCGATCGATCGCGTCGCCATGATGCCGGGGATGGCGCAGGCGAAGGAGGACAGCAAAGGAATGAAGGCGCGGCCGGACAGGCCGACCCCCGCCATCAGCCGGTCCATCAGGAAGGCGGCGCGGACCATGTAGCCCGATGCCTCGAGCACGAGGATGAAGGCGAACAGGATCACAATCTGGGGCAGGAACACCACCACCGATCCGACGCCGTTAATGATCCCTTCGACCAGCAGATCGCGCAGGAAATTCTCGGGCAGGTTCGCAGTGGCGGCCTCGGCCAGCCAGCCCTGCAGGCCTTCGATCCAGCCGATCGGCGCTTCGGACCAGCTGAACACTGCCTGGAACATGGTGAAGAGGATCGCGAGCAGGATGACCGGCCCGAGCACCGGATGCAGCACGACCCGATCCACGCCGCGGGTGAAGGCGCGGGCGCGCGGCTGCTCGACGATCGCCACGCCGGCGATGCGGCGCGCCTCGCGCTGGAAATGGGTGATGTCGGCGTCGAGCACCGGCGGCGCCTTGGGCGTCGATTCAGCGAGGCGCTCGGCCAGCGCGTCCTTCAGCGCATCCAGACCGCGCTTGCGCACGGCGACGGTGGAGACCACCGCGACGCCCAGTTCGGCAGCCAGCTTGCCGGTGTCGATCTTGAGCCCGTCGCGCTCGGCCATGTCGATCATGTTAAGCGCGACGATCATCGGCCGTCCCAGCGCGCGAAGCTGAAGGACGAAGCGCAGGTGATTGTCGAGATTGGTGGCGTCGGCAACGACGACCAGCGCATCGGGCAGCCGCTCGCCATCCTGCCGGCCGATAACGACGTCGCGCGTCACCTGCTCGTCGGGGCTGGAGGGATCGAGGCTGTAGGTGCCGGGCAGGTCGACCAGCTCGACCGGGCGGCCGTCGTTCAGCGCCATGCGGCCCGAATGACGCTCAACCGTAACGCCGGGATAATTGCCGACCTTTTGCCGCGCGCCGGTCAGCGCGTTGAACAGCGCGCTCTTGCCCGCATTGGGATTGCCGACCAGCGCGACGAGGGGCGTGGTTTCCATGACTCAGTTCGCCTGCGAGACGTGAATGGCATCGGCGACGTGGCGGCGCAGCGCCACCGTCATCCGCCCGATCCGCGCGGCGAGCGGCCCGCCCATCCAGCCCGAAGGCGCCAGCAGCTCGATCTCGACGCCTTCGTCCAGCCCGAACTCACGCAGGCGGCGCGCTTCCGATGCGGCCAGCGCCGCCCAGTCGATCGCGGCGACGGTTGCGGGGCTGAAGCGAGGCAGGTCGGCAAGGGGTACGGACGTGGCAGGGGTATTCATGATGCGAGTCGTTATCAATAACAACGGTCGCGCGCCAGTAACTTAGTGTGTCCCGCCCGGGCTAGACCGCCGGATAACGCAGCCGGCCGATGAAGCGGCTGAGGCTCAGGCGGTGGGTGTCGGGGCCGATCCACTTCGCCTTGGCCTTTTCGAAGCGCATGATCCCGTCGATCCGGCGCGACAGGAAAGCGCGGGTCTCGGCCCAATTGTCGCTTTCGTCGTTCAGGAACACAGTGACGGTGGCGCCATAGACGCCCGCCAGGATGCCACGCTTGGTATAATGGTTGTAATCGGTCGCAGTGTCGCCCGCGGCGCGCCACATCACATCCGCAGAACGCCAGCCGAGCTTCGTGGCACGGAGGGCGTTCTGCGGCATGGCGAGGATCGAGAGGGCGCGGCGGAGCGCCTCGCGGTTCGGCGCGGCGATCTCGAGCCGGGTTTCGACCAAGGCCGCGATGCGTTCGCGGATCTTCATCGCGGCGAGACGTTCGGGCGGCAGGCGTTCGAGCATCGCGGCGTCGATGCTGGCGAACCAGGCGTCGATCATCTCGACCGGACCGCCGGGAAAGGCGAGCGCGGCAATGGCACGGTCCACCCCGATCAGGTCGGCCGCGGCATCCACCGCCTGCACATTCCATCCGTCGAACGCGGCATTGGCGGCGACATGGGGGGCGAGCGCGGCGCGGATCTCGTCGAGCGTGGGGTCCTGAGGCAGAGTCATCACACCGTTCCTTCGGCTTCCGACTTAGTGGCTCCGGCGCTCGACGCAACCGGTCCGCGCCGGACCAGCACCAGCGCGATGGCGACAAGGATCGCGCCGAGGAAATCGGGCCAGCCGAGCCGTTCGTGATAGACGAACCAGCCGACGATACCCGCCACGATCGGCTGGCTGAGCAGGGCAATGCCGACGACCAAGGGCGACAGATGCCCGATCGCATAGATCATCAGCCCCTGCCCCAGCACCTGACTCGCGAGCGCAAGGCCGAGCAGGATGCCCCAATTGGTCGGCCAGATCGTCTCGCCCAGCGCCAGCGCGAACAGCAGCAGCGGGATCATGCTGCCCGCGCTCGACATGGCCAGCGCCGGGAGCGGCGCCATCGCTTCGCGCGCGCGGGCCATCATGATGAAATAGACGGTGTAGAGCGTGCCCGCGAGCAGGCAGAGCAAGTCCCCGGCAAGATGCTTGGGCGACAGGCTGTACGAACGGCCGAGCAGCAAAGCCGCGCCGAGTGCCGCCAGCGCCAGTGCGGTGCCCTGTGACCGGGTCGGCCAAGCGCGGGCGATCAGGAAGCCGTAGATCGGGAACATGAGCGTCGCCGAATTGCCGAACAAAGTGGCGTTGGCGAGGGTGGTGCGCAGGATGCCAAGGTGCCAGCTCGCCAGATCCGCGGCGAAGGCCACGCCGCTCACCGCCAATGTCAGCCACAGGGCAGGGACGGCGGCGAAGGGCTTGCGGTTACCGGCATAGCTCAGCGCGATCAGGAACGGCACCGCGAGCGCGATCCGCCAGAAGCCCGAGGCGACGGGCCCCACATCGGCAAGCCGCACGAACCACGGCCCGAACGCCAGCGCCATGTTCCCCGCAAGGCAGGCGAGCAGCGGCAATGCAGCCTGGATTTGCGGCGAAAGAGTTTTTCTTTGAGACCCGTTTCCGTGCATGTGGCCCTGTAGCGCCCTATTTCCGCGAAACCATCCTTTCGTTCGGAGTTACCGAATGCCCAGCCTGTTCGATCCTATCCAGCTTGGCGCTATCGAAGCGCCCAATCGCATCCTGATGGCGCCCCTCACCCGCGGCCGATCGACCCGCGAGCATGTGCCGGTCGAGATCATGGGCGATTATTATGCCCAGCGCGCAGGCGCCGGCCTGATCATCTCGGAAGGCACGGGCATCAGCCGCGAAGGGCTGGGCTGGCCCTATGCGCCGGGGCTGTGGACCGACGAACAGGTCGAAGGCTGGAAGCCGGTGCTGGAGCAGGTCCACAAGGCCGGCGGGCGGATATTTGCCCAGCTGTGGCATATGGGGCGGATCGTCCATCCGAGCTTTCTCGATGGGGCCGCGCCGCTTTCGGCCTCGGCGACCACCGCGCCCTTCACCGCGCATACCTATGACGGCAAGCAGCCCTATGCCGAGGCGCGCGCCGCGACGCTGGACGATATCGCGCGGACGCTCGACGATTATTCGGTGGCCACCCGCAACGCGATGCGTGCCGGGTTCGACGGGGTGCAGCTCCACGCCGCCAATGGCTATCTGATCGACCAGTTCCTGCGTTCCAGCTCGAACCTGCGCGACGATGACTATGGCGGCAGCCCGGAGAATCGCGGGCGGCTGCTGCGCGAGGTGGTCGACCGGCTGATCGCCGAAGCGGGCGCGGACCGGACGGCGGTGCGCTTCTCGCCCAACGGCAATACGCAGGGCGTCGAGGATGCCGATCCCGAAGCCGTGTTCGTGCCCGCCGCCAAGTGGCTGTCGGACCGCGGCATCGCCTTTCTCGAGCTGCGCGAGCAATCGCCCGACGGCACGTTCGGCAAGTCGGACCAGCCCAAGGTCTCGCCCGCGATCCGGAAGGTGTTCCGCGGGCCGCTGATCCTCAATCAGGATTACACGCTGGAAGGCGCGCAGGCCGATCTGGATTCGGGCGTGGCGGACGGAGTCGCATTCGGACGCGGCTTCCTGGCCAATCCCGACCTGCCCGAACGGCTGCGCAGCGGCGCCGAATGGAACACGCCGGACATCGCGACCTTCTACTCGCGCGGCGCGGAGGGTTATACCGATTATCCGGCGCTGTCTCACGCGGGCTGAAACCTTGTGCTCCGGCGCAGGCCGGAGCCCTGGCCGCAAGCGACGACCTGCGAACCCAACGCTCCGGCCTTCGCCGGAGCACAGACTCAGACTTCCTCGCCCAGCCCGGTCAGCCAGCCGGTGATCGCCGCGCGGATCATCTTGCGGGGGCCGGACTGGAGCAGGACGAACAGCGTCGCCGGGATCAACAGCCAGCCAAGGAAAAAGATCGCCGCGATCGCCAATGCGGCGAGGATGCCGATCGTCATCGTAAGGCCGCCTTGCCCTCCCGGCGAAATGCGCAGCCGGCGCGGCCCTTCGTCATCGAACCAGCTCTGGGTGGTGATGATCCAGTCGGCGCCGCCCAGCCCTGCGTTCGTCGTGCGCTGAGGCTTGTGCGTGGTGGCATGGGCGCGCAGCGTGGCGCTGGCCTGCTCGATGGTCGAGCGCGGGGCAGCGCCAAGGTCGTTGCGCGGCGGTTGCGGCGTGCCTGCGCTGTACTGGACCGGCTGGCCGGTCCAGTTGTCGATCACCACCAGACGGCGCCCCTGCTCCACGACACGATAGCGGGTTGGGGGCATGTCCATGATGGGGTTTTACCCGAAACGGCTCCGCAGCGCGAGCATTGCGAGGGCCGCCTTGGCCGCCTCGCCGCCCTTGTCCTTCTCGTCGGGCTTCGCACGCGTCAGCGCCTGGGCTTCGTTCTCGACCGTCAGGATGCCGTTGCCGATCGGCAGCGAATCCATCGCGAGCGCCATCAGGCCGCGCGCGCTTTCGTTCGAAACGACTTCGAAATGATAGGTCTCGCCGCGGATCACCACGCCGAGCGCGACGAACGCGTCGTAGCGGCCGCTTTCGGCCGCCATCGCCACCGCGCCGGGGATTTCCAGCGCGCCGGGGACGGTCACGGTCTCGTGGCTATGGCCTTCGGCTTCGATCGCAGCGCGGGCGCCCGCCAGCAGCAGGTCGTTCAGATGGGCGTAGAAGCGCGCCTCGACGATCAGGACATGGGCCAAGTCAATTCTCCGGATCGATGCGGCGCTCGCCGACGATCGACAGGCCATAGCCGTCGAGACCGACAAGGGTGTGATGGGTGTTGGTGAGCAGCACCATGTCGTGCACGCCCAGTTCGCTGAGGATCATCGCGCCGACGCCATAGTCGCGCAGTTCCTCCATGTCCGAAGGACGCACGCCTTCGCGCATTTCCAGCGCGACGCTGAACGCATCGTTACGGCGCTTGTTGATCGCTACGATCACGCCCGAGCCTTCCTCGCCGATGATCTGCATCGAACGTTCGAGCAGGCCCGCACGGCCGCTCTGCTCGCCGAAAATGTCCGCCAGCGGCGAGACGGCGTGCATGCGGACCAGAGTAGGCTTGGCCGGATCGATCTTGCCCTTGAGCAGCACCATCTGGTCGGTCTGGGTCGCGCGGTTCCAGAAGGCTATCGCGGTCCAGTCGCCACCCCATTGGCTGACGAAACGCGACTCCGCGCGGCGCTCGACCAGATGATCGTAGCGGCGGCGATAGGCGATCAGGTCGCGGATCGTGCCGATCTTGAGATTGTGGAACTGGGCGAACGAGACGAGATCGTCCATCCGCGCCATCGTGCCGTCCTCGTTCATGATCTCGCAGATCACGCCCGAGGGATTGAGCCCGGCGAGGCGCGCCACGTCGACCGCAGCCTCGGTATGGCCCGCGCGGACCAGCACGCCGCCGTCGCGCGCGACCAGCGGGAAGACATGGCCCGGGGTGACGATATCGGTCTTGCCCTTGGCCGCATCGATCGCGACCGAGATGGTGCGCGCGCGGTCCGCCGCCGAAATGCCGGTGGTGACGCCTTCGCGCGCCTCGATCGAGACGGTGAAGGCAGTCTCATGCCGCGTGCCGTTGGCGCGGCTCATCAGTTCGAGGCCAAGCGTGTCGACCCGGTCCTTGGTCATCGCCAGACAGATCAGGCCGCGGCCGAACTTGGCCATGAAGTTGATCGCGTCCGGTGTCGCCATCTGCGCCGGGATGATCAGATCGCCTTCATTCTCGCGATCCTCGTCATCGACCAGGATGAACATGCGGCCGTTGCGGGCTTCGTCGATGATCTCCTCGGGCGAGGAGAGGAATGCGTGCTTCAAGCGCGCGAGTTCAGGCTTTGCCACGAAGGGACTCCATCCGCTGCAGATAACGGGCGAGCACGTCGATCTCGAGATTGACGGCCTGTCCGGCAGCGATCGTATTGAAAGTGGTGACTTCCGCGGTGTGCGGAATGATGTTGAGGTGGAATTCGACGCCATCGGGCGTGTCGTCCACTGCGTTCACGGTCAGCGAGACGCCATCGACGGTGATCGATCCCTTGGGCGCGATATAGGGCGCCATGTCCTTGCTCGCCGCGATCACGATGTGGTGCGATCCGCCGATCTCCTCGACCAGCTTCACCGTGCCGATGCCGTCGACATGGCCGGTAACGATATGCCCGCCCAGTTCGTCGCCGAGGCGCAGCGCGCGTTCGAGATTGAGGCGGCGGCCCTGCGTCCACATGGCGCTTGCGGTGCGCGAGACGGTTTCGCCCGAAACGTCGAACGCGACCCAGCCGGGGGCCCCGGGAGCCGATTTGTCGACGACGGTGAGGCACACGCCCGAACAGGCGATCGACGCGCCAAGGTCGATGGTGGCGCTGTCATAGGCAGTCGAGACCTTCACGCGCAGGTCGCCCTGCGTGCCGGCGGCTTCGATCGTGCCGATATCGGTGACGATTCCGGTGAACATCAGCGCGCCGCGTAGACCTCAAGTCGGTCGCTGCCAAGGCTTCGTGAATCGGTGAGGGTCCAGCGGGCCTCATCGGCCAACCCGATATCGCCCAGCGCAGCGGTGCCGGTACCGATCAGGACCGGCGCGCGATAGAGCAGCAGGCGATCGACCAGACCTTCGCGGAGGAAGGCGGAAGCGGTCCCGGCGCCACCCTCGACCAGCAGATGATCGACGGATTCGAGTGCCGCGATGGCCGCCGGACTTTCCAGCCATTCCCAATCGCCGTTTTCGCGGGGACGACGGGAAAGGATGAAGCGCCGGGGCGAACGGCCTTCGAGTCCCGGAAGGCGGACATCTAGCCTCGGCGTGTCGGCGTCGAACGTGCCGCGTCCGACCAGGATCGCCTCGTGCCGCGTCCGCTCGAGATGGGCGTGTGCGCGGGCTTCCTGCCCGGTGATCCAGCGATCTTTCCCGGCTTCGCGCGCGATACGGCCATCGAGCGAAGTCGCCAGTTTGAGCGTGACGAAGGGCCGGCCGAGCGACTGGCGGGTGAGGAACCCGGCCATCGCCGCGCGGGCCTGCGCTTCCAGCACGCCTTCGCTCACCCGGATACCGGCATCGCGCAGCCGCTGCGCACCCTTGCCATTGGTGCGCGGATCGGGATCGCCCAGCGCGATCACCACTTCCGCCACGCCCGCCTCGATCAACAGACCGGAACAGGCCGGACCCCGCGCCGATTCGTGCGCGCAGGGTTCCAGCGTGACGAACGCAGTTGCGCCGCGCGACTTTTCGCCCGCCTCTGCCAGCGCCATCGCCTCGGCATGCGGGCGTCCGCGCGGCTGGGTCCAGCCGCGGCCGACCACCACGCCATCCTTCACCAGCACGCAGCCGACATTGGGATTGGGCGCCGTCCGCCCCCGCCCGCGCTCCGACAGCGCCAGCGCGGCGGCCATCCAGCGTGCGGGAGCGGTCAGAGTCCCCAAGACTTCAGGCCGTCGTCGATCTTCTTGAACTCATCGCGCCGCGCCTTGCGCTTCTTTTCAAGCTCGGCGTCGAGCTTGTCCTTCTCGGCCTTGTCAATCGCCTGCTGCGCCTCAATCTCGGCGTCGGAGCGATCAAGCCGCCAGTCCTTGACCCAGATGATCTCGGGCCGCTTCCATTCCGGCCTGGCGACCGAATCGAGATAGAAGGCGACCAGCACCCCGCCGGTGACGACCAGCGCGGGGATCAGCATCCACCATTCGTGCTTCTTGCGCGTGACCACGAACTGACGCGCGTCGCGCAGCGCCTTTGCCGGCGAGAGGAACTTGAACAGACTCATTATGGCGTAAAGATAGGCATGCGGAGGCTCAGGAGCCAGCCCCCGCATGCCGGTTGCCCGTTCGGTGCCTGCCGGAGCGGGCACCGCGGACCGGGAACTCACTGTCCGGTCATCTCGAAACGGACGTTCATCACCTTCCAGCTCTCCTGTGCCTCGCCGCCGCGGCTGGCGGGCTTGAAGCGCCAGTTGCGTAGCGCGTGGCGCTTGGTCGCCTCGAAGAATGCGGCGTTGGTCGCGCGGACCTGTTCGACTGCCTTCACCCGGCCATCGGCACCGATCAGCACGCGGACCGATACCGTGCCCTCACGCTCGCCGCGCAATTCGGACGCGGGATAATCGGGCTGGAACGCGCCGGCGTAACGCGGATCGATCTGGGCGGCGATCAGCGGCGGGGCCGGCTTGGGCGGATCGGGCTGTACCGTGCCGGTGCCCTTGGGATCGCCCAGGTCGGGGATCGGCGGATTGATCGGCGGATCGTTGGTAGTGGTCACCGGATTGTCGGTCGCCACCGGATTGTCGACCGGCGGGGTGTAGATCGGCGTCTCGCGCACCTGCTCGTGGGATTCGGGCTTGGGCTTGGGATCGATGGGCGGCGGCGGTTCATCGATCGGGATCTGTTCACCGATCAGCACGGTGATCGGCGACTTGCCGATGATCTGCGGCGCGATCAGGAACATCATCGCGCCGATGATTGCCCCGTTGACCACGACCGCGAAGCCCAGACCGGCAGGATTGATGCCGAAGGGCAGTGACGAACGATTCGCGTACATGTCAGGCCTCCTTCTCCATGTGCCGGATCGAGCCGGCCACATTGTGATGATACAACGTTACATGAAAAACGTAAAGCGGAGATGAAAGATCCCGCGACGGGCGGGATTCTCAGCGCGGCGTGAGGCGTTCGATGGCGCGTTCGGGGCCGATCAGGGGGAGCAGGGCGGCCATGTCCGGCCCGTGATCGCGCGCAGTGAGCGCGCGGCGCAGCGGCAGGAACAATGGCTTGCCCTTGCGGCCGGTGATTTCCTTGAGCGCGGCGGTGAGCTGGGCCCAGGGATCCGCGGACCAGTCGATTCCGGCGGCGGTAGCGGCGGCCTTTGCGAGGAAGTCGCGATCCTCCTCGGCCGGGACCGATGCCACCGGACCTTCGACCACGCCCCACCAGTCCGCGGCTTCGGCAATGGTCGAAAGGTTCGGGCGAATCGCTTCCCATGCCGCTTCGGTCATGCCCGCGGGCAAGCGCGAGGCGACGGCTTCGAAGCCGAGCTGATGGACGATCTTCGCGTTCAGCCCGGCCAGTTCGTCCTCGTCGAACCGCGCAGGCGCGCGGCCGAACCGGGCGAAGTCGAGACTGGCGATCAAGGGCGCGGGATCGGCGAACGGCTCGACCGGATCGCTCGTCCCCAATCGGGCCAGCAGCGCGACGATCGCCTGCGGCTCAATGCCGACCTCGCGGAAATGATCGCAGCCGAGCGAGCCGAGTCGCTTGGAGAGCTTGCCCTCATTGCCGGTCAGCAGCGCCTCATGCGCGAAGGAGGGCGGCGTGGCGCCAAGTGCTGCGAACATCTGGAGCTGGCTGGCGGTGTTCGACACATGATCCTCGCCGCGCACCACATGGGTGATCGCCAAGTCCACATCGTCGATCACCGAAGGGAGCAGATAGAGCCAGCTGCCATCGGCACGGCGCACCACCGGATCGCTCATCGTCTTCGGATCGAAGCGCTGGTGACCGCGGATCAGATCGTCCCATTCGATTGCGGCGTCATGATCCAGCTTGAAGCGCCAGTGCGGTGTGCGCGCTTCGGCTTCATAGGCCGCGACCTGATCTGCGGTGAGCGCAAGCGCGGCGCGGTCGTATACCGGGGGCAGACCGCGCCCGAGCAGGACCTTGCGCTTGAGATCGAGTTCCTGCGCACTCTCATATGCCGGATAGACCCGGCCCGCCGCCTTCAGCTCGGCGAATCGCGCTTCGTAACGGTCGAACCGCGCCGACTGGCGTTCCTCGCCATCCGGGTTCAGCCCCAACCAGGCGAGATCGGCGCGGATCGCGTCGACGAACGCCTCTTCCGAACGCTCGCCATCGGTATCGTCGATCCGCAGCAGGAAGCGGCCGGCCTGTGCCTGCGCGAACATCCAGTTATGGAGCGCGGTGCGCAGGTTGCCGACGTGCAGGCGGCCGGTGGGGCTGGGCGCGAAACGGGTAATCACGGTCATATGGCTCCGTTAAGCAGCATTGCAGTCTTGCGCCACTGGGATCGGGCACTAAGGGGAGCGTCACGCGACCGTCACAAGAGACCGATCCCATGAAGCTGATGTCCGGCAATTCGAACCTGCCGCTCGCCAAGGCGATCGCAGACTATCTCGAAATCCCGCTGACCCAGGCCAATGTGCGCCGCTTCGCCGACGAGGAGATCTTCGTCGAGATCCTCGAGAATGTGCGCGGCGAGGACGTGTTCGTGCTCCAGTCGACCAGCTTCCCCGCGAACGACAACCTCATGGAACTGCTGATCATGATCGACGCGCTGCGCCGCGCGTCGGCCAAGCGGATCACGGCGGTGCTTCCCTATTTCGGCTATGCCCGCCAGGACCGGAAGCCCGGCCCGCGCACGCCGATCTCGGCCAAGCTGGTCGCCAACATGATCACGACCGCGGGCGCCGACCGCGTGCTTTCGGTCGATCTGCACGCCGGGCAGATCCAGGGTTTCTTCGACATTCCGACCGATAACCTGTTCGGCGCGCCGGTGATGAGCGAGGACATCAAATCGCGCTTCGGCGACAAGAATCTGATGGTCGTCTCGCCCGACGTGGGCGGCGTGGTGCGCGCGCGTGCGCTGGCCAAGCGGCTCGACAATGCGTCGCTGGCGATCGTCGACAAGCGCCGTGAGCGCGCCGGCGAATCCGAGGTGATGAACATCATCGGCGACGTCGAAGGCCGCTTCTGCATCCTGATCGACGATATCGTCGATTCGGCGGGCACGCTTTGCAACGCCGCCGCCGCGCTGAAGGCAGCGGGCGCCGAGGATGTGGTCGCTTATTGTACCCATGGCGTGCTGTCGGGCGGCGCGGTGGCGCGAGTCGATGGTTCCGCGCTGGCCGAGCTGGTGATCACCGATTCGATCGGCAACCATGCCGTGATCGCCGACAGCCCCAAGGTGCGGCATCTGACCATCGCCCCGCTGCTGGCTGAAGCGATCCGCCGCATTGCGGACGAGAGTTCGGTTTCGTCTCTATTTGACTGACGCTGTGCTCCGGCGAAGGCCGGAGCTTTGGAGATCGAAGGGAGTGGTGGCCAGGGCTCCGGCCTTCGCCGGAGCACAAGTCGCTAAAAGGCGGCTTCCCAGATCAGCGCGACGCCGACCAGCACCATCAGCCAGTAGATCGCGGTGTAGAAGCGCGCCGCGTCGATCCGCCGCACCAGCCACACCCCGGCAAAAGTCGAGATAATCGCCACCGGCAACAGCGCGCCTGCGGTCATCAAATTGGCGCGGGTGAACTGGCCGAGCGCGAAATAGGCCGGGACCTTGATCCAGTTCACCGCGGCGAAGAACACCGCGGTCGTGCCCACCAGCAATGCCGGGGGCAGCTTTCGCGGCAGCACCCACAGCGAATAGGGCGGCTGGCCGGCATGGGCGACCTGGCTGGTGAAGCCCGAGGCTGCGCCGAACAGCGCGCCGAGCCATTCGGGCATCGCCGCGGTCTCGCGCGGCATCGCATGCCGTTCGAGCCACAGCCGCCACAGGCCGAACAGGATCGAGATCACCCCGACCAGCGCCATCACTGCGGACGCCGACACGCTGGCCGCGAACCAGTAACCCAGCCCGACTCCGGCGACGGCGCCGGGAAACATCCAGCCGAGCAACCGCCAGTCGACCGATTTGCGAAACGCCCACACGCCGACCACGTCCTGCACGATCAGCAGCGGCAACAGGATCGCCGCGGCGGTCACCGGATTGATCACGAACGCCATCATCGGCAGCGACAGGGTGCCGAGGCCGGTAAAGCCGCCCTTGGACAGCCCGACCAGCATCACTGCGGGAACGGCGACGGCGTAAAAGGTCCAGTCGGTAATCAAGCGTCCACGCGATTCTTCTTGAGTTCGGCCTTCAGCACCTCGGCCTTCGGCGCATAGAGAAAGCCGAAGCTTACCGTGCCGTGCTTGCCCTGCACCGCATGATGCAGCCTATGGGCCTGGATGATCCGCTTCATATAGCCCGATCGCGGCACATAGCGGTGCGGCACGCGGCGGTGGACGATGACGTCATGGAAGCCGAAATAGATCGCGCCATAGGCCGCGACGCCCGCCCCGATCCAGGTGAAGCCCGGCCACCAGCCCAGCTGAACCCCGCCCAGCAGCAGCACGAATGAGGGAATCGCAAAGATCACTGCGTAAAGATCGTTGAGCTCGAACATGCCGGTCCGGTCGCGGTGATGGCTTTCGTGCAGGAACCAGCCCCATCCATGCATCACCCAGCGGTGCGCCACATAGGCGACACCCTCCATCACGAGGATCGTGGACAGGAACAGGGCGATGCTGGGCAGCCAGTGCATTCGGGGCATATAGTCCAGCTATGCTGCACCCGCGAGAGTGCAGGGGTGGATTCGTGTTTCCGGCTGTGCTTTAGGCGGGGCCAACTCCCGATTTCCTTATTCAGAGAAGGCGGCGCTCCCCATGAACATCCATGAATATCAGGCCAAGGAACTGCTTGCGAAGTACGGCGCGCCGATCGCGCAGGGCTTTGCCGCCTTTTCGGTCGAGGAAGCGGTGGAAGCCGCCAAGAAGCTGCCCGGGCCGCTCTATGTCGTGAAGTCGCAGATCCATGCCGGTGGCCGCGGCAAGGGCAAGTTCAAGGAACTTAGCGCCGAAGCCAAGGGCGGCGTCCGCCTCGCCTTCAGCCTGGACGAAGTCCGCGCGCACGCGACCGACATGCTGGGCAACACGCTGGTGACGATCCAGACCGGTGACGCGGGCAAGCAGGTCAACCGCCTGTACATCACCGACGGCGCCGACATCGCCAAGGAATTCTACCTCGCGCTGCTCGTCGATCGCGCCAGCAGCGAAGTCGCGTTCGTCGTCTCGACCGAGGGCGGCATGGACATCGAGGAAGTCGCCCATTCGACCCCTGAGAAGATCAAGACCTTCTCGGTCGATCCCGCGACCGGCTTCATGCCCCACCATGGCCGCACCGTTGCCGCCGCGCTGGGCCTGACCGGCGATCTCGCCAAGCAGGCGGCCAAGGTCGCCAAGTCGCTGTACGACGCGTTCCTCGCGACCGACGCCGCGCAGATCGAGATCAATCCGCTGGCGCTGACCGAGCAGAACAACCTGCTGGTGCTCGACGCCAAGGTCGGCTTCGACGGCAATGCGCTGTTCCGCCACAAGGACCTGATGGAACTGCGCGACGAGACCGAGGAAGATCCGGCCGAGCTGGAAGCTTCGAAGTACGACCTCGCCTATATCAAGCTGGACGGCGATATCGGCTGCATGGTCAACGGCGCCGGTCTTGCCATGGCGACGATGGACATCATCAAGCTGAACGGCATGTTCCCGGCCAACTTCCTCGACGTCGGCGGCGGCGCTTCGAAGGAGAAGGTGACCGCGGCGTTCAAGATCATCCTTCAGGATCCGAACGTGAAGGGCATCCTGGTCAACATCTTCGGCGGCATCATGAAGTGCGACATCATCGCCGCCGGCATCGTCGAAGCCGCCAAGGAAGTGAACCTCTCGGTTCCGCTGGTCGTGCGCCTGGAAGGCACCAACGTGCAGGAGGGCAAGGACATCCTCGCCAATTCGGGCCTGCCGATCGTGGCGGCAAACGATCTGGGCGACGCGGCAAAGAAGATCGTGGCCGAGGTGAAGCAGGCGGCCTGATAGGGTAAGCCTGCCCATCGGCGCTGGCCCGCGATCCTCCCCGGGAGCGGTTCGGACACAGGAGTGGATGCAATGAAGTTACTGGTGCCGGTCAAGCGGGTGCTTGACTATAATGTGAAGCCCCGCGTGAAGGCGGACGGGACGGGGGTCGATCTGGCCAACGTCAAGATGAGCATGAACCCTTTCGACGAGATCGCGATCGAGGAAGCCGTGCGCCTGAAGGAAAAGGGCGTGGCGACCGAAGTGGTCGTGGTAACCGTCGGCGTGGCCAAGGCCGAGTCGGACGTGCTGCTGACCGCGCGCGCGATGGGCGCCGACCGCGCCATCCTGATCGCGACCGATGACGAGGTGGAGCCGCTGGGCGTCGCCAAGCTGCTCAAGGCGGTGTGCGACGAGGAGCAGCCGGGTCTGGTGATCCTGGGCAAGCAGGCGATCGACGACGACAGCAACCAGACCGGCCAGATGCTGGCCGCCCTGCTGGGCTGGCCGCAGGGCACCTTCGCATCGAAGGTCGAAGTGACCGGCGACCGCGTTGCCGTGACCCGCGAAGTCGATGGCGGCCTCGAGACGGTGGACCTCGCCATTCCCGCGATCGTCACCACTGACCTTCGCCTGAACGAGCCTCGTTATGCGACGCTGCCGAACATCATGAAGGCCAAGAGCAAGCCCGTCGCGAAGAAGACCGTCGGTGATTACGGCGTCGACGTCTCGCCGCGCCTGACCACGCTCAAGACGGTCGAGCCGGCCAAGCGCTCGGCCGGCGTGAAGGTCGCGGACGTGGATGAGCTTGTCGGCAAGCTCAAGGCTCTGGGAGTGGCGAAATGAAGACGCTGGTTTGGGTCGAGCACGACAATTCGAGCGTCAAGGACGCAACCCTGGCCGTCGTCACCGCTGCGTCGCAGCTGGGCGAGGTCCATCTTCTGGTCGCCGGTGCAGGCTGCAAGGCCGTGGCCGACGAAGCCTCAAGAATCGCGGGCGTGGGCAAGGTTCACCTCGCCGATGACGCATCGCTGGGCCATGCGCTGGCCGAGAATGTCGCGCCGCTGATCGTCAGCCTGATGGCCGATCATGACGCAGTGCTGTTCCCGGCCACGTCGAACGGCAAGAATATCGCGCCGCGCGTCGCTGCTTTGCTCGACGTGATGCAGATCAGCGACATCCTGTCGGTGGAAGGTGCGGATACCTTCACGCGTCCGATCTATGCCGGCAACGCCATCGCCACCGTGAAGACCAGCGACAAGAAGCTGGTGATCACCGTGCGCGGCACCGCCTTCGCCAAGGCGGATGCGACCGGCGGTTCGGGCAGCGTCGAAGCCGTCGGCGGTGCTTCGGACACCGGCATCTCGAAGTTCGTCTCGGCCGAGATCGCCAAGAGCGAGCGCCCCGAGCTGACTTCGGCCAAGGTGATCGTCTCGGGCGGCCGCGCGCTGCAGAACAGCGAGAATTTCCACTCGATCATCGAGCCGCTGGCGGACAAGCTGGGCGCGGCCGTGGGTGCATCGCGCGCCGCGGTGGACGCCGGTTACGTCCCCAACGACTATCAGGTCGGCCAGACCGGCAAGATCGTCGCACCGGAAGTCTATATCGCGGTCGGTATCTCGGGCGCGATCCAGCATCTGGCAGGCATGAAGGACTCCAAGACCATCATCGCCATCAACAAGGACGAGGACGCCCCGATCTTCCAGGTCGCGGACTACGGCCTGGTCGGCGACCTGTTCAAGGTCGTCCCGGAACTCACCGAAAAGCTGTGATGCGAACGCGGCGGCCAGCCTTGTTTCTGGCCGCCGCAGCCGCGCTGCTGCTGACCGGCGCAGCGCCGCAATCGGCCCCGGCGAACGACTTTGCCTGCCGCGCCGATTTCAAGACCAATGGCCCGCACCGCGCCACGCCGCTGACCGGCCCGCCTTATGCGGTGACCGGCAGGCTGAAGGTCGAGCGCAAAGAGGAGCAGGGCTCCCACTATGCCGCCTCCGCCTATGTCCAGATCATGTCCTATGATGGCCGCGACGGCGTGTATCTGATCGTCAGCGGGCAGAAGGAATTCCTTGGCGGAACCGTCGAGGCAGAGCTGGTGAGCCTGCGCGGCGGCAAGCGCCACGACTATTACCAGATCGGCGTGTTCAAGACCGGCGTGCCAACCTCCTTCTCGCTCAGCCTCGACGAAAAGGGGCTGGCAACGGCCCGGTTCGGCAGCCGCACGGTGAAGCTGCGCAGTGCTCCCTTGCCTCGCGCGGCGGCGGTGATGGGTTGCTCGCTCGGCTCCTTCACATTCTCGGAGCTAACCCCGGCGATCCCGGCCGGGAATTAAGGGCTGCGGCAGGCCCCTGTCACGCCTGACTTGCCCGCCTTCCGGAAATCGCGAATTCTGGCTTCGCAGGGGAGAGGACGATGATTCGCACAGTTTCCGCGGCGCTTGGTATCGCGTTGCTCGCTTGCGGTTCCGCTCAGGCGCAGACGATCGACTATGATTGCGACACGCCGGCCCAGCGCGTCTCGGCGATCAAGCGTGCGGTGTCGGGAACGGACTTCAGCATGAGCGGGACGGTCACGCCGCGCGAAGCCTATGACAGCGGCGAATATGGCGCCACCGCCGGGATCAGGCTGGAGGCACCGGACGGGAGCTGGTTCGTCAACATCGGCATCGTGCGCAGCTTCGACGACGAGGATCGTGACCCCGACGAGGTCCCCGCTTTCCTCCATAGCAAGTCGGGCGATATCGAGACGGTATCGACCTTCGGCAATATGAAGCTGGGCCGGGCCTATCGCTTCACGCTGACCGTGGCGGGCGGACGCGGCAAGGCGGTGCTGGACGGCGACTATAGCTGGGTGGAGGCGCGCAGCATCGATTTCGAGGTGCCTTCCGCGACACAGGCCATCGCCTCGATCTCATGCGAGACCGGCCATTTCCTGTTCGGCGAGGTCGATTTCGGGCGCTGAGGCGCCGCGATTGCACGTGCCGCATCCGCGGACCCAGCCTCGGCAATTGACGATGCTGCGGTGCAGCACCACTTGCAAACCATGCAATCCCCCGCTGCTGCTCCCCGCGCCACCCCGGTCGCGCTCGTTCATTTCGCGCTGGCCATGGGCGGGTTCGCCATCGGCACCACCGAATTCGCGACGATGAGCCTGCTGCCCTATTTCGCGGACGGGCTGCATATCGACGCGCCGACCGCGGGGCATGTGATCAGCGCCTATGCGCTGGGCGTGGTTATCGGCGCGCCCTTGCTGGCGGTGATGGGCGCGCGCATGTCGCGCCGGGTGCTGCTGATCGTGCTGATGGGCATGTTCGCGCTGTTCAACGGCCTGAGCGCGCTGGCGCCAAGCTATGAGTGGATGCTGGTGTTCCGTTTCCTGAGCGGCCTGCCGCACGGGGCCTATTTCGGGATCGCGGCGCTGGTCGCGGCCAGCCTGGTACCGGTCAACCAGCGATCGCAGGCGGTGGGACGCGTGCTGCTGGGGCTGACGATCGCCACGGTGATCGGCGTGCCGCTGGCCAACTGGCTGGGGCAGGCGGTGGGCTGGCGCTGGGGCTTCGGCGTGGTTGCGGTGCTTTCGCTGCTGACGGTGGCGCTGGTCTGGGCCTTTGCCCCGCGCGACGCGGCCGACCGCACCGTCAATCCGCTGCGCGAACTGGCGGCACTCGCCAACGGACAGGTGTGGCTGACGCTCGGGATCAGCGCCATCGGCTTTGGCGGCATGTTCTGCGTCTACACCTATGTCGCCTCGACCATGCTGGAGGTGACCCATGCCTCGGCCGGCATGATCCCGGTGGTGCTGGCGATCTTCGGGATGGGCATGACCGCAGGCAATCTGATCGTGCCGCGCTTCGCCGACAGGGCGCTGATGCCGACCGCGGCGATCCTGCTGACCAGCAGCGCGGCGATGCTGGCGCTCTATCCCTTCACCGCGGGCAATATCTGGTCGCTCAGCCTCAACGTGTTCGCGATCGGCTTTGCCGGGTCGTTGGGCCCGGTGCTGCAGACGCGACTGATGGACGTGGCGGGCGAGGCGCAAGCGCTGGCGGCCGCGCTCAACCATTCTGCGTTCAACACCGCCAACGCGCTGGGCCCGTGGCTGGGCGGGATGGCCATTGCCGCGGGCTATGGCTGGACTTCGACCGGATGGGTCGGCGCGCTGCTGGCGCTGGGCGGTCTGGCGATCTGCGGCGTGGCGATATGGGCGGAGAAGCGCGATCGGGTGCCGGCACCCGCCGCCTGCTGTTGAAGGGTCAGCCTTTCGCCGCGAAGCGCAACACCGCGAACCCGGCCAGCGCCGAGAGCAAGGATCCGCCGAGCACGCCGATCTTCACTTCGTCGACCAGCTCGGGCCGGCCGGGAAAGGCCAGACCGCCGATGAACAGGCTCATAGTGAAGCCGATGCCCGCGAGCAGCGCCATGCCATAGACCTGAGCCCAGCTCGCACCCGCAGGCGGCGCAGCGAAGCGCGCCTTCGCGGCCAGCCAGATGCTGCCGAAGATGCCGATCTGCTTCCCCGCGAACAGCCCCAGTGCAATCGCCAGAGGCAATGGCGCGAACAGGATCGCCGGGCTCATCCCCGCCAGCGATACGCCCGCATTGGCGAAACCGAACAGCGGCACGATGAGGAACGCGACCCAGGGGTTGAGTATGCCCTCCAGCCGGTGCCGCGCCGCTTCGGGGATCGCCATCGCCGCCGCCACACCCGCGATGGTGGCGTGCACACCCGAGAGGAAGACCAGATACCAGAGCAATGCCGCGAGCATCAGATAGGGCACCAGCCGCACCACGCGGAACCGGGCCAGGCCGAACATCGCGGCGAGCACCAGTCCCGCGCCCGCCAGCGCGGGCAAGTCGAGATGCGCGGTATAGGCGATGGCGATGATCGCCACCGCGCCCATATCGTCGACGATGGCGATGGTGACGAGCAGCAGCTTGAGCGACGCCGGCACGCGCGGCCCGAGGATCGCCAGCACGCCCATGGCAAAGGCGATGTCGGTCGCGGCGGGCACCGCCCACCCATTCGACAGGCCGGGTGACGACGCCGTGACGCCAAGATAGATCGCGGCGGGGACCATCATACCCGCCGCAGCAGCCAGCACCGGCAAGCGGCGCTGCTCCCATGTCGCCAGCCGTCCGCCGGAGAACTCGCCCTTGATCTCGAGTCCGACGAGCAGGAAGAACACGGCCATCAGCGCGTCGTTGATCCACAGATGCACCGTCATCGGGCCGTGTGCGGGCGCGATGACCGGTCCCGTCACCGCGTGAATCGCGTGGAAATAACTGTCCGCGAGCGGCGAATTGGCGGCGACCAGCGCCGCCGCCGATGCCGCCATCAGCACGATCCCGCCCGCCGCTTCGCTCCGGACGAAAGCGGATATGCCGTGGCGGAAGCGGCGGATCATGCCCTGGCGAGCGCCTCGGCGATCAGCTTGCGGCTGTTCGCCACGCCGTACAGCGCGATGAAGCTGCCCATGCGCGGCCCTTGCGAGGTGCCGAGCAACGTCTCGTACAGCGTCTTGAACCAGTCGCGCAGCGCTTCCTTGCCGAAGCGCTCCTTGCCGATTTCGTAGACGATGTTCTGGATCGCCTCGGCATCGGCATCCTCGTCCAGCGCAGCGAGCTGGCCGTCGAGATCCTGCAGCGCCTCCACCTCGACGCCCGCAGGCGCGCGGCGGACCGGCTTTTCGGCCACGTCGCGGACATAGGCGATCGCATAGCCGATCAGCGCATCGAGCGCGGGCCACTTCTCGGGCGTCGCATCGGGCACGTAGTTGGCGAGATAGCCCCAGACCTGATCCCTGGTCGCCTCGCCCATCACGCCGACCAGATTGAGCAGCAGGCCGAAGGTGACCGGCAGCGTCTCGGCCGGCGGCGGGCCGTTATGGATATGGTGGACCGGATTGCCGAGCTGCTGGGCGATCTCCTGGCTGCCGTAATTGCCGCGGAACTGCCAGTAATCGTCCACTGCGCGCGGGATCAGGCCAAGGTGCAGCGCCTTGGCCTTTTTCGGCTCGCGATAGATGTAGAAGGCGAGGCTCTCATCGGGGCCATAGGTCAGCCATTGCTCGATCGAGAGGCCATTGCCCTTGGTCTTCGAGATCTTCTCGCCCTTGGCGTCGAGGAACAGCTCGTAATTGAACCCCTCGGGCGGGCGACCGCCCAGCACGCGTGCGATCTTGCCCGACTGGATCACCGAGTCGATCAGGTCCTTGCCCGCCATCTCGTAATCGACGCCGAGCGCAACCCAGCGCATCGCCCAGTCGGCCTTCCATTGCAGCTTGGCCTTGCCGCCAAGGATGGTCTGCTCGATCCGTTCGCCATCGGAGTCGGTGAACGCGATCATCCCCGTCTCGGAATCCAGCACCTCGATCGGCACCTGCAGCACGATGCCGGTCTTCGGGCTGACCGGCAGCACCGGCGAATAGGTCGCCTGACGCTCGGCACGCAGCGTCGGCAGCATCACATCCATGATGCCCTGATAGTGGCGCAGCACGCCGCGGAGCGCGTCGTCGAACTTGCCCGATCCATAATAGTCGGTCGACGAGACGAATTCATACTCGAAGCCGAAGCGATCGAGGAAGTCGCGCAGCATCGCATTGTTGTGATGCGCGAAGCTTTCGAACTTGCCGAACGGATCGGGCACCGTCGTCAGCGGATGGCCGATATACTGCGCCAGCATGTCGCCGTTCGGCACATTGTCCGGCACCTTGCGCAGCCCGTCCATATCGTCGCTGAACGCGATCAGGCGGGTCGGAATATCCGACATCGCTTCGAACGCACGGCGGACCATCGTCGTGCGCAGCACTTCGTTGAAGGTGCCGATATGCGGCAGGCCCGAGGGGCCGTAACCGGTCTCGAACAGCACATGACCCTTGGCCGGCGCGCCATCCGGATAGCGTTTCAGCAGCTTGCGCGCCTCTTCGTAAGGCCAGGCCTTGGATTCGAGTGCGGCGGCGCGGAGGGCTTGCTTGTCGGTCATGGTGATGCCGCACTAGCGAAGAGATGCGCCGGGAGCAAAGCGGGCCATTGACTTTGCCTGTCCCGCGCGGCGATGTGGGCCGCAACGGGCCGATGCGGACGCCCGTTCAGACGGCATCCGTCCAAGTCCGCTCCATCCGTCGCGCCTGCGGCGAAGGGAGCATATGTGACGATGACTGCCGATCCGAACCTGACCGATACCAAGCCGCCGCAGCTCAGCCTGATCGCGCTGTTCCTCAAATTCCTGCGCTTCGGCGCGCTCGCATTCGGCGGGCCGGTCGCGCAGATCGCGATGCTACGGCAGGCGCTGGTCGAGGAGGAACGCTGGATCGACTCCGCGCGGTTCAACCGGCTGCTCGCGGTGCTGCAGGTGCTGCCGGGGCCGGAAGCACATGAGTTGTGCGTCCATCTGGGCATGATCGCGCGGGGCCGGATCGGCGGATTGCTGGCCGGAATCGGCTTCATGCTGCCCGGGCTGGTGCTGATGCTGGCGGCGGGATGGCTCTATGTGACGTGGATCGCAGGCGATGCCGGGCTGACCGGTGTGCTGCTGGGCGTGCAGATCGTGGTGCTGGCGATCATCCTGCGTGCGGTCGTGCGGATCGGACAGCATGTGATCGAGGATCGCTGGCTGGGCGTGATCGCCGCCGCCAGCCTGATCGCGACGCTGATCGGCGTCCCTTTCTGGATTCCGCTGGCGGCAGGCGGGCTGGCCTATGCCGCGTCGCGGCCTGCCCTGATCGCGATCGTGCTCGCCCTCGCGGCTGTCACCGCATGGCTGCTCGTGCCGGGCGTCGTGACCGAGAGCGGGATGCCGCAAATGGCTCCCGCGCCGGTGACGCTCGCCGCTTTGTTTATCGCCGGGCTGAAAGGCGGGCTGCTGACCTTTGGCGGCGCTTATACCGCAATCCCCTATGTCCGCGCGGATACGGTCGGCAGGGGCTGGATCGGCGATTCGACCTTTCTCGATGGCGTGGCGCTGGCCGGAGTACTGCCCGCGCCGCTGGTGATCTTCGCGACCTTTACCGGCTATGTCGCGGGCGGACCGGCAGGTGCGCTGGCGATCACCGCCGGCATGTTCCTGCCCGCCTTCGCCTTTTCGCTGATCTTCTTCGAGCGACTGGAAGCGATCGTCGGGAATCCGGCGCTGCACCGGTTGCTGGCGGGCGTCGCCGCGGCAGTGGTGGGGATCATCGCCGCGACGCTGGTGCAACTGGTGCAGGCGACGGGCGTGCGGATCACCAACCCGCTGATCGCGGCGATCCTGTTCGGCGTGGCGCTGGTGGTGGTGTGGCGGGTTAAGGGCGCATGGGTGACGCCTGCCATCGTTGCCGGAGGTGCGCTGGCCGGGTGGCTGGTCGCGCCGTAGCGGCTGGTCAGCCGGAACGAAAAGTGTACACGATGGCGTTCGATGACCGCCCTCCCCTATCCTGCGCTGCACGCGAGCCATGGCGGCGTCTGGATCGCCATGCCGGACGGGGAGACGCGGGCGGTGGGCCGCGGCGAGGCGATCCGCGTCGCGGCGGACACGCCGGTGATCCTGCTCAACGCGCCGCTGGTCGGGCAAAGGCTGGGACATCCCGAGATCAACGGGTTGGACCTGCTCGAGCTGTTCGCTTTCCTGCGCCCCGCGCAGTTCATGGTGCCGACGCCCAAGGGTCTTGCGCGGGTGGCGGGGATCGAACCGCCGGCGAGTGACGCCGAGGTCGCGCCGTTCCTGCGCGATGCGGCCGAGGCGCTGCTGAGGCTGACCGACGGCGACTGGCCCGAGCGTGAAGGCGCATGGCATGCGGCACAGTCGCTCGGGCGGTTGCGCTGGCCGTGGGCGATGGCGGTGAGCCAGCGGCTCACGACGCCCGAGCGTGCCGAGCGCTGGCTGTTCTCGCGCCTGCCCGAATGGAGCGAGCAACCGCCCCGCCCTGCCCCGCGCAGCGTAACGCTGCACGATGAGGATGTAGCGGCGAGGTTGGCGCAACTGACCGGGCAGGGGGCCGAGCAGCGCCAGGGCCAGCGCGATTATGCCAATGCCGCCGCGCGCGCCTTTGCCCCGCGCGAGATGCGCGATTCGCCCAATCTGGTGCTGGCCGAGGCGGGGACGGGGATCGGCAAGACGCTCGGCTATCTGGCGCCGGCCTCGTTATGGGCAGCGGAGGCCGATGGCGCGGTGTGGGTCTCGACCTTCACCAAGGCGCTGCAACGCCAGTTGGCCCATGAGACCGAGCGGCTGTTCCCCGATCCCGCGACCCGCAAGGCCCGGGTGGTGACGCGCAAGGGCCGCGAGAATTACCTGTGCCTGCTCAACCTAGAGGACGCGTTGCAGGGCGGGTTTGCCGGGCGCGCGGCGATCCTGGCGCAGCTGGTCGCGCGATGGGCCGCCTATAGCGCCGATGGCGACATGATCGGCGGCGACCTGCCCGGCTGGCTGCCGGTGCTGTTCCGCCGCAATGGCTCTACCGCGCTGACCGACCGGCGCGGCGAATGCGTCTATGCCGGGTGCCCGCATTACCGGAAATGCTTCATCGAGCGCGCGGCACGGGCCAGCGTCGATGCCGATATCGTGATCGCCAATCATGCACTGGTGATGGTCAACGCCGCGCGAGGCCGCGAAACCGCGGCGCGGCCGTCCCGCTATGTGTTCGACGAAGGCCATCACCTGTTCGATGCCGCCGATGCGATGTTCTCGGCCGCCCTTACGGGTCAGGAGGCAATCGAGCTGCGCCGTTGGATCACCGGGCCCGAATCGGGGTCGCGCGGGCGGCGGCGCGGGCTGGCGGCACGACTGAGTGACGTCGCCAGCTATGATTCGGAAGGCGGGGAAGCGATTGCCGCCGCTGTGGTCGCGGCGCAGGCACTGCCGAGCGACCAATGGCTCCAGCGGCTGGCCGAGGGCCAGCCCTTCGGCCCGGTCGAGTCGCTACTCGCGGCGGTGCGAGGGCTGGTCTACGCCCGCGACGAAGGCAGTGCGGACGCGGGATATGGCTTGGAGACCGAACTGGCCGAACCCGATGGCGCGCTGGTCGAGGCTGCCGGACCCGCGGGCGTTGCGCTCGACGCGCTGGTGCGGCCGCTGGTGACGCTTGGACGGCGGCTGGAAGCGGTGCTGACCGAAGGCCCGGACTGGATGGACGGCCCGGCGCGCGCGCGGATCGAAGGCGCCATCGCGTCGCTCGGCTGGCGTGCCGAGACGGTGGGCGCCTGGGCGGCGCTGATCGCGCGAATCGGCGGGCCGGCCGATCCGGAGTTCGTCGACTGGCTGGCGGTCGACCGGGTCGAGGGGCGCGAATATGATGTCGGGCTGCACCGGCACTGGCTCGATCCGGCCAAGCCCTTTGCCGAGACGGTGCTGAAACCGGCGCATGGCGCGGTCATCACGTCGGCAACGCTGACCGCGGGCGGCGACTGGAACGTCGCCGAGGCGCGATCGGGCGCCAGCCATCTGATGCGCCCGCCCGGCCGGTTCGAAGCGCCCAGCCCGTTCGACTATGCCGCGCAATCGCAGGTGCTGATCGTGACCGACGTGAAGCGCGGCGACTTGCCCGCGCTTGCGAACGCGTACGCGCGGCTGATCGTCGCGGCTGAAGGCGGGACTTTGGGGCTGTTCACTGCGATCCGGCGGCTGCGCGCGGTGCATGCGCGAATCGCCGACCGGCTGGCGCGCGAGGGGCTGCCGCTGCTCGCCCAGCATGTCGATCCGATCGATACCGGCACGCTGGTCGATATCTTCCGTGACGATCCACGCACCTCGCTGATCGGCACCGACGCGCTTCGAGACGGGGTGGACGTGCCCGGCCATTCGCTGCGGCTGGCGGTGATGGAAGGTGTGCCCTGGCCCAAGCCGACCGTGCTCCATGCGGCGCGGCGACTGGCAGGCGGCGGCACCGCCTATGACGACCGGATCGTCCGCGCACGGCTGGCCCAGGCATTCGGGCGGCTGATTCGCCGCGCCGACGATCGCGGTACCTTCGTCCTGCTCTCCGCCGCGATGCCCTCGCGCCTGTTGAGCGCCTTTCCCGATGCGACGCCGATCGCGCGGGTGACGCTCGACGAGGCTGTCGAGCGAGTTCGACTTTCCTTGGCAACACGCTTGCGGCAAGAGGCTCCAGAATCGACCGATGTGACCGCCGATCCGGGGAAGTGATGAAGACGCTCACCTTGCTGCGCCACGCCAAATCGGGATGGGACGATCCGGTCGCGCGCGATTTCGATCGGCCGCTGAACACCAAAGGGCATCGCGCCGCGCAGGCGGTGGGCCGGTATATGAAGGCGATCGGCCTCAGTTTCGATCATGTTGCCGCGTCTCCCGCCGTCCGCGTGGTCGAGACATTGGGCGAAGTCGAGTTGGGCTATGGCAGCGAGCTGGCCCCGGCGTGGGACCAGCGCATCTATCTCGCTTCGGCCGCGACGCTGCTCGATCTGGTCCATGAATTGCCCGAAGGCGCCGCCAGCGTGCTGATCGCCGGGCATAATCCCGGGCTGGAGGAGCTGGTGCTGACCCTGATCCCCGATGGCGACCATCTGCGCGACGATGTCGAAGTGAAATTCCCGACCGCGAGTCTGGCCGAGATGCGATTCGCGGTGGAACGCTGGTCGGACGTGAAACCGGGTGCCGGCGAGCTGATTCGCTTTACCCGTCCGCGCGATCTGGATCCAGCGCTGGGGCCGGGCAAGGACTGAACGGACGTCTTGCTACTGATACCCTTCCCCAGCGAAGGTTGGGGCCCAGTTACACAGGTTGACGTAACGAAGCCGAGTCCTCTCCACGACCGCCATCGAAACTGGACCCCAGCCTTCGCTGGGGAAGGCGCATATTGAGAAGCGGCGGAATCACCAATTGGCGTGGATTATCCCTCGTCGTCCTCGAGCGCCTTCACCAGCGTTTCGCGAATCGATTCAAGGCTACCGACCGAAAAGGCCTTTGGCGTCGGAGTCCGCCCGCCCTTTTCGGAGGCCAGCAGTTTCTGCACGCCGCGAATCGTATAGCCTTCATTGGTCAGCAGATCGTGGATCCGCTTCACCAGCGCGACGTCTTCGGGGCGATAGTAGCGGCGATTGCCTGCGCGCGTGAGCGGGCGCAGCTGCGGAAAGCGCGTTTCCCAATAGCGAAGGATGTGCTGCGGCCTGCCGATTTCTTCGGCAAGCTCCCCTATGGTGCGCAGCGCGCCAGCGGCCTTGGGCGCTGGCATCGCCGCACCTGTCAGCCGGCCGAGACGATGCGATCGCGCATCATCTGGCTGGCCCGGAAGGTAAGCACGCGACGCGGGGCGATCGGAACCTCGACTCCGGTCTTTGGATTACGGCCCACGCGCTCGCCCTTGTCGCGCAGGATGAAGCTGCCGAAACCGGAGATCTTGACGTTCTCACCCTTGGAGAGCGCCTCGCACATATGACCCAGAATCTGCTCGACGAGTCGCGCGGCATCGGCACGCGAGAGACCGACTTCGCGATGCAGCGATTCGGCCAAATCGGCCCTGGTCAGCGTGCCCGCGTCAGCCATGGTCGGCCTTCTCCCCGTTTAACCTGTGATGTGTGATCTAACAGATTGTTCACAGCCCGCAAATGGGAACATTACCATGCTGTAACAATCGGGCGTAACTTGATCACGCTCTGGCGTTCTTGTGTCGGTTCAGCTGGTGCTGAACCGTGCGGTGCCAGCCCGCTCCCCCACCCGGCCACCCATAGAATAAACTTCCGTTGGGTGGCCGGGTGGGGGAGCGGGCTGGCACCGTTGCGAATCAAAAACGCACTACGGCTGCGCCCCAGGTGAAGCCGCCACCCATGGCTTCGAGCACCAGCAGGTCGCCCTGCTTGATTCGCCCGTCCTTCACCGCGGTATCGAGCGCGAGCGGGACCGAGGCCGCCGAGGTATTGGCGTGCTGATCGACCGTCACGATCACCTTTTCGGCCGGCAGGTTCAGCTTTCGCGCCGTCGCGTCGAGGATGCGGGCATTGGCCTGGTGCGGCACCACCCAGTCGACATCGCCGGGCTGAAGTCCGGCGGCGGCGAGCGACTCTTCCATCACCGAGGCGAGATTGACCACCGCGTGGCGGAAAACCTCACGGCCCTTCATGCGCAGCTTGCCGACCGTACCCGTCGTCGAAGGGCCGCCATCGACATAGAGCAGTTCGTTATGGCGCCCATCGGCGTGGAGCTTGCTGGCGAGCACGCCGCGGCCGTTCGAGTCGTCCGATTCCTGGCCCTCGAGCACGATCGCGCCCGCGCCGTCACCGAACAGCACGCAGGTGCCGCGATCTTCCCAGTCGAGGAGACGGCTGAATGTCTCGGCGCCGATCACCAGCGCGCGCTTTGCGGCGCCGGCGCGAATCATCGAGTCGGCGACCTGCAGCGCGTAGAGGAAACCGGAGCAGACCGCCGCCACGTCGAACGCGACGCAATCGTCGATGCCGAGTGCCGCCTGCACCTTGGTCGCGGTGGCGGGGAAGGTCTGGTCGGGCGTGGCAGTGGCCAGCACGATCAGATCGACGTCCTGCGCGGGCAGGCCGGCGGCAGCGAGTGCGGCCTTTGCCGCACCGGTCGCCAGCGTGCCCGTGGTTTCCTCGGGTGAGGCGATGTGGCGGAAGCGGATGCCGGTGCGTTCGACGATCCATTCGTCGGTGGTGTCGACCGTCTCCGCCAGCTCCGCATTGGAGACGCGGCGGGCCGGGAGCATCGTTCCCGTGCCGATGATGACCGAACGCAATGTCATTGCCTGTGCCTTACGCCGCCTGGGCTTCGAAATTTCCGAGATCCTCGGCGATGCGGCGCATCAGATCGTCCTGGAGCATCTTCGCCGCGAAACCGATCGCGGTGGCAACGCCGGTCTCGTTGGCGCTGCCATGGCTCTTCACGACGATGCCGTTCAGGCCAAGGAAAACCGCGCCATTATGATTGTTGGGATCGAGATGGTGGCGCAGCAGCTCGGTCGCGGGCTTCGAGATCAGGAAGCCGATCTTCGAGCGAGTCGAGCTGGAAAAGGCGCGCTTGAGCAAGTCCGCCACGAAACGTGCCGTACCCTCGACCGTCTTGAGCGCGATATTGCCCGAGAAACCGTCGCACACGATCACGTCGACATCGCCGCGCGACAGCTTGTTGCCTTCGATAAAGCCCCGGAAATCCATCCGCAGATCGGCGCTGCGCAATGCGGCGGCAGCCTCGCGGATATTCTCGGTGCCCTTCATCTCTTCGGTGCCGATGTTGAGCAGGGCGACTCGCGGCCGCTCCAGATCGAGCGCGGTGCGCGCATAGGCGGCGCCCATCACCGCGAACTGGACGAGATTGCGTCCGTCGACCTCGGTATTGGCGCCCAGATCGAGCATGACGGTGTCGTTTTCGCCGAGGCTGGGCATCAGCGCGGCCAGCGCAGGGCGATCGATACCCTTCATCGTGCGCAGCGACAGCTTGGCCATCGCCATCAGCGCGCCGGTATTGCCGGAGGATACGGCAGCGCCGGCCTTGCCCTGCTTCACCAGATCGATGGCGATGCCCATCGACGTGGTCTTGGCACGGCGAATCGCCGCGCTCGGCTTGTCTTCCGAGGACACGACTTCAGGCGCGTGGACGATCTCCGACGCGGCAGTAAGGTTCGGATGGGTCTTCAGACCTTCGCGGATCTGCGCTTCATCGCCGACGAGGTAGAATTGCATCCCCTCGTAGCGGCGGCGCGCAGCCGCCACGCCTGCCAGCATCACGGCAATCCCCTCGTCGCCGCCCATCGCATCGACGGCGATTCGCGAGGGTTTCGTCATGCTGTCAGGCCCCCGTTTTCAGGCTCAAGCCTCGACGGAGACGATCTCGCGGCCGTTGTAATGGCCACAGGCGCCGCACAGGACGTGCGGGCGCTTCAGTTCGCCACAGTTCGGGCACTCCTGATACGCCTCGACCGACAGCGCATCGTGCGCCCGGCGCATGCCACGCCGCGACGGCGAGGTTTTTCTCTTGGGAACGGCCATTTCGGCAACCTTCTTCGAAAACTACAAATCCGGGTCGCGATACGCCCACAGGAAGTTCCGGGCAAGCGACGGTCCATGCCGGCCGCTCGCCGGACCAGTGGACAGGTCACGAAGCGAGCGTGCGCCTATAGCGATTCTTCGCTGCGTTGCAAGGCTGGGCTGGCCATGGCAGGTGAAGCCGAACGGGGAGGGGGACCTGATATGATATTGTTGCCGGTGACTCTGGGCACGGCGGGTGCCGCGGCGCTGATCAATTTCTGGCTGAGCATCCGAATCGGGCGGATGCGCGTGGCCGAAAAGATTTCGGTCGGCGACGGCGGCAACCCGAAGATGATCGCGCGGATGCGGGCGCAGCTGAACTTCGCCGAATATGTGCCGCTGATCCTGATCCTGTTCGGACTGGTCGAGCTGGCGCTGGGGAGTTCCACCTGGCTGGGCGCGGTCGCCGCGGTCTTCATCCTCGGGCGCATATGCCATCCGTTCGGGATGGACGGATGGATGCCGGGGCGGCTGATCGGCGTGGCCACCTCGATGCTGACGATGATCGGTCTTGGCGGACTCGCGCTCTGGTTCGGACTGTGCGCGCTGGCGGGTTAGGTTTTCGCCAGCACCGAATCGGCGACATAGGGATTCGTCCGCCGCTCATGCGCAAAATTGCTCAGGGGACCGTGTCCGGGAACGAACACGGTCTCGCCGCCCAGCGGCCATAGCCGCGTGACGATCGCGTCGAGCAGGTCCTGATGATTGCCCATCGGGAAATCGGTGCGGCCGATCGATCCCTGGAACAGCACGTCGCCGACCGTCGCGAATTTCGACGGGGCGTGGTGGAACACGACATGGCCCGGCGTGTGTCCGGGGCAGTGATAGACGTCGAGCACCAGATTGCCGACGGTCACCTGATCGCCATTGACCAGCCAGCGGTCCGGCTCGAACGGCATGCCGCGCACGCCATATTTGCGGCCGTCATCCTCAAGCCGCGCGATCCAGAAGCGATCGGCCTCATGCGGCCCCTCGATCGGCACGCCCAGCTCTTTCGCGAACTCGCCCGCGGCGCCGCAATGATCGATATGTCCATGAGTCACGAGGATTTTCTCGATGGTGACGTCATGATGCTTCACCGCCGCGCGCAGCTTCTCCAGATCGCCGCCGGGATCGACGAAGGCGCCCTTCATCGTTTCGGTGCACCAGAGCAGGGTGCAATTTTGCTGGAGCGGCGTGACGGGCACGACCGCGGCGCGCATCGGTGGATTCGACATGCTTCGCAGATAGGCAGATGCGAAGGTCCGGACAACGGGGTTGCGGCGGACCGCCGCGCGCTGCATTCGGGCTGGGCATGTTGCCTGCCCCACCCTTCGTACTGCTCGACGATGCACGGCCGAACGGCGCAGGCGCGCGGCTCTATGCCAACCCGGTCGAGATCGTCGAAGCGAATGGTGAGGAGGAAGTCTGCGCCGCGCTCGAACGGATCCGGGCAAGCGGGAAGCATGCGGCAGGCTATCTGACCTATGAGGCCAGTGCCGGTTTCGAGCCGAGCGCATGGCCGCAGCCCGCGGGCGGCGAGCGGCCCCGGCTGTGGTTCGGGCTGTTCGACGGCTATGAGAAGGTAGACGCGGCCGCTTTGCTGCCCGATCCGGCAGGGGCATGGGCGGGCAAGCCGCAGCCCTGGATCACCCGGCAGCAATATGGCGAGCAATTCACTCGGGTGATCGACCTGATCGAAGCAGGCGACATCTATCAGGCGAACCTCACATTCCGCGCCTGGGTGCGCTGGGCGGGCGCGCCGGCATCGCTCTATGCGCTGATCCGCGCGCGGGCGGCGGCAGGCTATGGCGCATTGGTCGCGACCGGCGAGCAATGGCTGCTGTCCTTCTCGCCCGAGCTGTTCTTCGCAGTGGAAAGCGGGCGGCTGACCGCCAAGCCGATGAAGGGCACGGCGATTCGCGGCGACAGCGAAGCCGAGGACCGGCGGCTGGCCGAGGAACTGCAGAGCGACCCCAAGCAGCGCGCCGAGAATCTGATGATCGTCGACCTGATGCGGAACGACCTTAGTCGCGTGGCCCGCGCCGGGAGCGTACAGGTCCCCCAATTGTTTCATGTGGAGCAATATCCGACGGTGCATCAGATGGTTTCGACCATCACCGCCGAGCTGGACGAGGGACTGGACGCGATAGATGCCCTTCAGGCGCTGTTTCCGTGCGGATCGATCACCGGCGCACCCAAGGTGCGGGCGATGCAGATCATCGGCGAGGTCGAGGGCGCGGCGCGCAACGCCTATACCGGCTCGATCGGCCGGATCGATCCAGCCAAGGACGGCAAGAGCCGCGATGCGATGTTCAACGTCGCGATCCGCACCTTGAGCGTGGACGCGACCAGCGATGCCGCAGTGCTGGGCCTGGGATCCGGCCTCGTCGCCGATTCGAAGGTGCAGGAGGAATGGGACGAGTGCCTCGCCAAGGGCGCGTTCGTCACCAAAGGTGAAGCACCGTTCGACCTGATCGAAACGATGGCCTTCGATCCCGAGATCGGCATCAAGCTGCTCGAACGGCATCTCGCGCGGATGAAGGTCAGCGCGCAGCTGTTCGGCTTCGAGTTCGACCGGCATGGCGTGCGCAACGAGCTGCAGGCCGCGACCTTCCGGTTGCGCGATGCGTCGCGGGTGCGGCTGTTGCTGGCGCCATCGGGCGCGATCGCGATCGGGATCGCGCCGATGCCGACCGTGCCCGAAGGACCGGTGCAGGTCGCGATCCTCGCTCAGGAAGTTGCGCCGGACGACTTCCGCCTGCGCCACAAGACCAGCCGCCGCGCTTTCTATCCCCGCGTGCCGGGCATGTTCGAGACGATCTACACCGACGCGCAGGGCTATCTGACCGAAGGCAGCTTCACCTCGATCTTCGTCGAGCGGGACGGTGTGCTGGTGACGCCGCCGCTGTCGCGCGGACTGCTGCCGGGCGTATTGCGCGCCGAGCTGATCGAGAGCGGAAAGGCCATCGAAGGCGATCTGACTCCGGCCGACCTCGAGCATGGCTTCTTCATCGGCAATGCCCTGCGCGGACTGGTATCTGCTGTTACGGTTGCGGAAGGCTCGAATCGGGGCCTATAGGCGCGGCGCTTCTCCCAGAAAGGCGCCCATCCCCATGAAGACCTCCGCCGCGCTCGACCGTATCCAGCCTTCCGCCACGCTCGCCATGACCACCCGCGTCAACGAGCTGAAAGCACAGGGCGTGGACGTGATCGGCCTGGGCGCTGGCGAGCCGGACTTCGATACGCCCGAATATGTGCAGGAAGCCGCCATCGCCGCGATCCGCGGGGGCAAAACGCGCTACACCAATGTCGACGGCACCAACGAGCTGAAGGAAGCGATTGCCGCCAAGTTCAAGCGCGACAACGGCCTCGACTATGCGATCAACCAGATCAGCGTGAACGTGGGCGGCAAGCACACCTTGTTCAACGCGCTGGTCGCGACGGTGCAGGCGGGCGACGAAGTGATCGTGCCGGCGCCCTATTGGGTCAGCTATCCCGATATCGTCCAGTTCGCGGGCGGCACCCCGGTGTTCATCGCCGCGGGCGCCGATCAGAACTACAAGATCACCCCGGCCCAGCTGGAAGCCGCGATCACCCCGCGCACCAAGTGGCTGATCCTCAACTCGCCGTCCAACCCGACCGGCGCCGCCTACTCGGCCGCAGAGCTGAAGGCGCTGGGCGAAGTGATCGAGCGGCATCCGCATGTGTGGGTGATGGCCGACGATATGTATGAGCATATCGTCTATGACGGGTTCGAGTTCGCGACCATCGCGCAGGTCTGCCCCTCGCTCTACGAGCGCACGCTGACCGTGAACGGCTGTTCCAAGGCCTATTCGATGACCGGCTGGCGCATCGGCTTTGCGGGCGGCGCGCCGTGGCTGATCAAGGCGATGTCGAAGCTCCAGTCGCAGTCGACCAGCAATCCCTGCTCTATCGCACAGGCAGCGGCCACCGCAGCGCTGAACGGCGACCAGAGCTTCCTCGAGGGCCGCAATGCCGCCTTCCAGGGGCGCCGGGACCTCGTCGTGTCGATGCTCAACGCGATCGACGGCATGACCTGCCCGGTCCCCGAAGGCGCCTTCTATGTCTATCCGGAGTTTTCGGGCCTGATCGGCAAGACCACGCCCAAGGGTCTGGTGATCAAGACCGACGAGGACATGATCGGCTATTTCCTCGACGAAGCGCGGGTGGCGGCAGTGCATGGCGCTGCGTTCGGCCTCTCGCCGGCGATGCGGATCAGCTACGCGACCTCGGAAGCGATCCTGACCGAGGCTTGCACCCGTATTCAGGAAGCCTGCGCAGCGCTTCGCTAGGGGTTCTTGCATCCTGACGCGGGCTACCGACGTATATGTCGGTAAGCCCGTGATCAGGATTGCACCCATGTTTCGATTTGCCCTTCCCCTAGTCGCCGCGGCAGGCCTCGCCGTGCTTGCTCTTGGCGGCACGCCCGCAGTTTCGGCCGAACGCGCCGTTTCGATCCCCGCCCCGCGCATGGACGTGACAGCCAGCGGCAAGCAGGCGGCGGTATTCGCGGGCGGCTGCTTCTGGGGGATGGAAGCGGTGTTCGAAGGTGTGAAGGGCGTGGAGTCGGTCACCACCGGCTATGCGGGCGGCACGCGCGAGACCGCGACCTATGACCAGGTCTCGACCGAGCGCACCAAACACGCCGAGGCGATCCGGATCGTCTATGATCCCGCGAAAGTGAGCTACGGCACGCTGCTGCAGATCTATTTCTCGGTCGCACACGACCCGACCCAGCTCAATCGCCAGACGCCCGACGAAGGCCCGAGCTATCGCTCGGCGATCTTCCCGCAAAGCCCGGCGCAGCAGCGCGTCGCGGGGGCGTATATCGCCCAGCTGAACGCGGCGAAGGTCTATCCCAAGCCGATTGCGACGCGGATCGAGACGGGCGCGTTCTTCCCGGCCGAAGCCTATCATCAGGATTTCGCGCGGCGGAACCCGAACCATCCGTACATCGTGCGCTGGGACAAGCCGAAGGTCGCGGCGTTCCGGGCGGCGTTTCCAAGCCTGGCGAAATAGGCATCTCGTGCTCCGGCGCAGGCCGGAGCGCTGGAAAGGGAATGCCCCCATCGCCACCGCTCCGGCCTTCGCCGGAGCACAGAAAGGCTCAGATCAACCCCATCGAGGCCAGTTCGCCGACCAGATGCGGCGGCAGTTCGTCGATTCCACCCGCCGCATCGCCCAGATCGGGCGGCACATCGCCGCCTTCGAGATAGCGCCAGCCCTGATGGGCGCGCTTCGGGCGGGCCTGGACCAGGATCAGCTTGGGCTGGAGGATGATCGCCGCGCGGCCGCCCTCAGCTTCACCGAAGCCGAGGATCGGCGAGCGGCCGACCAGCTTGTGCTTCACGATCCAGTAGATCGATCCGCCCGCCATCTCGGCATGGCGCTTGGGCAGATAGCGCGTGGCCAGTTCGAACCGGTCGGAGATCGCCGCACGACCCGCGAAGCGGTCGGCCAGCATGTCGATACTGTCGCACGCATAGGCGACCCGGGTGATGTTGAGCGGCATCGATACGATCTGGGTAGCGGGCGGTCCGCGATCAACCCGTCAGCCCCGCCGCGGTGGCGAGGCCGAGGAAGACGAGGAAGCCCATCGAATCGGTCGTCATCGTCACGAAGATCGACGAGGCGACCGCCGGATCGGCGTTGAACCGGTCGAGCGTGAGCGGGACGATCACCCCCGCCAGCCCTGCGATCACGATGTTCACCAGCATCGCGCTGGCGATCACGCCACCCAGAGCCGGGTTCTGGAACACAAGCGCCACCGCACTGCCCAGCACGATCGCGATGGTCGCACCGTTGAGCAGCGCCACCATCAGCTCGCGCCGGATCGTGCGCAGGCTGTTCGAATCGGTCAGCTGGTTGGTGGCAAGCGCGCGCACCGTGACCGCCATGGTCTGCGTACCCGCATTGCCGCCCACGCCCGCGACGATCGGCATCAGCGCGGCGAGGATCACCATCTTCTCGATCGTGCCTTCGAACAGGCCGATGATCGTGGCCGCGACCAGCGCGGTGCCGAGATTGGCGATCAGCCAGCGCACGCGCGCCTTGTACGATTCGATCACCGGCTCGTTGATGTCGCCATCGCCCGCGCCCGAGAGCAGCAGCGCGTCCTCGCCCGCTTCTTCGGAAATGATGTGGACCACGTCGTCGACGGTGATCATGCCGACCAGCCGGCCGTTTGCATCGACCACCGCCGCCGAGATCAGCGCGTATTTCTGGAAGCGCAACGCCACTTCTTCCTGATCCATCTCGACCGGGATCAGGGTCTGCTCGCGTTTCATGACGTCACTGATCGAGACCGCGCGCGGGGTGCGCAGGATCCAGGACAGGGCACAGGTGCCGATCGGCTTGTGCGCCGGATCGACCACGAAGATTTCCCAGAAATCGGTGGTCAGATCGTCATTCTTGCGCATGTAATCGAGCACGTCGCCGACGGTCCAATGCTCGGGCACCGCGATCAGCTCGCGCTGCATCAGGCGGCCGGCGGACTCTTCCGGATAGCTCAGCGCCTCTTCGATCGCGGCGCGATCGTCGGGATCGAGCGCACGCAGCACGGCGCGCTGATCCTCTTCCTCCATGTCCTCGATGATCGCGACGGCATCGTCGGTATCGAGTTCGGCGGCGATATCCGCGACTTCGTGCGGCTCGAGCGCGTCGATCAGGTCCTCGCGGACATAATCGTTCATCTCGGCAAACACGTCGCCATCGAGCAGATCGGCGACCGCACGGGCGAGGTCGCGCCGCTCCTCGTGCGAAGCCAGCTCGAACAGATCGGCGATGTCGGCGGGATGGAGCGGCTCGACCAGCGCGCGGGCAGCTTCGTCGTCGCCGGCATCGACCGCGTCGAGCACGGCGCGGACGAATTCGGGCTTCAGCCGGTCGTCCTCGTCCAGCTCGCTCTCGGCGGCTGCGGCCTGGGGTTCCAGTTCGGTCTCGCTCATCGTCCGACCTCCCGTGTCCGCGGCCCTGCTCGCGCCTTAGCCAGAGGAGGAGGATTTGCAAGTCAGGGACTTCACGCCTACCTGCGACGCCAAATTCTCAGGCCAAGTTCCAAGACCGGATTTCCAGGAGTATCTCATGTCCGAGTTCAACACCCTTACGCTGACCCTCGATGGCGGCGACGTCACCATCAAGCTGCTGCCCGATCTGGCCCCCAAGCATGTCGAGCGTATCGCGACCCTCGCCAATTCGGGCTTTTACGACGGCGTGGTGTTCCACCGCGTGATCGCAGGCTTCATGGCACAGGGCGGCGATCCCTCGGGCACCGGCATGGGCGGTTCGCAGGAGCCGAACCTGCCGCAGGAATTCAACAGCCATCCGCATGTCGAGGGTGTCTGCTCGATGGCGCGCACCAACGATCCGAACAGCGCCAACTCGCAGTTCTTCATCTGCCTCGACGACGCGACCTTCCTCGACCGCCAGTACACCGTGTGGGGCGAAGTGACCGAAGGCATGGAGCATGTCCACGCGCTGCCCAAGGGTGAGCCGCCGCGCGAGCCGGGCAAGATCCTGAAGGCGCGCGCCGAATAATCCGCCTTGCGAGCCCCTTCCCGGCCGGGAAGGGGCTCGGTTCGCCCGTCCGGCTCAGCTTTCCCCGGACCCCGCACGGGCCGGAATCTGGATCAGGTTCAGAAAGCACATCACGACGACATCGTCCTGATTGGTGATCGTCATCCGCATGGTGATCATGCCGCGATCCGGCCGGCTGGCGGACCGCACGATATCGACAATCTCGCGCAGGATGCGGAGCGTATCGCCCGGGCGCACCGGATGGCGCCATTGCAGATCGTCGACCTTTACCCCGAGCAGCGGCGTATCGCCGAAGGGCGCCCTGTCGATGAAATCGCGCATGACCAGCGAGGCGACATGCCAGCCGCTGGCGATGATCCCGCCGAAACGGCCCTGCGCGGCCGCCGCCGGATCGATATGCATCGGCTGGGGATCATATTCCCGCGCAAAGCGGATGATGTCCGCCTCGGTTATGAGGATCGGCCCGCCCTGCCATCGCTGGCCAATGGCGAGATCGTCGAGAAACAGCGATTCGGCAGGCACTGAAACGTCTTCCTGAACTTGTCCGGCTGCCTAATCCAGCGCGCCCAGTGCGCCGATCAGCCAGTCGTGGAACAGCCGCACCGGACGCTGGGTCAGCGCACGGGGGCGGCAGACGAACCAGTAGCTATAGTTGCTCTCCACCGTCAGATCGAACAGCTGGACCAGCCGCTCGTCGCGCGCTTCCTCGAAATGCGATTCGAGCATGAAGGCGACGCCCAGGCCCTGCGCAGCGGCTTCGAGCATCAGCGTGCCCGAATCGAAATGGTCGATCGCCAGCGGCTCGAGATCGGGCAGACCGGCGGCCGCGCGCCAGGTGGTGAAGGTCTCGGCCATGTCGCGATGGACCAGCGCGGTGAGTTGCGCGATCTGCTCCGGCCGCGTGATCGGGTTCGGCCCATCGACCAGCGAACGCGCGCCGATCACATGGACGCGGTTGCGGTCCAGCCTCTTGGCATAAAGACTCGGATCGATATCGCGCGCCAGCACGATGGCGGCATCCAGCCCGTCGCCGAGCCGTGCGACGCCATGCCCTCCGGTATCGACATCGAGGTGCAGCTCGGGATGGCGGCGCTTGAGGTCGGGCAGATGCCGCATCAGCCGCTGGGTCGCGAACAGCGGCAGCACGCCGAGACGCAGGCGCAGCAATTCGGTGCCACTGGTCATCGTTTCGACGGCATCGGTCATCGCATCGAGCGCGGGCGCGATCAGGCCGAGCAGCCGCTCGCCATCGTCGTTGAGCCGCAATGCCTGATGCCGCCGCTCGAACAAAGGCTTGCCGATGAAGCGTTCCAGCGCCTGAACCCGGCGGCTGAGCGCGGGGGAGGACAGCGCCAGTTCCTCGGCAGCCGCCTTGATCGAGCCGAGTCGCGCGACTTGCACGAACGCCTCGATGGCGGTGAGAGGAGGAAGCCGTCGCATCGTCTGTCCTTTGTGCGCTGCGTCACAGATAATCGCGAACGATTATTGCGCCTTCAGCAGGAAATCAGGCCGGTGCCCCTCTATCGCTCTCCGCAGCGACGATTGCAAGCAGCGCAATCGTGATGCGTTCTTTTCGCACTTGCACAATAATCTGCTGCACCGCATATAGAGCAGGCCTTTCAGGCATCCTCTCCTAAAACTTTCCAAAGGCCGCCCTCCGGGGCGGCCATTTTTTTGCGCGGCGTCCAGAAATAGCGAAGCTATTTCGCGGCCGGAGCCGCGCACGGCCGACAGCGCGGAAAGTGCTGATCGACGACGTGGCTTTGCCACGGCGCATCCCGGACCCCGCACAAACCCCTCGTCATTTCGGAACCGAATCCTATCTATGTCGCTTCCAGTTGCCGGGAGAGCGATCAGAATGGCCGACGAAGAGAATAATCCGCGAAAGCTGCAGGTCGCCAATTCGCGCCCCGAGGATAGCGGCCGCGGCCTCGCGCATCTGCCGCGCTCGATGATGGCGGCGCTGGGGCTGGCCGAAGGCGATGTGATCGAGATCGTCGGCAAGCGATCGACCCCCGCGCGCGCCGTGCTGCCCTATGCCGAGGACGAGGGTCTGGAGCTGTTGCGCATCGACGGGCTTCAGCGCGCCAATGCCGGAGTCGGATCGGGCGATTTCGTCGAGATCCGCCGCGCCGAATCGAAGCCCGCGACTCGCATCGTCTTTGCGCCTGCCCAGGCCAATTTACGGCTTCAGGGTTCGGGCAACGCGCTGAAGCGCACCTTTTTCGGCCGTCCGCTCTGCCAGGGCGACACGGTGGCGACCGCGGGGCAGCAGCGCGTGGCGGACATGCCGCCCAATGTCGCGCAATATCTGCGCGCGCCGGCCTATGCGCTGCAGGAAATCCGCCTGACCGTCATTTCGGCCAGCCCCAAGGGCATCGTCCATATCGACGAGAATACCGAAGTCGAACTGCGCGCCGAATATGAGGAAGCGCAGGCCAGCCGCCGCGCCGACGTGACCTATGACGATATCGGCGGCATGGGCCCGACGATCGACCAGCTGCGCGAGATGGTCGAGCTGCCGCTTCGCTATCCCGAACTGTTCCAGCGGCTGGGCGTCGATCCGCCCAAGGGGGTGCTGCTCCATGGGCCGCCCGGCACCGGCAAGACGCGGCTCGCCCGCGCCGTCGCCAACGAATCGGACGCCAATTTCCACCTGATCAACGGGCCGGAGATCATTGGTTCGGCCTATGGCGAATCGGAAAAACGGCTCCGGGAAGTGTTCGAGGCTGCCAACAAGAGCGCGCCTTCGATCGTGTTCATCGACGAAGTGGACTCCATCGCGCCGAAGCGCGGTTCGGTCGCAGGCGAGACCGAGAAGCGGCTGGTCGCCCAGTTGCTGACCCTGATGGACGGGCTGGAAGCGCGCGCCAATGTCGTCGTGATCGCGGCGACCAATCGCCCCGAGGCGATCGACGAAGCGCTGCGCCGTCCGGGCCGGTTCGACCGCGAAATCGTGGTCGGCGTGCCGGACGATCGCGGCCGTCGCGAGATATTGGGCATCCACACCCGCGGCATGCCTCTGAGCGAGGATGTCGATCTGGGCGAGCTGGCGGGCACCACCTATGGATTCGTCGGCGCCGATCTCGCGGCGCTTACCCGCGAAGCGGCGATCGAGTCCGTCCGGCGGATCATGCCCAGGCTGAATCTCTCCGAGGGTACGATCCCGCCCGAAGTGCTCGACACGCTGTCGGTCACCCGTGAGGATTTCCTCGAGGCGATGAAGCGCGTCCAGCCTTCCGCCATGCGCGAAGTGATGGTGCAGGCGCCGACGACCCGCTGGGACGATATCGGCGGGCTGGACGACGCACAGATGCGGCTGAAGGAAAGCGTCGAACTGCCGATGAAGGACCCCGACGCGTTCCGGCGCATGGGCATCCGCCCGGCCAAGGGCTTCCTGCTCTATGGCCCGCCCGGCACCGGCAAGACGCTGCTGGCCAAGGCAGTCGCGCGCGAAGCGGAGGCGAACTTCATCGCCACCAAATCGAGCGATCTGCTGAGCAAATGGTATGGCGAGAGCGAACAGCAGATCGCCAAGCTGTTCGCACGTGCGCGTCAGGTGGCGCCGTGCGTGATCTTCATCGACGAGCTCGACTCGCTGGTCCCCGCGCGCGGGGGCGGGCTTGGCGAACCGCAGGCGACCGAGCGGGTGGTCAACACCATCCTCGCCGAGATGGACGGGCTGGAGGAGCTTCAGTCGGTGGTGGTGATCGGCGCGACAAATCGCCCGAACCTGATCGATCCCGCGCTGCTGCGGCCCGGCCGGTTCGACGAGTGGATCTATGTCGGCGTGCCCGATACCGAGGGGCGCCGCCGCATCCTGGCGATCCAGACCGCCAAGATGCCGCTCGCCACCGATGTCGATCTGGGCGAGATCGCCGCGCGGACCGAACGCTATACCGGCGCCGACCTGGGCGATGTGGTCCGCCGCGCGGGCCTCGCCGCGCTACGCGAATCGCTTCAGAACAAGACGGTGACCATGGCGCATTTCGAAGCCGCGCTGCGCGATTCGCGGGCGACGGTGACGCCGGAAATGGAAGCCGATTATGCCTCGATCTCGGACAGGATGAAGGCCAATGCGGTCTCGCTCGAGCCGATCGGCTTCATCCCGCCGGGGATTCTCCGCGGACGGGGTCCGAAGGGCACCGATTAGCGTGCGGCACCGGCCCGCTGCCTCACCCGGCCACTCAGCACGATAGTAACCTATGGGTGGCCGGGTGGGGGAGCGGGCCGGTGCGGGCTTTCCCTGCCGAGCGTGACGAAAGCATAGATTACCAGCGCCGCCATGCCGAAGGCGGCGATCAGATAGGGCAGGGGCCGCCACAATTCGTACAGCCCGACTCCGATCGAGGGGCCGAGCACGAAGGCGGCCCCGTTGATCGACGTCACCTTGCCCGCGACCGAGCCTTGCGCTTCCGGCCCCACCGCCAGCGAGGAGCCTGCGGTGAAGCCCGGCCGCGCAAAGCCGAAGCCGAGCGAAGCCAGCGCATAGCCGAGCGCGATTCCGTAAAGCGACGTCGCACTGCCGGTCATCACGCATCCCGCCGCTGCAACGCCGAGGCCCCATAGCGCCAGCGCGCGCGGCTTCAGGTCGAGCAGGGGAATCAGCCCCCATTGCGCCAGCAGCGCGGAGCCGGCGCCCATCATCAGTACAAGGCCCGTCGGCTCGAGCGCCGCGACCGGATCGACATTCAGCCGGTCGATCACCAGAAAGCCGATCGCCTGACCGGTCATCGCCTGGGCATGGCCCATCACCAGCCCGATGATGATCCAGGTGCGGATGCGCGGATCGAAATAGCCGACCGCTTCGCTGTGTTCGCCCCCCCGCTCGGAAACCGCCGCGGTGACGCTGGCGCCCGAGCTCTGCCCGCCGATCGACGGATAGGCGGTCGCCGCGCCATGCGCAGGACCCTCGGCGCGCGGCAGATAGCGATAGACCGCGATCCAGATCGCCAGCCCAAACGCGCTGAACACGAAAGCGGGGCCGGCAAGCCCGACCTCCGGCCCGCCAGCCCAGAGATGGCCGAGCACCAGATAGGGCGCGATGGCCGGGCCCAGGATCGTGCCCAGCCCGAAGGCCGAGGCGAGCAGGGTCAGCGCCTTGGTCCGCTCCTCGCGCGTGGTGCGCCCGGCGACCAGTGCCTGAACTGCCGGCGGCGCCGCCGATCCGAACATCCCATAGACCACCCGCCCGCCGATGAACGCGACGAAGGTGGCGAAGGGCGCCAGCCAGCCATTGATCCCCGCCATCAGGAACAGCCCGCACAGGAAGACCGAGACGGTGAACCCGCCGATCCCGACCAGCACCATCGCGCGGCGCCCCTGCCGGTCCGACCGGCGCGCCCAGTAAGGCGCTGCGACGACCCACAGCAAAGCCGATACCGAAAATACCGCCGCCACCACCGCGTCCGGCGCGCCGAGTCGCCGCCCGAGCGCAGGCAGCACGGTCTGCAGCGCGGTATTGCCCATCGCGATGGCCAGCATCACCATGAACAGTAGCGCGAAGGTGGTATCGATGCGGACCGGCTTCATTCGCGCGTCCAGCCATAGCCGCGCACCACTTCGGTCACGAACAGCTCGTAGCGATCGTACCAGATGCCGCGGCCCCGATCGCGAATCCGGGCATGGTCGGGATGCTCGCGCCATGCCACCGCGCTGGCTTCGTCGGCCCAGTAGCTGACGGTGATGCCCAACCCGGCTTCGTCCCGCGCGCTGTCGATTCCGCGATAGCCGGGCTGCGCAGCCGCCAGCGCATCCATCGCCGCGGCGGCATCGGCATAGCCTTGTGCGTCGGCCCCGCTGCGTTGCGAGACGAAGACGACGGCGATCTGTCCCTTGCGCCTGTCCATGCAAAAGCCGGTTACTCGCTTTACGGTTCGGCGCAACCGCGAGCGCATTTGCCCGTTACCCCTCGACGTGCGCCGCAACATATTGCAATGGAATCGTCATGAATTCGTCGACCCGTTCGATCGGCCGCTCAAAGCGCCGCGCCGCCAAAGCGTCCAGCCCCACGTCGCGCGGGCTGTTCCTGCGCAATTTCATCAAGCATCCCGCGATGGTCGCGTCGATCGTGCCGTCATCGGCGCGCACGATTCGCCGCGTGCTGGAGCCGATCGACTGGGCGAACACCGATGTGTTCGTCGAATATGGCCCGGGCGTCGGCACCTTCTGCCAGGCGGTGCTCGACCGGCTGAAGCCCGATGCGACCTATATCGCGATCGATCCGAATCCCGATTTCATCCAGCATCTGCGCCAGATGATCCATGATTCGCGCTTCGTGCTGGTCCAGGGATCGGCCGAGGATGTGAACGAGATCCTGAAGGAACGCGGCTTCGACCATGCCGACTATGTCCTGTCGGGCCTGCCCTTCTCGACCCTGCCGCCGGGCGTGGGCGATTCGATCGCGCGCGCGACGGCGAAGGCGCTCCGCGTCGGCGGCGCGTTCGTGGTCTATCAGTTCAATCCGAAGGTGCGGAATTTCTTCGAGCCGCACATTCCCAAGATCGATTCGGCGATCGAATGGTGGAACGTGCCCCCCGCGATGATCTGGTGGGCCTGGAAGGAATAGGTCCCCACCTGGGTTATTGACGCGCGGCCAAGCGCATCACACATCCTTGCTCATGGATCATATCAACCTGCCCGAGTCCGAGTGGCGCAAGAAGCTCACGCCGGACCAGTTCCATGTGCTGCGCGAGGCAGGGACCGAAGCCCCGTTTTCCGGGCGCTACGACAATAACAAGGCGGATGGCGTCTATCGCTGCGCCGGGTGTCAGCTCGAGCTGTTCGATTCGGTCGACAAATATGATTCGGGATCGGGCTGGCCCAGCTTCACCCAGCCGGTCGCGCCGGATCACGTTTCCGACCATACCGATGTCAGCCACGGCATGCGCAGGGTCGAAACGCGGTGCGCACGCTGTGACGGGCATCTGGGCCATGTCTTCCCTGACGGACCGCCACCCACCGGCCTGCGTTATTGCATCAATTCGGTGAGCCTCGATTTCCGTTCACGAGAGGCTAAGGGCTGAAGTGGTAGCTGCGGCGGGCACAAGGCTTTCGAACTGCTTGTGAGCCGGAAGATCAGGGCGTAATCCACACCCACCCATGGCGACCATCAAAAGCTATCTCCCGAAACGCTGGCCCACCAAGGCCGAGTGGAAACGTTATGGTCTGTGGACCGCGGGCGGAATCGGCGCGCTGGGGCTGCTTGCCTTCATCGCGCTGATGATCGCGGTCTTTTCGACCAAGGGATCGCTGCCCAGCTTCGGCGAGCTTCGGCGATCGCCCAACGGCCAGATGATTCGCGTCCATGCCGCTGACGGCACGGTGCTGGTCTCGCTCGGGCCGAGCTATGGCGAATGGGTCGAGTACGAACAGATCCCGCAGGTGATGAAGGATGCCATCATCGCGATCGAGGACAAGCGCTTCGAATCGCACTGGGGCATCGACGCACGCGGCGTTTTGCGCGCGATTCGCCTGGGCATCGCCAATTCGGGGACCGATCGCCGCCTGCAGGGCGCATCGACGATCACCCAGCAGGTGGCGCGCACCATCTTCCTTTCGAACAAATATGATTTCGGGCGGAAGATGCGCGAGGCCGTGCTCGCGCTGGCGATGGAGCAGAAATTCTCGAAGGAGCAGATCCTCGAGCTGTATCTGAACAAGGTCTATTTCGGTGGCGGTGCCTATGGCATCGACGCCGCGTCGCGCCGTTTCTTCGGCCATCCTGCGACCAAGCTGAGCCTGTCCGAAGCGGCGATCATCGCCGGGCTGGTCAAGGCGCCCTCGCATTATTCGCCCACCGCCGACGCCCAGGCCGCGATCGATCGCGCCGGCGTTGTGCTCCAGGTGATGGAGCAGGAAGGCAAGATCACCGCGGCACAGGCGGCCGAGGCCGATCCCAAGATGGTCAAGCTGGCGCCCGAGCCCAAGCAGAACAGCATCCGCTATTTCACCGACTGGGCGCTGCCCCAGCTCGAAGTGTTGATCGACGAGACCGAAGCGCCGCTGGAAGTGTGGACCACGCTGGATCTCAACATGCAGCGCGCCGCCGACGATGCGATCCGCGCCAACACGCCGGGTGCGGCACAGGGCGCGCTGATCAGCCTCGACCGCGACGGCGCGGTGCGCGCGATGGTCGGCGGCAAGGATTATGTCGCCTCTATCTACAACCGCGCGACCAAGGCCGAGCGCCAGCCGGGTTCGGCGTTCAAGCTGTTCGTCTATCTGGCGGCGCTGGAGGCCGGACATCGCCCCGACGACCTGGTGATCGACGAGCCGGTGACGATCCGCGGCTGGACCCCGCGCAACAATTCGGGACGCAACAGCGGCGAGATGACGCTGCGCGCGGCCTTCGCCTATTCGATCAACACGGTGGCGGCGAAGCTGGGACAGGAAGTCGGCTTCGGCACGGTTGCCAACATGGCGACGCGTTTCGGCATCACCACGCCGGTGAACACCCAGCCGGCGATGGTGCTGGGCACGTCGAATGTGCGGCTGATCGACATGACCCGCGCCTTCGCTTCGGTCAGCCAGCGCGGCGTCGCGGTGACGCCCTATGGCATCACCCGCGTGACCGCGAACGGCGCGGTGATCTACCAGCATGAAGTGGATACGACGCGCGTGCTGGTGGGCGATCATGTCGCCGCACAGATGATCGACCTGCTCCAGACCGCAGTCGCCACCGGCACCGGCAAGGCCGCACAGATCGGCCGCCCGGTCGCGGGCAAGACCGGCACGACCAGCTCGAACAAGGATGGCTGGTTCATCGGATTCTCGTCGGGACTCACCACCGGCGTGTGGATGGGCCGCGACGATGCGCGAGTCGTACCCGGCCTGCAGGGCGGCACTGCGCCCGCGCGGGCCTTCTCCGCCTATATGCGCCGCGCCGTCGCCGGCCGCCCGGTCGAGAATTTCGACACCCAGGTCACCCTGCCCGAATGGCAGGGCGACAATGGCACCGAGGAATATTTCTCCGGCCCCGACAACAGTGTGTTCGTCGATCAGGACGGCAATCCGGTCGAGCCGGGCGGTCCCGCGCCCGATCCGGGCAGCGACGAGAAGCTCGATCAGGAGTGGATCGACCGGGTGACCGGCAATGATCCGCCCGAACAGCAGCAACCGCAGCAGCAACAGCCTGCACCCGGCCCGCGGGATATTCCGCGCCCGCCGGCAACCCAGCCCCAGCCGCAACGCCCCGATAGTGGTGGTCGAGACGACCGGCTGGCCGACCCCGCGCGGCGCCCGCAGAACTAGACGGTACGTCCGACCCAGTGCAGCCCGGCGCCGTGCCTGCGCAGCCATTCGCGTGCAGGGCCGGGGTCGGCGCCAAACAGCTCGCGGGTGACCCGGTGGAAGGCCGGGCTATGGTTCATGTGCACACGATGCGCGACTTCATGCGCCACCGTCGCGCGCCGCACAAAGCTGGGCGCCAGGATCAGCCGCCAGCTGTAGCGGATCGCGCCCGACGCGGCACAGCTGCCCCAGCGGCCGCGCGGATCGCCGATGCTCACGCCGGTGACGCGCACCCCGGCCTTGTCGGCATATTCGGCGGTCTCCTCGCTCAGGATGCGCAGTGCCTCCGTACGGAACCAGCGCTCGATCCGCCGCTCCAGTCCCTCACGCGGGCCGCCGCATAGCAACCGGCTGCCGTCGAGCCGCGGGGTGCGGCCGACGGTGGTCGGCCAGACGATCTCGATCTCGTCATCCTCCAGCGGCACCAGCGCGCCGGGCTCGAACGGGCGGCCCTCGGGTAGCTTGGCCTGTTGCCGCTCGATCCAGCCGCGCTGCTCCTCGGCCCAGGCGAGTGCGTTACGAAGCGAGGCGCGGGGCGGGATCGTCAGCCTTACCCGGCCGCTGCGCGGATCCACCGCCAGCCGCATCCCCCGCGAGCGCGCGTTGCGCACCACGTCGACATCGACGGTCACAGCTCCCGATCCACGATGTGATGCTCGAAATCGCCGGCATCATCCTCGGAAATGGTCCAGCCGCGAGTCGATTCGCCCGCGCGGTGCACCGCCTCGCGATCGCCGCACACCAGATAATGCCATTCGGGCAGCTGTTCGCCCGCCGCGCGCAGCCGATAGGCGCAGGTGCGCGGCAGCCATTCGATCTCATGCACGTTGCTGGTGGTCAGCCGCACGCATTCGGGCACATAGGCGCGCCGGTTGCGGTAATCCTTGCACTGCCCTGCGCGCCGGTCGAGCATCCGGCAGGCGATGTTGGTCGCCATCAGCTCGCCGGTTTCCTCGTCTTCCAGCTTGTGGATACAGCATTTGCCGCACCCGTCGCACAGCGCCTCCCATTGCGCGCGGTCGAGCTTTTCCAGCGGCGTATCTTCCCAGAACTTGCCGCTCACTTCACCCATTTGCGGATCTCGGCGGCCACATCGGCATCGCTCATCTCGCGCGGCAGGATCACCAGCGGTTCGCCCTTCGGCCCCATCAGATAGAACATCGCGCTGTGGTTCATGAGGTAAGAACCGCCCGGCTGGGCAGGGGGCAGCTTGGCGAAGAACGCCGCATAACCCTTTGCCAGCGCGGTGATCTGCGGCACCGTGCCGGTCAGTCCGATCAGCCGCGGATGAAAGGCCGATACGAACTGCTTGATCACCGGCGGCGTATCGCGTTCGGGATCGATGGTGATGAAGATCGGCTGGACCTTGGCCGACACTGCCGGGGCCTCACGATCGAGCCGCCGCATCGCCAACCCCAACTTCTGCACGTCGGTCGGGCAGATATCGGGGCAGAAGGTGTAGCCGAAATAGATCAGCCGGTACTTGCCGGCGAAATCGCTGTCGCGAACGGTCTTGCCGTCCTGATCGGTCAGGGTGAAGGGCGCGCCGATCGGCTTTCCGGTCACGTCGATCGCGCCGCGGGTGTCGCTCTGTCCCGTCTTGGGCGCATTCGCGACCTGCCAGCCGAACGAGACAGCCAGCACCAGCAGGATGACGGCGACCAGCCCCCACAAGATCAGGCGCAGGCGGCGGAGCGGAGCGGGGGACGGGCCGGACGGCGGTGCTGTATTCATGGCGTGGCCAGCCTTGATCTGATAGGGCGCAGCTTGCAAGGTTTCGCGCCGTTTCCGGCGCCAACTAAAGGTGTGTGCTTACCATGACGCTTCGTTCCGCTCTTGCCGCCGCAACTGCAGCCGCCACGCTGCTGATCGTCGCGACGCCCGCCAGCGCACAGCAATTCTCGGACAGCTATCAATTCCTCGAAGCGGTTCGCAAGGGCGACGGCACCAAGGTGACCTCGCTGATCACCGACACCAATGGCAGCATCGTCAACACCAAGGATCGCGCCACCGGCGAAGGCGCGCTGCACATCATCGCGCGCAAGGGCGAGACCGTCTATCTGCGCTTCCTGCTGCAGAAGGGTGCCAATCCCAATCTCCAGGATAGCGAAGGCAATACGCCGATGATGGTCGCGGTGGGCGCGAGCTATATCGAGGGCGTACAGGTGCTGATCGTCTACAAGGGCAATGTGAACCTGCCCAATTCGCGGGGCGAGACGCCGCTGATCCGCGCGGTGCAGCTGCGCAACACCGAAATGGTGCGCGAGCTGCTGAAGGCGGGCGCCGATCCGGACCGGACCGACAATATCGCCGGCATGTCCGCGCGCGATTATGCCAAGGCCGATCGCCGTTCGCCGACGATCCAGAAGCTGCTGGCCGATGCGCCGAAGCTGGGCGCCCGCACCGAAGCCGAGACTGCCGGCCCCAATCTCTAGAGTCAGGTTCAGCAGAACTGAACCGCTGCGGCAGCGGGCTGGTGCCGTTTCAGCGAAGCTGAATCAGAGGAACCCCGGCTCGGCTTCGGGATCGAGCAGGCCGATCACCCGCCGCGCGGCGCGGCGGGCAAAGGCGAGCGTGCATTTCTTTCGCGTGGCCGCGGCAAGCGGAACGGTGTTCGCTTCGCGCAGCACCGCCGCGTCGTAGCGATCGGCGACGATCAAGCCGGCGCGCTCCGGCAGGAATCCCGGCTGATCGAAGGGACGCAGATCGAATCCTTCGGGCACCGCCCAGAAGAAGCGGTCGCAATGGGCGAGATAGTCGGTCCATTTGGCGTCGCCGAGCAGATCGGCGCGCGACACCTTGATCTCGACGATGATGATGTTGCCGCGCGAATCGAGCGCCATCAGATCGGCGCGGCGACCGTCGCTGAGCGGCACTTCGGCCATCGCGACGCAATCGTGCCGCAACAGCATGCGGCAAACGCCGCGCGCCACATCGGCCGCCAGGAGGGGGAGGTCGGCCGATATGGGCGCGGCAGGGGACAGCGAAGCCATCCCCGTTCCTTAGAACATTAGAGGAACGAACGGAAGGGCCGGAAAGCCCTCCCGTCGTACCTCACCGATAAAAGACGTGATTGCCGACGATGCCGACGCGCGGGCGCTTCCAGCCCGGCGACACATAGCGTGCGTGGAAATACAGCGCGTCGTCGACGGGGCTGTCCCACAGATCCTTCTGTGCGACCTGCGCCACTGCCATCGCCCGGCGCCACTGCGCATTCTCGGGCGGGGTGGGGATCACGCCGCCGCGAACGAACGAGAACTGGCCGCGCTGGGTCAGCACGCCGCACACCGAGCGGGCGAAGCGGCCGGATTCGGCGCGGTTCAGAATGACTTCGGCAACCGCGAGCTGGCCGGCCAGCGGCTCACCCTTGGCTTCGTAATAGACGCCCACGGCCAGGCAGTGCAGCTCGCGGTCCGCATCCTCGGGATGGTCCTGCGCGGCGACAGCGGCGGAAAGGCTGGTGAATTCTGCGGTCTCGGACTCGGCTGCCGGGATCGGCTGCACGATCTCGCCGGGCTTCTTGCCGGTCTGGGCAAGCGCCACCGCCGGAGCCGGCGGCATCGGAACAACATGGTGTTCCTGCGAGTTGACGTCCTGAGCTTCCATGATCGGAAGCACGTCGCTCATTTCGAGCGTGTTGGCGTTGGCCATCGCACCAACGCAAAGAGTCACAGCCGCGAGAACCGCGGCGCGTGGCAAGAACTTCATTATCAATAACTATTATGCGGTTGGTGCGCGGCACGGCCCCCTTTTGCACTTACGGGCCGCCGGGCTTCCCCCCGACTGCGTAACCGTTCGACTTCACACCCCGACCGGCACAACGCTGTTTATCGTGCGCGGCCAATCGCGGTCGCACGGTTAAAAGTCAATGAAAACCCATCGTTTCGGCGATGAACCGTTCTGCCTGTGCGATATCCAGTTCAACCACCCACAGGTCTGAATCGCGATTCCGGCGCCGTTGCCAATAGTCGGAAACCGCGGACTCATCGGCCAGTTCAGCAGGGCCGGAGGCGATCAGCGATGCCTCGCCCGTGGGTCCCAGACCGCGTTCGAAAAAGCGAGGATTGCTGCCTTTTTCGTAGGTTAGCAGCAATATGCCGCCCGCAGTCGCATCCCCTTTTGCGAGAACCATCGCCGATCCGCCTTCCTGATTCACACGGCGAACCAGCGCGCTGACCATCACCGCGCTGGTAACGCGCGCGGTCATTCTCCGGGCCGATAGCCGGGCAGGCCCGCCAGCGGGATGCGCGACCGCATGAAGGTGCCGGTGCCGCGCGCAGCTTCCTCGCCGGTCGCGTCGATCAACCGCGCTTCGGCGACGAACACGCGGCGCTGGCCGCTGACCCAGCGCCCCTCGGCGATCACCGGACCCTGCTTGAGCGGCTTGGTCAGCAACAGGTTGAATGCGGTGGTCAGCAGGAAACGATCGGTGACCAGGCTGTTCGCCGCATAGAAGGCGGCATCGTCGAGCATCTTGAAATAGCTCGTCCCATGCGCCGCGCCGGCCGCGTGATAGTAACGATCGTCGATGGTGAAATGGATCCGCGCCACGCCCGGCGCCGGAATCTCGAGTGTGGATTCGAACAGCCGGTTGATCGGCGCGGCCGCATAGAGCGATTCCAGCGCGCGGAAATGGGCTGCCTCTCCCGAGGCCTCGACTTCAGGCAGCGTCACGCGCTTCCACGCCGGTCAGCAGCGCATAGAGCGCATCGGGCGAACCTGCGCCGCGCAGCTTCGCCGCAAAATTGCGGTCGCGCAGCCGCCGCGAGACTCGCGCCAGCGCCTTGAGATGCTCGGCCCCGGCATCGACCGGCGACAGCAGGGCGAACACCAGATCGACCGGCAGCTCGTCCACCGCGGCGAAATCGATCGGCTGGGGCAGGCGCGCGACGATCGCGATCACCTGCTTCAGCCCCTCGATCTTGGCATGGGGAATGGCGATGCCGCCGCCGAATCCGGTCGATCCCAGCTTTTCGCGCGCGGCCAGCCGCTCGCTCACCAGCTTGGCGTCGAGTTCATAGGCACGCGCGGCCACCGCGCCCAGTTGCAGGAACAGATTCTTCTTGTTCGCAACAGGAAGCGCGGAGGCCACGGCCTCCGGCGTGAGCAGGTCGCTGAGATCAGTCATGAAACATCCGGATCGGCGTCCCCCCGGCCGCCATGGTTGAACCGCCTGAAATTCAGGCGGCCCGATTTGGTTCCACCCAGCCGATCGTTCCGTCGCCGCGGCGATAGACCATGTTGAACGCGCCGGTGCCGCTGTTGCGGAACAGGAGCGCCGCGGTGTTGCGCAGATCGAGCATCATCACCGCGTCCGAAACCGTGGCATCGGGTACGTCGACCCGCGTTTCGGCGATGATCAGCGGCGCGTCGGCGACTTCCTCTTCCACCGGCTCGGCGAACAGCGTGTAACCGGCATTGTCATAGCTGTCATAGGCGCCGTTCTCCTGGGCGGCGATCGCGGCGCCATTGTTGCGATCCTTCAGCCGGCGCACATAGCGGCGCAGCTGCTTCTCGACCTTGTCGGCCGCGCCATCGAAGGCGCCATTGGCTTCCATGCCCGAATTCGAGGATTTGAGGACAAGGCCCTGCATCACATGAGCCACGATGTCGCAGGTGAAGCCGTTGTCGTGCGGTCCCTTGCCGAAGGTGACGTGAGCGGAGATTGCGCGCGCGAAATATTTGTTCGCGATGCCCTGAAGCCGATCGGTGACCAGCTGCTTGAGGGCTTCTCCGGTGTCGACCTGATGGCCCGAAACTCGGATTTCCATGGACTTGTACCTCCGCACTAAACGAGGGCGTGGACCTAGGGACGGGCCTGCCTAGCGTCAACCGGACGCGGCCTGGCCCCAGATCGGCTCCTCCAACTTCTTTAGAAAGGCTGCGTGCCTCTCAAGTTCCTCCGCCGACGGCGCAAAATGCCGCGCCGGGCGCACATGATCCCTTGTGGCGACCTCCACCACGCTCTCGCGCGCTGACGGGGCGTCCACCGCAAGCCCCATGGCGATCTGGCGGCCGCCGGTCAGCTCGACATAGACCTGCGCCAGCAACTGCGCGTCGAGCAATGCGCCATGCAGCGTACGCGCCGACAAATCGATTCCATATCGGCTGCAAAGTGCATCGAGCGTATGTTTCGCGCCGGGATGCCGCTGCCGCGCGATCACCAGCGTATCGACCATCCGGTCGAGCGACACGATCGGCCGGCCGCACCGGGTCAGCTCGCCATTGATGAAGCCGAAGTCGAAATTGGCATTGTGCGCGATCATCGGGCTGTCGCCGATGAACTCGATCAGATCCTCGACCCGCTCATGGAACAACGGCTTGTCCGACAGGAAAACTTCGCTCAGCCCATGGACGCGAAACGCCTCGACCGGCATCGCCCGTTCGGGATTGAGGTAAGCGTGGAAATGGCGGCCGGTCATCACCTTGTTGACCAACTCGACACAGCCGATTTCGACTAGACGATCCCCGCCGGAGAAACTGAGCCCCGTCGTTTCGGTGTCGAAAACAATCTCGCGCATGTGAGTCGCTTATCCTCCTGTGCGACCCGCTAGGCAAGCGATGACCGCGCGAACGCTGTCCCTCGTCTCCTGTAGCGAGCCGCCGGTGGGGATCACGAAATCGGCCCGCGCGCGCTTTTCGGCGTCGGGAAGTTGCTTGGCGAGAATCGACTCGAAGCGTTCGACGGTCATGCCCGGCCGGGCAAGCACCCGTTCGCGCTGCACTTCGGCTGGCGCGGAGACCACTGCAATCTTGTCCACCTGGCGCCAGCCGCCCGCTTCGAACAGCAACGGTACGTCGAGCACCACCAGCGGCAGGTGCCGGTTGCGCTCGAGGAACAGGTTGCGCTCATGCGCCACGGCCGGATGGACGATCGATTCGAGTCGCTTGAATGCTTGGGTATTACCGAACACCGCTTCGCCCAGCAGGGTGCGGTTCACACCCAGTTCGCTGGTGGTATCGGGAAATTCGGCCTCGATTTCGGCAACGATCCGTCCGCCGGGGCCCTGCAGCTTGTGGACCTCGGCATCGGCGTCGAACACCGGAACATCTTCGTCGGCGAACATCGCCGCGACCGTCGACTTGCCCATGCCGATGGACCCGGTGAGGCCCAAAACGATCATGCGGTGAGGATCTCGCGCAGTTCGTCGTCGCGGTCGCGCGGCGGCTCGGCGTCGAAGAACAGCTCGAAGGCGAGCGCGGCCTGACCGATCAGCATGTCGAGACCGTCCACCGTATCCAGCTCGCGCGCATGCGCCTGGGCGAGCAGAGCGGTTTCGAGCGGGGCATAGACGATGTCATAGACCACCGCATCTTGAGGCAGCGGCGACAGATCGAGGTCGAGCACCGGCTGGCCGGCCATGCCGAGCGCGCTGCTGTTCACCAGCAGGCTGGCCACGGGCAGCTTGGTACCGAGCGGCACCGCATCACCCTTGATGCCGAAGCTCGACAGCAGGGCCGCGGCCTTCAGCACGTTGCGGTTCTGGATCGTCACCCGGCCGATGCCGATCTTCGAAAGCGCGAACAGGATCGCCCGCGCCGCGCCGCCGGCGCCGATCACCACGGCGTGCTTCCCCTCGAGATCGAGTCCCGCGATCGGGGCATAGAAGCCGCCGGCATCGGTGTTGGTACCGATCAGCGCACCATCGTCGGCGCGGATCACCGTGTTCACTGCGCCGATCGTCTCGCGCACGCCGCCGCGATCCTCGACCAGATCGAGCGCCGCCTGCTTGTGCGGAATCGTGATGTTGCAGCCGCGCCAGGCGGGATCGGCACGGCGCGAGTCGAGATAGGCGGCGAGGCCATCCGGGGTCACATGCGTTGCGCGATATTCGGCATCGATATCCAGCGCATCGAGCCAGAATCCGTGAATCGCCGGGCTTTTCGAATGACTTATCGGATCGCCGATGACTTCGGCATAAGGCTTCATGACGTCATGACCCCGCGAACGCGCAGATAATCGAGGATCGGCAGCAATGGCATGCCGAGGATGGTGAAATGGCTGCCGGTGGTCTGGGCGAACAGCTGGACGCCCGGTCCCTCGATCCGGAAACAGCCGACGCAATAGGAGATCGCCGGCCATTCCTTGTCGAGATATTCCTCGATGAACGCGTCCGACAACGGCCGCACCACCAGCCGCGCGCGCTCGACATGGCGCCACACCGGCCGGCCGCCTTCGGCGATCACCGCGGCGCTGAACAGATCGACATTGGTGCCCGACATGCGGCGCAAATGCTCGGCGGCATTCTCCCGGCTCACCGGCTTGTCGAGCAGGCTGCCATCGGCCAGCGCCACCAGCGAGTCGCCGCCCAGCACCAGGGCAGTCGGATCGAGCTGAGAGAGTTTCAGCGCCTTCAGCTCGGCCAGCGCGTCGGCAAGGTCGCGCGGCGCAATGCCCTCCGCCTTCAGCGCCGCCTTGGCCGAATCCTCGTCGACCTGCGGCGACACCGCTTCATAGGGCACGCCGGCAGCATCGAGCATGGCCCGGCGCGAGGCACTTTGCGAGGCGAGGACCAGCTTCATTCGTCGGCCTGCGCCAGCGTCCGTTCATTGCACAGCTGGATGATCGCCGCGGCGGTCTCCTCGATCGAGCGGCGGGTGACGTCGATCACCGGCCAGCCATTGTCGGCGAACATGCGCCGGGCATAGGCGATCTCGCGGCTGACCGAATCCTGATCGACATAGGCGGTCTCGGGCTGCTGGTTCAGCGCCAGCAACCGGTTGCGGCGGATCGCAACCAGCCGGTCGGCGCTGGTGGTCAGCCCCACGACCAGCGGGTGCTTCAGGTTATACAGCTCGGGCGGCGGCGGCGATTCGACCACGATCGGGATGTTGGCGGTCTTGTAGCCGCGATTGGCCAGATAGATGCTGGTCGGCGTCTTCGACGATCGCGAGACGCCCGCCAGCACGATATCGGCCTCCTCCCATTCCTCGGCGGCGATGCCGTCGTCATGGGCGATGGTCCACTGGATCGCATCGACGCGCGCGAAATAGGCGGCATCGAGCGTGTGCTGCCGCCCCGGTCGCGCCTTGGCTTCCTGCCCCAGCAGCTGCGACAGCGCATGGTTGACCGGATCGAGCGGCGCGATCGCGGGCAGGCCCATTGCGCGGCAGCGGCTTTCCAGCGTGCGGCGTGTCTCCTGATTCACCAAAGTGAACAGCACCAGCCCCGGATTCTGGGCGATCTCGCGCAGGATCCGCTCGAGATGCGCTTCGCTGCGGACCATCGGCCAGAAGTGACGCAGCGTCTCGACATCGTCATATTGGGCAAGCGCCGCCTTGGCGATATTCTCCAGCGTCTCGCCGGTGGAGTCGGAGAGGAGATGGAGATGCAGCCGCATCAGCGGGATGACTCTGTGGAAAACATATAGGACAGGCGCTAGCGCAACACCGGGCACGGGCCAAGCGCCGCAAAACCGGGGGAGTCAGGTGCGGAACATCCACAACCCCGTCCCCAGCCCCCCGTTCCGGTCCACAGTCTGTGGAAATCGGGGATGACAGACTCGAATCCGAGAGTCTCCGTGGGGCCGGATGAGTCAAGCTGTTGGCAGAATCCGGATCAACGCATAAGCCCCGGCATCCACGCGCCAACAGACTCCAACAATCTCTAGATTCTCTTTCTTATAGTATTAGGGAACCCGTCCGCTGACTCGCTCCGACACCGTCAAGCCGCTGCTCGCAACGCTGAAAGGCAACCGGCAGCCTGTCCCTCCGGTCTGGCTCATGCGTCAGGCGGGGCGATATCTGCCGGAATATCGTGCGCTAAGGGCGGAGAAGGGCGGATTCCTCGCACTGGCGATGGATCCCGATGCTGCAGCGGAGATCACCCTTCAGCCGATCCGGCGCTTTGGCATGGACGGGGCGATCCTGTTCTCTGACATCCTGATCGTGCCGATGGCGCTGGGCCAGGATCTGTGGTTCGAAACCGGCGAAGGGCCGCGACTGGCGCCGAAGATCGAGAACCGCGCTGTCCTCGACGCACTCGTGCCGTCGCCCGAACCGCTCAAGCCGATCTACGAGACGGTGAAGCGTGTCGCGGCGGCACTCCCGGCATCGACGACCTTTCTCGGCTTTGCAGGCAGCCCATGGACGGTCGCGACCTATATGATCGCAGGGCAGGGCAGCCGCGAGCAGGCCGAGGCGCGGCGGCTGGCCTATAGCGATCCGGGCATGATGAGCGAGCTGGTCACCCGCATCGCCGATGTGACGGTCGAGTATCTTCTCGGGCAGATCGAAGCGGGCGTCGAAGCGGTGCAGCTGTTCGACAGCTGGTCGGGCAGCCTCAGCCCGGCCCAGTTCGAACAATGGGTGATCGCGCCGACTGCACGGATCGTCTCGGGCCTGCGCGCGCGGGCGCCCGGCGTGCCGATCATCGGATTCCCCAAGGGTGCAGGGGGCAAGATCGCGGCCTATGCGCGTGAAACCAGGGTCGACGCGGTCGGTCTGGACGAAAGCGTCGATCCCGTCTGGGCCGACAGCGTGCTGCCCAAGGACCTGCCGGTGCAGGGCAATCTCGATCCGCTGGCGCTGATCGCCGGCGGTGAGACGCTTTCGACTGCGGTTACGCGCATCCTTGCCGCGTTCGCCGACCGTCCCCATATCTTCAATCTCGGCCATGGCATCCAGCAGGATACGCCGATCGCTCATGTCGAGGCGTTGCTGGCGCAGCTGAGGGGCGCGAAATGACGGGGTTTCTCGGCCTCGCCTATCTGTGGGTGAAGGCCGCCCATATCATCTTCGTGATCTTCTGGATGGCAGGCCTGTTCCTGTTTCCCCGCTACCTCGTCCATCATCAGGAATCGCTCGGTACGCCCGAGGCCGATAAATGGGTCCATCGCGAGGCGCTGCTTCGCCGGATGATCCTGACACCGTCGATCGGAATCGTCTGGTTGCTCGGCATCGTGCTGGCGCTCAATGCCGGGCTGTTCGATGGGCAGCCGGGGCTTGGCTGGCTCCATGCCAAGCTGTTCATCGTATTCCTGCTCTCGGGCTATCAGGGCTGGGCGGTCGGCTATTCGAAGAAGCTGGCGGCGGGGCAAGGCAGCGTCGCGTCGCGCCGGTTGCGGGCGATCGGCGAAGTGCCGGCGCTGGCAGTCGTCCTGATCGTCATTCTGGCTGTCGTGAAACCCTTCTAAGCCGGTTGACTTGACGCGGGTCGCCACCTAATTCGCGGACATACCCCGGCTCCCCGGGCGTATCTCTCCTTTTTCAGCACCGTCCGAGCAGATCTTTCGCCGGCCAACGCTCTCCCCAAATCCGCCAAACGGACTCCCAAAATGCATCTCAAAGACCTCAAGAAAACCCCCCCCGCAGAGCTGGTCGAAATGGCCGAAGGGCTCGGCGTCGAAGGTGCCTCGACCCTGCGCAAGCAGGACCTGCTGTTCGCCATCCTCAAGGCCCAGGCCGAAAATGGCGAACAGATCATGGGCGAAGGCACGATCGAAGTGCTGCAGGACGGCTTCGGCTTCCTGCGCTCGGCTCAGGCCAATTATCTCGCCGGCCCGGACGATATCTACATCTCGCCTAATCAGGTCCGTAAGTTCGGCCTGCGTACCGGCGACACGGTGGAAGGCGAAATCCGCGCGCCCAAGGATGGCGAGCGCTATTTCGCCCTGACCCGCCTCGTCTCGGTCAATTTCGACGATCCGGACGCCGTGCGTCACCGCGTCAATTTCGACAATCTCACCCCGCTCTACCCCGAGCAGAAGCTGACGCTCGATCCGCAGGATCCGACGATCAAGGACAAGTCTTCGCGGGTGATCGACATCGTGTCGCCGCAGGGCAAGGGCCAGCGCACGCTGATCGTCGCGCCGCCGCGCGTCGGCAAGACGGTGATGCTGCAGAACATCGCCAAGGCGATCACCGACAATCACCCTGAAGTGTTCCTGCTGGTGCTGCTGATCGACGAGCGCCCGGAAGAAGTCACCGACATGCAGCGTTCGGTGAAGGGCGAGGTGGTTTCCTCGACCTTCGACGAACCGGCCACCCGCCACGTGCAGGTTGCGGAAATGGTGATCGAGAAGGCCAAGCGCCTGGTCGAGCACAAGAAGGACGTGGTGATCCTGCTCGATTCGATCACGCGCCTCGGCCGCGCCTACAACACCGTTGTGCCGTCGTCGGGCAAGGTGCTGACCGGCGGTGTCGATGCGAACGCGCTCCAGCGCCCGAAGCGCTTCTTCGGTGCCGCGCGCAATATCGAGGAAGGCGGCTCGCTGTCGATCATCGCCACCGCGCTGATCGATACCGGCAGCCGCATGGACGAAGTTATCTTCGAAGAATTCAAGGGCACCGGTAACTCGGAAATCGTCCTCGACCGCAAGGTTGCCGACAAGCGCATCTTCCCGGCGCTCGACGTCGGCAAGTCGGGCACCCGCAAGGAAGAGCTGCTGGTCGACAAGGCCAAGCTTTCCAAGATGTGGGTCCTGCGCCGCATCCTGATGCAGATGGGCACCATCGACGCGATGGAGTTCCTGCTCGACAAGATGAAGGATTCGAAGACCAACGAGGATTTCTTCGACAGCATGAATCAGTAGCGGCAAGCGGCCTGAATTAGAGAAGCTAATTCAGGACTCGCTCCCGCTCGGCCGGCGGGTCGAAGAGCCGACCGACGCGGCATGGGCTCTGCCCATGCCCGACCTGACAGAGAAAATGGGCCGCATCCCCCGGGATCGCGGCCCTTTTCGCATCCGTCATCCGGCGCAATCCCCATTGTCCACAATTCCCCGGCTTTGCCGCGGCGCAAAGTCGGGTTAGGGCTGCGACATGATCCTTAAGCATTTCGCATCCGAAGCCATGTCCCTCAGCTGGCTGTGGAACCACATCGTCGCGGATTTCAGCAATATCGGCAGTACGTCGGCGCTGACCGCGTTCGCGACCGTCGTGCTGCTGGATATCGCGCTTGCGGGCGACAATGCGATCATCGTCGGCGCGCTGGCCGCGGGCCTGCCCGCCGATCAGCGCAAGAAGGTCATCGCGATCGGCATCCTCGCTGCGCTGCTGCTCCGCATCGTGTTCGCAGTCGCGGTGCTCTACGGGCTCGAGCGGTTCAAGGAATATGGCCTGGTGTTCGGCGGCGGCCTGTTGTTGCTGTGGGTCGCGTGGAAAATGTATCGCGAGCTTCAGCCTGCGGCACCTGCTGGCGGATCGCCCGAAGTCGAGGGCGACGAGCATAGCGGCATCAAGCCCGCCAAGAGCTTCGCTTCGGCTGCATGGGCCGTTGCGGTCGCCGACGTCTCGATGAGCCTCGACAATGTGCTCGCGGTGGCCGGCGCGGCGCGCGAGCATCCCGGGATCATGGTGATCGGCCTGGTCCTGTCCGTCGCGCTGATGGGTGTCGCTGCTAACATCATCGCGAAGTATATCGAGCGCTACCGCTGGATCGCATGGGTCGGTCTGGCGATCATCCTCTATGTCGCCGCCAAGATGATCTGGGACGGCTGGCACGACATGGCGCCGTTGTTCGCCTGAGATTGTTGTTTGATGGTGGATTTGGGCCCTGCGCCACAGGTGCGGGGTTTAAGCCGTTTTTCTAAGATTGCGACGTTTCGCAGGGCAGATCACGGATCCGTAGGGCAAAGGCGATCCGCGAAGGCCAGATGGGTCAGCGGCAGCCGATATCGCATCTCAGCGATGACACTACCACGGCTAGTGGCTTTGAAGAGAACCCCATCAGGTTCACCAGTTAAGGGATCGACAAGCCTCCCAAACCACAGGCCGGATACATTCGACCAAATCTCTGCAGTGTTCATATACGCTGACCATTTGTTGTGGTTGGCGTAGAGTTCACCCACTACAGATTGTGGTAAATAGCTAAATCACGGATCTAGATGATTTTTAGAGAGTATTGCGCAATACTATAAAAATGGAGCGGCTAACTTTCACGGCATCTGAGGTCGCCCGTCTGGCCGGCTTCAAGACGAATCTAATGCTAAACTATCTTGAGCGGTCGGGAACGTTCGTTCGAGAGAATGGTGGCCCCGCTCATCATGGAAAGTGGCGAGCTTATACGTTTCGCGATCTGGTCGTACTTCGCGCCATAAATCGCCTTCTGGAACTCGGCTCACGTCCGAAACGCGTCTCCGAGGCAATAGCGACGTTTGTAAGAGTTACTGAGCTCCCTTATGACATCGACAGTTTGGCAGAGTTTGCCCGAAAGGCGTCATTGTTCGTGGTTTCGAAGGATAGGGTAACCTATTGCGAGCCAGAACAGCTTGTCGAATTGACGCAAAAGGGACAACTGGCGTTCTCTTTCATGGTGGATAATCGGTCAGTGCTCGAGCCAGTTGTCGGAGCTGTGAGTCACTATTTTAATGCGCTTGATAACAACCAACCGCGCAATGTTGCCACGCTGGAAAGATCGCTGAGAATAGCAAATTTCGTCTAACCCAGATTGTTCGCGAAGAACGCCGCGGTCCGCGCATCCGCCAGATCGGCGGATTCCGGCGAGCGGCGCTTGCCCATCTCGGTCGCGAAGCCATGGTCCTCGCCGGGATAGTCGAACAGCGTGACCTTGGGGTGATCGTCGAGGCCGGCATGGATCGCGGCTTGTGCCGCCTTGTCGACGAAATGATCTTCCTCGGGGATGTGGAGCAGCAACGGGTTGGCGATGCCGTGCTTCTCGCCCAGCAACCCATCCAGCCCTACGCCATAATAGCCGACGCTGGCATCCACATCGGTGCGGGCCGCAGTCATATAGGCGAGGCGCCCGCCCAGACAGTAACCGACCACGCCGACCTTGCCGCCGCTCTTCTCGCGCGCGACGCGGATCGTCGCTTCGATATCGCGGATGCCGGCGTCCTGATTGAACTTGCCCATCCATTCCAGCGCTTCCTGGAACTGGGCGGGCGTATCGGGGTCGAGCTGGATGCCGGGCTTCAGCCGCCAGAAGAGATCTGGTGCGAGCGCGAGCCAGCCATCGGCGGCCAGCCGGTCGCATTTCTGCCTAATCCCTTGATTTACGCCGAAAATCTCCTGAATCACGACGATCGCGCCGCGCGGCGTACCGGCCGGCTCGGCGCAATAGGCGGCGAAGGCGGTATCGCCTTCCAGCGTGGTCACCGGAATCATCGTCATGGCTTGCCTCCGTGGCGCTGCTCATGGTCGAGCAGCCATTGCTTCGTTGAAATGCCGTCGCCGGCTGAATAATGGCCCAGCGTTCCGGTGCCGAGCACGCGGTGGCAGGGAACGACGATCGGGAAGGGATTGCGCGAGCAGAGCTGGCCGATCGCGCGGGGACCGGATGCGAGCCGCGTGGCCAGTCCGCCATAGCTGATCGTCTCACCATAGCCGACCGCGATGAGCCCATCGCGTAGCACCTGGCCGCGCGGGCTGGCCGCGGGCTTCAGCGCCAGATCGAATGCTCTCAGCTCGCCCTCGAACCAGGCCTCGAGCTGCTCGGCGGCGGCGAGGACCGCGGGACGATCGGGCCGTCGCGCCGCTTCGCGTTCGCGCAGCACATTGATCCGCTGGATCGTCCGCTCGTCGCCTTCGATGCGGATCGATCCGATGGGCGTTGTCACAATGCCCCAGTCGCGCGCATAGATCATGGTCCGAGCTTAGCACGCGCTTCGGGGAGAAGAACCATGAAGATCAATGTCGAAGTCGATTGCACTCCCGAGGAAGCGCGCCGCGCAGTCGGTCTGCCGGACCTGACGCCGATCCATGACCGCTATATCGCGATGATGACCGACGCGATGGAGAAGGGCGCGACGCCCGAACTGTTCGAGACGATGACGCGCGCCTGGGCGCCGATGGGCGAGGCGGGCATGAATCTGTGGCGCGGCATGTTCGACGCTGCGACCAAGACCAAGAGCTGAACCCGGCACGGCGATGGATACGATCTTCGCGGTCTCGAGCGGCCAGCCTCCCGCCGCGATCGCGGTGCTGCGCCTTAGCGGACCGGGCGCGTTCGATGCGGTTCGTGCACTCGCCGGCGATGTCCCGGCACCGCGGCAGGCAGCGCTGCGCGCATTGCGCCATGATGGCGAGTTGCTCGACCGCGCACTGGTGCTGATCTTTCCGGGGCCGCGCAGCGCGACCGGCGAGGATCTGGCCGAGCTGCATCTTCATGGCGGTCGCGCCGTGGTTCGCGCCGTGGAAGTTTCGCTTGCCGCGATGCCCGGGCTGCGCTCGGCCGAGCCGGGCGAGTTCACCCGCCGTGCGCTGGCCAATGGCCGGATCGATCTGAGCGAAGCCGAAGGGCTGGGCGATCTGCTGATGGCCGAGACCGAAGCGCAGCGGCGCGCGGCGATCCGCTCGGCCGAAGGCGCGGTGCGCCGCGAAGTCGAAGGCTGGGCGAGCCGCACGCTGATGATCGCGGCACAGATCGAAGCGATGCTCGATCACTCCGACGAAGAAGATGTCGATGCGGAAGCCGAGGCGCTGCCCGCTATTCGGATGTCGGCGCTCGCGCTGGCGGACGAGATCGTGGCGATCGTTGCCCAGCCGACGGTCGAGCGGCTTCGCGACGGCATCCGCGTGGTGTTGGCGGGGCCGCCCAATGCGGGCAAGTCGACGTTGCTCAATGCGATGACGGATCGCAGCGCAGCGATCGTCTCGCCGATCGCGGGGACGACGCGCGACCGGATCGAAGCGCCGGTGGTGCGCGATGGGATCGCCTGGCTGCTGATCGATACGGCGGGGCTGACCGAGACGGCCGATCCGGTCGAGCGGATCGGCGTCGGCCTTGCGCGCGATGCGATGGGCGAAGCCGATATCCTGTTGTGGCTCGGCGATGAGGCGCCACCAGAGCATCCCGCGGTGATCCACCTGCTGCCGCGAAGCGATGAGGCTGGGCGTGAGCGGGCTCTCGGTCGTACCGCCGTGTCGGCGGCAACGGGTGAGGGAATGGCTGAGCTCTGGAGCACGATGGCGGAACTGGGCGCATCGCTGTTGCCCGGCGACCGGCTTGCGTTGAACCGACGCCAACGGGATCTTGCGGCGCTTGCCGGCACTGCATTGCGCGCCGCCGCGAGCGAGGCGGACATGCTGCTGGTGGCCGAACAACTACGGTCCGCGCTGCGTGCTTTCGATGCGATCACCGGTCGTGCGGATGTGGAAGCGATGCTCGACGCACTCTTCTCGCGCTTCTGCATCGGCAAATAGCACGTTCCACGTGGAACAGTTTTGACGCGGGCCGTCCGCTCCAGTAGCGCGCGGGCATGGAATTCGACGTTATCGTCATCGGTGGAGGTCATGCGGGAACTGAGGCTGCGGCAGCTTCGGCACGCCGTGGCGCACGCACCGCATTACTGAGCTTCGACCTGACCAAGCTCGGCGCCATGTCGTGCAACCCGGCAATCGGGGGGCTCGGCAAGGGACATCTGGTACGTGAGACCGATGCGTTCGACGGGCTGATCGCGCGGGCGGCCGATGCGGCGGCCATCCATTACCGCATGCTCAACCGCAGCAAGGGCACCGCGGTGCAGGGGCCGCGCGTTCAGGCGGACCGTACGCGCTATGCGGCGGCGATCCAGACGATGCTCAAGGCGCAGTCTAACCTGACCCTGATCGAAGGCGAGGCCGCAGCACTGATCCTCGAGGGCGGGGCGATTGCGGGGGTCGAACTGGCAGACGGCGTTCGGCTGGCATGTCGATCGGTCGTGTTGGCGACCGGTACTTTCCTTGGCGGACGTATCTTCCGGGGTGAGGAGCGGCTGGACGGCGGGCGTATCGGCGAGTCCGCATCGCACCGCATGGCGACGCAGCTGCGAGCGCTCGGCCTGCCGATGGCGCGGCTCAAGACCGGCACCCCACCGCGGCTCGACGGGCGGACCATCGATTGGGCACGGGTGGAGGAGCAGCCTTCGGACGAGGATGTGTGGCTCATGTCGCCCATGTCCACCGGACGGGTGTTACCACAGCTTCATTGCGGGGTGACGCGGACCAATGCCGCGACCCATGACGCGATCCGCGCCGGGCTGGATCGGTCGCCGCTGTTCACAGGCGCGATCGACGCGCAGGGGCCGCGCTACTGCCCCTCGATCGAAGACAAGATCCATCGCTTCGGCGACCGCGACGGGCACCAGATCTTCCTCGAACCCGAGGGTCTGGACACGCATCTGGTTTATCCCAACGGCATGTCGACCTCGCTGCCGGTAGATATCCAGGTGGTGATGGTGGCCTCGATCCCCGGACTGGAGCGGACCGAGATCGTCACGCCGGGCTATGCGGTCGAGTATGACCATATCGACCCGCGCGCGCTCGACGCGACGCTGGGCCTGCCCGACATGCCCGGCCTGTTCTGCGCAGGCCAGATCAACGGCACGACCGGTTATGAGGAAGCGGCGGGGCAGGGGCTGATCGCCGGCCTCAATGCCGCGGCCCATGCCTGCGCGCTGCCCCCGCTGATCCTCGACCGTGCCACCAGCTATCTTGGCGTCATGATCGACGATCTGGTGCTGCAGGGCGTGACCGAACCCTATCGGATGCTGACCGCCCGCGCCGAGTATCGCCTGCGCCTGCGCGCCGACAATGCCGAGACGCGGCTGGGTCCGATTGCCGAAGCGACCGGATGCCTGAGTGCCGAGCGGCTCGCCCATCAGCAGGCCCGGCGGGAAGCTCGAGAGGTGCTCGATGCCGGGTTCGGCGAACAGATCACCGCCAGCGTTCTGCATGGCCGGGGTGCCCCGGTGGCGCTCGATGGTGCGCGCCGTCCCGCCCGGGACTGGCTTCGCTTCCCGGGCGTGCAGCTCGACCATGTCTCTGCCGGGGTAGACTGTGACCCCGCCATTCTTGCGGAGTATGTCGAGGACCAGCGCTACGCCCCTTATCTGGAGCGTCAGGAAGGCGAGGTGGCCCAGCTTCGTGCCAATGACGCGGTGCGTCTCTCGCCCCAGCTCATGTTCAGCGCGATCCCCGGCCTCTCCAACGAGATGGTCGAGCGACTCAGCGCAGCACGTCCGGAGACACTGGGTACGGCTTCACGCGTCCGTGGAATTACGCCCGCAGCACTCTCCGCGATCCTGCTCCATGCACGAAAGTCGGCTGCGTGACCGAGGAAGAAGCCAGAAACTGGGTGCGCGAGCAGTTCGGTGTTTCACGTGAAACGCAGCTATCGCACTTCGCAGATATCCTCGTCGCAGGTGCCAGTGAGCAGAATCTGATCGCGGCCTCGACGCTGGGAGAGCTATGGGCACGGCATCTGGTCGATTCCGCGCAGCTGATTCCGCTGGCGGTCGAAGCCAAGGGGCTGTGGCTCGATATCGGTTCGGGGGCCGGCCTTCCCGGTCTGGTGGTCGCCGTCCTGACCGATCGGCCCGTTATGCTGGTCGAACCGCGAGCCCGGCGGGTGGAGTTCCTCCGTGCGGCGGCGGATCAGCTCGGGCTTGCCGATCGCGTCGAAGTGATCGGCAGCAAGGTCGAGTCCTGCCGGCCAAAGCAGCCCGCCGCCGTCATTTCCGCCCGTGCGGTGGCCGAGCTCGGCAAATTGTTCGCCGGTGCACAGCATTGCACAGACTCATCCACAGTCTGGGTGCTTCCGAAAGGGCGAAACGCGCAATCGGAGGTGGAAGCCGCGCGCCGCACATGGCAGGGTGCGTTTCACGTGGAACCGAGCATCACGTCGCCGGATTCCGGTATCGTGGTCGCGAAGAGGGTACGCCCGAGATGATCTGCATCGCTATCGCCAATCAGAAGGGCGGGGTTGGAAAGACCACCACCGCGATCAATGTCGGCACCGCGCTGGCGGCGATCGGCAAGCGCGTGCTGCTGATCGATCTGGATCCGCAGGGCAATGCTTCGACCGGGCTCGGCATTGCCCGCGCCGATCGCGAGCAATCGAGCTACGATCTGTTGGTTACCGACGAGATTACCCTGGAGGAAGTCGCGATCCCGACGCGAGTGCCGGGGCTCGATATCATCGTGGCGACGCAGGACCTGTCGGGTGCCGAGATCGAGCTGATCGAGTTCGAAGCGCGCACGCACCGGCTCGATGCGGCGCTTTCGCGTGGCAATCCTGCGCGCTGGGATGTGATCCTGATCGATTGCCCGCCATCGCTGGGCCTGCTGACGATCAACGCGATGGTCGCGTCGCACGCGCTGCTCGTGCCGCTGCAGTGCGAGTTCTTCGCGCTGGAGGGGTTGAGCCAGCTGCTCAACACGGTCGAGCGGATCCGCAGCCGCTTCAATCCCGGCCTGTCGATCCTGGGCGTGGTGCTGACCATGTACGATCGCCGCAACCGGCTGACCGATCAGGTGTCGGACGATGTCCGCGCCGTGCTCGGCCGCGTGGTGTTCGACACGGTGATCCCACGCAACGTCCGCTTGTCCGAAGCGCCCAGCCATGGGCTGCCCGCGCTGATCTACGATTATAAATGCCCCGGATCGGAAGCCTATATCGCGCTTGCCCGCGAGGTGATCGACCGGTTGCCCAAGCACAAGAAAGCCGCATGAGCGAAGAGACTCCCGCCACGCCCGCCGCCCGCAAGCCTCGTCCCGGCCTCGGCCGCGGCCTCAGCTCGCTGCTTGGCGACAATATTCCCGAAGCGCCCGTCACCGGCACGCCCGATGCGAGTTCGGGAATCCGCATGCTGCCGGTCAGCTCGCTGACGCCGCACCCGGATCAGCCGCGCCGCCAGTTCGACGAGGATGCGCTGGAGGAGCTGGCCAAGTCGATCGCGTCGAAGGGGCTGATCCAGCCGATCTTCGTGCGGCCGCATGGGCATAATTATCAGATCGTCGCTGGCGAACGCCGCTGGCGCGCGGCGCAGCGGGCGCGGCTCCATGAAGTGCCGGTCATCATCCGCGAGCTGAACGACGCCGAGACGTTCGAGATCGCGCTGATCGAGAATATCCAGCGCCAGGACCTGAACGCGATCGAAGAGGCCGAGGGCTATGCGCGGCTGATCAAGGAGTTCGGCCATACGCAGGAAGCGCTGGGCAAGATCGTCCACAAGTCGCGCAGCCATGTCGCGAACCTGTTGCGGCTGCTCGACCTGCCCGGCGGCGTGCGCGAACTGTTGCTCGCGGGCGCGATCGAGATGGGCCATGCGCGCGCGCTGATCGGTGCGCCCGATGCGGAGAAGCTGGCGCGGCTGGTCGCCGACAAGGGGCTGACCGTGCGCGAGGCCGAGAAGCTGGCGCGCGATGCCAAGCCGCGGCGAAAGGGCGAGGCGCCGGGCCGCGACACCGATATCCAGGCGCTCGAGCATCAGCTTGGCGATGTGCTGGGCTTGAATGTCCGCATCAATCACGGGCCGAAGGGCGGCACGCTGATGCTGAGCTATTCCACGCTCGATCAGCTCGACATGGTGTGTCAGCGCCTTAGCGGCGAGCGGATCTGATCTAGCGCATTCGCGCCGAAGCGCGGGCGATCGCGACGCATTCGGCTTCGGCCAGCACTTCGCCGGCGCTTGCCGAACTCATCATCGCGCGCTCGGCCATTCGCGTGCGTTCCACGGCGCGGGCAAGCTGGGCGGCGTTCCAGCGGCGCAGCGCACGGCTGGTCGAGCCCTTTTCCTTGAAGAAAATCCGATGTTTTTCAATAACATCGTCGATTCTAGCACCCGCTTCGACTTCGGCACGCAGCTCGGCAAGGGTGACGAGGCGGCGGGCCAGGCTGCGGAGCAGGGGGATTGCCGAACTGCTGCCTTCGCCAAGGCCTGCCAGTTCGGCGCCGATATCGGCCACGCGGCCATCGATCACCGCTTCGATCGCGCCGAACATGTCGTCCTCGCCGATATCCGCACCGATCTCGTCAAGCGCATGGGCATCGGCATCGCGCGGCCGATCCGGCGCGGCGTCGAGATAGAGGGCGAGCTTCTCGATCTCGCGAGTCAGGATCGCGCGGTCGCCATTGCAGGCGGTGGCGAGGCGCTGGGGCACGTCGCCGGTCAGGCGCAGGCCATGCTCGCGGGCGACCATCTGCACGAGCTGCACCGCATTGGCGCCTTCGGGGACATAACAGGCATGGGCCATCGCCGCGGAGGAAGCGATGGCGAGTTTGACCAGCTTGCCGCTGGCCTTGAGGCCGGGGCCGATCGCCACCACCGGATTGCCGGCGCGCTCGGCATTGAGCAGCAGGGTCATCGCTTCGACGGTGAATTCGTCCGCGTTCGAAACGCGGATCAGCCGCGCGCCGCCGAACAGCGACATGGATGCGGCCTCGTCGGCCAGCAGGCCCGGATTGCTCCGCAATTCCTTGCCATCGACATCGATCCGCTCGGCATCTGGGCCCAACGCGCGAACAAGGCGGCCGGAAAGCTCGGCCGCGCCCGATTCATCGGGGCCGTGGAGCAGATAGAGGCGGATATCCGGCTTGGGCGCATCCATTGCCGCGCGGATCTGCGGCGCGGTTGCCTTCACTTCTGGGTCTGGGCGAAGCGCGCGACCCGGGCGACGATCTGGTCGGCGACGATATCCGACAGCCGCTCGAGCGCGGTACGCTCGGCGGCGATGGTGGCATATTCGGAGCCGACCACGTCGATACCCGCGTCGGAACCCGCCGTCGCGTCGAGTACTACCGCGCCGGTCGAGAGATCGACCAGCTGATAGCGCGCGCGCAGGGTGCGGCGCTCACGCGCGACCGAATCGTCGCGACGCACGCCGAGGCCCGCGATGCGATCGTCGAGCCGCACGTCGAGCCGGTAGCGCGGCGTGACGTTCTGGCCGCGATCGAGGCGATCCCGGAGCGCATTCGACATGAACCAGCCCGATTCGCCCTCGATCGGCGCGACCTGCACCGCGGCGAGAGTCGACTGGACCGGCCCGGCGACCCCGCCGCCATAGAGCGGACGCAGCCCGCAGCCCGAAAGCGCGAGGGCCGAGACGGCGAGCAGGGTGGCGGCCCGGATCATGCGACGATGTTTACCAGCCGGTCGGGAACGACGATCACTTTCTTCGGCGCCTTTCCTTCGAGCGCACGCTGGACATTGGGAGACGCCAGCGCGGCGGCTTCGGCGACATCCTTCGCCGTACCCTTTGCCAATAGCAGCGTGTCGCGCAGCTTGCCATTCACTTGCACGGCCATCGTCACCTCGTCGTCCACCAGCAATGCCGGGTCGACCTCGGGCCAGGGCGCGTCGGCGATCAGGCCGCTGTTCCCCATGGCTGCCCAGGCTTCCTCGGCGAGATGGGGAACCATCGGCGCGACGATTCGTGCCAAAGTGCGGATCGCATTCGTGCGCGAAGCCGAAGGCGCGGCCTTTTCGATCGCGCCGGTCAGCTCATAGAGCTTGGCGACCGACTTGTTGAAGGTCAGCGCTTCGATATCCACGGAAACGCCGGCGATGGTGCGGTGGAGCTTCTTCTCCAGCGCGGTGTCGCCGCCCGCATGGTCTGCGGTTTCGCCCGATGCGACCGAATCGAACAGACGCCACAGCCGCTGGACGAAGCGCCACGCACCTTCGATGCCGCTTTCGGACCATTCGAGATCGCGCTCGGGTGGCGAATCGGACAGCATGAACCAGCGCACCGCGTCGGCGCCATATTGGTCGACGATGCCGGTCGGATCGACGGTGTTCTTCTTCGACTTCGACATCTTCTCGATACGGCCGATCTGCACCGGCTTGCCATCGGCCTTCAGCGTCGCGCCATTGCCGGTGATGTCGAGATCGTCGGGATTGTACCAGACCAGCCCGGTGCCTTCGCCGCGATAATAGGTCTCGTGCGTCACCATGCCCTGGGTGAACAGGCCCGCGAACGGCTCCGCCACGTCCAGCATGCCCATATGGTTCAACGCGCGCGTCCAGAAGCGCGCGTAGAGCAAATGGAGGATCGCATGCTCCACGCCGCCGATATATTGCGCGACCGGCAGCCATTGCTCGGCCACCGCCTTGTCGAACGGCTTGTCCCTGGGCTGGCTGGCGAAGCGGATGAAATACCAGGACGAATCGACGAACGTGTCGAGCGTGTCGGTCTCGCGCCGGCCGGGGCCGCCGCAGCTCGGGCAATCGACATTGCGCCAGGTCGGATGACGGTCGAGCGGGTTGCCGGGAATATCGAACGACACGTCCTCGGGCAGCACGATCGGCAGCGTTTCACGTGGAGCAGGGACCACGCCGCAGCTCTCACAATGGATGATCGGAATCGGCGTGCCCCAGTAACGCTGGCGGCTGACGCCCCAGTCGCGCAGGCGCCACACGGTCGTGCCGTTGCCCCAGCCGCCTTCCTCGGCACGGACGATCACCGCGCGCTTGGCGTCGGCAACATCCATCCCGTCGAGGAAGTGCGAATTCACCAGCGTGCCGGGGCCGGTATAGGCCTCGCTGTCGGTGAATTCGGGCGCTTCCTTGTCGCCTTCGGAGACGACGCGGCGGATCGGCAGCTTGTATTTGGACGCGAACTCGAAATCGCGCTGGTCGTGGGCCGGCACGCCGAACACGGCGCCGGTGCCATAGTCCATCAGCACGAAATTCGCGATGTAGACCGGCAATTCCCATGCCGGATCAAAGGGATGCGCGGCACGGATGCCGGTATCGAAGCCCAGCTTCTCCTGCGTTTCCAGCTCGGCAGCGGTGGTGCCGCCCTGCTTGCACAGCTCGATGAACGCCGCGGCCTCGGGGTTTGAAGCTGCCAGGGCCTGCGCGATCGGGTGATCCGCCGCGATCGCGACGAAGCTCGATCCGAAGATCGTGTCCGGCCGGGTGGTGAACACCTCGACCTGGCCGCAGTCAGACAGTTTGAACCGGAACTGCAGACCTTCCGATTTGCCGATCCAGTTCTCCTGCATCAGCTTCACCTTGTCGGGCCAATGCTCCAGGCCCTGCACGCCCTCCAGCAGCTCGTCGGCGAACTGGGTGATCTTGAGGAACCACTGGCTCAGCTTGCGCCGCTCGATCGGCGCGTTCGATCGCCAGCCCTTGCCGTCGATCACCTGCTCATTGGCCAGCACGGTCATGTCGACCGGGTCCCAGTTGACCGCCGATTCCTTGCGATAGACCAGGCCCGCATCGAGCAGATCGAGGAACAGTGCCTGTTCGTGGCCGTAATATTCGGGCTCGCAGGTCGCGAGTTCGCGCGTCCAGTCCAGCGCAAAGCCCAGCCGCTTCAGCTGCGCTTTCATGGTTGCGATGTTGTCGCGGGTCCAGCCGCCGGGATGGACCTTCTTTTCCATCGCCGCATTCTCGGCCGGCATGCCGAACGCGTCCCAGCCCATCGGATGGAGCACTTCCATGCCCTGCATCCGCCGGAAGCGCGCCAGCACGTCGCCCATCGTATAGTTGCGGACGTGACCCATATGGATGCGCCCCGAAGGATAGGGGAACATCTCGAGGACATAGCTCTTGGGCTTGGGCGAATCGTCGCGCGCGGCAAAGGTGCGGGCATCGTCCCACACCTTCTGCCAGTGGCTATCGGCTTTCAGCGCGTTGAAACGCGACACATGCGGCTCCTTGGAAGCGGGTTCAGGTCAGTAGGGGAGGGATTCGGGCCGGATCAAGCCTGAGCAACGAAAAGGGGCGGACTCCGCTGCCGGAGTCCGCCCCTCGAAATTCAGGTTGCGGCGCCGGATCAGTCGGCGATGGCAGCGCGACGAAGGTCGCGGGCGCGGGTAAGGATGATGTCCTCGAGCTTCTGCACGGTCGCGGCCTGCACCGGGGCGGAAACCCAGGCGCCGCCACGGTTCACTTCGCGCAGGGCGGCAACGCGGATCGCATCAGCGCGCAGATCCTGGTCGAGGATCGTCACGGTCACCTTCATGCGCTCGGTCGGCACGTTCGGGTTCACATACCAGTCGGTCACGATCACGCCGCCATTCGAATCGGTCTGCAGCAGCGGCATGAAGCTGAGCGTGTCGAGGCTGGCGCGCCACAGATAGGAGTTCACGCCGATCGTGGTCACCTTGGACGCAGCGATATCGGTCTGCGGACGCTCGCGGCCACCACCACATGCGGCGAGGGGAAGAATGAGCGACCCCAGGATCGCAGTGCGCAACAGGCGGTTCATCGACGGCTTCCTAAACGGCAGAAAAATGCTTGGGCGAGCATCTATAGAGGCAGATATGGCCGGAGCAAGGCGAGTTGGTGGAGTCTGTTTTGGCGGTACCGGTCCGCTTCCGCACCGGGCCTGCCATCAAGATATGCTATGGGAGGCCGGGTGGGGGAGCGGGCCGGTACCGCCAGGTTCAGCCCTGCTGAACCCAAATCGCCGCCCATTATGTGGGCAGCGTGCAACACTTGCCCGGAAAAACACCACTGTGGTGGAACCGTACTTCCGAATCATGGTAGAAAGCCCCATCTGGGAGGGATGAGAATGCGACTCGGACGCGCGATTGCGGGAATTGGAGTGGGGGCGCTTGGCGCTGCCGCCCTTTTCGTCGCGCCCGCGATCCAGGCGCAGGAGAATCGGGCTGTCGTTTCGGCGAAGCGTGCGCCGGTGCGCAGCGGGATCGGAATCTTCACCCCTGCGGCCGCCGATCCGAAGCTTGCCGCGGTGCTGTCGCGCAGCGGCCTGCCCGAATCGAGCTTCCGCTTCACGCCTTCGGCCAATCGCACCGGCAACAATCGCACTGTGATGGTCGCGGTTCGCGCCCGCTCGACTCGCAACGCCGTTGTCGCGGATCGCACCGCGCCGACGGTCAGCCTGGCGCCGATCGCCTATAATCTGGGCGTGTCGGTCGGCTGGAAGCGCTTCGCGGTTTCGGGCGACGTGACCCGCATCGATCTGGTTGCCCAGCCGGGCGGTCGTGAGCGCACCGATCTGGGTATCAGCTATTCGGGCAAGAAGGCCACGGGTAGCGTGACCGCGATCGCCGATCGCCCGCTGACCAACACCCCGGCGCTGATCGGCGACAAGCCGAGCTATTCGATCGATGTCGGCGGCAGCTATTCGCTGACCCGCAACCTCGATGTCACCGCGGGCGTGCGCTACAAGAGCGAGCGCGAGCGGATCGACCCGAGCCTGACCGACAACCGCCGCGACAGCCAGGCGGTCTATGTGGGCACCGCATTCCGCTTCTGACGGTTCGCCTTCGGGCTTTCTTCAAATAATCGTGACGGGCTGACGCCGTTTCGGCATGCGCGATATTGTGTGCGCTCAGATCCAGCCCGGCGCGTGGACCAGTTCCAGCTTCATCCCGTCCGGATCCTCGAAGAACACCGCATAATAGTCCCCCGAATATTGCGGGTAATGCGCCGGCGGATCGAGCACCGCCACGCCGTTCGCCACCAGCAGGGCGTGGAGCCGGTCGACATCCTCCCGGCTCTCGGCGCGCCAGGCGAGATGGTGGAGCCCGGGGGCATAGCGGCGATGGACGTGCGCGGCTTCGGCCGGGTCGCACGCGCGCAGTCCGATCGACGCACCGCGGCCGTCGCCGGGTTCCTTGAGGTCCCACTCATATCCGCCGCTGTCCTTGACCAGCTCATATCCCAGAAATTCGAGCACCAGCGCATAGACACGCCGTGAGGCTTCCAGGTCGCTGACGTTCAGGTCGATATGATGGATCGCACCACGGATGGATCGGGGCATTGCACCTACCTCAGTGTTCCCAGCGCTCGGTAAGGACTTCGGCCTTGCCGTCCTTCACCCGCACTTCCATCGCCGGTTCCTTCGGCTCGCCGGGCTTGAACAGTTCGTAGATCACGCTGCCATCGGTCTGGGTGCTTTCGATCACCCGCGCGGGTGCGAAGGCATCGGGCTTGGCCTTGGCCGCGGCCTGCGCGATCAGTGGCGCGTCCTTCCACGCCAGATCGCGCTGGATCTCGACGACGCGAAAGGTGCCCTTCTCCTCGATGATATCGAGTTCGATCTCGCTGCCGTCGGGTTTGGTCCCTTCGACATCGTAATAGACCCGGCCCTCGCGCTCCTTCCGCTCGGCTTCGCTGACCTTCATGCCGGGCACGGCGGCTTCGATCACCGGCGCCAGTCCGGCGGGCAGCTCGGCGGCGGCCAGCGAAGCGCTGTTGGTGACGGGGCCGGCGGCCAGCACGCCGTTGCCGGCAACAGTATCGTTCGTGGCTTCGGGACCGCTGCAAGCCGCAACCGCCAGTCCCGCCGCGATGATGATGCGCTTCATAGGGTTCTCCTGTCCGCTGGTTGCCCGGGCTTATGTCGCAGGCAATGCCGGTGCGTCGAGAGATTAGGGAGGTTAACGCTTGCGAACGAACTCCGCGCGCAGCACCAGCCCCTTGATGCCTTCATAACGGCAATCGATCTCCTGCGGATCGCCGGTCAGGCGGATCGACTTGATCAGCGTCCCGCGCTTCAGCGTCTGGCCCGCGCCCTTGACCTTCAGATCCTTGATCAAGGTCACCTGATCGCCATCGGCCAGCAGATTGCCGACCGAATCGCGCACCTCGACCGAGGGCGCGCGCGCCGCCGCTTCCTCGGCGCTGATCCATTCGCCGGTCGCTTCGTCATAGACATAGTCGTCGCCGCTCATCCGGATCCCTTCCAGTCGGCCGCTAAAGCTGCCATCCCGTCTGTCCATGCCGCCTTCGCTGATCATCGTCGACGATTTCCTGAGCGACCCGCACGCCTTTCGCGCGCATGCGCTGGCGCTGGATTACGATCCGAAGTTCAAGAAGGGCAATTATCCCGGACTGCTTTCGACGCGGCCGCTGCCGATCAACGGTCTCGATGCCGAAGCGGGCAAGCGGGCGGGCGCGAAGCTTCAGCCGGCGGCCGGGACCACCCATCAGCATTGCCGCCTGACCTTGAAGGGCGACAAGGGGATCAGCGGCGTCCATGTCGATCCCTGCTTCTATTCGGGCATCCTCTATCTGACCCTGCCCGAGCATTGCCGCGGCGGGACCGAGTTCTTCCGCCACAAGCCGACCGGGCTGGACCGCGTGCCCGCGACGCCGCTCGAACTGGCGTCGAGCGGCTATTCGGACGTGAACATACTGATCGACGAAGTGGTCAATGGCGACACGCTGAAGCCCGCGCGCTGGGAACGGACGATGACCGTGCCGATGCGCTTCAACCGGCTGATCCTGTTCAGCCCCTGGATGTTCCACAACAGCGCGCCCGGCTTCGGCGACCGGCCCGAGAATGGCCGGCTGGTCCATCTGATGTTCTTCGCGGCGGCGGCGCAATAGGGCTTCGCGTCAGTGAGCCATCATGACTTGGCATTCCCAGCCATCATATTCACCGCCCAATGCCTGCGCCTGCTCGAATAAAGGCACCGTGATCTCATCGATCGATTCGGGTGAATCGTCTCGAGCGAAGCGGACGACGAAGTTTTCGCTGGTTCCGGATTGCCCGCATGCCGAAACTTCGAACCCCTCCAGCGTGATCGTCTCGGCAAAGCGGCGGGCGGCGCTGAGTTCGGGAAAATAGGCCCAGTGTTCGATCTGGCGGGACGCGGTCAGCGCGTCGTTTTGCTCCCTCAGCGCTTCAATGACCTTACGATTCTGCATGCGCTGCACGTCGCGTCCGCCCGGATAGATCGAGCGATAGACCTCTCCGTCGCTGTCTTCCCGATGGCCAGTCTCATACTCATAGGTCGGGTGCGCCCGCATGCCCTGCGCCGCGCGTTCGGTGAGGCCGGAGGGATCGCGTAGATAGAAATAATAATCGCGCGTCCCACCGCAGGTTGCGCGACCGAAATAATGCGCCGCACCTCCGCTGGTAACAGCTTCCGTCAGCGAATCATCGATCGCGCAGAGCGTTTCGAACTCCTCATTGCTCGAAAGTCCGTCCGGGCGTGGATGCTGCATATAGACGCGGACATAGCCGAACGCGCCATAGCCGGAGATCGGGATTTGCCCGGCGATACCCATGTCGAGGGAGATCGAAGCGGGCTCGTTGTCTAGCGTGCAGAAGTAGAAGTCCCACCTGTCACTCACCTGCCACCTCCCGTTTCTTCAGACCGTCAGTCCCTGCAGCAGCTTGGGCACGTCGCCGCTTTCGCCGCGGGCTTCGGCCATGAAGGCGCGCTTTAGCGGAGGCAGCTTCTGTACGGCGGAGAGGCCAAAGCGGCGCACTGCCGATGCGGTCCTGCCGGGCACGCCGAACAGGCGGGTGAGGCCATCGGTGGCCGCGGCGACCATGAAGGTGTCGAGGCCGCGCCAGCGCTGGTAGCGCGCGAGCAGCTGCGGATCGCCGAGATCGAGACCGAGGCGTTTCCCCTCCACCAGCACTTCGACCAACGTCGCCACGTCGCGGAAGCCGACATTGACGCCCTGTCCGGCGATCGGATGGATGCCATGTGCCGCGTCGCCGACCAAAGCGAGCCGGTCGGCGGTGATCCATGCCGCATGATGGAAGCCGAGCGGATGGCTGAAACGCGGGGTCAGCCGGTCGAGCTTGCCGAGGAAGCCACCCATCCGCTTTTCCGCTTCGTGGAGATAGGCGCGGTCGGACAGCGCCATCATGCCCGCGGCGTGGGCTGCCTTCACCGTCCACACGATTGCCGAGCGATGGCCATGCTCGTCATCGACCAAAGGCAGGATCGCGAACGGCCCTTCGGGATAGAAGATCTCGAAGGCGATATTCTCGTGGCTCTTCTCGTGATGGAGCGAGACCACCATCGCGGCGTGATCGTAGCTCCAGCGCGCGACTTTGAGACCCGCTGCTTCGCGCGTCGGCGAATTGCGGCCTTCGGCGGCGATCAGCAGCTGCGCGCGGACGGTCTTGCCCGAATCGAGCAGCGCAGTGACGCCATGCGGCCCGCGCTCGACCGAGACCGCGCGGGTCTTCATCCGCACATCGGCCAGCGGCGCTGCCTGGGCGGCCTCGAGCAGCGCGCGACGCAGATTGCGGTTCTCGAACATATAACCGAGCGCGCCGGTATCGGCGTCGGGCTCGAAATCGAGCGCGCCGGGATCCAGCCCGTCCGACACGCGGATGCCCTGGATCGGGCAGCCCATGCCTGCCAGCCGGTCCGCCACGCCGATCGCCTCGAACATGCGATAGGGCGCGCTCGCAATGGCCGAGGCGCGGCCGTCGAAAGAGGCGGCGAGGATTTTTTCGGGATCGGCAGTGTCGATCACGATCGAGGAAAGGCCATGCGCATCGAGCGCCGCCGCCAGCGCGCTGCCGACCAGCCCGCCGCCCAGGATGAGAATGTCCGCAGAGTCCGTGCCGCTTGCCATGCGGATTCCCTAGAACCTGTTGCTCCCAAAACAAAGCGTCATCCCGGCTTTCGATGCGCTGCCCGCCGGGTACAAAACAGGTCCAGCCCGCTTGACGCGGGACTCGCCGTACGCGATGATTCCCGCGCACCCCCTGCAAATTCCGGAGGCTGGACCATGGCGTCCCGCGCAAAGGCGCCGCAATGGCGCGACACGATGAAGGCTGGCGCGCGCCGCAGCGGTGCGCTGATCGGGGGCGTTGCGCTCTTCCTTGGGGTGCTGCTGCTCAGCCTCGCGCTGATCAGCTATCATGCGCAGGATCCCTCGCTGAACACGGCTGCGGCGGGTCCCGCGCGCAACATGATCGGCGCGCCTGGTGCCTGGGTGTCCGACATTCTCTTCTCGCTGCTCGGCGCGCCGGTGTGGCTGCTGATGCCGGTCGGGCTGATCGCGGCGAACCGGCTGTGGCAGGATCGCCCGCTCACCGGCTTCGGCACGATGCTGCGCTGGGGCACGCTTGGCGCGGTGCTGTTCGGCGCGTCGCTCGCATTCGTGCCGGTCGATTCGACTTTGCCCGCGGGCCGCGCGGGTCTGGCTGGGCTGCTGCTCGCCAAGGGGCTGCGCTGGGCGCTGGAATATATCGGCGAGCCGACCGCGTCGCTGTGGATCGGGCGCGGGATCGCGTTGGTGCTTGGGTTCGCGGGCCTGTGGATCTGGGCGCGCGCGCTCGATTTCAGCCTGCCCGAGCGCAATTGGAGCATCCCGCAGATCCCGTTCAAGCCCAAAGCCGAGCGTGAGCGCGAGTTCGACGAACCGTTCCGCCCGGCGCCGGCCGCGGACGGGCCCAAGCCCCAGCCGCGCAAGGTGGCGATGCCGGATGCACGCCCCGGCCCGGTGATCGCCGATCGCCAGATCTCGCCCAGCCCGGCGCGCAGCAAGCCGCCCAGCCAGACCAGCCTCGATTTCAAGGACAGCTACAAGCTGCCCCCGCTCGATCTGCTCAAGGCCGCGCCGCCGAACAGCAATGCCGCGATCGACAAGGCCGCGCTCGAGCGCAACGCGCGCCTGCTCGAAAGCGTGCTCGACGATTTCCATGTGAAGGGCCAGATCGTCGAGGTGCGCCCGGGTCCGGTCGTGACGATGTACGAGCTGGAACCGGCGAGCGGCATCAAGGCCAGCCGCGTGATCCAGCTGGCCGACGATATCGCGCGCAACATGAGCGCGATCTCTGCGCGCGTCGCGACCATTCCGGGCCGCAGCGTGATCGGCATCGAGCTGCCCAATGCAAAGCGCGAGGGCGTCAATCTCCACGAACTGATCGGCAGCGAGACGTTCGAGGATCAGGGCGCGACGCTGCCGCTGGTGCTGGGCAAGAATATCGCGGGCGAGCCGATCATCGCCGATCTGGCGCCGATGCCGCATCTGCTGGTCGCGGGCACCACCGGTTCGGGCAAGTCGGTCGGCCTGAACTGCATGATCCTGTCGCTGCTGTACCGGCTGACCCCGGACCAGTGCCGGATGATCATGATCGACCCGAAGATGCTGGAACTCAGCATGTACAAGGGCATCCCGCACCTGCTCGCCGAAGTGGTGACCGAGCCGCCCAAGGCGGTCCGCGCACTCAAATGGGCGGTCGAGCAGATGGAGGACCGCTACCGGATGATGGCTTCGGTCAATGTCCGCAGCCTCGCCAGCTTCAACGACAAGGTGCGCCAGGCCAAGGCCAAGGGCCAGAAGCTCGGCCGCAAGGTCCAGTCGGGCTATGACGAGCAGGGAAGGCCGATCTACGAGGAAGAGACGCTCGACCTGCACGTGCTGCCTCAGATCGTGATCGTCGTCGACGAGCTTGCCGACCTGATGATGACCGCGGGCAAGGAAGTCGAATTCCTGATCCAGCGCCTCGCGCAAAAGGCGCGCGCGGCCGGCATCCACCTGATCATGGCGACCCAGCGCCCCTCGGTCGACGTCATCACCGGCGTGATCAAGGCCAATTTGCCGACCCGGATCAGCTTCCATGTGACGTCGAAGATCGATTCGCGCACGATCCTGGGCGAACAGGGCGCAGAGCAGCTGCTGGGCAAGGGCGACATGCTCTATATGCCGGGCGGCAAGCAGCTCACCCGCGTCCATGGCCCGTTCGTCAGCGACGACGAGGTTCAGGCGGTCGCCGATCACTGGCGGTCGCAGGGCGAGCCCGATTACATCACTGCGGTTACCGAGGAGCCTGAGGATGGCGGCTTCGCGCTCGAGGGCAGCCCCGAGGGCGACGATTCGCCGGAGGAACAGACCTATCGCCGCGCGGTCCAACTCGTCGCCGAGAGCCAGAAGGCCTCGACCTCGTGGCTGCAGCGCCAGCTTCGCGTCGGCTACAACACCGCAGCCCGTCTGATCGAGCGGATGGAGAAGGATGGCCTCGTCTCGCGCCCTGACCATGTCGGCCGCCGGGAAGTGCTGATGGATACCGACGGCCGACCGCTCTAGACGGGATCGAACGACCCGCTCGCGGGTTCACGGGGCATTCAAGCCGCCCCATCTACGGCGCCCCCAAACAGATTCGGAGAACGACGTGTTTCGACTGCCGGCCATCCTGACCCTCGCCATCGCCGCGCCCGCGCTGGTGGCGACCGCGCCCGAAGGCGATCTCGTCAAGGTGCAGGGCCATCTCCAGTCGGTCAGCAGCATGACCGCGGGCTTCACCCAGACCGATCGCAACAATCGCGTGCTGACCGGCACGATGACGCTCAAGCGGCCCGGCAAGATCCGCTTCCAGTATCAGAAGGGCGTGCCCCAGCTGATCATTGCCGACGGCACCTCGCTCTATTTCATCGATTATCAGGTGCGCCAGGTCGAACGCTGGCCGATCGGCAATTCGCCGCTGGCGGTGCTGCTCAACCCCAAGCGCGACATCACCAAGTTCGCCAAGCTGATGCCGACGCGCAGCCCGAACGTCGTCTCGGTCGAGGTCTATGATCCGCGCCACCCCGAATATGGCCGGATCACGATGATCTTCCAGCGCAACGACGCGGCGCCGGGCGGGCTGATGCTTCAGGGCTGGGTCGCGCTGGATTCGCAGAACAACCGCACCACGATCCAGCTGTCGAACCAGAAATTCAACGCCGCGATCTCCGACGGAACGTTCCGCTGGAACGATCCACGGAGGACGGGCGCCAACCGTCCCTGAATTCTGTTCATGTAGCGTGCAGGATTGCATCACTAATACAGTGATTGCGGAAGTGAGGCGTACCCGGGATTTTCCCCCTGTTGCCTGGGATCTCACCTCCCGCCTGCGTGACGAACGCCAGGTCGGCCCTCGCTCCAATGCCCCCGGAGCGGGGGCCTTTCCTTTTCTGTGATCGGCTCACGCCGATGGGCGGTGCCGGCCCGCTCCCCCACCCGGCCACCCAGATTATATGGAATGCCCGGCTGGGGGAGCGGGCCGGCACCGCGAGCTCGGGCTGGCACCGCGCCGCAAACGCGCTACATGCGCAGCGATGACTACGAAGATCGCGTCCTGGAACATCAATTCCGTCCGCTTCCGGATGGAGATCGTCGAGCAATTCCTTCGCGAGGAGGCGCCCGACATCCTCTGCCTTCAGGAAACCAAGGTGATCGACGGGGATTTCCCGGCCAAGCCGTTCCACAAGCTCGGCTATGACCATGTCATCATCCATGGCCAGAAGATGCATCACGGCGTGGCGATCATCAGCCGTATCCCCATCGTCGAGGATGATAGGCTCGACTGGCAGGCCAATGGCGAGGCGCGGCATGTCGGTGTGCGGCTGCCGAACGGGGTGCGGCTGGAGAATGTCTATGTCCCTGCGGGCGGCGACATTCCGAATCGCGAGCTGAACCCGAAATTCGGCCAGAAGCTCGATTTCGTCGAGCGGATGACCCAATGGTCCGCCGGACTCGACGTGCCGACCATTCTGACCGGCGATTTCAACATCGCGCCGCTGGAATGCGATGTGTGGAGCCACAAGCAGCTTCTGGACGTGGTCAGCCACACGCCGATCGAGGTCGAGGCGCTCGGCCGGCTTCAGGCCGCCCATGGCTGGGTCGATCTCGGCCGCCGCTTCATCCCCGCGCCCGAACGCAACTTCACCTGGTGGAGCTATCGCGCAAAGGATTGGGAAGCGTCGGATCGTGGCCGCCGCCTCGATCATATGTGGGCGAGCCCCGCGCTTGCCGACAAGGCGCTGTCGCATCGGGTGTGCGAGCCGTGCCGCGGCTGGCTGAAGCCTTCCGATCATGTCCCCATCGTCACCGAGTTCGACTTTTGAGCGATCCGCGTGCCGCCGGCGCCAGAAGAGCTGCTGGGGCAATCGATGCGCTGCGCCGCGGCTGGCCGATTGCGATCGAGGGGCTGGCACTGCTCGCGGTGGAAACCGCCGATGCCGAGCGGCTGAAGGCGTTCGATCCGGCGGGCGAAGCACCTTTGCTGCTCTCGGCCGGACGCGCCACGACGCTGAAGCTCGCCAATCAGCGCGATGCGGCCACGCCGGACGGCCCGGTGCTGGTCGAGCGCGTGGCATGGCTCGATTTCGATACCGCGACCGCACTGGCCGATCCGCAGCTCGATCTGGCGACTCCGCTCAAGGGGCCGTTCCGCGCGCTGCCGGTGATGCAGCCTGAGGCCGCACAGGCCGCGCTGCGCTTCGCCCGGATCGCGGGCATTCTCCCGGCCTTTTTCGTCCGCCCCGCGCAGGACGAACCCGCTATCACCATTGCCGATATCGACGCGCATGAGGATGCCGATCGCCTGCGCATCGTCGCCCGCGCGCGTTTGCCGGTGGCGGGCGCCGAAGATACCGAAATCGTCGCCTTCCGCACCGACGAGATGCCCGGCGAGCATGTCGCGCTGCTGATCGGCGATCCCGATGGCAATCCGCCGCTGGTGCGGCTGCACAGCGAATGCCTGACCGGCGATGTGCTGGGCAGCCTCAAATGCGATTGCGGGCCGCAGCTTCAGGCCGCCATCGCCGCGATCGAAGCGAGCGGTTGGGGAATCCTGCTCTATCTGCGTCAGGAAGGACGCGGGATCGGGCTGATCAACAAGCTGCGTGCCTATGCGCTGCAGGATCAGGGGTTCGACACGGTCGACGCCAATACGCGGCTCGGCTTCGCAGTCGATGCGCGCAACTTCGCGGTGGCGGGGCGGATGCTGTCGCTGCTGGGCCAGCAGACGGTGCGGCTGTTGACCAACAATCCGGAGAAGGTTGCGGCGCTGGAGGCGGCTGGCGTCAAGGTGGCCGAGCGCGTGGCGCACAAGCTGCCGCCCAATCCGCACAACGAACGCTATCTCGCCACCAAGCGCGACCGGACCGGCCACCAGCTTTGAGCCTTTGAAGGCGCACCGCTTTCGCGGTGCTTAGCGAATCAGTCGCGCCACTTCGTCGAAATCATGCGCGATTTCGGTGACGCCCAGCGCGCGCAGCCGGTCGGCATGGTCGAGTGCGCAATGGCTGCCCGCGCACAGGCCGATCACATGCGCGCCCGATGCGACCGCGCCGGTGACGCCCACCGGCGAGTCCTCCAGGATCACGCAGCGATGGATATCGACGCCGATGGCGCTCGCGGCGTGGAGATACAGGTCCGGCGCAGGCTTGCCGTTGGTCACATGCTCGCGGCCAGAAAAGATCCGCCCCTCGAACGCGTCGCGAATGCCGAGATGATCGAGATGCGCGGTGATCCAGCGGGTCGAGCTCGACGACGCGATGGCGCGGGGCAGCGCTGGCGGCAAGGACCGGACGAAACCGATCGCGCCGAGCACCGGATCGAGGCCTTCCTCCACCGCGCGCTTGTCTTCCACTGCGCGGGCTTCATGGAAATCGTCGGGAATGGCGCGGCCGATCCAGCGTTCGATGGCGGCCAGGAAATCGCCGCCGGCCAGCCCCATGAAATTGGCCATCGATTGCTCGGGCGAGGTCGGATGGCCGATGCTGGTGAGATAGTCGGCGATCTGGCGGTTGCCGGCATATTCGCTTTCCAGCAGCACGCCGTCGAAATCGAACAGGATCGCATCGAAGCGGGTGGTGAGCATCATGCGTCGCTCCGCACGCGATGGACGCGGCCGACGCCGGTGGTGCCGCAACCGGTGCAGCGGATCAGGATGCGCGGCTCGCCGCTGGCGCGGTAGAGCACGCCGCCGGTGTCCCACACCGATCGCTCGCCGCCGCACCGCACGCAGCTGACCTTCCATTCGCGCGATTCGCGCTCGATCGCATCGGCCCAGCGGTGGGGCAGCATGCGGACGAGGCGCTGCGCCAGGCTCAATCGCGTGCGCCGAACAGCGCTGTGCCGACCCGCACATGGGTCGCGCCCAGCCAGATTCCGGCCTCGTAATCGCTCGACATGCCCATGCTGAGGCCGGTGACGTCATGGTCGCGCGCCAGCTTCGCCAGCAGCGCGAACCACGGCGCCGGTTCCAGATCGAGCGGCGGCACGCACATCAGGCCCGCGACCGGCAGCCCCGCCGCGCGCGCCTCGGCAAGCAGGCCGGGCAGGTCGGCAATCGCGCAGCCGCCCTTCTGGTCTTCCTCGCCGATATTCACCTGGATGAAACAGGCGGGGCGCCTGCCCGTCTTGTCCATCGCCGCGGCCAGCGCCTTCACCAGCGAAGGCCGGTCGACCGAATGGATCGCGTCGAACAGCGTGACGGCTTCCTCGGCCTTGTTCGACTGGAGCTGGCCGACCAGATGGAGTTCGATGTCCGAAGTCGTCTCGCGCAACTCGGGCCATTTCGCCGCGGCTTCCTGGACGCGATTCTCGCCGAACACGCGCTGGCCCGCGTCGATCAGCGGGCGGATCGCATCGGCATCGTGCGTCTTGGAGATCGCGATCAGGGTGATATCGGCGGGATCGCGGCTGGCGGTCTTCGCGGCGCGGGCGATCCCGTCGCGAATGTTGGCAAGGCGCGTGGCAGCATCGTCGGACGGCATGGGCGCCGCTATAGGAGGGGCCATGCCGCGCCGCCACCCCCCGATTCCCGCCCGCTGGCTGATGACCGACCCGCGGATGGGCGATGGCCTGTGGGCCGCGCTGGAACGGCTGCCGCGGGGCAGCGGGGTGGTGTTCCGTCACTATGATGCGCCGGACCGGGCGGCTCTGCTCCGGCGGGTAGCGCTGGTCGCGCGACGGCGGGGGCTGGTGCTGGTCGT